>CAZJWR010000014.1:0-68229 GCA_964549765.1 uncultured Ignavibacteriales bacterium
CCGGAATACTCATCACCAGCAGCGCCAGCACAACACCGAGCGCCATAATGACCTGCCGATATCCGTATATCTTTGCCGACATGGTGTTCACTCCTTGTCTTTTGCGCCCGCCATCGGACTATTTTAACTCCGGCAACTGATCCTTGAGTTCCGGATTGAAGCGAATTATGACCGACTTCTGAGCGTCCACGAATCTGATTTCCCCCTCCATCTGGAAAATCGAAAAATCTCCACCGAGAATTTTCTTGTCGCGCGGATGGGCTCCCCACGTCTCATTGCCACCGGCATGAATGGAATCGAGGGCAATATAAATGACATCGCCGGATTTCCAGGTAAGTTTCTGATCCCGGCCGGTCGTGTAAATACCCTCGGTTTTCCATTGCGGGTCCTGATTTTTCGGCGCCACTGCGATATGCAGATGCCAGTCATTGGATAGTTTGTCCAACGTATAGGTATATGTCCGGGATTCCTGCCATTCCTTCGCCTGGTTGATATATGCCCTGATTTTTCTGGCGCTCTTGCTGTCGACAAGATTGAGAATCTTCCGCAGGGTATCGACGGCCGTTTCCAGCCGGTAGGCCGGCGAAGGATTGCTGTTGATCGCCGCCATCAAGTCATCCAACTGTACCGTCGCCTGCTCCACTACTCGTTTCTTTTCGGTCTGCACCTTGATGGTCGTGAGCGCTTTGCCCAGCTGGCGTTCCTCCGGGCTCAACTCGCCCCAATAGAGACTGCTGTCCTGTTTTACCTGCTTCTGGATGGTTTCCCAGGTGGCGGAATCCTTGGGCTGTTTTACACCGGTAAGAAATAAATCCCAATACTCCAGCGCCCGTCCGCTCATGATAAACAGCGTTGATGACGAATCGCCGGTGTCGTGATAGGTATGAAATCCTGCAACGATTTTATCCTGCTCCGGTGTGGTTATAACGACGTCCGGATCGGTCGGTTTGACCTGCGGCCACATCGATGGGGTGGCGATAACCGAGGCCAGTTGCCCGATATATCCTTTCAATTCCTGCATCGCCTTCTGGTAGTTATCCTCACGATACGAATCGGCGATCCGCCGCGCCGGGCCGCGGAATTGTCCGAAAAACCAGTTGACGACGCGGGCATGGTCGTATTTGTCGTATGCTTTCATGATCTGCGCCCGTTCATTGCGGGTGGCGCTGATCAGGCTGCCGTTGTGAGCTTCGGCAATCGATTGTTCGACCTCCGCCGGCTTGGGATAGGTGATCTTGAAATGATACAGGTACGGCAGCGAGAAAACAACCATCCACAACACGCTCGCCATTGCAACGTATTTTGCCACCGAGCGCAGCCGCGACAGCCGCTTATTGCGGACAATCGAATTGAGCAGCCAATAGAACGGTTCCTTGACCTCCACCGGTTGCATCTTGGGCGGCGGGGCATAAATCGAATGCCCGACGTCAGTGCCGATCTTCTCCGGCTGGACGCCCGTGCACGAGATGAAGAACATCTGGAAATCGAGCGTACGGCGGAGCACCACCTGCAGAAATTCCTTGAGCTTGACCAGGATACTGCGCACCGAACCGGCCCAGGCCGAATCCGACGCCACTTTCGCGCTGCCCAGCACCCGTTCGAGGAAAATATCGAAATCTTCCGACGTCAGGTATTCATCCTCGGGGCCGATGAGCTGAGCCCGTTCTTCGTTGAAACCGGGTAAAATATCGGCCTTGGTGATGACAACGCCGATCGGAATCGGCAGCCGGGTGCGAATCGGCGCCAGAATTTCCAGCATATTCACATACGACGCCACCCGGGCCTGGCTTTCCAATTCCGCGCCCAGTATTTTGGGATCATAAAAGAACAGCAAGCCGTCGCATCCGGCCATGAAATCCATGACCTTGTCGGAGGCCTCGTCGCCGGACGATATCGAGACGGCGTCGCCGGGATAGTCATAGGTTACGACCGAGAGTTTTTTCGACCGGTCCACGATAGCGTTGAATTTGAGAATCTTGTCGGTTTTGGAGGAATCGGGAAATTTGCGTTCGCCCCGAAAATCGACGACGGTCCCGGCGTCGGTGGCCGTGCCCAATCCCCAGATGGAACGATAATGCGACAGAAATTCGCCGGCGGTGGCGGTATCCGTCACCGAGATCTGCAACTTTTTCGATATTTTGCAGTCTTCATTGAGGACCGTAAAATAGACGGTCTTGCCCGAATTGGCGTGTCCGAAAATACCGATACGGGTGCCGCTCGGCCACCGTACCGGCTCGGCGCTTTTCTTGCCTTTGCGCTTGCCGGCGACTTTGGCGCCCTTCTTGAATATTTTGAATACTTTGGCAAATCCCATTTATGTATTTCCCAATGGCGCCGCCGGTTAACCCGGTCCGGATTGCGTCGTGTTCGCCTTATGCTGAAATTCCTCGAGTTTATGCTGCGAGTAGTCATGCCATTTCGATGGAACATATATGGCCAGAAAGATAAACAGCGCGATGATCAGGCCATAGAACAGATAGGCCCCGGTGCGCTGCGTCATCACCAGCCGAAAATAGCGGATATTGCGGAAGGCGCCCTTGAATTTGCCCCATAGGCCTAAAAGCGACGCCTTCACCGTGGCCCAAAAACTTGTTTTCCTCAGGTAATCCCATTTGGTAAGATACTGGTCGGACAACTGGCTCTTGCGTCCCAGCTTGGAAAAGGAGTCGATGCGCTGGAGATGAAATTCGAGGCTGCCGCGATCGCGGATGATATCCTCACCCAGCGCGATGCGGCGGCGCATCAGCGTCAAAAATTTGGCATGGTCGGGCAGGGCCGCAAACTGCTCCGGCGTGATCTGGTCTTCGACCTTGCGGCCGAATTTGTTCAGGTAGCGGGCGATCTCCTGCAGAAAATATTCATTGAGACGGAAGTTGTTGTTGAAACTCCCCTCGCGGAACAACAGCGGCACCAGGTAATCCTCGAAAAATCCGATGTCCCGCTTGGTCGGCCGCAGGTCGCGGCAGTATAGATACGACTTGTTCGATTGGCCGTCGATATCGGCTTCCGATTCGAAGAACGTGATCAAAACCTGGATCGCCACCTGGCGCAGATCGGACGAGTTTATCGGCGCCTTCTTAATCCGGTCCAGAAAATATCGATCGACCTCGATCGCTTCCGATCGCTGCTGCCGCAGCGCCTGAAAAACGGCATAGATACCGTTGTATGTCTGCAAGAACGCTTCCGTTTCGAATTCACCGGAGCGCCGCTCGAACGTATCGAGGTACCGGAATAAATCGTCAATGTATGTCTTTATATCCACGCCGTTTTCCGTTCATCCATGACTACAATGCATATACGATCAAATCCATTTTACCCAGATTAGCGAATTTGGTTGGGTCGGGCGCGCCGCGAAATATCAACGTCACCTGCCGCACCGATGACGATTCCAGCATGTCCCGGGGATGCAGCGCCACCTTATTTCCGAACGAAGTCGTATCGACGTCGACCGGATCGGTTTCGCCGAGGCCGCGGGCGTCATTGATGCCCAGGCGCACCTGCATGCTGCGCCATTCCACGTCGCCGAACAGGTCCTTCGACATCAAGGCCACGACATCCGAAACCGGGCTCGGTTCGGCCACCTCGATCATCAGGTAGCTCAGCTCCCCGATCTTTTCATGGCGGCTGGTGCTATATACTTTATTGCGATAGGTGCGGCCGGAATAGGTCAGGGTCTCGGTGGCGACAACCTGATCGCCCATGGCCTCTCGCTTGGTCTGGGCCAGGAAGGCCACGACGGCGCGAAGCGTTTCCAGGATGGTATCGATCATCTGCACATGAGCGCCCAGATTGCGATGATCATACTCGGTCAGGATAAAGGCCTCGATGGACGACATGTATCGGCCGATCTGTACTCCGCCTTGTTTGCTGAAATATTTCTCATTCAGGTAATCGCTGACACCGGGATGGAGATTCACCATGGTTGAAAAGACGCGAAACAGCTTCTTGAAGGTGACAACCATCTCCAAAGGATGCCCGGCATTGGGGC
This sequence comes from uncultured Ignavibacteriales bacterium, assembly GCA_964549765.1. Lineage (GTDB taxonomy): Bacteria > Zixibacteria > MSB-5A5 > GN15 > JAAZOE01 > CAZJWR01. The sequence goes on from CAZJWR010000014.1 coordinate 3,989, forward strand.
CGACCACGAAATCATCGAGCGTCGATGTCAGATGATACACCAGAGTGCTGACGGTATCCCTGAACGCGATCTGCAGCGACGTGCTTTCCTTGGCCATTGTACCTGAAGCGGCTACGGCTTTGTAGGCCCGGGTGGAAAGCGACAGCAGGTTTTCCATGCGGTTGCGAAAATCGGTCGCCTTTTCGGCCAGGCGTTCGTCGGCGTAAAGGGTCAGGCAGGGAGGATAATAATCCGGGGACGGGGTGACGTCGCTGCCGTTGACATTCAAAAGCGCCACCTGCAAAAAATCCCCCTCGGGCATGTTCGGCAGCGCGCCGACATGCACCGAATAGCGGTTGACGAGATACGGCACGCGGGGAAAATCCTCGCCGGGGTCGGGATCGCCGACCTGTTTCTTTCGGTCGCCGTCGACTCCGATATAAACCGGAATTGTCGTGTCGCCGATTTCGCCTTCTCCGCGAATCACATCACTCGCGTCATTGCCGATATCCATGTAGGCGCCACCCGACGTAACCGCTTGACAACGAACAACTTCCACCTGAAGACGATTACCGCTGACGGAGAGGTTCAAACTGAGCGCCGGGCGGCCGGAGCGGGACCTGCGAATCAATCCGTATCTGTCGCCGGCCTGCATGGCATGCCATTTGACCAGCTCCTCGAAATATTTCTCCTGGTCGCGGAGATGCTCCCTGGTAATAAGCATCCCATCCTGCCAGTTGACCGAATATAATCTAAAGTCACTCATTCTTTTTCCCAGACTCCGATCGTTTCAAATTATACGCCAAACATTTTTATGTCAAGCTAATACCATCCCATTATGCTCCATCCGAGTGGCGAGCCGCCGTGATCTGTCCGTGGAGATGCGATGAATAACCCAGACGGGATTCCCGGTCGTGTTTCCCCAGGATCATCGCCGGATCATCGATTTCGAACCGGAAGCGATAGTCCAGATTTCCCGGCATGCACACGCTTAGCACCCACTCCAGTTTCCGCCGTGTCTCCTTGCCGGGCAGAAACCCGGCCACGTCTTTTCGGGTAAGACCGCCGACGATTATTTCGTAAGTCGAATCGTATTCTGAAAACGACCGCCCGATGACGCTCTCCCGGCCCAGCCTTCCCGATTTCGCCCCAAGGCGGTACTGTATACCCTCGGGGATATCATACTGGGAAGGGACATTCTCGATGATTTGAAAACGATACCCGAATAGAAGCGCCAGCGCGTCGGCGACTTTCTTGGGATTTCCCGCCCAGAGATGGAACGACGGCAACACCGCCGCCCAAATCACTTCTTCCTGAAAACCGTGCTTTTTCTTGTCCAGATCAAAATCAAACAGGCCGAGATAGCGGTCGATGTGACCTTCATCCAGCACTCCGAAAGTGAACCGCAGGGCGTCCATCCGGGCCGCCGCTTCATGGCGAATGACGGCGGCGTCATACGGCGCCATCAATTGCCGGGCATGCCGCTCCCATTCGCTGCCGCGGGCCGTCCGGCCATAGAGCCCATAGAAGAACTGATACGGCATCATATCGACAGCGCTGGGATATCCGATTTCCAAAATTACCCGGGCGCCTTTCAAGGCGGTGCCGGGTTTCGGCTTCTGGCTCCTGACCTCGCCCTTGAAATTCTCATGGACGCCGATCGCGATCATTTCGACCCGGTCGGGCGCGACGCCCATCTTGGCAAGCAAATTCAGCGCCGTGGTATAGTGAAAGGGATGCCGGCGGCTGCACAGATCGGGCATTTTGTCATCGCCGTAGTATATCATGCCGAGGCGATCTCCACCCGAAAATGGGTATTGACCGGCGAACGTGATTTCAGGAAATTCCCCAGCCTGGTCCGCAGCAGGGTGATTTCGTCATCGGAATAAAATTCGGCCTTGCCGACCTTTACTGTGACGACGATACACCGGCGAACTCCCCGCTCGAATCGTTCCACGCCGTTTTCACTGGTCACGTCCGTGATTCGGGGGTCGAATGTTTTGGCCCATCGGGATATTTCCGGGAAACTCAGCGACCGATCACGATTGCGGAGCCGCGCCGCCACCTCCGTTACGATCTGTTTTTCGGTTTTGGCCGGAATGGCCCCGGCGGTGGGGATAATATTGACCGCCGCTGAAATGCCGGGATGGCTTTCGTATAAATCCTTGATTTTCCCGGCCTCGATGCCGTTGGCGTCGGTCCCGGCCGTCACGGCATAATTGACCGTCAGCGAATCGGGTGGCATTTCCAGCGCCGATGAGAAATCGAACCATAAGACGAGTCGGTTACCCCGCTCTTCCGGCGAATAAAACCGCTGCGACGTGTCGGCGCCGATCTCATGCCGGGGCACGTAATCGCGTCCGGCCGAATCGATCGCACCGGATATTTCGAGAACATGCGATAGGTCCTCCGGCAACTCGACCTCCACCATTCGGTTGCCGCCGGTGTGCTTGAACAGCGTCAGGTCGTTCCTGTTGACGGCGATAAAGCAATTGAAATATGCTTCGAACGATGAATAGAGCCGGGATTTGTCGCCTCCCGGCGGCAGATCGAGACGAATCCAGTGCAACCGTTCCGCCTCGTCGGGTGGTTTGTCGCCGCCGGTCTTCAGCATTTCGATGACTTGGCCATCGGGCGGCCCCACCTCCCACGTGGACGTGAACCGTTCGGATAGCGTCACAAAGCTGTCCTCCAGTGGTTTGAACAGCTCGGCGCTGGTGCGTAATCCGCCCCAGTCGGCACCCCGGCCGTTTCCGGCAAACATCACCTCCAGCGATTCCATCAGACCGGGACAAAACCCGCTGTCCTCGTAAAAGCCGCCGAAATTCGAACCCGGGTACCAGGTCGACCAGCGCAATTGCTTGAGGGTACCGGGCACGCCTTTTAGAAAAACCGACGCGCCGGTCAGATCGGAGGGTTGCCCGTCATAGTCGATGCCCATATATATCTGGTATTTCGCACCGGATCTGGCCGCGATCCGCGGCCGCGACGTCGCCGAAAGCTCCTCTCCGGTCTGCGGCGAAAGGTCGGTGACGGCATCGTCCGCCCGGAGAAAGACGTACTTGACCCTGGCGGCCACGAGCCGTTCCTGGCGGAGCGGCGAGAAAAAGAACGTCTGCCCGCCCTCACGGGTCTCGCGATAGAAAAATTTGACGTGCGTATCGATATCGACGATCGGATCGTTGGGCTCGCAACGCATGACGGTAAAGGCCGGCACCGGCCAGCGCATGCTTTCGGGGCAAACGGAACGGATCAGGGCATTGGTGGCCACATCCCAGACCATATCCACCCGGCTGTCGATGCGGGCCAGTTGCCCGGCGTAAAGCTGAAGGAGGAGCCGCAGTATGGGATCGAGCCGATCCGGCGATTCCGGAATTTCGGGGTTCCAGGCCCGCAGTTCCCGGTGCATGGCCGTGAAAATTTCTTCTTGCGTTTTCGGCCGCGACGGCCGGGCACTCTTGCTCGCGTCACTCACGAAATCACTCCAGTCGATAGCCGGCTTCGAATTTTCGCTCTTCGCCGCCGTCCTTGTAATTGCCGGTCACCTTGACAGTCAATCCTCGCAGTTGATCCGACGCGGCCTCGGTTCCGGCGAACGAGACCGACACGTTGTACAGCCGTTTTTCGAATTTGTCTATGGCGTTCCGCAACGACGACCGCATGTCGCCCTTGTTCGCCATCTGGATATCGGTATATTCGCGCTCCCATATATCGCAGCCGTATTCTGGCTCGAACGGCATCGTTCCGACCCGGGTGCAGAGAATCAAACCGATGGAGAACGCCAGCGATTCCTGGAGATTGGCCCGGTCGAGGTATCCTTCTCGCAAAACGAATGGTAGTGCCAGGTATTCCATACGTGCCGTCAATTGAGCTGAATCGGCGTCCCTTTAACGGTCACCGTCATCCCCTGGATTTGCAGTTGCGCCCCGGCCTTGGTATTCAGATTGGCTGAGGCCTCTATCTTGGTATCCATCCCCGACTTCATTTCGATCTTGCCGTCGCTTTTCAGCGTGATATTGGCCCCTTCGATGGTGATATCTCCGCCTCCTTGAATATTAATGGCGCCTTCGCTCTCGATTACCGTCGGACCGCCGACTTTCATGGTAATTTTGTTTTTTCCGTCTTTGGTGATCAGGTGCACCTCTTCCGATCCGTCGGTATCCTTGAAAACCAGGCTGTTGCCGGTGCGGGTGATGAACATCTTGACGTTATTTATGTCCCCGACGGCGTCACCGGGCGGGCTGCTTTCCTTGTTGTAGAGCGCGCCCAGGGCGATCGGCAGGTCGGGTGATCCCTGTTCGTACCCCACCAGCACTTCATCACCGATCTCGGGCAGGCACACCCATCCGCGATCCTTCCCCGCATGCAGCGTCATCAATCGCACCCACGGCGTCTCATCCGATTCGCACCACGGAAATTGCACCTTGATCCGGCCCAATTGATCGGGGTCGTTGTTATCCACCACAACCGCCATTTGCATGTTGGTTATCGTTGGCCGAGCCGAGCGATATTGGGGAAAGGCGATATCCACCGGCGTGCAGACGAAAGCATTGTGGTATTTGCCGCTTTCGTCGAATATATGCCGGACCGACGAGACCCAGTAGGTGGCGTCGAGGCGATTCATCCCCTTAACCTTGACGCAGTGTCCCGGAGCCACTTTGGGTATTACCGATTGTCCCCGGCAGGTGATCATCCGCCCCAGCGACCGGTTGCGGTCCAATTGCAGAACCTGATCCAGCGATTGAGCGTCAGCGACTACCTGGGCGGAAGTCGAAAAGCCGGAATCCGGATAGATGTTCTTGGAAGCATCCGGCGAAATTTTTGATATTTCCGACAGTGCCGCCTGCTGCGATAGAGACTTGCTGTCTTGGGTATAAGTCTTTTTCTGCTCGTAATTGTAAACCTGGGTGTTAAATTCGGCGGCCGCCGTACCCAATCCCAAGGTGAACGCACCGAGGGTTTCCCGCCACACCAATTCCTCGACATCGACCGTCCCGGCCTTGGTAACCCGGAACTCCTTGCCGTCGTAATGAGCGAACAAACCGGCGGCCCCCGCCAGCCGCATCACATATTCGTAATCGGTTTCCCGATACTGCACGCTGAAACTCAACGTTCCCTGTGAGGAATCCACTTTGCCCAGCGAAATGGGGTAATTTCTCAAAATGGCGCCGATAATATCGCTCGCGCTCTGATCGTGGTAAAAGGCGTTGTGGCGGCCGCCGTCCATCGATATCGTCGGACTGTGCGCCTCGATAATCACCATATTCAGGCCGTCGATGCTGTTTTGCAGATCGATTCTGGTGACGACACCGATAAAGCCGAGTTCCTTGGCCGGATCGACCTGCCCACCCTCCGGCTTTATCGTCAACGACATGGATTTTCCCAGAAAACCCGTGTAGGTCGTCGGGTCGGAAAAATCGGATTCGGCGGAGACTTTCCCCCGCTCGCGAATACGCACCCGGAGGCAATGATGATCGTCGACGAATTGATCCAGTTCGACCCGAGAAATATCGCTGGTAATCCGCTTTTTGTCGATCACCAGCTCGCAGCCGGCGGACGTCTCGACCAGCGCCTGCATCCCGGCGATCTCACGGTCCATCTGGCTGGTCGGCAGGGTATCGGAAGAAGTGCTGGAGGAGGTTTCCGTTGCCCGCAGGCCGGCCCGTTTGTCAGGCTTTTCGTCCCGCATTCTTGTTACCGCATGTTAAAGAAGACAGATGCCGGGCAGATTCCCCCTGCCCGGCATCATCATCAGCGCCGGCTATTCCTGCCAGCGATTGTCTATATCGGCGTCGCCAACAACGACCTTACGGCACGATATCTCGAAATATTGATAGATTTGATCGTCAGGACGATCCTTGACATGGGGAACGACCTCTTCGTACCGGGTGATGAATCCGTCCTCCCAAGTAAGTTCCTTCATGGTGGCGTCGTCCGGATTTTTGAAGGTCACCTTGCCGCCTTTCCAATTAGGCTTGCTGGTATCCATCGCCCACCGGGCGATATCGACGTTCCCTTCGGGGTCGGATTCGATTTTGACTTTGATTGTCCCGGCATGCGCCCGGTCGGTGGGACGCCCAGTTTCGTCCTTGGCGGTATAGAGTTCGTAGGTAACCTCGTAGACGTTTTTGAATACCACACCGTCAATCTCAAGGACTGGTCTTCTGGCCATGACTGGCTCTCCTTATACTGAGGTTCTATTCTAAACTTGTCATGTTTTTGCCTATGTCAAAAAGGCGGATCATCGGTGCAGGCAAAACAGGTTTTTATTTGTCTTTCACGTTCGTCTGGTCGCCCTCATTCCAGGCGGTGAATTCGATATTGAACGTCCGCGCCGGATATTTCGGGTTGAGGGCCACTTTGATGTCGATTTCCTGCTTCTTGCGCATTTCCTCATCGGCAAAAATCTCGACCTTGTAATCCTGCAGGATGTTGTCGCCGCCGGAAATGGCCTTCATGAACTTGTCGATATCCCGGCGCATGGTGTCGATGAACTTCTGGTCGATCACCGTGAACGTCTGCTTGTTGAGATAATTGCGCAACGTCTTGTATACGTAATCGTACGTGCGCCGGATGGAATAGACGTTGAAGGTTTCCTTGTTGAACAGCGTCGCGGCCCCCATCGACACCGGCGATCCTTTGAAATCGACCATCGGATTGACGGCCTTCTCGTTGATCTTGCTGGCGTCGGGCTGATTGGCGCGGAAACGCAGGTACTTGGCTTCGTTGATCTTGCCGAATTTGAAGCCGGCCATCGGCTGCTGCATGCCCACGGTCGTATCGCCCTGATACATCTTGCCGGCGACGGCCGCTGACGGCGGAATCCATACATCCTCGTCCTCGTACTGATTCTTCTCTCGCGCCAGCAGGTAATTGGCGAACAGCGATATATACTGCTTGTAGTTGTCTATTCCGGATAGGCTCTGGAAACTGGGATCTTCCAGCAAATCCATCACCTCGTCCACGCTCTCCAGGTCGGGCAGGTCGGTCATGATGTGCACCTTATTGGCCAGACCCAATTGGCGCGCCACCGTGTCAATATTTTCCACACTGCCGAGATACCCGGGGACGACGAACATGGCGTAGGAATTATGGATATCCCATTCACGATACTCGTCGGCGATGGCCTTGGTGAGCTCTTCGAATTTCTCCTTGTCGTCGGGGTCGACGAGCTGTTCCGGTCCGATGTTGGCGAACCAGGCGTTGACCTTTTCATCCGGCTCCTGCTGAGCGTTGGCAAAGAACTTGTCGATGGCGCGATAGGTCGTCTCCAGTTCGCGGGCGGCCCGGTGCACCTTCTTCATGTTCTTTTCCAGATTTTCTTCCAGTTTGGTCGATTCGTCGGTCAATTTCTTGCGGACGGCGTCGGCGCTTTCATCCTTGGCCAAAAATTTCACCCAGGCATCGAGCCGCTGGCGTAACAGCCGGCGCTGGCCGTCGAAATCCTTCTTGGTCAGAAATTCCTTGCGTTGAAAACTCTTTTTGGGGTCGAGCCATTCCACGCCCCGAATCAAATCGCCATCGGCGGTTTTGAACGACGGCAACAGCGAGGCCAATTGCTTGTAGTCGCCGAACGCCTCGCCCAGAAGCGATGCGAATTCATCATCGGATATCTTCTCAACGACCGCTTCTTCCGGCGTTTCCGCCTGCTCCGCGGCTTCCTTCTGCGGCTGCAGTTCTTGTTTTTCTTCTTCGCCCATTTGGATCACCTCTTTTCTATTCTTCGCTGAGAAGATCGATGTAGTAGCGCATGACCTTCAGCAAGGCGTTCTTCTTCTCGCCGTTGGTCAGGGTCTTTTTCAGCGCTGCGTTCTTTTTGAGCTGCTTTTCCAGGTCGTTTAGGATTTCCTTGCCGTAGTAAACCTTCTGCAGATAGTCGCTCTGGTCGACCAACTGCTTGCTGCCGAAATCCTTCATCGCCTTGATCTCGAAATCGGCGTTGACCTGCTCCCCCTCGGTCGACTCCAGTTCCACCGAAAAACCGGGCCGGAACTTTTCGAACACTTCCTTCATGTTGTTGCATCGGACCGGCGCCACGTCGGCCTCTTCATCGTTGTTGAGGCGCGCCGCGTAGAGAATTTTGTTCGACGGGAGAAGCTCGACGGGGATGGAGTCATCCCGCTTGATCCGTTCGGTTGCCCCAAGGATGAACTTTGCCATCTATGCCTCCATGGATTGAAAATTATGTTTTGCTTTTCTTGGTAAATTTATACGCATCATTATCGACGTCGATCAAAATATTATCGCCCGGCTCGATATCGCCGGTGATAATATCGACCGACATGCGGTTGATGATGTCCCGCTCGATCGTGCGCTGGATCGGCCGCGCGCCCAGTTCCACCGTATAGCCGTCGCGCGCAAGTTTTTTCTGGGCTGTTTCGCTCAACGTCGCCGATATATTCAGGTCCTTGAGCAATACTCCCAGTTGCTTGAATTCCAGCACGGCGATCCGTTCCACCTGTTCCTGCGTGAACGAATGATAGACGATGATATCGTTGAGACGATTGAGAAACTCCGGCCGGAACTTGGAGAACAGAAAACCGCGAATTTCCTCCATGTCGACCTCGCGCCCCTCGCGATCCGCGTCTAGAATGCGATCGGCGGCATAATTCGACGTCAGCACCACCAGCGTGTTCGAAAAATCGACCGTCCGGCCCTTGCCGTCGGTTAGCCGGCCATCGTCCAGAAGTTGCAACAGGACATTGAACACATCCGGATGGGCCTTTTCGACCTCGTCCAAGAGCACTACCGAGAACGGTTTCCGGCGGACAGCCTCGGTCAAAATACCGCCTTCTTCGTAGCCGACATATCCCGGCGGAGCGCCGATCATCTTGGCCACCGAATGCGATTCCATAAACTCCGACATATCCAATCGGACCATGGCGTTCTTGTCGTCGAATAGAAATTCCGCCAACAGCTTCGGCAGATATGTCTTGCCCGTGCCGGTCGGCCCCAGAAACAGAAACGATCCCACCGGACGATTCGGCATTTTCAGTCCCGCCCGCGCCTTGCGGATGGCGTTGGCGATGGCGGTGATGGCCTTTTCCTGGCCGACGATCTTGGCTGCCAGGAATGACTCCATATTGATCAGCCGATCTTTTTCCGCCGTCATCATCTTGGCTACGGGGATGCCGGTGCGGCGCGCGATAACGGCCGCGATTTCCGGGCTGTCGATTTCATGGACGAGTGATTCCACCGCGCCTTTTAGCTGCTTGAATCGCACCGTCTTTTCCTGGAATTCCCGCTTTAGCTCATCCAGTTTGATTTTTTCTTCGTCGATCATGCCGATTCTCCCGCCTGTACATCCACGCGATAACCCCAGTATCCTTCGAGTAAATCCATCTGATGGCAGAATTCATTATACGCCAGCCGCAGCTTGTCGAACGGCTCGCGGTCCTTGTTCTGATCTTTCCCATCGCACGCACCAACCAGCTTTTTCAACTCGGCGATCTGTTTTTCCAGATCGGGGATCTTGCTTTTGGCGAATTCCTCCTTGACGCCGAATTCGGAACCGGCCTCATCGATTATATCCAGCGCGACATCCGGCAGATTCCGTTCGCTCAGGTAGCGCTGGGCGAATTTGACGGCCCCGACCAACGCGCCATGCGTGTAATTGATCTTGTGGTGCTCTTCGTATTTGGAGACGACGCCTTTCACGATCCGCACGGCGACGTCGAAATTTGGTTCCTCGACCAAGATTTTCTCGAACCGCCGCTCCAGCGCTTTATCCTTTTCAAGATGTTTGGTATATTCCTCTTCGGTGGTCGCGCCGATCACTCGTATCTGGCCGCGCGCCAGTGGCGGCTTGAGCAGATTGGCGGCGTCGCTGCCGCCGGTTTTGTTGGCGATAGTGTGGATTTCGTCGATAAAGAGAATGATCTTCCCGGCCGATTTGACCACGTCGCCGATCAGGCTCTTGAACCGCTCCTCGAATTCGCCTTTATATTTGGCCCCGGCCACCATGGCCCCCATGTCGACTTCCATGACCTTCGCATCCTGCATGGCCTTGGGGACATTGCCGTCGATGACCGCCTGAGCGAAACCCTCGACAATGGCGGTTTTGCCCACGCCCGGCCCGCCCACCAGCACCGGGCTGTTTTTGCGCCGTCGCTGGAGGATTTGGATCACCTGCTGAATCTCCAGATCGCGCCCGATGACCGGATCGAACTGCCCCGCCGCCGCCTGATTGGTAAGATCGGTGCAGTACCGCAGCGTCCCGGCGACTTTCGTCTCGCCTTCGCCCGCTTCTTCGCCGCCCGGCGGTCTGCCGCCGGTCGCGATCTCCTCCACCGCTTTGCCCTCGGCGATGGCCCGATAGATATCTTCCTTGGCGATGCCAATCTTGTCGCGGACGTAGGGCGCCAGTTTCGATTTGGGGTCAAAGATCGAGATGAAGATATGCTCCGGCTCCACCAAGGCGTCATAGAGCTTGACCTTCTCCTCGATGGCCCGGTTGAGCGTTTCCTGGACGGCCGGTGAGATGGTGATATTATCGCGCGCTTTGCTGCGGCTGGACTGATCTTTGAGATATACTTCCGTGATCGATTGGATGAATCCGGCCGTTTTGCCCAGTTGATTGAGAATCGACTCGACCTGCGATCCCTCTTGACGCACCGTTGCGATCAACAGGTGTTCGATATCGATTTCGGGGTGCCGGAATTCGGTGGCGATTTCCTTGGCGGTCTTGATCACCGCCCGCGAATCCGATGAGTAATTGGCTATGTCCATATCGCCCTGCCCTGTTCATTGTCGGATGGCCAATTCAGCGCCGCTCGACCGGTCATCTATCCTTGCCTTTCGTGATAACTATTTATTTTATAACCAGTTGCCCTTGTTGTCAAGAGCTTTGTTTTCCTTAAACTTCGACGCCGCATGGGAATCGAACACTCAGGGCGAAGGAAAACGGTCCGAATTTATATATTGGACGTTCTTGGCCCTGACTTCCAATTTGGCATCAAATTTCACATCCTGCAGATGCAGGTTTTCGAAAACGCCGTCATCCAGTACAAGATAATCGTCGAACGCACATGAACTGATATCCATGTCGATCACCTTCGCCTGCGACATATTGGCCCCGCTGATATTGCTGTTAGTCATCCGGGAATTGCCGGTTATTACCGACTCGACCAGATCGAGATAGGCCACGTTGCAGTCGCGTATATCCAAACCGGCGAGATTTGATTGATAGAAGGTCGGCTCGGAAAACAGTTTGCTGGATGCAATCGTCAATGTGCTGCATGTTGAATTGATAAGATTGAGACCGGTGAATCTATCGCATTCTGTAAAGGAGAGTCTGGAAATCACGGCTTTCCCGAAAGTAATCCCTTTGCTGGCGACCTGCTTGAAGGTCATTCTTTTGACGTCGCTTTCGTTGAAACTGCAGAAATCGATCGACCCTTTTTCGAAGTCGATGTCTTGCATGACGGTATTGGCCATAACGACATTTTCCAAACGGCCCTCCTTGAACAGCACGTTACCTAGATGCGCATAATAAAAGGAGGAATTGTCCAGATGGCAGCTTTCGAAACTTCCGCCGGTAAATTCGGCATGAGTGAAGATCCCGGAATTATCGTCCGCCTTTTCGAAAGTGCAATCGCGGAATTTGGCGTTTTCCATTTCCATGTTTTCCGAACCGCATCCGCGAAATATGCATTTCACGAATTCCGCCCGGTTGAATTTGGTATACCGGAAGCGACAGTTGTTGAATTCGACCTCGGTGAATTTCGAATCGGAAAAATCCGATCCCGTGGCGTCAACGTCTTTAAAAATCGATTTCCGAATGTCGCCGGAGGTTATATTCGATTGCAGAAGATCGACGTTTTCGAGAGAGGAGTTGTTGAGTCTGATGCCCTTCAAATTTTCCTCCTCCAATTTCTTATTCTTAAGGTGCCACCCCTCAGCACCGACGGAAGCATTGAATTTCTCGATATCCGCCAATAACTCCTTTTCCTTATCGTCCAGTCTGGATTTCATACAACTTATCCCCGAAAAAAGGATGAGTAGAACGATAACCACGGGCCATGCCGGCGTTCTACTGGTATTTGGATAATTTTTTTCTCCACTCAAAATCCGGTATCTCCGCACGTTTTCGATCTCGTTTTACGATATATTTCTTATGCGTCGCCTTGCCGAAAAGCCCGCCCCCGGATGTATCGTTGTCAAGCTGGAATTCAAAATTCCAATGGCTGTCGAAATCGTAATGGGCGATCAGGTCGCTTTTGCAACCGAATTGAATGGAAAAAAACAAGGCTCGTTCATGCTGGGTCGTAAAATGGTAACGAAACGCTCGCACGTTCTCGCGTCCCTGGATTATCCACCGTTTGGCATCCCGGTCATAGGTCAATGATATCCGCTTCCATTCGGCGCTGGTAGCGTAGACGTACATGAACATCTGTCTGACATACACGAGATTCGCAATTTCTTTGGGCACAACAAAACGGAAGGCATAGGTTACGTCGTTCATTTTCTCCCTGCGGATTTCGAATTTGTCCGAAACGAACTCGACGAGGACCGCTTTTTTGGCGATAATGTCGAGATAATCCAGGGCAACCACGAAACGGGGTTTTACGGACGTTTTAATGGCTCTTATGCGCTGCAATTTGCCCGCGCCGTCGAAAAAGAACGCTCCCCCGGAGGCGCTTTCGCTTCCCCATCCGTCAAATTCCTTGGCCCAATTATATCTCGGCAACGGCCCGGCAGAATCGGTTACGACCACCGCCGGTATGGCCTTGGCGGCGTCAGGATTAAACTGGGCGTAGTCTTTAACCGCCGTCTTGACCGAATTGTCTCCCGAATAATCCGTCCGCAGGATGGAATAGACACCCCGGCGGTGAGAATGACCGGAAAGGGCGCACTGGATTCTTCGCTCTTTTTCCATGTATTTTTCATACAATGGCTTACGATTTTTCTCGAATGTGCCCATATCAAATTTGCCGGCATCCCATCCGCTGTCGAATTCGACGTCTCCCTCCTCGGTGGTATTGAAGGGTATCTCTTCACGGTAACTCACGAATGTGAAATGCGACAGAAGGATCACCTTTTTGCCGCATTCGACGGCGGTCCTGACCATCTTCAGTTGCAGATCCGATATCGACAGATCGGCCCGGGGCAGATGTCCCCAAAACCCCTGACCGGTATCGCCCGGCAGACCGATTACATCCTCCTCATCACCCCACCCCAGACCGACCAGCGCCTGATACGGTAGCGCAGCGAAGTAACTCGAAAAGGGCGTCAGGACGGAGTAAAACCATCCCAGCTTCTTGGGTTTGAAGTTGAACTTGGATTTGACCTCGGCATAGGTTTTACCGAAGGCCAAAATGGCTTCGTAAATAGTCAGATTATGATCAGCCGGGATGCCTTCATTGGCCCGGATCAACTCCCAAACGACGCGCGGCGATATGCCGTACGGTTCGAAATAGCAGTCATGATTGCCGGAGACGACGAAAACAGGCTTCTTGTATCTGGCACAAAAATAGATCAGCAGCGAATAAATGGTCACATAATCGACATAACATTGGTAGCGCTTATCGTAACTGCCGTCGATAGCGACCGTCTCCCAGATATCCTTAACGCTGGGCCGGGCTTTCCGCACTCCCGGTCCGGCATAGACATTTCGGATATAGTCGATCAAATCGCCGGCCAGAAAGAGCATGTGGATCGAACGGTCCTGACCGATGCGATCGAGAAGCTCCTTGATGTTTTTCGAACAGATGCCGAACATCGGCCCGATTTCGGGCGATACGTTCGTGTCTTCTTCGCGCGTGCTCCCGTCGGCCTGGACGGCATACTCGATGACCCGAGCCGGGCTTTTGCAAAGGACATTCTGCCGGGAACTGATGTGGAGATCGGATAACTGAGCGATGTTCAAATGGCGTTTTGTCGCATAATAGAAGAGCGGGTGATACGCTTGGACCGGGCTGAGCCGATCGACGGTCGCGATGTCGATGTCCGCAGCGGGGGCTGTCACATTGAAACGATACCATCCGCCGCCAACGATTTTGTCCCTTTTCAACTTGGTGAGCGCCTTGCGGACGAAAATATCCTGGTATTCATTCGGTGTGAACGACCGGGTGGGAGCGTGAAATTTCGTGAGCCGTAACGTTTCCGGTTGTTGTCCCGATCGCGAGTCGTGGCGGGGCAGAACGCCTTTGAGGGATTTATCCGCGCTATAAAGCCAAAAGAAATTGTAGAGCCCTTCTTCGGCAAGGCCCGTTCTCCGAACTGAGACATTGTAGACTTTCGTGTATCCCGCATCCTTGTACACTTTGACAATCCGTTTATCGAGCGACCCGCCGAAGTATCTTTTCGTGCCGAAAATTTCATCGTCGTCTATATCTTTGGGATCTTCAACCCTGATGTTATTTCCAAGCTGCTCATACAGCGGGGTATGAGTGTAGCTTTTCTGCATATCCAGATTTTGGGTGATTTTGAGCTGCCAATTGACGTTTTGCGCTTTTATGGAGATATTCTTTCTGCCGAGCAGGATCAGAAAAATGGGGTCGCTTTCAAACAGCAGTTCGGGGGTGAGAAGCGAGGGATAGAGAATGATAGCCGGAACGAGTCTGACGACCATGCTCCTGGCCCCGGAGGGGCAAACATAACGCGGCTCTCCCGATTTCTTGCTCATACCGTCAGTCCTTTTCGCCTTCTTCTATATTCGCCATATCGTCGCCTTCTTCGCTCTCCTTCTCCTCATCTTTCCCCTTGATGACAATTTCGTATTTGCCGGGAGGTATCTTATCCTCCCGAATGAAACCCTCCTCGTCAAATTTCCCGGTTCTTTCCGTGCCGTCAGGCAGATACAAGGTATAGGTTTCGTCGCCAACCAGATTCATTAATTGAATTTCAATCCAGTCCTTGAATTCCAGCAGGCCCGATTCCTGATCGCGGCCGAATTTCTGGCCGTCGATCTCGATCACGAAGAAATATTCCGGGGGATTATACGACTTGCCATATTTTTTCAGCTCTTCGTCGGTCGCGATCTCATCGGTATCTTCGTGATACTCGTATTCCCACTTAAGCTCGATCTTATCCTTCTCGATCTTTGCCGGGATCTCCACGATTTTGTCGTGAATGTTGTCGCGGTCATATTCGTAGATCGTGACCATCGCATCCGTACCGTTGTCGCATCCCGACACATCCGCCGATAGGGTCAGCACGTCCTCTCGGCGCGCCTCTTTGGCGCTCCATTTCATATTGGTCACCGTTATCGCCGGAGCCGCCGGAATTCGGTTGGATTCGCCGGACAGCCCGTTTCCCGGAAGTTCCACTTTGAAAAACACCGCATCATCAAGATCGATATCTTCGGGGATATCGAATTCGCCGACGAATTTGTTATTTTTGATGACGTCGTTTATTTTGCCCAGTTTTTTGCCGTTTTCGCTCTTGCCCTCTATTTTAATCTTGGCCCCGTTGCCCACCAGCGCCGTCATGACCTCGAATCCCGCCTTCCCGCCAGCGCGCGCTCGTCCCGTCCGCCATGCGGCATAGATCAATTGCGAATCGAGCTTGATTTCGTGCTCGGAATCGGTCGCCTTGTTGTATTCTAGATCAGCCACGGTTACTCTTCGTCGCTCTCGGCGCCGGGATTAAAAGATTCGATCATGTGGTCCACCTCGACGCCGATGGTCTTGATCGTTTTTTTGGAAAAATTAGCCATAAACGTATATCCGACGCCGTCGATGATCATGTACACGACTTTGTTGAAATTGACCTGAGTGTCCACGGGAATCCATTTGTAGACACATTCATAGACAGTCCTGCCGTCGGATAACGTCTTTTCTTCCTGTTTCAGGACTGTGGCGCCCTGAACCGATCCCAGCAGCGAGTCGAAACGGTCACGGCCATAGTCAGCCACATCAGCCGCTTCCGGGTCCGGTTCGATGACCAATTGCAGATTGTGCTGTACCCCGCTGTCATCGGGTCCCTGGAAGAAGTATACCGTCCGGTCCGACCACCCGTCCGGGAGCACCAGTAGAAATCGATTATTCGTGTTCATAATGCGTATTATCCTGAACGATTTTCTGAATCCTCATGTCAGTCTATCCTGGTCAATGTCTTCGCGGTGGCGACATAGATGCCGCCGCCCTTTCCCACGACCGCCGGGACCGAGATTCTTCGATCGAATTCAAGGCTGAAGACCGTCGCTCCGGCGCCGTTAACCAAATAGATGGCTTTCTCTGCGGCAACCAAGAGGGCGCCGTCGGCCAAAGCGGTAACATAACTCACCGTCTCACCGTCGGTTTCGAATTTACGGAGGAGCTTTCCTGCGGTCAACATGATAACCGATCGACCGCTGCCCACAAGAACCAGTCCGTCGGGACCCAGTATCGGGGGTTGCACATCTGCAAGAGAATTCACCATGATATCGTCGGTCCACCGCCAGAGCTCCTTGCCCGACCCGTCCAAGACGATCAGCGCCGCCCGGCCGTCCTGTTTGCCCAGAAAGTAGAGATTCCCGTCAGTGTCGGAACTGGCCGCGACGGGCGATTCCAACGGATAGTCGAAATGAGCTAACTCCTCCTCCTCTTCGATTCCCTCACCGGGATCGGCATTATAGACGACAACCTTCTCGGGCTGAAACACCACGAATCGGTTTGCGCGTGAGTCGTACAGCGGCAGGAGCCGCGGTTCACCGCCGAAACCCGCGACCCATCCGTAATCGAGCGTCCCGTACTCTTTCTTGTAAAACGTGGTTTCCGGTCCGCCTTCCTCCGGCATCGGGCGGGATACGCACATCGCCAGAAACCCGTCGGCCAGCGGCTCGATATACACCGGCGCTGCGGCCATGTAGGCGTCGAGGACATACATGGGTTCTTTCACGAGATCGCCGCCGAGGGTAATCGCGCTCAGTTCATTTATCTGCGTGTCCTGTCCCCGAAAATAGACTTTACCGTCAAAGATCGATACCGGCGACCCCGGGCGCTTTACCTTCGTCCACAGCCGCTTCCCGGCCGCGTCAAAGCCGCTCACGTTTGTCCTTGAATACGCGATCAGGTATCCCTCGGCGGTCAATAGCGCTTCGGGCGCAAAGTCGATTGTATCATTTTCCTGCAGCGGCACCTGCCAGACGACCTCGCCCGCGCCCGATGCGGCGATATCAACGAACGATGATCGTCGGGCGTCGGCGTATTTTCTCACGTAGGAGTTCGACATAGCTCCGACCGATTCCTTTCTTGACTGCTGCTCGCCGGAGGTGTCCTGTCCCGAACAGCAGACGGTATTGACCACCGCGCAGATCATCACGATGGGGATGATGATTCCACGGGCAAGCATCGGCGCCCTCCGTGCGGTAATCATGGTTATCGCCTCCTGACACTGAAATTGCCGTTGGCGACGGCCGCGCCGCCGATCCACTCGGCGATGCGGGCAAAATCGTTTTCGACGAAATCACCGGCGTTCGTCTTACCGTAGATGTATTTGAGGACCCGGCTATGGTCGACATTGTTGCCGACATCGATTTCATTCTCATCAGTCTCAAAATCGGTGTTGTTGCTATAGGTCACCTCGATCGTAAAGTGCTCCGTCTCGCCGTCCGGAGCGCTGTCAAGACAGAAAAAGGGCTGGAATATCAGCATGGTCTTATGGAACGTGTTGCCGGCATCGGCGCAATGCAGGTAGTAGCGGTCGAGGTTATCGATGGGCAGGAGAAGATGCTGCACCATCCAGTTTTGACGTCGCTGTTTGTTCCAGCGCCGGCCGCCCAGCCAATTCCAGAGTCCGGAGCGAAATTTCATACACAATTTGGTACGCACCACCAATATGGCCTTGAATTCATGTATAGGGTCCAGCGTATACGTCGTTTCCCCTCCGGTTTTGTACAACAGAAGATCCGCTTTACCGGCTCGCCCGGTCCTGATGACATAGTTATTGGCCCGAAACGACGGCCGGCAGGTGTCGCGATAGCGGGCGTCCCGTAAATCCAGTTCAATCGTACGCGCGCCGGCCGGGGCATTGAACGTGTACGTGAGTTTGAACTTGGTTCCTTCGAGAAGTTCGTCGAGATCTTCGTCCGACTGATCGTTTACCCAGTTGACAAAATGCCAGAAATTACGCATGCGCGGGCTGCGGTTATGATACATCCGAGCCAGTAGGTCTTTGGCGTAGGGTCCGCCTGGCGCCGTGTACGGCTGATTAAACCCCGGCAGCCCGAAATAGGTATCCGATCCGTCTTTGAGCGAGTACATATAATCGTCGAAACAGCCGGTGGCGTGCCCGTATTCGTGATTGGCGGTGAATGGATCGTACCTGCTGCCGTCGACGTCCTGCTTGGCGTCACCGTCGATCGGTTCGATCGTGCTGTAATAGCCGTGAATCGGCTGGTACGCTCGCTGTTCGAATTTGGCCGTGGTCGGCAGCATCCAGGCGCCGCTTTCCTGAGTGATGTCCACCAGCGCCCGATGTTCGCCGCCCCTCCCGTCGAGCTTCGCTTCGAGAAAATAGAACGGCCTGATGAGAATATCTTTCGGTCCCGCGGCTTTTTCCAGCAAATATGGGCGGTTCGACCGTTCCATCGAGCGGGTCATGCTCTGCCGCTCGAAATGGTCGCGCCAGTCGGCGTCGGTCGGCGGTTTGGTGGGATGCGCCCGAAACCGGCAATGCCAGTAGACGATCAGGTACGACAGCGGTTTGTTGTTGAGGATACCGCAGCGGTCGAGGTAATGCAGCTCATAATTACCGCAATTATCCTGGACGTAATCATAGGGCGGGTTCCCGGTCGCAAAAGTAACATGGACGTGCTCGAATACGTGATTACTTTCGTCGTTCAGCACCGCCGCCCGCGCCCCGATCACATGCCCGTTGTCGTAGCTGAAGCCGTCAACGTGCTCGCTGCGCTTGTCCCAGATGCTGTAGAATTCCCCGGCAAACACCACCAGGCGGGCGATCTTCGGTTCCATAAATTCGATTATCAGGTTGTTGTCGAATTCGATGTCGCTGAAATACGGATGCGTATCCCGTGGATCAAAGATTTTCAGTTTAAACTCGTCATCGGGATCGAGATACAGCAGCGTCAGGCGCGAATCGGCGCTCAGGTCGAGAGCGCCTCCGGAGTCGTCCTTATCGCGTATCGACTGTTCCCCGTCGCCGTCGATTAAAACGATGTCGTCAAGCGAAAACACCAACGGCTGATCCATCGCCGTCATCTGATCCCCGTACGGCTTGATATGGCGGTTGCGCATGGCGTCTTCGAAACGCCGCCCGGCCACCGTATTGGGAGTATTATGCACCCAGTAGTTCCTCGACGACCACCGTGGAGGAAGATCATAATATTTGACGCGATCGGACCAGGCCATTTCGTTCACCGCGGCCGGTGACGCTTCCCTGATTTCGGGGGTGGCGCCGTCGCTATCGGTATAAATCCATCTTCGCCTGTCCGTCTCGAACTCGAAATACAGGCCCTCCCGGTCGGGATTACCCTGCACGCGGACGATGTACGTGCCGCCTTGATAACTGGTTGTCGCGCGGACCTCACGGGTGCGGCCACCCGCGATCTCGAAGGCCCCGATGGCCAGCCCCGCCGGGACGTCTTCGTATGACTGTTTGATTCGGTCGTAATAGATGAAGTTCAAATGATACGCCACCGCCGTGAGATCGGTCGGATCGAGGTAGACCGGTTGGATGTGATGGCGGTTGCGCAGCGGACATTCCTCGGTGGTATGCACCGTGCTGACGCGATCAGGGCAATCCATCACGGGTTCCTCATTCTCCGCGAACAGAAATACCTCCACCCGCCGGTTGGTCTGGGAACGATAATTATCCTGTTCGGCCTGATCGATCGGGAATGATTCCCCGCACCCCACACACTTCTTGGTATCGTCGACATAGACAAGATTATCGATCATCGTTTCCAGCCCGGCCTGCGATACCCCGAGCACCCGGCACATCTCCCCCTGGTACAACGCAAACACCTTTTCCCACGCCGCCTGCGGCCATCGTTTATTGCCGTCACTGACGACCTGCTGGAATACCGCTGGGGGAAGGCCGTTGGCCGTGAAGAAATTGTCCGTGGCCCGACGGGTGTTGTCACCCCATATGTTATCGAGTTTGCCGGGGTTGCAGTTCCAGTCGCGATGGCGGGTAACGAAATATTTCATGATTTGCTGGTAGTCTTCGATCTTATGCCTGTGATAGCATAAGTCCGCCCAGGCCGCGGAATCCGTCGACAATAAATATTGCGCGTTCTGCGAACGCATGAGGGAAAGTTCGAAGTTATAATCGGCCCGGCCCGATGTATCGGTGTGGCCGGCGAAAACCATTTCCTGATGGGGGTTGATCTCGAACTCCCTGAGGATCAAAGCCAGGACCTCGAAGCCGGTCACGACCCGCTGCTGTTCGCGCGCGGCCGCTTCATCCGCGCTATCGTCGGCGGCCCCATCCTCCGACGACAATCCGGCCGGCCCGGTCGGCATCATGACGCAGCTGTTGTGATGAAACAGCACGTCTTCCATCTCGACGATTGCCGCCCGGACACGCCGCAGGCGTATGTTCGATCTCCGTCCGGTCACCAGGCCCAGGCGGCGCAATACGTTCCTGATGGGGCTGTCAATATCTACATCGTGGCACATGTGTTCGTCGTCGCGTCAGATCATTCCTTAACATCCACGGCTATTCTAACCCGACCGGGGGGAACGTCCGTGAGCTTTATTTTTCCGTCACCGTCCAGCGTTCCCTCCCGGACCCGCCCATTCGGCAGGATGAGATGATAGGTTTTGTTTTTGAGGGCGTTTCCATTTTCGTCGACGACACACACCTCCATCTCGTCGACGATATCCAGGAAAGGCGAGCGAGCCGTCATACCCGCCGTTTCAAACATAAAGTAAAAGGCCGGCGCGGAAAATCGGCCGATCTGTTCTTTATCTGTCTGAATCTTGAGGAGATCGTCGTTCACATCGAGCTGCCATTCTTCCTCGGCCTTGTTTCCCGATATGCTGGATTCGATCGATGTCAACTCCCGGTCGGCGTAATTGGCATCCCGGATGTGGATATGGAAGACAGCCTTGGAACCGTCGTCGACCCCGGCCGTCTCCGCTTTCATCGATACCTTTTCACCGGCCTTGGCTTGAGCCTTCGACCATTCGGCTTTGGTGATAGCCCGCAGGGAGACTTCGCAATCCCCCTCTTTGATTCCCGATTTCTTTATTCGGCCGGTGAGAGGCGCTTGGGCGACAGCACCGTCAGGGGTTTTGACCGTATATTGCAGACCGGTGATCGGTTTGCCGCCTTTGTCGACGATTTTGACATCGAGATAGTGATTCTCTTCGACATCGGATTCTTTCGTTTTTACTTCGGCTTTGGCTTTCTTGCCCGAAGCGGCGCCCCCGCCGCCTCCGCCGCCGCCGTCGCCGATCAGCACGGTCATGCAACCCAGGATAATTGTCGCAGGCGGTCCCTGACAAATGGCGGTATCGCCCAATCGTGCTGAGGGCTTGCCGCCGATTAATACCGTCGCCCCAGTGGCGATAATTGGCCCGCCGACATGAGGATTGGCTGCGGGCGTCGGATTGACCATAGGGCATGTATGCTGATCACTCATCACCGCCGCGGGCTGGCCGCCGATCAGCACCGTCGGCACTCCCGGCCCGGTGATAACACCGCCATGAGCGGTCGAGTCGCCTACGCGCGCAGCCGGTTTACCTGCCATGATACGACCCTCATCGATTGATTGACAAACCTGATACGTAATTAAATGCAGCTCGTTGACCAAGTCAACAACTTGTTGCCCCGCGACAGGCCGCATTTCTCTACGCGGATGCCGCCGACAATATGCTTATATCATTCCGAGGATGGTAATGCCGGGAATGTAATCGCTTATTGTGCGCCGGATCGATGATCGTGCAAAGAATTTGCATGCCGACCAGTCTTTGGCGGCCGCGCAACCACTGCGGCTAATCGAGGACCTCGTGCCGACCCCATTCGCCAAGGACGTATAGTCTATTCATCATGGCATATTTCCCAATCCCGCTAAAAGAACAGGCTTACGCCGCAAAATACCGAATGCAGGGTGAAATCAATGTCATGAGTATAGGTGCGACCATAATACCAATCATCGTATGTTTCCTGCCCGTGAAACTTCTGTAAGCGATATTCGACGCGAAGTGCCGCCTTGTGCATGAACAGAAATTTCCATCCGAGGCCGGCGTTTAATACCGACAGATTCACATCATCGAAGTCATTACCGGCGACGACATTCCCGATCGGGGCGCTGTCGGTGAAACCGTACCCGAAAAGAACGAACGGCAGCAGCCGGTCGCCGACCGGGAAATTGTAAGATCCCTTGAGCGAGGCAATATACCCGACCAAGGTGCTGTAACACCCCTCGCCAACCGTCACGATACCCTCGGCCTCGATCTCAGCATCACGGGTGACAAAAGCGCCGATTCTCAAAGGGATATTCATCAGCAACGAAGTTCCGCCTTTGTCCACAAAGGCTTGCGCCCAACCGGCGATGGAGAATTCGACATGTCTTATGCGTTGCGTCGCATCGGCGGCGGCCACGCTCGCCAGAACCGTTACGGCAAGCAGGCCTGCGGCATTACGTTTCTCTTACACCTGACCAACCCCGCTTTCATCAGGTGGCTGCCGGGCAAACAGCAATCATCGTTTGTGCATATTAAACTTCTGCCCCCAGATCATCGCGGCGATGACCGGGCCCGCGATACCGACGACAAGACCGGGGTAGGAACAGAATCTCGCTCCGCCAAACCATGAGAATCTGTTTCCCGGGGCACTTCCCGAACCATTGACGTCGAGACGCAACGAGAGAGCGATCATATCCGCCGTATCAATTGTCACGCAACCGGAAACTGCGGGGCCGGACGCGTTGCCGCCGGTCAATATCACACCCGGTGATAAGTCAAGGCTTAATGACCGCGTTAGCCAGCGGCAATATCGGAATCGTGCGCCGAACCGCGTGTTATCCAGATAATCGTCATAATCGAGGAATACCGATCCTCCCAAGGCGACTCGCGGGCTGGTGTTTTGCATTAGCCCCAGTTCCCAGGTATACAAAAGCTTTTCATATAGCTTGCGGTTTTTCCATCGATTGGTATTATGATCGTTCAGCCGATATGAAGCTGTCGTTTCCGTAATCCAGAAGGGACGGTATTCCGGCAGCGGTTTTTCCCTAAAAGCAATGCTGCGCGGCCGCGTATTCACCCCCGTATATGATCACCATGCCCAGCAGGAGCGCCAATCTCATGCCGTGGAGGTTCATCGTCGGGTCTCCTTGTCCAGTCCGGGACCGGTTACCGGGTCGGTCCTCGATTCGGGGTGTTTCATCAACCGAATAGACCTCGCTCATGCCCCGGTGCCGAGATGCCCCCGGAGCCTATGATGCGATAGAATCATTCCTGTTGTAGCAAAGGTTCATGACACGGATCGCCGGCATGGTTGTCTTGCGCGTCGATTGACCAACCTGTCCATGATAAAATGGTCCCGTGACCCATAAATAACACAGTCTTCCGAGCGAAAAATGCAAGAGGATATTTTGCCGTATAAAAATTGGTGAAAAATCATGTAAATTCGGGAACCGCCTGGTGCGAATCCGTCTCTGAGGGGGGTCTATTATCAGCCTTCCATATCCTGGTCAATGATTCTGACCGTATCCCGTACCCTACGGAGGCGTGGGGGGCGATACCTTTTGACTTTCTCCATCCTTTTGATGGCGCTCGCGTGAACGGCAGAACCCTTTTTTATCGTCCGCAGGTAAAACCACAATAAGAGCCAAAATCCTTTGAACGACCGGTGTATTTTATCAGTGCAATCGGGAACGATATGCTCATACTCATCCATTTTCACCACCAGCCCCTGAGCCCCCGCCCGTTTCAGCATCCACTTGAGAGCGCCGTCCGACAGCCCGGCTTCCGCATACGACCCGCCGACGTCGCAATGGACGCCGGGGAACCATACCTGCTCGATGATCTGCCCTTGCGCAGCGGGCTCGTCCCAGAGCACGGGCCGGAACTTGAAGCGTTTCTCATCTATGGAGAGCGCATGATACCCGTAGGGGATACTTTTCGAGAGACTGGTATCCGCGAATCGTATTTTGTTTCGTATGCCGACACTTTTGACCGTATCCCAGACGCCGATGAAGTGCGGCGTGCAGTGAGTGCGAGAAAACGCCTTCCGGAAATCCTGCACTTTGATGCTGTCTATTGTCAGCGACCGGTTTCGATACAGTTTCGTGGCATATTCGATCAGATTCGGATATTCCTTGTGCAGCAAGCCGCATTTCATGATCATCCCCGCCAGGGCGCGGACGGTATAGGCGCCTCGGCTGAAACCGAAGAGAAAGATTCTGTCCCCGTCTTCGTAATTCTCCATAAGGAACGAATAAGCGTCTTCGATATTCTTGGGAAGCCCAAAGGCGGACGCCAACCCGAACAACCACGATAGTTTCTTCCCGAACCAGGTAATGGCCAAAGTTGATCCCAGCGTCCCCACCCCGGGATCGTAATAGGCGATTTGTCTTTCCGTGTGATTTTCGGCGGCATCGAATAATTTGGCGACATTGGTTTTATTTTTGCAATATTCGTTGCCGGTGCCGTCGCAGCAGACGACAATGTTTTTCGACATGATCAGTCCCTCCTGTTATCTACCGTGCTGCTGATAGCCCGCACATGGGACTCCTCGGGGATAGCCGCGGATTAGATGCCCGAAATTCAAGACGAAATAAAAGCCCAGCCGCTTCGTACTCCCCCCGTTGGATTTTATCGATTGACCCGCCTTGAATATTGCGACAAACGATAAATGCTGTCAAGTCATTTATGTCCGACGGGGACAAGGTGCCCATTTTGTTGTTGCAACGGGGGTAGGGAAATGCGTTTACTTCGAGTGCAGGATGCAATTCACACTCCATCCCGGAGGAAATCATGGACGTTGACATCGTACAAGTGGCAACCATCAATTACCTGGCCGTGGTCGTCGCGGCGATCGCCTATATGATTCTCGGGGCGATCTGGTATTCGCCGATACTGTTCGGCAAAGCCTGGATGACCGGCATCGGCAAAACCAAAGAGCAACTGGCGGTGGGATCAGCCATGAAATATCTATGGGGGCTGGTGTTTTCGTTTATCGCCGCCTATGGTATCGCCCGGCTTATGCTCTGGACGGGCCGCGACACCGTCGCCGACGGAATTGTCATCGGCCTGCTGGCGGGGATTTGCTTCGTCATGACAACCATGGGAATCAATGACACCTTCGAAGGTCGGCCGTCGGGCCTGACGATGATCAATATCCTCTATCACATCGTGGGCTTTCTGGTCATCGGCATCATTCTCGGCGCCTGGTAGGGCAACAGCGCTGCCGCTGATGGAAATTACAATCCATTCCGCGGGGTCCTGATCCGTACCGGCCAGGCGGGGCGGATTGTGACCCCGCGGAATTTGTTGCCGACCGCCGCCACCTTTTGGCTTTGCCGTTCGTATGTTCTATGAACGAGGACGATCGCACTTTCCGGTGAGGGGAGGATCATCATGATTCATCGAACGATAACAGTCACCCTGGCGGCAATCACGGCCTTTTCACTGGCCGCCTGCAAGGGCAATAAGGAAAAAGAGACGGAGACGAGACCGGATATCGTTCTCACGGAAGGAGAAGATAGCATGACCATCGCGGTTACCAGCCCGGCCTTCGAAGATGGCGGCATGATTCCCAAAAAATTTACCTGCGACGGCGAGAATATATCGCCGCCGCTGCATATCGGCGATGTGCCCGATGAGGCTCGGAGCCTGACGCTTATCGCCGACGATCCCGACGCACTGGGAGGCACATGGGTGCATTGGGTACTCTATGATCTGCCGCCCAAGACCACCGAGCTCCCGGAAAATATGCCGGTCGATGAGGAAATTCAAGACGGCGCTCATCACGGCGTGTCCGATTTCAAACGGTTCGGCTACGGCGGCCCCTGCCCGCCGTCAGGAACGCACCGGTATTATTTCAAAGTATATGCGCTCGATACCATCCTGAACCTGTCGGGCCGCGTCACCAAGGCCGATGTCATCAAGGCCATTCAGGGTCATGTGCTGGCCGAGGGTCAGCTGATGGGCCGGTACGCAAGGCAAAAATAGCCGGTAGTCGTCCCGCGTCGGTATATTTCGCGGCGGATATCGGATATTTCCGCAACCGTGGCCGGGAATATCCGTAGGCTATACATAACTATGCAGAAATTATACCGATCCAAAAAAGACGCCAAACTCGCCGGGATCTGCGGCGGCATCGGAGAAATTCTGGATGTCGATCCGACCATCGTCCGGCTCGTGACGGTTTTGGCGGCGCTGATGACGGCGGTTCTGCCGTTCGTGGTCGTCTATATCGTCGGCTGGATAATAATTCCGGAGAAGGACGGCCCGGCTGAGGAGTAGTACTCCGAGGCGATTCAATATAAGATACGATTATCCTCGATCCCTGCTTCGGTGGTCGAGGATATTTCTATTTCCCGCCTCGGTCGAATGCCTCAACTCATCCTTTGACTCTTGTCCAGATTTTCATTAAATTGACGGCTAAACCAGCCTAATGTTTGGTGGAATGCCTATGGACATAACCAATATTGCCGCCGACGGTCTGGCCGCCGCCGAAGATCAGAAGGCGGGATACTGCGATATCCGCCACGAGACGATCCGCGACGAAGGGCTCTCGTATTCCGACGGCGAACCGGATCCGATCGAAAGTTCATTCAGCGCCGGGTGGGCCGTGCGCCTGCTGATCGACGGCGCCTGGGGCTTCGCCTCCTCCGACGACCCCGCGATGTCGATCGACAAGCTGGTGGTGCGGGCCGCTTCGGTGGCCAAAGCCTCGGCCAAATTGCAAAAGGAGCCGGTCGTTCTGGCCCCCGCTCCGGTGCAGAAAGGCGAATATACGTCGTCGTTCACCACCGATCCGTTTTCGGTGCCGCTGAAAGAAAAAATCGACTACTTGGCCGACCTCGATGCGGCCATGGGCGGCTATGCTAGCATCAACAGTCGCAGTTGTTTCGCATCGTTCCGCAAAATCGACAAATGGTTCGTCTCGTCGGGAGGCAGCCAGATGCATCAAATCCTGATGCAAACCGGCGCGGGATTCACCGTCGGGCAGATGAAATCGCGCCGGGAACGCGCCGAACGCTCCTATCCGCGGCCGTCGGGACAATACGCCTGCGCCGGATACGAACTGCTCGATCAACTCAACATGAAACAGCATATCCCGCAAATGGTGGATGAGGTGGGACAATTGCTGACGGGCATCCCCTGCCCCCAGAAAACAACGACACTGGTGCTGGCCGGAGATATTCTGTCGCTGGTAATACACGAATCAGTCGGCCACCCGCTGGAACTGGACCGCGTCTTCGGCACCGAACGGAATTTCTCGGGTATATCTTTCGCCACCCCGGATAATCTCGACACCCTGCAATACGGGTCCAAACTCATCAACGTCGTGAACGACCCGACGGTCGAGCACGGCCTGGGTTCGTTCGGATGGGACGACGAGGGAATACAAAGCCGCCAAACGCATCTGATCAAAGATGGCATTCTGACCGGCTACCTTTCGTCGCGCGAAACAGCCGCTCGGATCGCCCGGACGTCATCGGGATGTATGCGTTCCGACGGTTGGAAAAATCTTCCTCTGGTCCGTATGACCAATACCATTCTGGAACCGGGCGACAAGACATTCGAGCAACTCATAAGCGAGGTCGACGAGGGTATCTATATGGCGACGCCGACGTCGTGGTCGATTGACGATCTTCGCAAGAATTTTCAATTCGGATGCCAGATCGGATGGGAAATATCCGGCGGCAAACTGGGCCAGGTGATCAAAGACCCGACCTTCTCGGGATGCACAACCCAGTTCTGGGGAAACTGCGAGGCCATCGGGAACACATCGCTCTACGAATTGCGCGGAACGCCGAACTGTGGCAAGGGTCAGCCGGGACAGAACGCCCGCACCGCCGAAGGCTCATCGCCGGCCCGGTTCGGGCAGATCGAGGTGGGGGGATAAGCCATGCTGAATAAAAATGACGCCATGAAAATTCTCAAAGAGGCCCTCCGCCTGTCGAAGGCTAATCAAACCGAGGCCGTGCTGATGGGCGAACAAACCTGGCTGACGCGATTCACCGAATCGGTCATCAACCAGAATATCGCCCAGGAGGAAACGACTCTGGTTGTTACGGCGGTCAACGCCAAACAGGTTGGCTTGGCATCGACGAATGATCTCAGCTCGGAAGGTATCGAATCTGTTGTCAAAACCGCCAACGATATCAGCCGCCTGCAAGAACCGGACGAACGATTCGTGTCATTCCCGAATACGACCATCGCACCGGAGATAGAAAAAACCGTACTGGTCGAGCCGGATACCGATTACACACCGGCCAAAATGGCCGACATGGTATCCGACGTCGCAAAACGGGCGGCCAAAGAAAACCTCACTGCATCCGGCGCCTTCCGGCATGATATCGAAACCGTCGCCGTCGCCAATTCACTCGGCGTGGAACAATACGGACGGAGCGGTAAGGCCGAATTATCGTTGACGGTCGTGGGCAAAGCCGAACAGCAATCGGGCTTCGCCATTGGCTGCGACCCCAATCCGGCCAAAATTGAATTTGACGCCGTGGCGTCACGGGCAATCGAACGCGCCGTCAGGAATGTCGATCCGGTATCTCTTCCCGACGGGCAGTACACGGTCATCCTCCAACCTCCCGCCGTGGGGCAGCTTCTGCTCTTTCTCGGATTCCTCGGCTTCGGCGGACGGACGATGTCACAGCACCGCTCGTTCATGTCGGACAAAAAAGGCGAACTCATCACCGGAGAGAACATCACCATCACCGATGAGCCGGACAACCCGCTGTTCGGCACGTTGCTGTTCGACTATGAGGGCGTCCCGAAGAAAAACCTCCTGCTGATCGATCACGGTAAGGCCGGCGAGGCCGCCTATGACACCTACTACGCGAATATTGCGGGCGTCCAGCCGACGGGTCATTCGGTGCAGCCGAATAACAGTTATGGACCGTATCCTAAAAACATGGCCATCGCTCCCGGCGATGCGACAATTGAGGAGATGATCGCCTCGACCGACAAGGGCGTGATGATCACCCATTTCTGGTATATCAATTTTCTCAATCCCATGCAGACGATGATCACCGGCACCACCTTTGACGGCACCTTTCTTATCGAAGACGGCAAGATCGGCCCGGCCATCAAGAACATGCGCACCAATCAATCGATCCTGGAGGCCTTTTCCAACGTGGCGATGATTTCGAAATCGCGGATGGTCTATCCTCAATACACATCATTGATGCTGGTGCCTGCGATGAAAATCAACAACTTCAATCTCGTTCAGGAAACCAAGGAAGAATGGGAGGGCAAATGCTGAACCGTCGCGAATTTCTCAAACTGTCCGGCGCTCTGGCGGCCGGAGCCGTGATAACGCTGTCCTCTCTCAATGATGTGGCCGCGGCCTGGAACGGCCCGCCGCCGAGCACCGCGCCGCTCTATCGTCTCCATGGCCACAGCCGTTCGGGATGCGCCTACCGGCCTGAACTGGCCGATATTTGGTCGGGCGGCGGTGCGCAACTGCCCGATATGATCTGATGGACGCAGTCAATGTCAACGCGCTGATCGCCGAAACCGGAAAGAAACTTCGGGAGGTCGGCATTGAGGCCGGTCAGGCCGAGGCGGAATTGATCCTGGAGGATCTGCTTGACGTCGACCGCCTGCAGTTGTATCTGAACGGTCCGTCATTGATCGACGAAACCGTCCTGAAAAAATTCCACGCCATCGTCAAGAAGCGACTCACCCGCTATCCCCTGCAGTTTATTCTCGGCAACGCCTGGTTCTACGGCCGCAAATTTCTGGTCAATGAGGACGTCATGATCCCCACCCCGGAGACGGAATTGCTGCTGGTATCGGTCTTGCGGGCGGCGCGGTTTTGCCAGTCCGATCCGGTGCGTGTTTTGGACATGGGGGCGGGATCGGGTGTGGTGGCGGTTTCGGCCAAGCTGGAAAATCCGGATCTCGACATCACCGCCGTGGATATCTCCCCCGACGCCCTGCATGTCGCAACCGTCAACGCCGGACGGTTCGACGTGGCCGAATCCATTCGCTTCATGAAATCTGATTTATTCGAGATTATCGACCAGTCGGAACGATTCGACATCATCGCCTCCAACCCGCCCTACATCACCACGGGCGAATATGACAAACTGGAACCGGAGGTTTTGGCCGATCCCAAAGTGTCGCTGGTTTCCGGCCCAAAAGGATTGGATATCATCACCAGGCTGGTGTCGGAATCGCCGGGTTATCTGACCCGCCCGGGATTTCTGATGTTCGAAATCGGTTTTGATCAGGCCGATGAGGTCTTTTCCATGGTCAAAAGCGACGGACGCTATGTCGATTGCTCCCTTTTCAAGGACCTCAGCGATATCGACCGGCTCGTCGTCTGCAAGGTGCAATAAACCGGTCGGCGATTTAATTTTTCTCGATATTATCGATTATCACCGGTTTCCAATCGGTATCCATCCAGACGCCATAGATGGAAACCGGCAGGTGCCAGCTTTCAATCACCCGCATCGCCGTTTTAATCTGTTCGATATGTTTACCTTTGGGGACGGGATTGCCCCCGCAATCCTCATGGCCCATTATGACTACGATTTTCGATTGGTGCTTTTCGACCGAAATTTCCGTTTTATACCGCACCAGCGTCACCTGCTGAGGGTCACCTTCGCTGACGATTTTGTCCGGGCCCGGTTCGGTGATCATATCGACATAATCGAGATCAAATCGCTCCTTCATCCACGTAATCATGGGAATCTGTACCCGCCCGTCCATGCAGTTGATCGCCGTCCCGAATTTTTCTTTCACCATAAGATATTTCTCCTTGCCGCCGGCCGGTCGTCTAATCGACCCAACCAGTTGTTGATAATGTTCTTGGCCGCGATTGTCAAGTCTTGGCAGGACCTCTCTTAGAACCGAGAGATTAAAATTCAAAGGCATTCGGCGCACGGGTTGTGTAAATTCTTGTGTGTAAATTTTGGGTGATTTTGGATAAATAAAACGGGCATATCCAATTGAGAACTTTTAAGAGGAGGATATGCCCATGCGTGAAATGGATTTCACGGAGAAGAATTTATTCAATCGGTTGTGCGGTGTCAACAACATTTGGCGACAGTCAACCTTCACAGCGGCGACGTGACCTACATTCCGGATCCCGCCGATGCCGGCCAAACTGTCGCCATCGAAATCGAAGCGTCCGATTTTATGCATACAGCCTGTTTGGATTACACCTGCACCGTATTGGTTGACGTCACCAACAACGCCCCGGTCATAGACTGCGGGAATTCCTACAATATGGGAGGTTCCGGGTATTTGTTCATGAAATTCGATATCTCCGCCACCGATCCCGACTCAAGCGATGAGATACAATATTACTTGGCTAGCATTTCGCCCGCTCAGTACGGCATCTGCCGGATCGATCCGGCAACGGGCGTATTCTCATTTAATACAATCATGGAAGATGGTGGATATGATTACGAGATCTGCGTCGTGGCATCCGACGGCATGGACGACGCCACGTGTTGTTTTCATCTTAACGTCTGCACCTGTGTGCTTCCGGGCGAAATAGACGGTCTGGGCGATGTCAACATCGGCGACGTCGTCGCGCTTATATATTATATTTTCAAAATCCCTGACGGCCCGATCAACATGAATTGGGCCGACGTCAACGCCGACTGCGAGGTCAATATTGCCGATGTCGTCTATCTGATCGACTACATCTTCAAAGGAGGCCCCGAACCGCAACTCGGCTGCTATTATTGACAGCCGTCACACCAATCGCACGGCCCGGGACAAATCCGTGTTCCGGGCCGTTTTTTTCGTGACTCTACAATCAACAGCTTTCCCAACGCGCCGTAAAGTTTATATCAATTCAATCTGATCGGCCGGCATTGCCCGGCTGCATGCCGCACAGGAGATGTGATCATGGCGGTATCTATCGAGAAGATCGACGAGAAATCATTCGAGGCCTACGATGCCATCCCCAATCATTTCCGCGTCGAATCGATTTTAGCCGTTGAAGTCGTCGACGGTGGTCTGGGAGGATTTCGATTAACGGAAAAGCCCATTCCGGAACCGTATGACAAACATTTCGGCCCGGCCGGCGACGACGGCCCGTCATCCTGGGCAAAGCGATTCGACCTGAGTCGATGGGGAATTTTTCTGGCAAGAGAAAACGACCGCCCGATTGGCGCCACAGCCGTCGCGGTCGGATCTCCGGTATATCCGATTGACAAATTCCAGCGCAAAGATTTGGTCGTATTATGGGATTTGCGTGTCCACTCTTCGGCGCGGCACAAAGGGATCGGTTCACAATTATTTCATAGTGCGGTTCATTGGGCGCGGCAAAACGGCTTCGGTCAATTGGGTATGGAGACGCAAAATGTCAACGTGCCGATTTGCCGATTTTTAGTGAAACATGGCTGTACGCTGGGAGCGATACATCGATTCGGATATGCCGCATGCCCCGATGTCGCCCACGAGGCCATGTTGCTGTGGTATTACGATTTGTGACGATCTAATCAGGTCTACGCCGATTTACGGCCACGCTTGGCTTTGTATTTGTACCGGGGCTTGCCCTGCCGGTCCATAACCTTATCAGTGATGACAACCTCTTGCAGGTCGGGAATCGTCGGGGTTTCGTACATGATATCCAGCATGGCCCGCTCGAAAATCGACCGCAGTGAACGGGCGCCGGTGTTACGCTTGGCCGCCTGGGTCACGGCGGTCCGCAGGGCTGACGGCTGAAAGGTCAGCTTGAGGCCGTCGAGCTGGAACATGCGCTCGTACTGCTTGACCAGAGCGTTCTTGGGTTCGGTCAGGATCCGCAGCAGCGCCTTTTCCGACAACGGATGCAGCGCCGCCACTACCGGCAGGCGTCCGATCAATTCGGGAATCAAGCCGTATTCCAAAAGGTCCATCGGTTCCACCTGCGCCAGCAGTTTGGCCCGATCTTCGGCCACGTTTATTTTCTCGGAGTCGAAGCCGACCGTCTTCTTGCCGACCCGCCTGGCAATGATTTTTTCCAAGCCCTCGAACGCTCCGCCGCAAATGAACAGAATATGCCGGGTATCG
This sequence comes from uncultured Ignavibacteriales bacterium, assembly GCA_964549765.1. GTDB lineage: Bacteria > Zixibacteria > MSB-5A5 > GN15 > JAAZOE01 > CAZJWR01. Next base: position 37,060 of record CAZJWR010000014.1, read on the forward strand.
ATCTTGACGAAGGCCTGTTCGGGATGTTTCCGCCCGCCCTTGGGGGGAATATTGGCGATGGTCCCTTCGAGTATTTTCAACAGCGCCTGCTGGACGCCCTCGCCGGAAACGTCGCGGGTGATCGACGGGTTGCCGTCCTTTCGGGCAATCTTGTCGATCTCGTCGATATAGACGATACCCCGCTCGGTTTTCTCGCGGTTGTAGTTGGCCGCCTGGTAGAGCCGGACGAGGATATTCTCAACGTCCTCGCCGACATAGCCGGCTTCGGTCAGCACCGTGGCGTCGGCGATGGTGAACGGCACCTTGAGGAATTTTGCCAGCGTTTGAGCGATTAGGGTCTTGCCGGTTCCGGTCGGCCCCAGCATGAGGATATTCGATTTTTCCAGCTCGACCTCGTCGGCCGCATCCTCCGCCTGAATCCGCTTGTAGTGATTGTAGACGGCGACCGCGACGGTTTTCTTGGATTCCTCCTGGTCGATGACGTATTGATCGAGAAAATCCTTGATATCCGACGGACTGGGAAGTTCGAATTCTTCTTTGGGCTTTTCCCGCTCCGGGGTGGCCGTCATCAGGTCATAGCAGAGCGTGACGCAATCGTTACAGATATACGCCTGATAACCCGAATATAACCGTTTGACCTGATTGGCGGCCTTGCCGCAGAACGAGCATCGTTCCATCGGCCCCTGGGTTTTGGAATCGTCATCCATAAAAAGCTATCCTATTTCTTCTGCCCCTTGATCGGGACTTCATACACCTTGTCGATAAGACCGTATTCTTTAGCTTCGTTGGCCGACATGAAAAAGTTGCGGTCGGTGTCGGTTTCGACCTTTTCCATCGGCTGCCCGGTATGGAATACGAGTAGTTCATTGAGACGTTTCTTGATGTGCACGAATTCCTTGGTCATGATCTCGATGTCGGAAATCTGACCCTGGGCGCCGGCCAACGGCTGGTGGATCATAACGCGCGAGTTCGGCAGCGCCGCCCGCTTGCCCTTGGTGCCGGCCGCCAGCAAAAACGCCCCCATGGAGGCGGCCATGCCCATGCAGGTGGTGACGACGTCGGGCTTGATAAACTGCATGGTGTCATAGATGGCCATGCCCGCCGTGACCGATCCGCCCGGCGAATTGATGTACAAAAAAACGTCCTTGCCCGGATCCTCGGCTTCGAGAAAAAGCATCTGCGCAATGACCAGGTTGGCGATGTTATCGTCGATCGGGGAACCAATAAAAATGATCCGGTCCTTCAGCAGACGGGAATAAATATCATAGGCTCGTTCGCCACGGCCGGTCGTTTCGACAACCATCGGTATCAACATTATTCGGTACCTTCCTTGTTTGCGGGTGCAACCTTTTTGACCTGAGCCTTCGACATCAGGAAATCGACGACCTTCTCCTCGAGAATACCGTCTTTGATTTCCTCCGCCCGGCCGCTCTTGGCCAGAATCTCTTTGGCTCGTGCAATATCCATATGGTAATTATCGGCAAATCTCTGCGTCCATTGGTCGATATCGGCCGGTTCGGCCTTGATATTTTCCTGCAGCGCCAGCCGGTGATACAGAAAATACCAGCGCACGGCGTGCTGGGCCAGCGGGCGGTACTGTTCGCGAATCTGTTTTTCATCGACGTTCTTCTCGTTCTCGCGGATGTCCTTGACCACCCCGTCGAGATATGATTCCGACATCGATTCGGGAACGCCGATCGGGTTCTGATCGACCACCTGGTCGACAATTTGCTTCTTGGCGGCCTTCCGGATATCGCTGCGCATATTCTCTTCAAGTCCCTTGCGGATGCTCATGCGCAGTTCCAGAAGCGTTTCACCGCCACCGGTTTGCTTGGCGAAATCGTCGTTGATCACCGGCAGAATACGCTCTTTGATCTCCTTGACATCGACTTTGTACGTGACCGATTTGCCGGCGAATTTCTCATCCGCATACTCCGCGGGATAAACCACAGTGATGTCACGGACGTCATCGCGCTTTACCCCGATCAGCCCTTCCCGAAATTCCTTGACGGTATAATCATCGCTCAGGTCGATCTCCTGATTGGTCAACGGCGCCGGCCCCAAATCCACCTCCCCGGCGGTGATTTCCAGGTCGCAGATAACCAGGTCTTTCTCGCCGGCCGGGCGATCCACGACCCGCACGTCGGAATTGTTGAGGCGGAGCCGCTCGACGACGTTGTCGACCATCTCGTCGGGGATTTCGATCTCAGGCTCCTCGACGATCAGATTCTCGTACTTCACGCTTTCGATTTCCGGCATAATTTCGATGCCGATCGTGAATATAAGCGGTTTGCCTTCATCGACGTCTATTTTGGAGATGACCGGCTCTCCGATCGGGTCCAGCTTCTTCTCTTCGAGCGCCTGCACGAAATATTTCTTGACGAGATCGTCGATCAGGTCGTGCGTCGCCTCGTCTTTGAACTTGCGCCGGATGATATCGAGCGGCGCCTTGCCCTGCCGGAATCCCTTGATATCTGCTTTCTTGCGGTATTCGTTGTAAATTTTGGCGTAAGCTTCACTGACGATTTCCGCCGGAACCTCTATATTCAGTTCGCGCTTGAGACCGTCTTTTTCGATCAGTTCAATCTGCAATCAAACCTCCGGGTTAAAAATGCGAAAGGGGGGACTTGAACCCCCACCCCGTTAAAAGGACTGGATCCTAAATCCAGCGCGTCTACCGATTCCGCCACTTTCGCCAGCTTGTCTGCCGGAAAATATATGCAAAGTTCCCGCCCGTCAAGCGTTTAATGGCGGATGTTCCGCCTCGGGAAAGTCGCCGCACCTTTGATGAACCATCCATCTTGGATATTGAACGCCAAAACACCCGAAATGTTCGCCACTTTGATACTATCAATCAATTTCGGGCCGATCCCGTGTGATGACATATGGCATAGTGTGGCTGGCAGGCTTTTAAACAAAATCAGAATACGACCGGGCCGAATACCAGCCGGCCCGGGAGGTCATCCCGGGCCGGCTGGACGTTACGAATTATGAAAAACTAATCGATCAGACCGTTGCAACAGCTGACGAAATGCGTGCCGGTGCGGTCACGTACGTAGAGGTAATACGGATAATCGGGATTGGTGCAATTGGGACCGGTATCTCGCGAACAATAGATAATCGTCGGAAAACTCGGTCCGGCCGCCATCGCCTTTTCGGCGGAGACAAACGCCACTGCGAATGACAGCACGAAGACCATGATCAGCATGGCGATGATGGTTTTCTTCCCTTTCATGACTGATTCCTCCATGAAGTAGAATTAGGTCCACATCCCCCGCCTCGCGACGGGGATTAACTGGCCTCTAAGCCCTGCGATGCGGATCGTCGGCCGGTTCGCATCCGCTGATATCAGACATCGCCCCGGCAATAAAACATATCCGAAGCCGACATCAATACTCGACGTCGAACCGGTTCCTATGTCAGGATGCTGCACCGAATCTGGCACAAAAACCATTTGCAGAGCGTTCGACAGGGCGGCTTGCGCACATCTGTCTGGAATGGATCGATCAGATACTGCATGCGAGTCACCTCCTTTCCCACAATTTCACGATGCCGAAAAAGCGTATACGATGCATTTTCTAAACACGAAGCTTATATTTCACGAAAATATCGTCCCGGCATAGACGAGCGTCCAGGCCGGGGCCGTGTCGCGCGGCACCCCTTTTGCCTGCGACTACCCGGATACGCCGTGCGAGAAGCGATGCGGGCAGTTGAACGGGCAGGGCGAAAACGGGATGCAGAATCCGAGGATAGGATTTTTGGGATCAATAAGATAATTCATCGGGCGACCTCCCTTCCAAACTGAATACGGATATATCGATGCCGGATCAATAATGCCGAGAACGCAATATCGGTTCAAAAGATGAAGAAGTCAACTCGGAATATTGCCGGCGTCAGGCCGCCCCCGGCTACATGAGCATGAACACCGACGACGTGGCCAGCTTGAGGAAATATCCCGGGAAAATCCCCAGAATCAGCGTCCCGGACACGGTTATGATCAGCGCGACGACCACCAACGGACTGAGTCGCAACGGCTTATCGCCTTCCGGCGGGCTGTCGAAGAAGGCCGCTTTGACCGGCCGGAGATAATAGAAAACCGAAATGAGGCTGTTGAGCACCGCCGCGATGACCAGCCAGATCAGACCGACATTGATCGCGGAGGCGAAAATGTAGAACTTGCCGAAAAATCCCGCCGTGGGCGGAAATCCCGACAGCGAAAACATGAAGAGCGCCAAAAAGACCGCCAGCCAGGGATGGCGCGAGGCCAGGCCGCGGAAGGCATCGATGTGGTTCGACCCGCCGCTCTTGTTTTCGACCAGCATGATAATGACGAAAGCACCCATATTGAAAAAGGCGTACGCCAGCAGGTAAAACAACGCTGCCGAAATACCGTTCTCACCGCCGGCGGTAATCGCCACCAGCAGATACCCGGCGTGAGCGATGGAGCTATACGCCAGCATTCGCTTGACGTCGGTCTGCATAACCGCCAGCACGTTGCCGACGGTCATGGTCATCAGCGCCAGTAGCCAGAACAGCGGCATGAAATCGGCGAAGATCGACCCGAAACCGATCATGAATATTCGCAGCAACGCCGCCACGCCTGCCGCCTTGGGGCCGATCGAGAAAAAGGCTGTCACCGGCGTCGGCGCTCCCTCGTATACGTCGGGAACCCACATGTGGAACGGGAACGACGCGATTTTGAAGGCGAATCCGATCAGCACCATCGCAGCGCCAACGGTGAGGTATAACTGGCTTTTTTGAAGCGCGATCCCCGATGACATGAAAATTTGCTGCAGATCGGTGGAACCGGTGCCGCCATACACCAGAGCTATACCATACAGGAGAAACGCCGAGGCAAACGCGCCCATGAAGAAATACTTGGCGCTCGATTCAGTCGACCGGTTGCTGCCGTGCGTGTATCCGGCCAGCACGTACAGCGGCAGCGACATGATCTCCAGCCCGAGGAAAATGACGAAAAGATTGGCCGAGGAAACCATAACCATCATCCCCGCCGTGGAAATCAGCATGAGAGCATAATACTCGGGCCGTTCATTGAGCCGCCGCACGAGATAATCGCGCGAAACCAAAACCGCGGTGCCGCAGGTTATCAGGAAAATCAACTTGCAGTACAGGGAGAAATTGTCGCAGAGGACCATACCGTAATAGGCGCTTCCCTGATGATTCCAGGAGGTGACGGCGAAATACCCGGAAATCAGCACCGCCAGAAGCGACAACGCCGGCGAAACCGCACTCTTCCTGTGGAGCGGCGCTACCAAGAGCAACGCAAAGGCGAACACCAGGAGCGTCAGCTCCGGCAGAATAATCTCGAAATTTATGGCAGCGCTCAACTGCGGCATAGCCTACTCCCAAAATTGCGACGCTGGACGCGGCTCACGGCCGCGCCGGACTCAGAAACCTCAACCGCCGTTCCAGCCGACAATAACCTCTCCTTTGTCCACCACCACCGGCACGATCCGTCTTCCCTCCGTCAGCGCCAGAAGTTCCTTCTGCGCTTCGGTATCGCTGATGACGTTTATTTCATCAAATCCTCTACCCGCTCTGGTATAATGCTCCTTGGCGGCGGCGCAGTACGGGCAATTCGGTTTGGTATACATTTTCACATCCGCCATTATCGATCCTCCATCACCGACGGCGCGGCGGTTTCGGTCGCCGACGTTTCCTGTATCCTTCCCCGTTGTTGCATTTCGAACTGACTGCGACCCCGTTCAACCTGCTCGATTATGGTTCGGGCCGACGGCTCCAGAATGCGGAAAAACGGCTTGGGATAAATACCGATCCAGAAGATCATGATGACCACCGGCACCAAGATGATCTTTTCGCGGAGATCCAGGTCGATCAGCTTTTCGTTGGCCGGATTGGTAACCTTGCCGTAAAACACCCGCTGATACATCCAGAGCATATAGCAGGCGGCCAAAATAATCCCCGACGCGCCGAGAATGGCATAGACTTTGTGGTACGACCAGGCCCCGAGCAGAATCGTGAATTCCCCGACGAAGCCGTTGGTCCCCGGTACGCCGATCGACGACAGCATGACAATCATGAAAAAGGTCGCATAGACCGGCATCTTACTCGCGATGCCGCCGTATTCCTTGATCAGCCGCGTGTGCCGCCGTTCGTAAATCATGCCGACCAGGATAAACAGCGCCCCCGTCGAGACGCCGTGGTTAATCATCTGGATAATTGATCCCTGCATGCCCTGCAGGTTCATCGTCATCATCCCCAGCATGACGAATCCCATATGCGACACCGACGAGAACGCCACCAGCGACTTGATGTCTTTCTGCACCATGGCCACCAGCGCGCCGTAGATGATCCCGATCACGGCCAGGATGGATATCAACGGCATGAAAGCGAACGTCGCCACCGGGAAAATCGGCAGGCAGAAACGCAGGAAACCGTAGGCGCCCAGCTTCAGCAGCACGCCGGCCAGGATAACCGATCCCGCCGTCGGCGCCTCGACGTGGGCGTCGGGCAACCACGTATGGAACGGCCACATCGGCACTTTGATGGCGAACGCCAGCGCAAAAGCTGCAAACAGCCACAACTGCATGTCGCGCGACAACGGCATCCCCGTGATCGACATCAGATCGAACGTATACACGCCGTGTAGGGAATGATACTGGAAAAACAGCACCAGAATCGCCACCAGCATAAGAAGCGATCCGACCATGGTAAACAGCACGAACTTGATGGCGGCGTACACCCGCCGCTGTCCGCCCCAGATGCCGATCAGGAAATACATCGGAATCAGCATCACTTCCCAGAACACATAAAACAAAAACAGGTCGAGCGATACGAACACGCCCAGGATGCCGGTCTCGAGCAGCAAGAGCGAAGCGTAGAAGCCTTTATATGAATGCTGCACGGCCCGAAACGTCGAAAGCACGGCGATGACATTCAGGAACGTGGTCAGCAGAATCAGCAGCAGCGAAATGCCGTCGATGCCCAGATGGTAGCTTATCCCCAGGTCGGCAACCCAGGGAACCATCACCTCGAACTGCATACCGGTGGCAACGGTGTCGAATCGAAAAACGAGGCAGATCGAGGCAGCGAACGCCAGCAGCGCAAAAAACAGTGCCGAATGACGGATGGACTGATGGTGATCCTTCGGGATAAGCAGCAAAAACAGGGTCCCGGCCAGCGGCAGGAAGGTCGTGATTGTCAGAATCCACGTATCCATGCGTTACCTCACCACCAGAAAACCGATGACCACCACGGCCCCGATCAGGAATATGGTCAGATAGGCCCGCAGATAGCCGTTCTGTGCCCGCCGAAACGTTTCGGATATGTCGCCCACCAGCCGCGCCAGCCCGTTGGCGATACCGTCGATTATCAGCACGTCGGCCACTTTCCAGAGGAATATGGCGCCATTGACCACCGGTCGGACGATGATCGCCCAGTAAAATTCATCCACCCAGTATTTGTTGTAGATCATCTTGTGCACGCCCGACAGCGACTGACGAAGCGAACCGGCCTTGGCGGTGTTTTTCACATACAGATAATAAGCGATATAGATGAACACCAGAACCAGAACCACCGTGATCGCCATAAGCAAATACTCGGTCGAAACACTCGCATGATGCACCGCGACGGCTTCACCCCCGCCTCCGGCATGAGTCATCACCGGTTCGAGAAATTTTTCAAACCAGGCGCCGCCGCCCAGTGAATGCGGCAGGCCGATCCAGCCGCCGATCACCGACAGTATCGCCAAGATAACCAACGGCACGGTCATCACTTTGGGCGATTCATGGAGATGTTCGGCGGTGTGCTTGTCGTATCGCGGCTGCCCGAAGAATGTCATGTACAACAGCCGGAACATGTAAAACGCGGTCAGCATCGCCGTAATGACGCCCACGATCCAGAAAATGATGCTGCCGTGCCCCGATGAGAACGACTTCCACAGGATTTCATCCTTGGAGAAGAACCCCGAAAACAACGGGATGCCCGATATCGCCAGGGTCGCCATCAGGAAGGTGACGTACGTCACGGGCAACTGCTTTTTCAGTCCGCCCATCTTGCGCATGTCCTGTTCGTCCGACATGGCATGGATGACCGACCCGGAGCCAAGGAAGAGCAGGGCTTTGAAAAACGCATGCGTCATCAGGTGGAAAATTCCGGCGGCGAAAGCAGCCACGCCACAGGCCATGATCATATATCCCAATTGGCTGATCGTGGAATAGGCCAGCACCCGCTTGATATCGTTCTGGGCGAGGCCGATCGTCGCCGCCACGAACGCCGTGGCGCATCCGACGATGGCTACGACCAGCATCGATGTCGGTGCGAGAATAAACAGGAAATTCAGTCGGGCCAGCATATAGACGCCCGCTGTCACCATGGTGGCGGCATGAATCAACGCCGACACCGGCGTCGGGCCTTCCATCGCGTCCGGCAGCCAGATATAGAGTGGTATCTGCGCCGATTTGCCGGTGGCCCCGAGGAAAAGCAACAGCGTCGCGGCCGTTATGGCCCCGCCGCCGATGGTGAACACGTGCGGCGCCCGCGTGGCCAGTTCGTTGAATTGCAGCGTTCCGGCGGCCCAGAAAATTATGAAGCCGCCCAATAAAAATCCGAAATCCCCGATGCGGTTGACGATAAACGCCTTGTTCCCGGCATCGGTGGCCGACTTTTTCGTGAACCAGAAACTGATCAGCAGATAACTGCACAATCCGACGCCTTCCCAGCCGATAAACAACAGAATCAGATTATTGGCCAGAACCAGCGTCAGCATCGAAAACATGAATAGATTCATATAGATGAAGAACCGCTTGACCCCGGGGTCATGCGCCATATAGCCAATCGAATAGACATGGATCAAAAAGCCGACGCCGGATACGACCATGATCATCACCGACGACAGCGGATCGAGCAAGAAGGCGATGTCGAGCTGCAGATTTCCGATCGGGATCCACGCGAACAGCACCTGTTCGACCGACCGATGGGCCGGATTGAGCCCGAGGAGCCCGAAAAACAGCGCCACCGATAACGCAAAGGACAGCCCCGGAGCGGCCACGGCCAGTCCCTGCACCACTCCCTTCGACAAGCGGGTACGGAACAGCCCGTTGATGATAAAGGTCGCCAGCGGCAGAAGCGGCACTAAGTATAAATAATCGAACATACCCTTACCATTTCATCAAATTGAGGTGGTCGGCGTTCACCGATTCCCTGCCCCGGAACACGGCGATGATGATAGCAAGTCCCACGGCCGCTTCCGCGGCGGCCAGCGTCATCACCAGAAACACCAGCACCTGCCCGTCCATAAGTTTTAAATGACGGGAAAACGCCATCAGCGCCAGGTTGGCGGCATTCAACATGATCTCGACGCCCATGAACATCACAATCAGGTTTCGCGAGACGATCACGCCCACTACGCCGACCGCGAACAAGAAGGCCGACAGAATAATGTAATAATCGAGCGGTACCATAATCACATTCCTCGCTTGGCCATGACCACTGCTCCGACGATGGCCGCCAGGAGCAGAATCGACGTCAATTCGAAGGGATAAACATATTTGGTATACAGCAGCATGGCCACCGCCGGCACCGATCCGAACGCGGGATCGACGGCGCTCATCCGCGTCGACACGCCCATCGACACCCAAACCATCTCGGCCAGAAGCACCAAACCGAAAATCCATCCCCACGGCTTGACCGCCTTCAGCATGTCGGGACCGAAATCGGCGTAGCGGATATTGAGCATCATGATGACAAAGAGGAACAGCACCAGGATGGCGCCGCCGTAGATCAGCACCAGAAAGGCGGCCACAAACAAGCCGGAGAGCTGGATATACAGCACCGACTGCGCCAGAAGCGATATGATCAGGTACAGGACGCTTGCGACCGGATTCCGGACGGTGATGACCATCACCGCCGCCGCCAGGGCGATAATCGCCGCGACGACAAACAACAGCATCTCCACGGGCTCTTAATACCTCCTTGCCATACGGCGGCTCTCAGTAATACCTTCGCGTTCTCCGAAATATCGTTTTATACGGCCGGTCTTTTCGCGGGTGCGGCACCAACAGGTCGTCCTTGGTATAGATGAACTTGTCCCGGCTGTCGGCCGAAAATTCGAATTCGTGGCCGAGGAAAATCGCCTCCTCGGGACAGGCTTCCTCGCAAAAACCGCAAAAGATGCACCGGATCTCGTTGATTTCATATACCTTGGCGTATCGTTCGCCCTTCTCGTTCTCGGCCGGCTCCATATAGATGGCGTCGGCCGGGCAGGCCGCGGCGCACAAACCACAGCATACGCACCGCTCGGTCCCGTCGTCGTACCGTTCCAAATAATGCAGACCCCGGTAGCGCGGCATCATGTCGTACTTGACCCGCGGATACTGCTTTGTCACCGGACGCTTGAACAAGTACCGGATGGTCGTATACAAGCCAACCGGCAGCGCGATCAAAGTCGTCTTAACTATGTTCCAAAACTCTCGCCACATAATCAAAATACGTACAATATAATCCCCGTCACCAGGACATTGAGCAACGCCAGCGGAAAGAGCACTTTCCAGCCCACATCCATAAGTTGATCGTACCGAAGACGGGGAAAGGTTGCCCGGAACCAGATATAGAAAACCATGAACACGATGACTTTGATGACCAGCCACCATGGTCCCGGAAGAAACGGCCCCTGCCAGCCGCCGAAAAAGAGGGTCGCCACCACCGCCGACGCCGTCAGCATATTGGCGTATTCCCCGATGAAAAACATGGAAAACCGCATCGACGAGTATTCGGTGTGATACCCCGCCACCAGTTCCGATTCCGCCTCCGGCAGATCGAACGGGGCACGGTTGGTTTCGGCGACGGCGCACATCCAGAAAATCAAAAACGCCACCGGATTTTTGAATACGTACCAATCCCAAATCGAGGCCTGCTGATTGACCAGTTCCACCAATGACAGCGTCCCGCCGATCATCAAAATCGGCACGATCGACAGCCCGTAGGCGACCTCGTAGGAAATCATCTGAGCGGAACTTCTGATACCGCCCAAAAGTGAATATTTGGAACCCGACGACCATCCGCCCAAAGCGATGCCGTACACGCTTAGCGACGTCGTCGCCAGAATAAACAGTATGCCAATGTTCAAATCGGAAATCGTCAAAGCGATATCATATCCGAAAATATGGATCGGCGGCCCGACCGGAACCACCGCAAACGCCAGAAAGCCGGGGATGAAGGCGATTAGCGGCGCCACCATCAAGGTGACTTTTTCGGCCTGCGACGGGACGACGTCTTCTTTGAAGATCAGCTTGACGACATCGGCCACCGGCTGCAACAACCCGAACGGCCCAACGTAGGTCGGCCCCATTCGGTGCTGGATATGCCCCAAAAGCTTCCGTTCCAGCCAGGTAGCATAGGCGCAGCCGGTCACCACCACGCCATAAATGACCAGAACCTTGATGACGATAAGCACTATGTAGGTTAAACTCGGCATCGTTTATTCATCCAGCTTTTCAATCTTCACCCAGCCGCCGCTTTCGTGGGAGATCAATTCATTCACCGGCATCGCCGAAAAATTATTCGGGATAAACACGACCTCGCCCTCGAAAAAGTCGGAGATTTTTGCTTTCAGCATCAATCGTGCGGTCACTGATTCCACCCGCACCAAGTCGCCCTCGGCAATATCGAGCTTCTCCACCAGGCGCGGCGACAATTCCAGATACGCCTCGGACGTGAATCGCATCAGCGACGGGCAATGCTCCGTCAGGTAACCGTAATGATGCAGGTCGTTGCCGGTTAGCAGGCGGTAGGGATAATCGCCATGCTCCACCGCCGCCGGCGGACGAACGGGGTAATACTGATTCCGGTCGCGCGGTTGACATTTCCACGCCGCCAGAACTTCCTCGGTTTCCCGTCGCAACGCGTTATCATCCTCTTCCAGCGGGACATCGAGCGCCTCGGCGACTTTCCGAATAATTTCGACTCCCCTCTTTATCCCCGCACGCCGCGGCGGCAGGGCCCGCTCGAACCTCTGATGGCGGCCCTCCAAGTTGATGAACGAACCGTCCTGCTCCGACCATCCTGCCAACGGCAGCACGACGTCGGCCTTGGCGGTGGTTGCCGTTTCGAAAAGATCGGCGACAACCAGAAAATCGAGTTTATCTAGCGCGGCATTCACGAACGGCCCATCCGGGTAGCGCACGGCCGGGTTGGCGCCAAGGATGAAGATGGAATCGATGTCCTCGCGCAACGCGCCTTTGAGTATTTTCGACGTGTTGTTGCCCGGCGGTTCCGGCAACGGCTTGCCCCATTTCTCGGCCAGCAGCTCGGCCAGATGAGTGGGAATGGTGGGTCGCAACCCGACCCGTTCCGCCCCGGCGGAATTGGCATGGCTCGCCGGGATGACCGCCTGGCCGTCCGCCACGCTCAGCAGATTGGCCAGATTATACAATCCGTTGGCCAGGACATGACGATGCGGCGTCGCATTGAGGTATTCGCCGGCGATGATATACGGATTCTTGGCCTCCGCCAGCGCCCGCGCCAGACCGATAATACGATCCGCATTGATACCGCATATATCGGCGGCCTCGCTCAGGCTCGCCGGATTGAGCATCCCTTTCACATCGGCCGCTTTGCCGTCGTCGATATCTTTATAGAGCTTGTTGTCGATCACGGCATGCAACAGACCCGCCAGAAACGCCGCTTCCGTATCGGGACGGTAAATCAATTCGTCTTCGGATATATCGGCCGACTTGGTTTCCACCGGGTTGGCCGTGAAAATCCTGGCATTGTTTTTACGATGAGCTTTGCGCATCCACAGATTGACGATGGGATGATCTTTAATGAAATTGGACGCAAAAACTAATACAGCGTCGGTCTTGCCCAGATCGGCGATCACAAACGGGGCCGAACTCAGGCTGTTGTACGCCGCGGCGTCTTCGCCGTCCTTCAGATCAATGTAATCCAGCCGGTAATCGACCGAGTTGGAATGCAGCACATGCCGGAAAAATTTATTGAACAGATATATCGTCTCGGTCGACTGGTTTCCGCCCGCCAGCCCGGCAATACACACCGATCCCTTTTTATCTTTGATTTCCTTGAAACGGCGCGCGATAAGATCAATCGCCTCCTCCCAGGTGGACTCGACCTGTTTGCCCTGCTTTTTGATCAGCGGTGTCGTCAGGCGATCCTCGGCATTTACATACTGGTATCCGTACCGGGCGATATCGCAAATCCAGCCTTCGTCGACGGCGTCATTGCGACGCGACGTGGCCCGGAAAATCTGCCTATGATCGTACCATAATTTGATATTCTGCCCATCGGCGTCATAGCCGGAAATAGAATCGGCGGTCTTGGTCAGCCAGACACGGACCCTATAACGCCAATCGGTGTTGGTCAGCGCCCCCACGGGGCATATTTCGACGACGTTCCCCGAATACAGGTTGGCAATCTGCCGTCCCGGCGGCGCATCGATGACAGTATCGGCGCCGCGCTGATACGCGCCCAGATCGTATTCCCCGGCGATTTCCTTGTTGAATCGCACGCACTTGAAACAGGTCACGCAACGGTTCATATTTCGTATGATTTCCGGTCCGATCCGTTTGTCATCGAAGGTGGTATGCGTATCCTCGTCGATGACCCGTTTGCGGGTGAACGTCTGCCGCGAGGTATCGACGCCATACTTGAAGACATTGTCCTGAAGATCGCATTCGCCGCCCTTGTCGCACGTCGGGCAGTCCAGCGGATGATTGAGCAGCAGAAATTCGATCACACCCCGCCGGGCTTTCACGATCGTCTCGGAATTGGTGTGCACGACCATATCCTGCATGACATCGGTGGCGCAGGCGACGGCCGGTTTGGGAAATTTTTCGATTTCCACCAGACACATCCGGCACGCCCCCACCGAATCGAGCTTGGGATGCCAGCAGAAATAGGGTATCTCGATCCCGATATTCTTCGCCGCCTCGATGACGGTCGTGCCCTTATCGACCGTAACCGTGTGGCCGTCTATGGTCAGCGTGACCTTGTCTTTTCCGTTATCCGCCATACGCTCTATTCAAAGGGATAATCCGTCTTTACCAGGCACTTCCCGTGCTCGATATGGTATGCGAATTCATCCCGAAAATGCTTGATGATCGATTCCGTCGGCATCACCGCCGCGTCGCCCAAAGGACAGATCGTCCGTCCCATGATATTTTTGCACGCATCCAGAATTAATTCAATATCGCCCGTCTGGCCGCCCCCGTTTTCGATCCGGCTGATGATCTGCTTCAGCCAGGCGGTCCCCTCGCGGCACGGCGTGCATTTGCCGCACGATTCGTGCGCGTAGAAATTTATCAGCTTCATGGCCACCCAAACCATGCAGGCCCGTTCGTCGATGACGATAATCGCCCCCGAACCCAGCATCGATCCCGCCTGGGCCATCGATTCGAAATCGAGCGGCGTGTCGATCTGATCCGGCATCAAAAGAGGCGTCGACGATCCGCCGGGAATGATCGTTTTCAGCTTGTATCCGCCCGGCACGCCGCCGCCAAGCTCGTTGATCACATACGACAATGGCGTCCCCAAGTCGACTTCGTAATTGCCTGGCCGGGCGATGTTTCCCGACAACGAAAATATCTTGGTGCCGGGGGATTTTTCCGTCCCATGCGAACGGTACCAATCAACCCCGCGATTGATGATATGCGGCAGATTGGCCAGTGTTTCGACGTTGTTGACGACCGTCGGGCTGGCATAAAGGCCCTTGATGGCCGGGAACGGCGGACGGATGCGCGACAACCCCCGATCGCCTTCCAGGGACGATAGAAGCGCCGTCTCCTCGCCGCAGATATACGCGCCCCCGCCGGTATGTACGATTATGTCGAGATCGAATCCCGACCCGAGAATATTCTTGCCAAGGTAGCCTTTTTCGTACGCTTCCTTAATCGCCTCTTCCATGCGATGCGCCGGATAGACGAATTCGCCGCGGACGTAGACAAACGCCGTATGCGCCTGTATGGCGTATGATGCGATGATAATCCCCTCAACCACCATGTGCGGGTCGCGCTCCATCAGCACCCGGTCTTTGCAGGTGCCCGGCTCGGATTCGTCGGCGTTGCAGCAGAGATATTTCGGCCGCCCTATATCCTTGGGAACAAATCCCCATTTCATCCCGGCCGGAAAACCGGCGCCGCCGCGTCCGCGCACACCCGACTTCTTGACCAGATCGATCAATTCATCGGGCGGGAGCTCCTTCAGCACCCGAGGCAGGGCCTGATACCCGCCGTTCTTGATATAATTGTCGATCCGGTACTGCTCAGGCTCGTCGACGTATTTGAATAAGACCCTTTCCACGTCTACTTCTCTTCCTGCATCGCCTTGGCCCGCAGCTCGTCCAGAATTTTGTCCACTTTCGCCCGCGTCAAATCTTCGTAATAGTCCTCGTTGATCTGCATCATCGGCGCCGCCGAACAGCCGCCCAGGCATTCCACCGAAATCAACGTGAACATATTGTCCGGCGTCGTTTCGCCCATGCCGATATCGAGTTTGCTCTGGAGGTACTCGATCATATTGTCGGCCCCCCGCAGCGAACAGGAAATATTATGGCATACCTGAATGAGATACCGCCCGACTTCGTGCTTGGGAAACATGGTATAAAACGACGCCGCTTCGGCGATCTCGATGTACGGAATTTTGATGATACGGGAAATTTCCAGATAGATATCTGCGTCCAAGTAACCCATTTGCTTGTACGCCGCCGTCAACGCCGGCAAAATCGCCGACCGCCGCGACGGATATCGCGCGGCACGCGCCTTGATATTCTGCACCGTCGCGTCGTTGAGTATCATCGATCCACCTCGCCGAGCACAATATCAATCGAACCGATACAGGTGATCACGTCGGCGATCAGCCGCCCGGTCACCATGGTGTTGAGCGCCTTGAGGTTAATCAACGACGGCGGCCGCACCCGCATCCGGTACGGTTTGGTCGACCCGTCGGATACGATGTAATACCCCAGTTCGCCCTTGGGCGATTCGATCGGGTGATAATACGACCCCGCCGGCACTTTGAATCCCTCGGTGATGATCTTGAAATGAAAAATCAGCGCTTCCATCTGGCTCAGGACGTCCTTTTTGGGCGGCAGCACCACTCCCGGCGCGTGCGCTTTGTATGGCCCCTCCGGCATGCCGTCGAGCGCCTGCTTGACGATCCGCAGCGATTGCCGCATTTCTTCCATGCGAACAAGATAGCGGTCATAGCAGTCGCCGTTCTTCCCCACCGGAATATCGAAATCGAATTTTTCATAGCCGCTGTACGGCCGGGCCTTGCGCACGTCGTATTTCACCCCCGTCGAACGCAGCAATGGTCCGGTAAGGGATAAATCGGTCGCCTCTTGCGCGGTCAAATTGCCGACGTCGGTCAGGCGTTTGATCCAGATGCGGTTGTTCGACAGAAGGTCTTCGTATTCATGCATTTTGACCGGGAAGACTTTCAAAATCTCCTTCACCCGCTCATCGAAATCCAGCGGCAGGTCCCAGGCCAGGCCGCCGACGCGAAAATAAGTCGACATCATCCGTTGCCCGGACACCGCCTCGTACACCCCGAGGATCATCTCGCGCTCGCGGAACGTATACAGCAGCATCGACATGGCGCCAATGTCCAGGGCATGCGTCCCCAGCCACACCAGATGGCTGTTGAGACGGGTCAGTTCCGTCAGAAGCACCCGGGCAAACTTAACCTTTTCCGGCACCTCGATGCCCAATAACTTTTCCACCGTCAGGACATAGCCGAGATTATTCGACATCGGGGCCAGGTAATCCATGCGGTCGGTCATCGGAAGCGCTTTATAATAAAGCTTGTCCTCGGCGTTTTTTTCGATGCCGGTATGCAGATACCCCACGTACGGCGTGGCCGACAGGACGGTTTCCCCGTCCAGCTCAAGAACGACCCGCAATACCCCGTGCGTCGCCGGATGCTGCGGCCCCATATTCAGGGTCATGGTCTTGGCCGCCGTCGTCATTTAATAATCTCCGGCGGGTTGTCTTTATTATAAGAAAATCGCGGCGCTTCGTATGTCAGCGGGAAATCCTTGCGATGCGGCCAGCCCTCGAACCCGTCCGGGGTGAGGATCCGTCGCAAATCGGGATGCCCCTCGAACTCGACCCCCAGCATGTCGTACACTTCGCGTTCCATCCAGTCGGCGCCGGAATACACCGGCTCGATCGACCGGATCGACGGTTTGTCGCTGTCGGGAATCGTCGTGCGAATCAGAACCCGCAGGTTTTTCTTTATGGAATAAAAATTGTAGACGATCTCGAAACGCCGCTCGGGCTGTTTGATCCAGTCGACGCCGCAGATATCGGACAGCAGGTCGAATCCGGTCGTTTCTTCTTCCTTCATGAAACGGGCCAACTCGAAAATAATAGCCCGCTCGACAAAAATCGAAAACTGGTCGGCGAATTTTTCATGACCGGTGATTGCGTCGCCGAATTGATCGGTCAACGCCTGCAGGATTCCGGATTCCTCTGTTGTCAGCTCAGCATGCACCATATTTCACAAACTCGCCCAAATAAAAAAGCCGCCGGATCAGGTCGCCGCCCGCTGCGGCTGCCGGTCAGAGTGTCCTTTAATCGATTCCGTCATCACCTTCTTATGCAACTTGACGATCCCGTCAATCAACTGCTCCGGCCGGGGCGGGCAACCGGGAACATAAATGTCGACCGGGATAATGCGGTCGACACCCTGGAGAATGGCATAATTGTTGAATATACCGCCGCAGGAAGCGCAGGCGCCCATGGAAATCACCCACTTGGGGTTGGGCATCTGGTCGTACAGCCGCTTGACCACCGGCGCCATCTTGATCGACACCCGTCCGGCCACGATCATCAGGTCGGCCTGGCGCGGCGACGGTCGCATGACTTCCATCCCGAACCGCGACAGGTCGAAATGAGACGCAAAGGTCGACATCATTTCGATGGCGCAGCAGGCCAGCCCGAACCCGAACGGCCACATGGACGATTTGCGCGACCAGTTGACGACGTAATCGACCGTCGTCAAAATGATCGAATCGGGGATTTTTTCCTCTAATCCCATTTCAAGGCTCCCGCGCGCAGGATGTAGAAATACGCGACCAGCAGGATCGCGATAAACACCGCCATTTCAATCAGGCCGAAAAGCGCCAGCTTCCGGTAAATGACCGCCCATGGATACAAATATACGACTTCCAGATCGAAAATGATAAAGAGGATGGCGACCATGTAAAATTTGACCGAAAACCGTTCCTTGGTGTCGCCGACCGGGACCATGCCGCTTTCGTACGGCTCCTGCTTGACGGCGTTTTTGGTTTTCCGCCCGAAAAGTACCGACAGGAGAAGAAACGCGACCGCGGTCACACCGACCAGCGCGATCAGAACGACTATGGGAAAATACGTATCAAACATCCGCCATTCCTCAAAACAATTTGCAATGTTAACTATATTCCCCCCACCTGTCAATACCAATTTGGCATTTCCCCGGCTTTATTTTGGCCTAAATTATTACTTCGTCAAGAATAATGCTTATTTATAACTCATTGCCGAATATTGCATTGCCGCCCCATCAGCATACGGTTCGCCGAATATCCGGCCACCTTTCGGCGCTTGTCAGCTATCGCCCGCCGGCGCGGCCGCGACGCCTGCCGCTTCACGCCGATAATTGAGGTAAAACAGGATTCCCGCCACGATCGGAGGCAACCCCGTGATTATATGGGCCGCCCATAGGTACCAGCCAAAGCCGTTTTCCCTTATAATCACGATCGTCGTGATAACGAACACAAAAGACCAGAAAATTATCAGGCTGATACCTCCGAATTTCTGAAATCGCCAGGATAACAATCCCCAGAATAATATGCCCCCCAGCGTAACGAGCAGTTCGGGAGTCGATGTTTTCAAAGGCCGCCCCAACACATGCGGCAGAATTATGCTGATGAGGATATGAACCAGTAGCCACAAAACAATTAATGAGAAAGCGACGATCTTCATCCGGCTTGCTCGCCGGGGAACGTCGCTCCCGAAATCTATCGCCGCCGTGTCGATACCCGTCATGCCCTGAATTCTGGCGATTATCCGTTCCTTCAAACCCCGCCGCGGCCAGAAGATAATTAGCGCCGCCAGCGATGCCCCGGCAAAGGGAAGCATCTGCCAAAAGTCGGCGCCCATCATCACCGGAGCAAAACCGTAAACGGTGCACGCCATAAAAAACGACGCTATTAAAATGGGCAACAACCAAATCGCTTTGATGATCATTTCCCGGGATTGTTCCGGGCTCGATTTTTCGTTCTCCCCGGCGATTTTCCTGGCCATCTTCCGGAAAAAAACGGTTGGAAGCTTCCAGTAGAGTATGACGCCCCCGACGAGACTCACAAGACCCAGAACCGAAAACAAATATATCACCGGCATTATGGCGGGAGGGCTAAATGGGGGAGCGTAACCCGCCCTGCGGAATGTTGTCGTCAGATGTGCCACAAATACGAACATGAGCGTCGATGCCACAAAGGATAACCACATACCCTGAACGAAATTCCAGGCCGCGCTTATCGATTTGAATTTAAACATGGTCGATTCGCCCTCCCTTAATTTTGGTCGCTTAATTAATTCGTCATCCGTTGCTCACTGACCTATTACCCGGATATGATTGGAGAATATCCACCCTTTCTTACCCCGAAAAATCTCCACCCGATACACCCCCGGCCGCTCCAAACGATATTCCATCTTCGTCCCCTTGCGCTCCTGCAACAATTTCCCGTCGCCGATCAGCCGGATCCGGCCTGTCAAGGGTGCCGAGACTATCACCTTTGTCTCATCGTCGAGTACCGTCTCGCCGCCGCAGGTGACCGCGCCAGACCGATTGCGGATTTCGAAACGAAAATCCCGCGCCTCACCCCATCGGAAATTCGACACGAACACCCGGCAGCCGCGAATGGCATCATAAATTTGATTTCTCGCCGCCTCAAGCTCGCGCGATAACGGCTCCGAAAGAAGCAGATGCGTCCGTAGGGATTTGAACTGGACTTTATAGGGAAAAATCGTCAGTCGGAATGGCCCCGCCCGATACAAAAACCCATGCGCGTCGACCGACCCGATCCCGGCCACCCGCCGCGTTTTGTTCAAATCGTCCCAGCGCCGCAAAATCCGGTCGGTCGGCGATCGCAGCCATTTGCGCGGCGAGAACAGCATCAGGAATTGATTGTACACATTGAGATGTTCCATCCATTCCGACATCTGGTTCCAAATCTCCAGCCCGTCGAATCCGGTCACATCCCAATCCGTCCACGGATACGACCGAAACCGGGCGTCCCGCCCGCGGATTTCGTCGGGATGGGCCATTATTCCCAGCCAGCCTCTTTCGGCGGCCGCGGCAACATAGTCGGCGGCGGTCATGGAGGCCGGCAGGACCTCGTCGGCCCCGAAAATCATGTAATGATTGCAGTCGTCGCGGTCGTTGTGCTCATACCCGATCAGAACCAGCACGTCGCCGTAATACCCCTCCTTGCCGGCTTGAAACGAATGCAGCGTCATATGGTCGGTGAACAGGACAAAATCGAGCCCGACCTCGCCGGCGATGGCCGCCACGTCCTCATGTGTCCCGGTGCCGTCGGAATCGACCGTGTGAACATGCACCGCCCCGGTGACGACACGATAGTCCTGATCGGATTCCGGCACGCTTATTCTCCCAGCCTCAGAGTAACGGACCAATAATAGGTATCGAACGTGAGTTTCTCTATCGTCCCCCAGGATTCGAACATTTCCGCTAATTCGCCTTCCCTATAATAATTCTTCAGAATGACGAACTCCTCGCCGTTCTCCAGCCTCCGTCGGCGGTAGGAATTGATGTGCTTTTCGTCCCAAATAAGGTCCGGAATGTGTTCGCATACGGCGTTGTTGTCGCAGATAAAAACCGGCGACCCGGCTTTGACCAGCCGGCGCATTTCATCGCGAAGCACGCCGATATCCTCGCGGCGAACGTGCGACACGACATAGGTCGCCAGAAGGCCGGTGAAATGACGATCCCGAAACGGCAAATGATAAAAATCGCCCTGCACCAAAAAGGTCGGGCAGACAAAATGTTTGCGCCGGGCCTCGGCCAATGTTCCCGAATTAATATCGATGCTGACAATCGACGCCGCCTGCTCGGATACGATTTTCGTCCAGTATCCGGTGCCGGAGGCCGGATCGAGTACATTCCGGTCGCGGAGCGCCTGCCGGGAAGCAGTGTACATCGCCCCCAGCTCCGCCTGCCGGTCGGGATTGTCACGGAAATAGATTTTGTCGTATTCCGGGGCGCGTTTCTGATAATATTCTATTGTTTGATCGGCTTTCATGCCATGTCCTTTCGATCGGGCACCTTGCGGAATATGAACAGTCCCACACCCATCATAATCGCCAGAGACAATACGGCGACGCGATAGGGAAGTTTGTCGGCGGCGGTATCGCTCAGGCCCCACAGATCGACCAACGAACGACCGATAAGATGTTTTTTCTCAAACAGATACACGGCGGAGCCCCATACCAGCGGGCCGACGATAGCGGCCGCCCGGCCCGAAAGCGAAAACAGACCGAAAAATTCGCCCAGCTTTTCCGGCGGCGACAATTGCATAAGCAGAGGCCGGGACACCGCCCAGACGCCCCCCAGCATTATTCCCACCACCGGCCCGAACACCCAGGCGGCGGTTTCGGAATCGTTGAACGCAAACCCCAATAGCACCAGTATCCACCCTGAGACAATACCGAATAACACTTTCTTCGGAGAAAACCGGTCGGCCAGATGCCCCAAAACATACGCCCCGATCATGGCAAACACGGTCGAGATGATCAAAAACAGCGTCCGGTCCTCGTCGCCCATCCCCAGCACTTTTTCGATGTATATGGCCATAAACAGGATAACCGTGGCAATGGCATCCTCGAAAAAATAGTCCGAGATCAGAAAACGAAGCAGCCCGGGATATTTCTCGGTCGATTTCAGCGACCGCCAGACATCCCGATAAGCACTTTTCAAGCTCGGCTTCGGGGGCGCAGCATTTTGCCCGGGCTGCATCGAGCCCGACTGCGGCGCGGAAATCGAAGACTCTTTCTCGATCCTTTCGCGCACAAAAATAAATATGGGGATGGAAAAGAGCGCATAGAATACCGCCGTGGGAAGAAAAGCGCTCGATTTGCCGCCGCCTGCAATGAAGGGAATCTGAAGTCCGAACAAGTTGCCCGTCACGAACGGCAGTACCAGCACCATTCCCGCGATCGACCCCAAATACCCCAGCGAAACACCGAAGCCGGATACTCTGCCGACGTTCTCCCTGCTCGACACCGTATCCAGCAGGGCGTTATAGAAAACGATCCCGCCTTCATAAAAGAAATTGGACAGCGCAAAAAGCAGCAAAATCAACGGCATCATCGTATGGGGGAGAAGCGCGAAAATCGCCACCGAGCCGACGGCCCCCGCC
This sequence comes from uncultured Ignavibacteriales bacterium, assembly GCA_964549765.1. Classification (GTDB taxonomy): domain Bacteria; phylum Zixibacteria; class MSB-5A5; order GN15; family JAAZOE01; genus CAZJWR01. The sequence continues at coordinate 59,474 of CAZJWR010000014.1, forward strand.
GTGAAGACGAATAAGAACGTCAGCCGCCGCTGGCTGATGCGGCCGTAGCTCGGCCGCTTTGCGGTTCGTGGGGCGACCGGACGATCGGACAGATGCCCCAAGGCGGGCATGAGAATCGCCGACGCCAGCATCGACAGCGAAAACGCCAGCGAATACGAAATATCCTGATACCCCAGATCGACCACCAGCCATCCGGCAAAATACAGCGACAGGATATTCATCGAATAGATGGTGTTGGCGAAATCGTAGAGCGCCCAGGAAACGACGTCCAGCCGCCAGATATCGCGCCGCGCTTTCATGGAAACAAGTATAGCATGTCCCGGCCAAAAGGTCAAAACAACAGCAGCCGGTCCAGAAAGAAAGTTTGACACCGGCGGAACGAATTGCTATCTTTATACCGCCTTTCCGAATTTCATGGCGGCTATAAAATCAACGATTCAGGCATCGGGCATTATCACTGCGGGCAGCTGCCTCTGAAGGCGTCGAATTCGCTTATCCGGTCAACTATCGTAACCCGGCGTCAGTGTCTCTGGGTAAGCGGAATGATCCATCGTTCTGTCATTCGATTAACGAAAGGAGTCCTTCATGACGAGTAATAGCGCCACGCCGGATGAATCCCGGGGGCCCGGCAGGATTATCGCCTCCGGGGGCATCATCGCAAAACCGACGCCCCGGGGAATAAAAATCGCCGTCATTTATCGACCCAAGTACAAGGATTGGTGTTTGCCCAAGGGTAAAGTCAAAGAAGGGGAAACGATACAGAAAGCCGCCGAACGGGAAGTTTTGGAAGAAACCTATTGTGAGGTCCGGATCGACTCCTTCGCCGGTACAACGACCTATTTTGTAGACGATACCCTTAAGACCGTCTATTTCTGGCATATGACCATTGTCAAGGAAAACACCTTCAAGGCCACCGATGAAGTGGAAAAACTGCTCTGGCTGCTGCCCCACAAGGCGTTGCGGAAATTAACCCATGAGGAAGAGCGACATCTGCTCGCGCAGACGATGAAACGCGAGATAGGGCGGCCCGGATACTTCGTTCGCCTTTGCCGGGCCGTCGCCGGAAGCGATTTGCGTGGCGACCGTCTGCGGGGCTCGATCACAACGTACCGCAGCGAATTGGAGGGTAAGAGGACGCAAGCGGAAGATGACGCCAATAAACTCGAATGGCTCGATAAATCCATGGAATTGCTGGATTCGGCCGAAATCAATCTCCGTCTCAACAAAATCGATGTGGGGTGGCAGTGCTTTCATGCAGCGCGGCGCATGGAAGTCTTCGCGATGGATGATAACACGCTTAAAGTCGAGGCCAAGGTCTTACTTCATGAATGCGAAAAAATCCGTCCCTGGCGCGCGGAGGCGGTGAAAAAAATACTGGCCCCGCTCGAAAAACCTGAGGATAAATACAGCCGGAAACAAATTTTCGACGCCATGCTCCTGATCCAGGAACACTACAACAATATCTATTACAAAATAGGCCTCTTTCGCCGCCAACTGACCATTCTGGCCGCCGCTTTCGGCGTGATAATTCTGATCATCCTGATTCTGGCTATATTCGACAAAATCCCCGCGCTCGCATCCGATAATTTGTCCAAACCGGACTTGGTGATCGGCGTGATAATCCTCGGTATTCTGGGCGGGGCCTTGAGCTCGTTTTTCTCCATTATCAGAACTCCTAAAGAATCGAGCGTGCCCGATCAGGTCATAAACGGCCCGGTTACCACCATGCGGGTCCTGGTTGGGGCGGCGTCCGCCCTGGCCATATTCGTGCTGGTGCAATCAAGCCTGTTTGAGGGTATCTTTAAATTCGAAGTTGAAAGTAAAGCGACCATACTCTTTCTCGCGTTCGTTTCAGGGTATTCCGAGCGGTTCGTCCAGCGGGCGGTGACGAATATAGCCGAGCGGGAATGACCAGACCACACAGCGACGCGCAAAAAACGGCAACCTTGGCGGGGCAATAACCGTCTAACAGAATGAACCCGGCAAAGATGTGGAGGTTGCTATGAAATCCGTTCTGATAGCGCTCACCGTAACCCTTCTGGTATGCGCCCCCGTGACGTTTGCCGAATCGCACCATAACCAACTCGGGCCGCTTGACGGTCAACTCTGGTCGATGGACGACATCCGGGTGAATATCCATGACGGTTCGGTGATCCTGACCAACGAATACGAGGACGGCAAAATAAAAATCACCAAAGATTACGAATTATACGTCAACGGCCGCCTTGTCAAGACCGACCCCGGCCAAGAGAAGCTCATCGCTGAATTCCACGACGGTGTTTTTGACGTCAAAGACCGCGCCATCAAAATCGGCATCAAGGGCGCCAGGATCGGTGTGGAAGGAGCCGGGCTGGGCGTCCAAGCGATCGCCGGCATCATCAAGATGATTTTTACCGACTACGACGAAGACGACCTCGACCGCGATATGGAAAAGGCGGCGCAGAAAATCGAATTGAAAGCCGATGGCCTTGAGGAGGAAGCCCGAAAAATCGAGGACCTCGTCGATCACCTGGAGGATGTGTATTACGACATGGATGAGGAGATTCCCGAGATTCACGCTCTCGGTTGGTCATAAAGACAATCGCCGAAACGGGAACCATGGCCCTGCCGGAGACACGCCCGATAACCCTCCCTCCGGCGGGGCTTTTATTTTGTCTTTCTTCGATTATGACCGAGCGGTCGCTGATAAATTCCCGGCTTAGTGAATAATTATTGAAATCGATCTGCGAGGGGTAGACCGCTTATATCAGCGCCCCCTCCTGCCAGCCGAGCTTGATCAGTTCGATCTTATCCAGATCGCTGTTGCCCAAATGATATTTCTTGTCGGCGAAGGCGATATGATGCGCCTTCGGCTGAATCGGCTTGTCCTCACCGAAATACTCCCGGCGCTTGGCCTGAAAAATACTCAGCGCGATGGTATCCGCCGCCACCGGGTCGGCGCTAACCACCAGGCCCTTATAACCCCACACATACGTTGTATCGAAATGATGCGGCCCGACGCCGTAAAAGAGCGGCGTCAAGAGCACCTGAACGTTCAGCCGCGTCTTGTCCTTGCAGATCGGCAGCGACCAGATCGCCCCCAGATGGGCGCAGGCGTCGCCGTGATAATTCTGCGGGTAGGGCACGAACATGATGTAATTTTTGATCAGGCTGCCGACGCCCGCCCAGGCATGCGTCCGCATCGGGCGGGCATTGATCAAAACCGTGGATTTTTTGAAGACGGGATTATCCCTTATGCCCCAATCGTCGACGGCGATATTGTCGGCCACTACCCCGGCCCCGGTCAATCTCGTTTTGATGGCCTGCTCCAGCGCCGGCGGTGTCGGCAGATACCGCCAGACGTTGGTTTTGACGCCGACGACATCATCGGGGCCGGCTATTTCCTTCCAGCACGCCGCCGGGTCGTCTTTGCCATACAGCGCCGTCATCGCCTCATCCATCATCTGCGCGATCACCTCGCCGTTGACCTTGCCCTCGGCATCTACCGCATCTTCATGACGAATCAGAACGACTCTGGATTTTTTCACCGGCGCCGTTTCCTGCGACGCCGCCAGCGACGGCAGCCCGACGGCCACGCCCAGCGCTACGCTGCCGGTGGTTTTGATAAAATCGCGGCGGGTGAATTTCTTCTCCTCACCGTTCATGATATAATCCCCCGGTTATTCTTCCAGTTTTTTGACATTGACGGCGCACGTCGCCAACAACACTTGCCCGCTCTGCTCATCCGGCGCGTCCATAACCACAATCACGTATTTCCCCTCGACCTGAATTTCCGTCCATTTGCCCTCTTCCGTCTGGGCGGAACCGGTTTCCTTGGCCTCGGGAAGATAATGCGTTGTAAAATTCACCGAAGCGTCGGTGGCCGCAGCCGCGTCAGGGTATTCGATACAGAGCAGATAGGTCGATCCCGGCTGATATTGCGCCAGCACTGCCCGCGTCCCCTTGTTCAATTTCAGGACGTTTTCTTCGGACATGTAATAATGATAGCTCAATATGGAATTGACGTGAAAATACCGGACGCTGAAGGGAATAAGACTGTCCCGCGGCAGCACGTCGACAAGTTTCGGGCGGGAACCCATCTCGGGAATCCGGCCGGCGATATCTTTGGCAAGGGCAAACACCGCCTCTTTCGATTCCGGCGTCTCTTTGTCCGTCACGGCGCTGACGTAGTATTTGCCCTTCCAGAAAAACAGCACCCCGCCGCGATACTCATACCCCTGACCGATGCCCGGCACTTCGTCCTCACGGGCATGAGAAAACACTCCGTACGCGTCCTCGTCCGATCCCATATCGAAAACCTCGGCCGTCACGTCCGGATTGTCCGGTTTGGAATAATGAAACACCGTCACCTCGGCGAGATTGTAGGCCAGGTAGACTTCTCCCGCGCCGTCGATATAATCGAAAATGGACTGCCGGTCATAGACTTCCGGCTTTTCCGACATTTTCCAACCGTCGATTTCCTGTGGAGCCATTCTCTCCATCTTCGCCGCCGCTTTTTCCTGATTTTTACCGCACCCGGTCACCAGCATTATCACCAGCGTCGCCGACGCCAGCGCCGACATCGTGTATTTCGCTGCCTGTCGATAGTTCATATTTCTCCCTTGTGCTTAAGATCTCCGTGCCCATTATACACCGCACACCACGTGTTCGACATATTCCCGTCAGAAATGTCCGCCGATTCAGCGTCGAGGGAAACACCATAAAACTACAAGACTTACGTTTCATCCGCAAGCGCTTTCTGACATATAACACCTTGGCCGTCCAATCGATCGCCCTTATTCCTTAGATATTAATGTGAATGGGCAATCACCATTCTATCAGTTAATAATCCTTGTGGAACAAAATCGCCCGATTTGCGAATATGGGGAAAAACCGATACGTGACGGGTCAAAGCCACAATAGGAAAATCCGGCGCCCTCTATGGGAACCTCCCCTTGTGACTAAGTTTATGACTTGACTATTCTTACGGCGATCCCATTCTCGCCGATTACTGCCGGATTATCGGCCTCCGATTTGCGGTACCGGCTTAGAAACCATAAACAGGTGGCATGGCTGATGAGAAAGATAGTAAAGAACAACCACGGTATCACCCTCCTCGAGGTGCTGATTTGCATGCTGATCCTCGCCTTCGGGCTTCTGGGATTGGCGCCGATGTTTACCATTGCCATCGAGGGGAACGTCATATCGCGCGATACGTCGATCGCCTCGGATCTTATCAAGGATAAGATCGAATATTTCGAGGCCCTGGATCCGTTGCCGAGCGTTCCGTACACCGAAACGGAAAGCGGCCTGAACGGCATCTACAGCCGTTCCACATACATAAACGATCACGCCTCGGACTCGACCGTCCCCGACAGCATGTATCGTCTCGATGTGATCGTGGCCTGGACCGATCACCAATCGGTCAACCGCTCGGCAACCTATTCAACCTACCTGATCCCGTAACCATGAAGCCGGGAGAATGAAATGAATCGTCTGCGAAATACACGGGGATATACGCTCATAGAGCTTCTCATCGCCCTTATAATAACGGGAATTATCGCCACGGCGGGATTCCAGTTCTATGTCAAAATGCATAACTCGACCATGAGCCAGGAGGAGATTTCCGAGATGCAGCAGAGCTCTCGGGTCAGTCTTGAGCGTATTTCAAAATCAATCCGGATGGCCGGCTTCAAGATCGGTTCTCACCCGGCCTACCGCATCAACGGCGAAAGTCTGTTCGTATTCGCGAGCATCAGCCAGCCGGTGGATACCATTCTCTATTTTCTGGCCGATTACGACAACGCCGAATTGATTGGCGCCGATTCGCTGGATGCGTCGCTCAGGCCCCGGAAGCTGATGATACAGATCAACGGCGGCACGCCGGAAATTTTCGCCGACAACATCCGCACCATGCATTTCAGGGTCGTCAATCCGACGACGCTCGAAGTCACCCTCACGGTCCAGCCGCTGAGCCCCGATGAGACGTTCGCGGATAATGATGGGTATCGGATGTACACCGCAAATGAGCGGGTTAAAATGAGAAATCTCGGCATATGAGGCGAATTATGAATGTCCATACGAATGAACGAGGCAGCGCCCTGCTGATAAGCCTGTGCCTTCTGGCCATGCTGACGCTTATCGGCATCATGGCGATTCAAAACTCCAATACCGATGTTGATCTGGCTTTCAACAGATCCCATAGCGACAAGGCTTTCTATGTTGCCGAAGCCGGCGCCAAACGGGCCTTCGTCGAACTGAACCAAGACAACCTGTGGCGGACCGGATATGATACTGTCGCCTTCAGCGGTGGGACTTACGATGTGACCCTTAGGGATTCCAGTACCGACGCCGCCCTAATCGATACTGTCGTAATACGGTCTATTGGCGTCTTAGACCAGGCGGTTTCCATTTTAGAGTTGACCACGGTGCCGGGTGACGCCAATCGGCTATTTCCTCATGCCATGTTTGCCAAATCCGGGATCGTCATTGATCGGGACGCCTGCACTGACTCCTACAATTCCGACTCCGGCTCGTATGCCGACACTCGCTTGGACTCCTTGGGGAGCGTCGGTTCCAACGGAACCATCCTGACGTCCAAGGATGTCACGTTTGGCGGCGACGTCAGCGTCGCGACACCCGGGGGACTAACTTTCGGGGTCAATAATGTCGTGAACGGCGACACGACGTCCACGGCCGATTCGGTGGACGTCGATATTATCCCCGATACGGAATATGATTGGGCATTGGCCAATAACACAGCGCCCGGCGGATTGTCGGGTAGCAACTACAATTTCGACTCCGGAACCAAGGCTCTGGTGGCGGGTTCATACGCCAACATCACCCTTACCAGCGGTGTGTATTTCTTTTCGAGCATTTCATTGGGGCAGGGGTCTACAGTATCGCTGGCTCCCGGAGCCACGGTGACTATTTATGTCACCGGCGATATTGTGCTCAAGCAAGCTTCAAGTATCAACAGCAGCGGCAGACCGATTGATCTTCTCATTTATTCCAAAGGGTCTCGGCTCCAGTTCGATCAAGGCAATACATTTAATGGCGCGTTCTATGGGCCGGACGCTCACATTCAGTATGACCAAACCACCCAGGTTTTCGGCGCGTTGCTTGGAAACACGATTAAGCTGGATAAGGCCGCGTGCTTCCATTTCGACCGCGATCTACTGAACCTCACTCGCGGAACGACCGGTGATTATCGCGTTGTCGCCTGGCTGGAATTATAGCAAATGTCAACTGCCGGGCGTGGTGCCCGGCCTTCGCGTTGCAATAGGAGTAGGATCCTAACCGAAGACCACCCGGGCGTCATCGCCCGGGTGTTTTTTTATACCGGATCATCACTGACGTAGCGAACCGCGTAGAATCCGCCCTATCGGTATCGATTTCAAGCAAATCAGTCGTCGTGACCCACCCGTGTTTTGCACAGGTGGGACGTAGTTGGCTGGCAAACCACGAGCCACGGCCTTGATCGTCTGATCGTTCCGCTACCGTCCGACCGCAGCCGCCGCTCGCGACGGATCTTCAATCACCTTGACGCCGGGCGAATGATCGGGCGCGGATGCCGGGGGATCATCCAGCTGCCAGTTCTCCGGATCGGCCGGATCGCCGCCGGTATAGGTCATCCGCCAGAAGTATTCGATGGGATAATACCCCGACCAATCGGTCGTCCAGTAGTCAATATATCCGTAAATGTCGTAAATATTGGCCGACTGCTGGGTCAGTTCGATTTGGAACGCGGACAGGTAGAAAATCCATCCGTCGGTGAGTCCGAACTCGCTGTTGACCAGGTCGATGACGAGCGGATCGCAATAGTACTGGAGAGCGGCAAACGCCAGATGTTCATTGGGCGTGCACTGGGCCGTCATAACCGTATCGGTGACAGTCACGGTGACAGTATCGTGGATATAACTCACCTGCACCACCGTGTCATGCACCAAAACAGTGTCGGTATGATTGATCAGCACTGAGTCGTTCGTGAAGACGGTATCGACCATAAAAACGGTGTCAGGAGGCTGTTCGACATACTGGGTGTCGTGAATGTAGGATTCGACGATTTTCTGCTTGTCACAGCCGGCCGCGCCCAGAAGCGCCGCGACCAACAAGAGCATGGCCCCATAGATGAACATTCTCGTCATACAAGTCTCCGTCCGCTATACGGTTTCGTTCTCCAACCCTCAGTGCAAACGGCACGCCGATTCCGGCCGAACCCGTGTATTCAAGCGAACTTGTTTGCAAACAATAACTTGCGAATTTCCGGAAGCACCGATTCATGGGCGGGCCTTTGCCGGAAATCGACATTCGACTGCACAGTGGAAGTGGCGGGTCCGGGCCGCCAGTGGGTCAGATTCTGTTTTCGGAGGTTAGCTTAAAGGTCTTGATGCGGTGGCGGATGGTGGATTCGCTGACGCCGAGGGCGCGGGCCGCCTCGCGACGGTTCCAGCCGGTCCGCTCGAGAGCCGCCTGCGTCTCGTCTTTTTTCGACCGCAGAGTGTTCATAGACAGCTCCAGCATACGTGAGATGGATTTCCGGGAGAGCAGCGCCAGGCGCTTCACCTCGATTTCGAGCTCCCGGACGTTGCCCGGCCACGAGCGCGAGGCGAGAATCACGGCCAGACGAGTCAAGGCGGTACGATCGGCCTTGGTTGTGATTTCCACGCCCTCTATTTTCAGGAAATATTCGACCAGATGTCTTATTTCGTCGCTGCGTTCCGCTAGTGTAGTGCGTCGTAATTATCTTGACATTTAATTTGAGTTTTGGTATGCTC
>CAZJWR010000015.1:0-24933 GCA_964549765.1 uncultured Ignavibacteriales bacterium
GTGATTGTGTGATATCTCTCCCGGTGGCACGAATAAATCGGCTATTGGAATTCCTGATGCCTTGGAAAAGTAAGCATCCGTCGCCTTGGCTTCCTCAAGGCATTTGTCACCTTCAGCTTTCTTCTCCTGAGCGTAATTGAGTTTCGCCAACATGCCGAGGGCGTAGGCCTTCAATGGCGCAATTGGTTTGGTAGCCAGGAAGTCATTGACGGCCTGCATCGCCAATGGAATCGATTTCCCCTTGGCTTGCTCGTCTTGCCAGGCGTTCATGATGTGATGATTTGCGATGACCAGATAGAGAACTGAATTGGAAGGCTCAGCGTTCATGACCTTTTTGAGATAGTCCACGCCCTGATCGGTTTTGCCTTCCCGGAGACAAGTTTTCCCCAATTCTTCAAGCACCCGCATATTTCCCGGGTGCTGCTTTGCCATATCCTTCCAGTAAGTAATCCGATCAAAGTCATCGGGCATCATTATGCAATGTCCTTTGCCCGCAAGAACAGGGTCAATGACCTGTAATCTCGCTTCGTATTGAGCCGCCTTAGCCGTATCCCGGCCCAGTTCTTCCGGCAACCCACCGTACAGCTCAATGAGATTCAGAATTGGTTCACCGTAATCAGGTTTCGATTCGAGGACTGCCTCATAAGCGAGACAGATTGCCGCCACATGTTCCTTGGCGTGTTCTTCATCGCTTTGCATAGCCATGTATGCTTTGAAGAATGTCACTCGGGCGTCAAAGTGCCGATAGACAGGATTGCCGGGATCAAGCTCAACGGCCTTCTGAATCGCTTTCTCGGCGCTCCCGATAGTATTTTGCATATTTTTCGGATCGCCTGGACCCATGTAGTAGCATAACCGGGCAAGTTCATAGTACCCAGCGGCATCTGCGGGGTTTGCGGTGATGTGATCATTAAGCAAAGTTTTTGCCTCGTCCACCTTGCCGTCCAGCCGCAGTTGATACGCCTTGGTGACTGCGTCGCCCGATTGGATATCGCCGCTTAAAGCAACACCACCGCATACGATGATGATTGCTATAGCCCCAAAGAGCCGAGCAAGCAAGCTTTGCAGCAGATCATCCACCAGAAATTGAGTGAAACGTTTCATAAAAACTCCTCTCAGGTTTTCAGAAGGGCCGCCGCCGGATCTCCTTACATGCGGGCTATCCAGCCAGTAGTTAGCGATAATCCGTCAGTACACGGCGACTCCAAATTGTTCCTACTTCTTGCCTCCAACTAACTGTCCATCACGATTAAATCTTACTGCATCCCCCTTTCTGAATCTCTGCCCTTCAATGGTGAAGCTTTCTGACAGTTCACAGTATCTCAGTTGTCCGTTTTCATAAAATCCGGTGCTGCCATCTTTACCGCTGTCCTCTATCCAGCCCAACAAAGCAGATAGAAACTGGAACCTGGCGCAAGGAATCCCCTGTATGATTTCATCTTGTGCCAGCCAAGCTGTCTTCAGTTGTCCATTCGGATGAAAACCAGTCATGAATCCATCCTTTTCGCCCCGACAAAGATGTCCCTGGATTTCGGTGTTCTGCTTGAGAAAGCACCAGTCGAGGTAACCATCGGAGGTTAAATGAACGACAGTGCCGGCTGGAAGCGGCTGTCCGGAGAGTGTGTCTTCGCGTCCTAATGTGCATGACGTCAGTTTCCCGTTCTGGTAGTATTCGACCGAGCCTACACAGGAAATGTCCTGAATTTCCACCACCTCCCCATCGGGTCCGGCTGCCATCCGACTCGTAACTGGTTCATTGCGACCGCCAAAAATCATGAGCAATGTAAAGACCACTGCCGCGCCTGCTCCCAAAGTTCCAAAAATACCTGCTCGGAGTCGGGGAGACACTTCCGCCTCCTGATCTCCTCTTCCCAGAAATAAGCAGGTTGATGCAGTTACTACTGGCGTTATGAAGAACAACCACAGACCTGTACCTACTTCCCGAAAATCGTAAAGATCGAAAGCAAAAATCGCCCCGATTGCTGCTGCTGCCAGAAGGAAAGCCATTGCTTTTGGGAATTTCCTTGCCAGCTGACCAAATCCGATAATGATACCCCCAACGACAATGCCTAATACTGAAGCGACAGAGAACCCACCTTCAGCGATAATGAACAGCGCAAGGAACACACCTACGGCACTTATTATCACAACGCCGGCCTTACGATACTCGCCAACCATTATTAGCCCAGTGATTGCCTTGGCAGCGAGGCCGAGGTAGATCAATTCGTATAGTTCTTCCGGATATTGTCCTCGAGAGATTCGCCAAAGAGCGAAACCGACCGCCGCCAGCATCACAACAATAAACCCGATATTGCCTGACCGGGAGTGAATAGTAAGTTGACGCTCATCGGCGTATTGCCTGGCAATCCCAAACTCATGAAGTGCGGGACGGATCAAATAGGCGACGACGAATAATAGCAATGCAAATTCGTAGCCCATAACCGCCAGTGCTACGCCGACACAGCAAAGCCCGCAGGCGAAGAAGAGAAACTTGTCTCGTTTAAACACAGTCTTTATCCTCCAGCAAAAACAGTTCTTCAACGGCAGCTTTGAGCTTCTCCTCCCGAAGAAGCGCCGGTTTCACTTCCTATTGCGAGCGGTTTCATCTGTTCTTTGGCTGATTCAGTTAATGTGTCACGTCGTGCCTTGCGGTTCTGAATGGCTGTCGATTTTGTCCTGCCTGAAAAGGTACAGAGCCGCAAGTGTCAGGGGCACACCGACAATAAGCGCCGTTCCAATCGATGTCCAGTTAAGGCCTCTGCTGAAGATCATCGTGAGAAGAAATGCCGTTATGGCAAAGATCACTATGCCAATCGACCTTGGGTATTTCCCGGACAGCAGGCCGACGACAGCAATTGCACTTCCGGGAAGTGCATCCATCAGCTTGTCCTGAAATGGTGGACTCCCTTCCAAAAATCCAAATAGAGCTATCAGGAGACCGACAGAGGTTATGATCAGAGATGGTGCCTTTTGGAAGTCCTTTACCAGGATCACATTTAACAGTGCTTTGGCAGCAAGCCCGATGACAATGACCATAGCGAAGAGTTCATACGCATGGTTGTCTTCAGCTGCAAGTTTGATGGCGGCAATGACGCATGCAATCATCATAACGGCGAACGCAATATTGCCCGAACGGTAATGAATCGTCATTTGACGCTCATCGATTCTCTTCCGGCCGACTCCGAGTGATGCCAGAGTTGGACGCAGGAGATAGGAAGCTATCATGAGTGTCAGCCAGGACTGGTCCTGTGTCGCTGCGAATAGCCCCAGCGCCGCAACGAAGATGCCGCTCGCCCACCAGAAAATAGGATCTCTTTTAAACATGGTCTTTCTCCTCCAGTACAAAGAGTTCTTCGACGGTGGTTTCGAGTGTCTCCGCCAGAAGCAAAGCCAGCTTCACCGACGGGGCGTAGTCACCTTTCTCAATAGAGACTATGGTCTGTCGTGACACCGAGACCATATCGGCGAGTTGCTGTTGGCTGAGTTCACCTCGCTCAAACCTGAATCTGCGAAGAGTCGTTTTCATCTGACTTGTTTCATTTCCTACACGTTGTTCGTTTTCATCTTGACCTAATTGTAAATAATTATCGACAGAATGTCAAGTATTATTGACAACTTGACAAGAAACTTTTACATTATCTTGGTGTTAGGTGAGAATCGGGCTGGGAAAAGAACCGTGACCAAAACGTGACCGAATCAATGTCACGATATTCGGTGTTATTGGGGGATATAGGCTTACAAAGGCAGGGGTGGGGCGTATAATACCCCCGTCCTACAGGTAAGCTATTGTATTGTAATGGGTTGTCCAAATGGAGGTGGGGGGAATCGAACCCCCGTCCGAGGAAGGCGTCAAACCGCCGTCTACGCGCGTAGCCAACCTATTATGTCTCGCCGGCGGCCCCGCCGGAGGGCAGGCACAAGGCCGTCAGCCAGTCTGGTTTTTCTGTTTAAGCCCGATAGCCAGGCGCTATGGGGCCGAGTCTCCTTTTCCGACGCCCCGATCCGGACGCTGGAGGCAAAGCTTCCGGGAGGACGGGTCACCTAATTAACTAGGCAGCCATGGCGTAATTGTATTCGCCACTTATTGGTTTACCGGATAGTTTACGAGTTATCCGATAATCTCGACGCGCAGGCAATTCCCCACCAACCCCGTCGAAACCATGTCACCCCCATGCTTTTCGACCGGTTGACAAAGAACTGTTTTCCTTTGTCAAAGAGCAGACATACGGTATCATCGACAGGTATCGCCGTCTTCAAGATAGCCTAAATTCCCGATCTGTCAATGATTTCCACCATCAGATGAAACGTCAAAGTCGACCGGAAGTTCCAAAATTCGGAACGGTGCGCAGCTGACCGGAGATCAAATATCCACGTTCGGATGACGGCGGACGGTCTGAAGGTCGCCGGGCATGAAATGACCGCGCCGGACGAGTCTTTCGGTATAGATGGTCGCATCCGAGAGTTTCTTGCGAATCCCGAAACTGATCGCCACCGTAATGGCCATCGGGATTATCACGGTGTAATCGCGAGTCATTTCGAAAATCATGACAATGGCAGTCATAGCCGCGCCGGTCGAACCGCCGATGACCCCGGCCATCCCGGCCACGGCAAAAGCCGGCGGCGATACGCCGAGCGTGGGGAAGATCATATTGATGATGATCCCGTAGGCGCCACCCAGCGTTGCGCCCATAAAAAGGCCCGGTGAGAATATGCCGCCGGAGGCCCCCGACCCGAGGGTCAATGATACGGATAGCAATTTCAACGCAAACAGAAGCAATAGAAGTAGGACGGTATCGAGGTTTCCGGTCAGGACATCCTGGATGGTGGAATAGCCGATGCCCTGGATATAGTAATGCCCGAAAGCCCGGAACATAATATACATCATGATGCCGACGATGGCCATACCGCTCATGTGCCGCAGATAATAGCTGGATTTGATGTGTTTCTCAAAAAACTCTTCGAAGCCATAGATCGATTTAATGTACAGCGCGGACACAAGGCCCATGATGACTCCCAATCCGGCATAGGCAAGCAATCCCCAGGGGCTGGCCACATGAAAATAAGGAGTCTCCAGACCCGGCACGACGAAAGACGGGTTGGCGCCGAAAAACAATTGTCCGACATATGTTGCGGTGACGGTTGCGATCGAAACCGGAACCAGCGTGCGGACGCTGATTTCGTGCATCATGATTTCCGATGCGAAAAGTATGCCTCCGATGGGAGTGTTGAATGTGGCGGCGATGCCGCCGCCGGCGCCCGCCGCGATTAGGGTAACTCGCTGCCATGGAGATAATTTGAGAATTTGCCCGATGGTCGAACCGAACGACGAACCGATCTGTATGAATGGCCCCTCGCGCCCGACCGCGCCGCCGCTGCCGATGGAAAGCGCCGACGCCAGCGCTTTGATGACGGCCACGATCGGCCGAATGATTCCCTTGCTGTAATAAATCGCGTCGATGACTTCAGGGACGCCGTGCCCCTTGGCCTCGGGAGCGAAATTCTTGACGAGAAAAACGACACCGATCGCGCCGAGGATCGGAACCAGAATCACAAATCCGCCCCAGGGACTGGATGCGGTATACACGTTGGCATCGTAGAGAAAGGAGAATTTGCCCAGAAACAGGATATTATGGATAATGGCGATCAGCCAGCGAAAAACAACCGCGCCCATGCCGGCCGCTGCGCCGAGGATGACTGTCAGCAAAGCGAAATTGAGTTGTCCGAACGTTCTCTCGGTAGCTGTGATCTTCTCGGCCATATCGCGAAAATCCCCAATTCCTCGTCTGATCAGTGCCTCGTCTCCCGACTATTTTTCCCGGTGCGAAACACTTTCAAGAAAGAAAGCCGCTTCCTCGTCGACATACCAATACAATTCACCATCGACCGGCGCGATCAATTGCGCTGGAAGTCGTTTCGGTTCGGCATCGCCGTCCAGGACTTCATGAAGAACATGGGCTTTTTCTTTTCCGGCGACAAGAAAAACAATCCGCCGCGATTGGTTGATCGTCCACGACGTCAGGCTGACGCGATGCATCTTCTGCTCTTCGACAAAAACCTCGGAGACCCAGCGTTTAGTTTCATCGACTATGGGTGTGCCGGGAAAAAGTGACGCGGTGTGGCCGTTTTCTCCCAGACCCAGAAATGTCAGATCGAAGCGGGGGGTTTTATTGTCGAAAAATTCATGCAGTTGCTTTTCATACAACCGCGCCGCCTCGCGGGGCGGTAAATCCGATTCGATGCGGTGTATGTGCGCTTCGTTGATGGGCACTTTGCTCAGCAATTGATCAATGGCGTTGTCGGCGTTATTCCGGGGATCATCGAGGGGAACGCACCGTTCATCGCCCCAGAAAACGTGAATTCTATCCCACGGAACCCGGTTATTAAACGGCGACGAGGCGAGAAATTCATGCATCCGACGCGGCGTGTTGCCGCCGCAAAGAGCTACTATATATTTCCCGCGGGCGTCGACGGCTTTTTTCGCGGCAACCGCAAACAACTCGGCTGCGGCGCGGCTCATTGCATCGATATCTGCGAAAACCGAGACAGTCATGGTCGGCCCTAATCTTCCTCTTCCGCGACCGGCTGCGGCAGATCGATCCAGGTATTGCCATCGCGCGCGATCAATGCTTCGGCGTCTTCCGGCCCCCATGTGCCCGAACCGTAATTGGGGAAATCCAGAGGCGGCGTCGATTCCCAGATTTCGATGATCGGCATCAGAAGATTCCAGGCGGCCTCAACCTGATCGGCCCGCATGAACAGCGTGGCGTCGCCGAGCATGATATCCAGAAGAAGAGTCTCGTATGCTTCCGGGGGTTCGCTCTTGGAGGCCTCGTCGTAATTGAAATGCATATCGACCGGCTGTAGCAGCATTTTCAAACCCGGTTGCTTGGCCTGAATTCTCAGCCGAAGCCCTCGCTGCGGCTGGATGCTGAATATCAGCCGGTTGGCCTGCCAGTTTTCGGCGACTTCGGTCGGAAACGCCTGATGCGGCACCGGCTTGAACTGGACGATGACAAGCGAGGATTTCTTGGGGAGGCGCTTGCCGGATCGCACATAGAATGGCACCTCCTGCCAACGCCAGTTATCGATGAAGAATTTCACGGCCGCGAATGTTTCCGTGGCGGAATCCCGGGCGACATCCGGCTCCTCGCGGTATGCTTTGACCTTCTTTCCCTCGATCCATCCCGCGCCGTATTGACCCCGGATGGCATTCTGATGCACGTCGTCACTGCGGATGCGCCGCACGGCATGCAGGACGTCAACCTTACGATTGCGCACTTCGTCGGCATCGAACGACACCGGTGGTTCCATACCGATCAAGCACAGAAGCTGCATCATGTGGTTTTGTATCATATCGCGCAGGGCGCCTGCCTTGTCGTAATAGCCGCCGCGATGCTCCACGCCCACCTGTTCGGCGACAGTTATCTGCACGTGATCGATATAGTTGCGATTCCAAAGCGGTTCGAACAGGGCGTTGGCAAAGCGGAAAGCCAGGATATTCTGGATCGTTTCCTTGCCGAGGTAATGGTCGATTCTGAAAATCTGACATTCATCAAACCGCTTCCCCAGCATCGTATTCAATTCGCGGGCGCTGTCGAGATCCCGGCCGAACGGCTTTTCGACCACCACTCGATCCCGCTTGCGTTCTCTGGTCAGATGAGCCTTGTCGAGATTCTGCGCGATTTTTTCAATAAGCGCCGGCGGCACCGCGAAATAATATATCCGGTCGGCCTTCGCGCCCCATTGTTTCTCCAGTTCCTCCACGCGCTTGGCAAGCTTGGTATAAGTCTGCGCGTTAGTAAAATCTGCCTTCATATATTCGATCAGGGACGCGAATTTTTTCCAGTCGGATGCCTTGGCCTTGCCGTGACGTGAAAATTTGTTCACGCCCTTCTCCAATTCGTTCCGCAATTTGTCGGAAGATAATTCCTTCGCATCAAGGCCGATGATGGCAATACGTTCGGGAAGTCGCCCGTCCAGGTATAGGCAATACACCGATGGGACCAGTTTGCGCCAGGTCAGATCGCCGCCCGCGCCGAATATGACGAGAATAGTCGCTTCCGGGGTCTTGGCTGTCTCCATGTCGCCTCCTCAGTTCGCTTCCCATTCGGTGTGAAAGACGCCCTCACGGTCCATCCGCTCGTAGGTATGGGCGCCGAAATAATCACGCTGCGCCTGAATCAGGTTGGCCGGCAGCCGGCTCCGGCGGTACGCATCGAAATACGTCAGCGACGCCATCAGCCCCGGAGTCGGAATCCCCGCGTTCAGCGCCCGGGACACCACCGCCCGAACCGCTTTCTGCCGGGCGACGACCACCTTGGCGATGTCGGGATCGAGCAGGAGATTCTGCAGATCGGGCTGCTTATTATAGGCGGCGCGGATATTTTCCAAAAACGCCGACCGAATGATGCAGCCGCCGCGCCAGATGCGGACGATGGCTTCCATGTTCAGGTTATACCGGTAGGTCTCCGAAGCCTTCCGCAGAAGCGCCATCCCCTGGGCGTAAGCAATGATCATGGAAAAATACAAGGCGTTGGACAGGTCGTGTATGAATTCATCCTTATTCAGGTTCAACGACGGCGCGGGGCCGGAGACAGCTTTCTCGGCCATGGTGCGTTCATTCTTGTAGCCCGACATATCGCGCATCGCCACGGCGGCATCGATGGTCGGGACCGGAACCTGCAGATCCATGGCGTCCTGCGACGTCCATTTGCCGGTTCCCTTTTGTTTGGCCTCATCCAGGATAACATCGATCAGCCGCTCGTCGGTTTTGTCATCACGCTTCTCGAATATGTCGGCCGTGATCTGCATGAGAAACGAATCCAGATCACCGTCATTCCACGACGAGTATACCTGGTGCAGACGGTCGTCATCCAGCCCCAGGCCGGTTTTCATCAGATCGTACGTCTCGGATATCAACTGCATCAGGGCGTACTCGATGCCGTTATGCACCATTTTGACGTAATGCCCCGCCGAACGCGGCCCCAGATAAGTGACACATGTATCGCCGTTGACCTTGGCGGCGGCCTTCTCCAATATGGCCCGCACCCGCTCGTAGGCGTCTTTCGATCCGCCCGGCATGATGCTGGGGCCGAACCGGGCGCCGCGCTCGCCGCCGGATACGCCCGTGCCGATAAAGCGGATGTTTTTCTTTTCGAGCTCCTCGTAGCGGCGGTTGGTGTCTTTGAAATGCGAATTACCTCCGTCGATGATCAGGTCGTCGGGGTCGAGATGCGGCAATAGTTCTTTTATCACCGAATCGACCGGGTCGCCCGCCGGCACCAAAAACATGATCGCGCGCGGCTTTTTCAGTGAGGTGATAAATTCCTTGAGCGACAGCGCCCCGAATATTTTGCGTTCCCCGGCGTCTTTTTTCAATGCCGCGGTTTTCGATTCATCCTTGTCGTACCCGGCCACCGAAAAGCCGTGGTCGGCGATATTGAGCACCAGGTTGCGTCCCATCACGCCCAGGCCGATCATGCCGAATTCGTATTCTCCCGCTTCCATAACCTGTCCTCCGTTTCCGTTCTGTCGTCGTTTTGCTACTCCGAAAGCATCAATCCGTATTTTTCAAGTTCCCGGCGTGTCGTCTCCACGCCTTCGTGCACGATGCCGTTTATCCCGAGGCTTCTTGCGATCTCCACGAACATCGGGCGATCATCGATATACACGACTTCCCCCGGCGGCGTCTGGGAAATATCCAGAGCCATGCGAAAGATGTCCTCATCCGGTTTTCGGAAATGGACGAAGCACGAGGAAACGAACGCGTCGAGGATTTCATCCAGGTGAAACTCCCGGATGCGATACACCGTCAGTTCCCGCCCTTCATTGCTTACCGCCACCGATTTCAAATCGTGTGCGGCCTTCACTTGCCGGATATAGTCCATCATGTCCGCAAGCGGCTGCGACTGGGAAAACATGAATTGCCTGAAGTCATCTTTGGTGAATGAACGCCGCTCATGAAAAACCACCCGATCGAGATACTGATCGAGACTCAGCTTGCCCTCTTCATAGGTATCGAACGTCAGATGATGCCGTTCATTCATCTTGTCGGCATCAAGCCCGAATTTGTTGATGGCGCGTTTACGGGCGTGGCGATCCCACCCGTTGGTGAGCAGCACACCGCCGATATCGAGAAAAAGCGTTCGTATTTTCGCAGGATTATCTGTCATGATTTTCGTCCCATCCTTCCATCTTCACATCTGGTACGAGCCGCACGGGTGTTTCACATTCAGTATGTTCCATCATTTCACGGGAACCGCTTCGGGACTCCATTTCCAGTCGCGGATTTCGGGCATATCCTGGTCGTGTTCCTTGATGTACGATCGATGCGCTGCCAGCCGCTCCTCGAATTTGTCGATGATGCCGCCCGCCTTCGCCTTGACCCGGTCGACGCGGCGCAGGGCGTTTATGGCAAGATGATAGCGGCTGATCTGGTTGAGCACCCGCATGTCGAACGGCGTCGTAGTGCGCCCTTCCTCAAGGTATCCGTGGACGTGGAAACGCTGCGGGTTGGGCCGGTGATGCAATAGTTCATGAATCACCCGCGGATACCCGTGAAAGGCGAAGATGACCGGCTTGTCGGTCGTGAAGAGATCGGCGAAAACCTTTGCGTCGAGCCCGTGGGGATGATCGTCCCGGGAAATCATGGTAAACAGGTCGACGATGTTGACCATCCGCACCCGGAGATCGGGCAATTCCCGTCGCAGCAGCCACGTCGCCGCGACTGCTTCCTCGGTGGGAACGTCGCCGGCGGATGCCATTATCACATCGGGATCGCCGTCGTCATTGCTCGCCCATTCCCAGATCGATGCCCCTCGGGCACAATGCGCCTTGGCCTCCTCCATGCTCAACCACTGCGGATTCATCTGCTTGGACGCGACGATCAGGTTGACATAATCGCGGCTGCGCAGGCAGTGATCCGCCACCGACAAAAGACAGTTGGCGTCCGGAGGAAGATATATCCGCGCCACGGTGCTCTTTTTATTGACGATGTTGTTGATGAAACTGGGCACCTGATGAGTGTACCCGTTATGGTCCTGCCGCCAAACATGCGACGTCAATAGATAGTTGAGCGATGACAGCGGCTTGCGCCATTCCACCTCGCGCGACACCTTGAGCCATTTGGCGTATTGATTCAGCATGGAATCGATGATGGGAATGAACGCCTCGTAACAGGCGAATATCCCGTGCCGCCCTGTTAGCAGATAGCCTTCGAGCCATCCCTGGCAGGTATGTTCGCTGAGGATTTCCATCACGCGCCCGCCGCGCGACAGATATTCATCGTCCTCCACCAGCGGCCACAAAAACGCCCGTTCCGTGGCTTCGAAAATATGTTCCATCCGATTCGAAGTCGTTTCATCGGGACAGAAAAACCGGAAATTCCGCTCACTCTCGTTCTTCACGAATACATCCCGCACGAATTTGCCCAGTTCCCGCGTCCCCTCGGCCTTGGTCGCGCCCGGCGCCGGGACGTCCACTTTGTAGTCTGTATATTCCGGCAATTCCAGGGGCGTGAGAAACCGGCCGCCGTTGGCGTGCGGGTTTTTTCCGATGCGCCGGTCGCCCACGGGGCAGATCGCCACCGTCTGCGGTACCGGTTGCCCGGTGGCGTCGAAAAGCTTTTCGGGATGATAGCTTTTTAGCCAGTTTTCGAGTGCCTGCATATGTTCGGGGTTGGTCGCCGGATCGGCGATCGGGATCTGATGCGAATGGAAGGTGCCTTCGATCTTGACGCCGTCGAGTTCCTTCGGGCCCGTCCAACCCTTGAGCGTGCGCAGGATGATCATCGGCCAGGCGGGACGCTCAATATCGTTGCCCGACAGGGCCTTTTCCTGAAGCGACCGGATAGACTGGTAGGCCCAGTCGACCGCCTCCCACATGTCCCGATGGACGGGGCCGGGATCGTCACCGGATACGATCCGCACCCGGTAGCCGTATCCCGTGAACAGGCTGTTGAGTTCTTCATCCGACATCCGGCCCATCAAAGACGGCCCCGACAGCTTGTAGCCGTTGAGGTGCAGGATGGGCAGGACCGCGCCGGAGCTGGCCGGGTCGAGATATTTATTGGAATGCCACGCCGTCGCCAGCGGTCCGGTTTCAGCCTCGCCGTCGCCGACAATACATGCCGCGATCAAATCAGGGTTGTCCAGCACGGCTCCGTAGGCGTGCGATAGGCAATAGCCGAGTTCGCCGCCTTCATGGATCATCCCCGGCGTCCCCGGATAAAGATGGCTGGGCATGCCGTACGGAATCGAAAACTGCCGCACGAACTCCTTCATACCGGGAAGGTCGAATTTGAGATTGGGGTAATACTCCGCCAGTGTCCCCTCCAGATATAAATTCGCCAGAATGGCGGGAGCGCCGTGGCCGGGCCCCACGATCAGCATGATCGAGGCGTCGGTGTCGCGGATAAGCCGGTTGAGATGGGCATAGATCAAATTCAGGCCGGGCTGTGTGCCCCAATGGCCTAACAGGCGCGGTTTGATATGCTCAGGCGATAGCGGCTCCAAAAGCAGAGGGTTATCGACGAGATAGAGTTGGGCCGCCCCGAGATAATTGGCGGCCTGCCAGTAGAGATCAACCAGCCTTATTTGTTCATCTGTCATCGTATTCATGGGGCCATCCTCCATAATTTCTCAGTGTGAGAAGTCGCAATCTATATTATGTACGTTCGCGCGCGTCCTGTTCCCAGCCGATATTATCGCGATCGTGGTCATCCGGCGACGACGGCCGTTTTTTCTCCCCGAATACGGCCCATTTGCCGTGGATCGTTTCCGGCATATACCGGTAGACGATCCAGACGCCCACGAGCGGCAGCAGTCCTCCCGCCAAGAAGGGCAGTTCGAAAAAAACCACCGCCAGAAGCCCGGCGATAAGCGGCCCGACGGCCATGCCGATCCCGAAACCCATGGTGATGACGCTCATCTGCCTGCCTTCGCCGCCGCTTTTGGACAGATCGGCGACAACAGCCAGCGCCGGCGCCGCGATGCCCGCCGCCGCGATGCCCTGCAGTACCCGCAACAGAATCAGCTGGAACATCGACGTCACCTCGCCCAGAAGCGCCGTAGCGGGCGCCATCAGGATCAGCCCGCCCAGGATGAGCGGTTTGCGGCCGACATAATCGGACAGGCGGCCCAGGGGAATTTGCAGCACCAGCCGTCCGATCATGAGTGAACTGAAGGCGATACTGAATCCGAGCGCATTTATCCCCAACCGAGTATTGAACTCATTCTCCAGCGTCGTGACCATGGAAAAGGCCATGGCCATAATCATCGTCGAGGCGGCCGCCGACAGAACTCCGGGACTCATTAACGCCCGGTCAAACACCCGGAATCGTTGTTTAGGCGGTTTGGTCGCAGCCAC
Source organism: uncultured Ignavibacteriales bacterium (assembly GCA_964549765.1). GTDB lineage: Bacteria > Zixibacteria > MSB-5A5 > GN15 > JAAZOE01 > CAZJWR01. Next base: position 13,366 of record CAZJWR010000015.1, read on the forward strand.
GGGCGCATCCTTGACCCAGAAATGCACCAGGATGACCGCGAGAAGAATAAAGCCGGCGCCGGCATAAAAGGCCGAATTGAACCCAAAATGCACTTGCAGGAAACCGCCGATGATCGGCCCGGATGCGAATCCGATCATCCGCAGCATGGAATAGGTTCCCATGGAACCGCCCCGCGTTTCCTTTTTGGTGATGGAAGCCATGAGCGCCATCGAGGCCGGAATGGTGATGGCGACGCCGATTCCCTGCACGATGCGCAGGATGATTAGATGGGCGAAACGATCGGCCGGGATAAAACCCAGCGTGCCCAGCATCATCAACCCCAGGCCCAGCTGTATCATCAGCTTGCGGCGACCCAGCTTGTCGCTCAAGGCGCCGGTGAAGGGCTGAATCGACGAATTCACTATCCCGTACAACGAAATCAGAATCCCGACCAGCACCGGAAGCGGAAAATGAAAAATCTCGGAGGGAATCTTGGCCACATAGAGGGGAATGAGAATAAAAAGGATGCTGTTGCCGATGGCATCCGCCATTCTGGCTACGGAAAGAGCCAGCACGCCCCGATTGACACCGATCGATTCCCAAAAGTTGTTCGCCAAGTCAGTCATCTCCCGCGCACTACGGCGCCCGGAAGCCGGCGTTCATTGAAAACGCCTTTCGGATTCCCGAAAGGCGTCAGCCGGCGTATTATGCAATCGCACCGACCCCGGCCAGAGCGCTCGCGATGGTTTGTTTCAATGCATCCAGCCCCTTGAGAACGTCGCCTCCGAGGTGCACCCGGATCGCCCGGCGCTCGTGTTTATGCAGGGCTTCCAAATCGCCCCGCGCCTGCGCCTTGCGCAGGACACCGAATGTATACGGTTTCCCCGGAATCTGCGGGTCGTCGCCATCGTCGACCGTCACCTGCAGGAACACCCCGGTGTTGGGACCGCCCTTGTGGTACTGGCCGGTGGAATGCAAAAAACGCGGCCCATACCCGAGGGTCGACGCCAGATGCAAATGGTCGCGAAGGTAGGCCCGGAGCGATTGCAGGGCGCGTTCCGTTTCCGGATTTTCCGAAACGTACGCCTGCAGCGCGACATAGTCGTTGGCGCGCGCCTGTGTTAGGAATGTCCGGAGAAAATTGTTCACATCGGTGATTTTTTCGGCGGCAAAAAACTTCAAGGTTTCCGCGTCCGCTGACGGCTTGGCCTCGTCCAATCGGCCCTTCCGCACAACCTCACTCAGCAGGCGCTTGGTGTTGTCTTTGCTCTCCTGAACGTTGGGTTGATCGAAAGCGTTGATACCGATTATCGCGCCGGCGGCCGCGGTGGCGATTTCCCAGCGAAGGAATTCCTGGGCGACATCGTACGCATCCTTGAGGCGAATGGTGATGACCGGGTGACCGGCCTTGATCAATTTTTCGACCGGGTTCTTCGCCGCTTCATTGGCTTTATCCTCCATCATTATGTGAACGAAAACACGGTCGTCTCCGTACACTGGCGGTTCACCCAGGGGTTCATCCGCCACCGGCAAAATCCCCGTGCCCTCTTTGCCCGTACTTTCCGCCAGCAGCTGTTCCAGCCACATGCCGAGGGTCGATAACGAATCGGGCGTCAGGAACGTTAGCTTGTCGCGGCCCTGCCGGGCCAGTTCGCCGATGACCGCTCCCAGCGCCAGGCCGGGATTATCGGGTATCTTCACGCACGATGAACATGCATGACGCATCCGCACGGCCCGTTCCAAGATTTCATCTATGGGCAACCCCATCAGCGCCGCCGGCACCATCCCGAAATACGACAGGGCCGAATACCGACCGCCGATATCCGTAAAATTCAGAAATACGGCGCGGAATTTCCGCTGCCGTGCCAGATCGACCAAAGGCGTCTCCGGATCGGTGATGGCGACGAAATTTTCACCGGCATCATCGCCTTTCTTCTCTTTGACCTTTTCATAGAAATATTCGCCGAAAGCCAGCGGCTCCGACGTCGTCCCCGATTTGCTGGCCACGATAAACAACGTTTTCTCGACCGGAGCTTCCTTATCGATTGTCAGTATCGTCGCCGGATCGGTGGTATCCAGAACGGTCACCGGCAGGCCGTCCTTGCCGACGGAAAACGACCGTTCGAACACCAGCGGCGCCAGGCTGCTGCCGCCCATGCCCATATGCACGACGCGTTCGAACCCGGCCGCCTTGACTTCGCCCACGAACTGCTTGAGACGCGGCGCGACTTCAATCATTTTCTCGGCGCAATGCAGCCACCCCATTGAATTCTTGATCATGTCCTGAGATTGACGATCGTCTTTCCACAAACTTCCGTCCTTGCGCCACAATCGCGAACCGAAATCGTTCTTGGCCATCTCGGCCATCCGCTCGGTCACCGCCTTCTGATACTTCCCCAAATCCAGATGTTGCTGGTCGATCGGTTCCGACGATGCTTCGGCGCTGTGTTTCTTCAACGATTCCATCAGGCGATCATAGGGGACGTTGAATTTCTCGATGCCCTCATCCTCCAACCGCTGCGCGATGACAGTGATGTCGATATCCAGGTCGGCCAGCTCTCTCAGCGTGCCTTCATAATGATCGATATCCTCCTCCAAACAGTCGGCAGGTTGACCGTGATCGCGGTAGGCATCGAGAGTCTCCAGCGGCGCCGTATTCACCGTGTCGGGCCCGATGAGCGCCTCGACATATTTGATGTCGCTGTACTCGGGATTTTTGGTGCTGGTGCTGGCCCACAGCAGGCGCTGGGTGTGCGCGCCCCGGTCGGCCAGCCGGCGATACCGTTCGGATCCGAAAATTTCCTTGTAAATCTGATAGGCCAGCTTGGCGCTGGCGATAGCGATTTGACCCCGCAACGACGAGGCTTTCTCGGCTTTCGGGCCGCCGGCCTCGATCAACTTTTCCAGCATCGGATCAACCATGACGTCTATCCGGCTGAGGAAGAAACTGGCCACCGACGCTATCCGGTCAATCGATTTCCCGGCGTTGAGCCGGTTTTCGAGACCGGTCAGATAGGCATCGGCCACCGCCCGGTACCTGTCCAGACCGAACAGCAGGGTGATATTGACATTGATCCCCTCGCTGATCAACTGCGTGATGGCAGGCAGCCCCTCCAGCGTGGCCGGAACTTTGATCAGCACATTGGGACGGCCAAGGGCGTTCCAGAGCCGTCGCGCTTCTTTGATGGTACCCGGAGTATCATTGGCAAGGTGCGGCGATACTTCGAGACTGACAAATCCGTCGCGTCCGCCGGTGCGATCGTATACGGGCCGGAAAATATCGGCCGCCTGCTGGACGTCGTCGATCGTGAGCGTGTCGTATATCTCATCGATCTTTTCGCCCTCCAGAGCGAGAGCGCGGATGGCGGCACTGTAATCGTTGCTGCCGTCGATAACCTTCTCGAAAATGGCCGGATTGGAGGTCATGCCCCGCAGGCCGTCCTCCTCGATGAGCCGCCGCAATCCCCCCGAAGTCAACATATTGCGCCGGAGATAATCCAGCCAGATGCTTTGTCCGTATTTCTGTATCGATGACAAGGGATTCGTATTCATGACGTCGTACTCCTTCCAGTTCGTGTCGCCGTTTCCTGATCCGGGAGGAACCAGCCGGCAGGGCTCGACTCCGGTTATTCATGAAATACCGTTACCGAAAACCGGCTCATGTGCCACCCGGATTGACCTGCTACCGTATCCGATTTCGCCGTTGTGTCCGTCAGATTAACAGCGTCATTTACTTTTGTATAAACAAATGCCGGGCTATCTTGTTCATTTCCCTCCCTTTTTCGACAACGCCCGAACACGGCTGACGACATTCTCTACGGTAAAGCCGTATTTCTCCATGACAACCTTCCCCGGAGCCGACGCGCCGAACCTGTCGACCGCGATCACGTCGATCCCGCGGCCGAAATACGGTTTCCATCCCAGCGACACGCCCGCCTCGATGGCCAGCACCGGGATATTGTCGGGGAAGACACCCAGACGATATTTTTCCGGCTGTTCCGCGAACAGCTCCCAGGATGGGAAACTCACCACCCGCGTCTGAATCTTTTCTTCCAAAAGCTTTTCATGCGCCGCCATAGCCAGATGTACTTCCGAGCCGGTCGCGACCAAAATGACAGCTGGCGCGGCTGCGTCCTCGGCTTCGGCAAGAACATATCCGCCGCGCGACACCCCATCTGCCACTTGAGGATATTCGCCGGGATCGAGAATCGGCAATTTTTGCCGCGAACATATCAGGGCCGTCGGACCGTTTTGCCCGGAAACGGCCATTTTCCACGCAGCCGCCGTCTCATTGGCGTCGGCGGGCCGAATCACCGTTAGACCGGGCACCGAACGCAATCCCAGCAGCTGTTCCACCGGCTGATGGGTGGGACCGTCCTCCCCGAGGCCGATGCTGTCATGAGTGAAGACATAAATGACATGCAGGCCGTTCATGGCCGCCAACCGAATCGGGGGTCGCATATAATCCGAGAATATCAAAAACGTCGCGCCGTAGGGGATAAAGCCGCCATGAAGCGCCATGCCGTTCAAAATCGCCCCCATGCCGTGCTCCCGCACGCCGAAATGCAAATTCCGGCCAGATCGGTCGTCCGCCGAAAAACTCCCGCTGTCGGCGATCAGCGTTTTGGTGCTGGGCGCCAGATCGGCCGAACCGCCCATCAATTCGGGCGCTTTTTTCGCAATCGCATTGAGAACCTTCCCCGACGCGGCGCGGGTCGCCATCGGGCCGTCGTCGGCTTTGAACGATGGTAAATCGTTGTCCCATCCGCCGGCAAGCTTGCCGTCCACGACCCGCTGAAATTCCTTCGCCAGATCGGGATACTCATCGGCGTACGCCGCAAACAGCTTATTCCACTCGCCCTGTCGGTCTTTACCCCTGGCCACCGCGCGGCCCATATGCTGCTGCGCTTCGTCGGGGATATAAAATGCCGGCTCCAACGGCCAGCCGAGGTTCTGTTTGGTGAGTTTCACTTCGTCCTCACCCAATGGCTCGCCGTGCGCCGAGGCCGAATCCTGCTTGTGGGGGCTGCCGTAGCCGATATGGGTCCGAATGGAAATAAATGACGGGCGTTCTTTCTCATCTTGCGCCGCCTTGATCGCCTCAGCCATAGTCTCAATATCGTTTCCATCGTCGACCGATTGGGTATGCCAGCCAAACGCGGCAAACCGCGCCACGCGGTCTTCGGTAAAAGCCAGCTCCGTGTCGCCCTCGATGGATATATGATTATTGTCATAGAGCACGATCAGCTTGCCCAGCTTAAGATGTCCCCCCAGCGAACCGGCCTCCGATGATATCCCCTCCATCAGGTCCCCGTCGCCGGCCAGAACATAGGTGTAATGATCGACAATGTCGAACCCGGGACGGTTGAACCGCGCCGCCAGCGCGGCTTCGGCGATGGCCATGCCGACGCTGTTGCCCAATCCCTGCCCCAGAGGCCCCGTGGTCGCCTCGACACCGGGGGCAACCCGGTACTCCGGGTGTCCCGGAGTCATGCTGTCCCATTGCCGAAATTTCTTGATTTGCTCCAGCGGCAGGTCGTAGCCGGACATGTGTAAAAGCGCATAGAGAAGGGCGCTGCCGTGTCCAGCCGATAACACAAATCTATCGCGATTGGGCCATTTCGGGTCTTTCGGATTGAACTTCAAAAAGCGATCCCACAACGTATAGGCCATGGGGGCCGCGCCCATGGGCAGGCCGGGGTGGCCCGAATTGGCCTTCTGCACGGCGTCCACCGCCAAAAATCGAAGTGTATTGATGCACAGCGTATTCACCGATACCATTTCCACAGTCTCTTCCTTCATGATAATTCGTCCTTCTCGATATAATGCTGAAACACCGGGCTCGTGTTATCCACGGTCCCTGAGTCCGAATCGAATCGTGCCGAAAATTCGCCGAGAGTCGAAATGGCGGTAGCCGGGGGGGGCCGTTCCGGGTTCCGGTATACATCAGCGTCGTTAATCCCTGCAATTGTCCACGTTCGTCATCGGCAGAATACCCGGATAGGGCGGTTGAGGCAAGAAATATTTTGCGTGCGCGTTTCCCCGTGTGATACGGTGTGTCGTCGACTTTCCCGCGCACCGATTTGTGCTTGTTTCCCATATCCATATCCGTCCATCCATTTCAGGTCGAGGCTTCGGCAAGTTCCTGTTTCCGTGCTGGAAGACCGAACCGTTCCGTCTATAATGATACGCCCGCAATCGTCCGTCGTTTGTCGCGCCCCGGGCCTTCGGCGGAGACGGAAGACATCACGCCGACACGGTGTCGAACGGAAGCACCGGCGGTGATTTGAGAAGGTCGATTCCGGCATGAAAAGACCGAAAAGTCTCCGATTGCTCATTGATTTGTGCTCGTATATATTCCGAATAGAATCGGCGCCGGAGTGGATTTATATTTTTGGCACGTAGGAGGCGATGGTGAGATCGCAGGTGACAGGGGCATTGGTCGGCAAATTCCGCATATCGATAATCGGCATTCTGATCGCTGTCGGCGCCTTTGCCGCTCCGGCGTGTTCGCAGTCGCAATGTCTTATGTGCCATGGCGACAAAAGCCTCACGACAACCGATTCCCTGGGAGATACCGTCTCCCTGTACGTCGACAGCGCTCTACTGGCCCAATCGGTGCACGGCGGATTCGCCTGCCAGGATTGCCACGTCGGTATTACCGACATCCCCCACGCCGAACATCTGCCGCCTGTCGACTGCGGCGGCTGCCATTCGGATGTGGCCGAGGTGTATAAGCGGCATGGATATTATGAGGAATCCCCCGGTCACCTGATGCCGGACTGCCATAACTGTCACGGCACACACGATATCTTGGCTCCGTCCGACAAGAATTCGATGGTCAACCCGGTCAACCTGCCGCACACCTGCGGCCATTGTCACGAAGATTCCAGCATCGTCGGCAAATATCACATCCCGATGATCACGCCGGTCGAGATGTTCGAAACCAGCGTGCATTCGCGCCTAGTAGGCGACAGCAGCCGCCCGGCGGCATCCTGCATCGATTGCCATTCGGTCGAGGGAACGGCGCACATGATATGGGCGCCGATTTTCCCCCAATCGTCGATCTATCACTTCAATATCCCCAAAACCTGCGGTCGCTGCCATAACGAGATTCAAAAGCGATACGAGCAGGGCGTTCACGGCCAGGCCGCGGCCAAAGGCGAGGACGATACTCCGGTTTGCACCAACTGCCACAGTGACCACCAAATATTGCCGGTCACCGATCCCCGGTCACCGGTCAGCCCGACCAAGGTTTCGATGACCACCTGCGCCCCGTGCCATGAAAACCGAATGCTCAACGTCAAGTACGGCCTGCCCACCGGCGTGATGCAGTCCTGGCTGCACAGTTATCACGGCCTCAAAAGCACCGACGGCGATCCCCAGGTAGCCAACTGCTCCTCCTGCCACCGGGCGCACCTGATTCTGCCGCAGACCGATTCGTTGTCGTCGGTGGCGCCGGCCAACGTGCGGAAAACCTGTGCCCGATGCCACCCCTCGATCACGGCCGAATTGGCCGAAATTCCCATCCATAAAACCAGCGGCATATTCCTGAACGTGACCGCCAAGACCTTTCGCAGCATCTATATAGTTGCCATACTCATCATCATCGGCGCCATGTTGGTGCACTGGATCATCGATCTCACCAAACGAATCCGCATGCTCAACCACGGCAAGCAGGTCGTGCGCATGCAGCGCAACGAACTGTGGCAGCACACCCTGCTGATGGTAACCTTCACCGTCCTGGCCGTCACCGGCTTCGCCTTTCATCACTCCGGCGCCTGGTGGGCCAAAACCCTGTTCGGCTGGCCCGGCGGTTTTATGGTGCGGCGGATAATCCACCGCGTGGCGGCGGGGCTATTCGTATTGACCGCTTTCTGGCATGTATTCTACCTCCTGCAAATGCGCGGCAAGCAGTTCATGAAGGACATGCTTCCCCGGCCGAAGGACTTCATCCAATTTTTCCATACTATGGCATATGATCTCGGCCTCAGAAAAGAACCGCCTCGCTTCGGCCGGTTTAGCTATATCGAGAAGGCCGAATACTGGGCCCTCGTCTGGGGAACGGCTGTCATGACCCTGACGGGATTTTTCCTGTGGTTCGGTCACATCACCGAGGATACGCTCCATATCGGCGCGCTGGGTGTGATGTTGGTGGTGCATTATTATGAAGCGATCCTGGCCAGTCTGGCGATTTTGATCTGGCATTTCTATTCGACGATTTTCAACCCGCCGATCTACCCCAACAATCCGTCATGGTACACCGGCAAAATGCCGATTCAGATGTATCGCGACGAACACCCGGACGATCCCATGTTGAAGAAGATGGACAGCAAAGAACCGCCCGCGCCAGAGGCGTGAGGATCCCGTCACCTGTCATTGCGAGCCCGCATAGCGGGCGAAGCAATCTATCGATGATTTATACTGGAAAATTCGCAAGTCGGGTTCCGACCAAAGGGAGAAACCCGACGCCCCTCCTAATAATGCACGCCTGTCATTGCGAGAAGTCCGCCGGGGCGGACGACGAAGCAATCTATGGCGGCCGCAAAACAATCATAGACAATTAGCAAAATTTGTGTATTTTATTCATGATGAGTACCATCACCGGATGACGGGAGGCATCACGTGAATCTTGGACTGTTTAGTAGTTTTCTATTCAGTGCATACATCATTATGGGCTCTGAGGCCGCGCTCGCTGCGACACCTCGGCTAATCGATTTTCTCAAAGGGACAAATGAACTCGATCAATTGGGGTGGCATTGCGAGGGTATCGGCGATATCAACGGAGACGATCTGGGGGATTTCATCATCTGCCAGGAACGAAACCCCGAGAAGATGATGGTTTACCTGGGTGGGCCGCATCCGTTTGACAGCGCACCTGTTTTGACTATTCCTGATTATAACGATCCCCACTATCTCGGCGACGTCGATTGCGACGGGACGCCGGACTTCATGGCTGTTTGCCCGACCGGTGACACCGCCCGCCTATACTTGGGAATGGAAAATTACAACCCCGACGATTACATCGATTTTATCTCGCTTAATGAATATCCCAATAACTATGGCGGCTTCCTCTTTTCCTCCTGGGGAGGAGACAACAACAACGATGGCGGGCCTGATTTTTGGCTATATTACAGGACCGGAGCCTCCGGTAGCCAAGATACGCTCTTCGGCTTCTCCACGTGCAGCGCCCTCGATATCATTCCTGATTTTCACATTTATCTCAATATAGCCCCTGATAATAAATACCGTTCGTTAAGCCGGACTGTCTGCAGCAATTGCGATTTGAATGGCGATTCCATCCCCGACATTGTTTTTGGTCAATATACGAGCTACTACGCCTATCCCGGGCGTGTTTGTGTTGTCTGGGGTGGCAGTCAATTGTCAGATAAGGCCGATCTGATGTTCTACGCTCCCGGTATGGGAGCAATCGACGATTACCTGTTTGGATCTGATCTGGCCTGTATGGGCGATATCAGTGGAGATGGTATCGACGACCTCTGGGTTCGGCAGGGTGGGCGCAACTATGCCTATTTCGGCGGCAGGCCATTTGATACTATTCCCGATGTTGCCCTGGATTATTCCTACACCGATAAGGTCGAAATGGTCGGGGACATCAACGACGATGGTTGGAATGATATCATGCTAATCTACACCCAGAATTCTTTCAGCCAGATCGCTTTGCTATATTGCGGTCCCGGGATGGACACTATTATTGACAGAAGGTACACTGAAAATGATTTTCGTCACGCAATCGATGATACTATCGTCAGTACCGTCATAAAACTCGGTCAGGCGTACTCCTGGGTGGGGGATGTCGATGGTGACCACATTGATGATATTTTGGTAAATGGTGACGACGGGGTAGCAAAAGGCTGGGCCTTCCTCGTGGGCGGCTGGCATGATCCGCTTAGCAACGTCACGGACGAAACCGGCTCCCATGATGGTCCATTGGAAATGACATTACAGCAGAACTATCCCAATCCGTTCAACAGCCAAACCAAAATACCATTTTATTTGCCCGGAGCCGACGAAATCGAATTGCGAGTATACAACATTCTCGGCGAAATCGTTTCCGCCCCCCTATCTGGCCGGTTCACGGCCGGTTGGCATGAATACTCATGGGATCCAAAGGATATTGACGGAAACCCGCTGCCCAGCGGGGTATACTTTTATTACCTGAAATTTTCTGAAGGACTTTCGACGGCAAGAAAAATGATTCTGATCAAATAGCCCGTTGCGTTACCATTGGCCTGCGTGAAACTGATACGGTAGATTGCCGCGTCGGCCGTCCCGCCCCTGGCGGGATGCCCTCCTCGCAATGACATCCATCACTTATGGTGAAAGAGTACGTTGTCCTAGCGAATCCTCCGCGGCGGACGAAGCAATCTATAACGGCCTGAATAGAATAAATCGCAAGTCGTGTTCCGACCGAAGGGAGAAACCTGACGTCCCCTACCAGCCCTTCTTCTTCATCAGGTTGGACATTTTCTTTTCCAGATCCGTCTGGAATATCGCCATCCGCTTTTCCTGCGCCGCCGTCACTTTGCCGATCAGGGCCGTGATATCCGCCGGCTTTTCCAGGAAATCGACCGCCCCCAGCTTGATCGCCTCGACGCCCTTCTGCACCGTGGCCCGTCCGGTCAGCATGATGACTTGAAGATTCTTATCTATCTCCAGCAGCCGCGACAGGGTTTCTATGCCGTCCATTTCCGGCATGGCCAGATCCAGTACGACGGCGTCGTATGATTTTGCCTTAACCTTCTCCAGCGCATCCATACCGGTTTCGGCGGTATCGACGTCGAATCCCCGCCCGCGCAATCGTTCGGCGATCACGCCGGAAAAATCCACTTCGTCGTCGACTATCAGAATTGTAGCTGCGGCCATGATCGTATCCTCGTTCTCGAATGCTCCAGCATCCGACTTCTCTTACTTCAATGTACCACTTGGGACGCTCACACGCCACCGGAAAAATGATAATGGAATTTCGTCCGCGCGTTTTCGGTCGTCACCTCTAATGTCCCGGGCGCCAGTTGCAACAGCGATTTGACCAATGGCGACGCAAACTCATCCCCGGCCAACGACACTTTCGGCGTCTCGATGATCACTTCTGCGCCCGATGCCGCGCTCGCGACCGTCACCGCAATGATATCATCCTTTCCGGCATCCTGCAGCGCCCGCTGAATCGACCCAAAAACAAGTTGCTGCATCAGGAATGGGTTGCCGGTAATCATAACCGGTTCGGCCGGTACATGCACCTCGATATTCACCCGTTTGAGTCCGGCCAATCTTCGGGCCAACTCGACCAGGTTCCGCACCGATTCGTTGATATCATACTCCCGCCGGGGGACGTCGCTGCTATGAGCGAACGTGTTCAGCCGTTTGATAATTTCCAATCCCCGCGTGGTATGTCTTTGCAGGGAACCGACAACCTGGTCCAGTTTCTCGACGCTTATCGGCGCCCCGCGGTCGACTGCGGCGATCATATCCTCGACCAGGCCGGTTGTCTGATCGATGATGGAAATCACGTTATTGAGTTCATGCGAGACCGAGGCGGTGACGGCGCCGAAAAAGGCCAGCCCGCCATA
>CAZJWR010000015.1:25033-62978 GCA_964549765.1 uncultured Ignavibacteriales bacterium
ACAACCACCTGGAATTTTTTCTCACGCATCTTGTTTAGCGCCTGATAACCATCGAGAGCGTACTCGGCCTCAATACCCCGATATTCCAGGCGTTCCACCAGCGTGGTCACCAGTTCTTCCTCGTCGTCTATCAGAAGGGCCGTGAATTTCGGCATGACTTACTCTCCGTATTCCATCTTTTTGAGCGGCAGGATAACGGTGAAGCGGGTGCCCTTGCTCAGTTCACTCTCGACTTCGATTTTCCCGCCCAGCTTTTCGATGATATCCCGGGTGATCGACAACCCCAGCCCGGTTCCGAATTCGCCCTTGGTGGAAAAGAACGGTTCGAAAATATGCGCCAGATTCTCTTCCGATATGCCTGAACCGTTGTCATTGATCGTGATCGCCACCGATCCGCCATCGCGCATCCGGCCCATAATATCGACCCGGCCGCCGTCATCGACGGCGGCAAAGGCATTGGTGATGATATTCAGGAAAACCTGCTGCAACTGCCCGCGGTCACTTTCGATCGGCGGCAGGTTGTCTGCGAAATCGAAATTGATCTCGATATTGCGATGCACCGCCTCGGTGCGCTGGAACCCGGCCACTTCTTTTATAAGATCGATCAGGCTGATCGATTCCTTGCGAATCTCCATCCGGCGGGCGAATCCCAGCAGCCGATGGGTGACCTTGGAGCATCTATCCACCGAGCGGACGATGGAATCGACCAGACCCAGCGTCTTGTCCTTCTGGGGAAAATCATCGGAAAATCCGACCATGTCGCGTAACAACCCGGCTTTTTCGTTGATAATCGCCATCGGGTTGTTGATCTCGTGCGCGACGCCGGCGGCCATACGACCGATGGTGGCCATTTTGTTGGTGTATTCGATATTGTGAAATGCCCGGGCGCGCCGGAGATCGGCCTCACGCAGCTGCCGCGCCATCTGCGACGAGCTATACAGAATCACCCCCAGAATCAGCGCCGAACTGACCAGCAGGAACCAGATGACATCGGAGCGGTGTCCCACCCAATGAAGAGATGGATTTTCCAGGCGGCGCATCGCCATCAAAATAAACGGCGTCCCCTCGATGTAGGCATAGCCCGATGTGATCCAGCGGCCGTTTTCTTTGTACTCCTCGATAATTTCGCGGCTCTGCGACCCGGTCGGAACCTTCAGCGCCGCTTCCTGCAATACACCACCGTAAAAGATGGATTCGGTCTGCAGGATACCCTGCCGGTTGATGATGAAGGCGTCCGTGTTTCGGTCGAGGTTGAGCGATTGAATCTGCCGATTGACCAGTTCCATGTCGATCGTCGCCCGCAGGATATAGAAATCATCCAGGCTGCGCTCATGCTTGACGGCAACGACAAAATGCGGAAAATTCCGATGCCCCATGAAGACATCGCTGACGTATGACCCGCGCAGGACAACTTCGTGAAACCACGTCTGATCCTGATAGTTGCGATCCTTGAGACTGTATGGGCCGGTGTAATATTCCTGTCGTCCCTCGGAATTGATCATACCCAGATCGACAAAGCCGCCGAAGGAATTCTTGAGATGCTGCAGCGTCACGGCCAGGGCGGTGTCGCTGCCGAGTTCCCGATACGATTGCTCGGAGATCACCAGCGCCAACGCCGACCGCCGCTCCTCGATGACGAATTCCAGCGTCCGCTTGGTGTTCGACAGTATCCGCGACACGGCGAAACGGGCCTCCACCCGGTAGGCCTCGCGATCCTGAAGATAATTTATCGCTGTCAGGATCACCAGCGGCGTCAATGCGACGACCGACGTAATCGCCACCATCTTACGCCGGAGCCGGCGATACCGGGGCATCCGGGTCCCGGCCAGTTCCGGCGGGAGTTTATTTTCTTCTGATTCTTTGCGGCGCATCGTGCGTCCATCCGGCGAGATCCGCCGGTTTATGCCCCTGATTCGTTTTTATCCGTTTCGGCGTTGTCGTCCGAAGTCGCGGATTTTGAATGATGAGCCTTCTTGTACGCCGCCCGCATCACCTGCGCCAGGCGGTCGACGTTGACCGGCTTGTTCAAATACGCGAACGCGCCCAGATCGTTCGCCAGATTCTCCTCGCGCTCCGACCCATGCCCGGTCAGGATAATCACCTCCACCTCGGGGTGATCGCGTTTGATGCGCCGGAGCACTTCGATCCCGTCGATCCCCGGCATCATCAGGTCGAGCACCATCACGTCGGGCACGTCCTCCTTGAGCATATCGAGAGCCTGTTCGCCGTCGTAGGCGATCGACGATTCGAGGTCGCGCGTCTTCAATCGCTCCGATAACGTATGCACGAATTCCTTTTCGTCATCGACGAGCAATATTTTCGGCGGGCCCTCGATATCCGACCAGGGATTGATCGACGGCGCTTTGTATTTCGGGCCGAGCCTGACAGTGACGGATTCCACTCCGGCTACTTTGGCGGCTATTTCAGTCAGCTTTTCCTCGTGGCGTTTCATCCGGACGACATACTCGTTCACCAGCAGCACCACATTGCCGCCCTCGGCGTGTACCTCGGCCCGGTGACCTCCCTCGACCAACGCCAGGTTGACCTGCGCCGATAGAATGGAATCGCGGGCCGCCTGACGGGAACGATCAGTGGTCTTCACGGCCTCCCGCCCGGCGTACTCGGCAACCTGCACGACTGCGGCTTCGACGGATGTATCATGCATGGGAATGACCACGTCGTAAAGGCTTTCATCATAGGCGGTCTTATCGAACAGGTAGGTTGTGCAGCCGAAATTGCACTTGTCGTCAGTATGGATGATCTTCCCGGCTTCCTTGTCGGATTTGCCGGTTTCGGCGACAGCCTGTTTGACGCGGAAATCATGGTTTGCAATCAGGCAAACCCGCAGGACGTGCGAGATGGTGCGAGGAATCAAGTGTCCCGCGCAGCCGGAAATGATACAATTGTCGGGCTGGATCATTTCGGCCAGGATCAGCCGGATCCAGGCCAGATGTTTTTCCCGCTCATGGGTGATTTTGTTGAGAAACGGTTCGGGGCCGTTCAGCGCCCGTGTCAGCCGGTCGCTATCGGTGCCGAAACGCTTCGCCGTCTCCTGCATCAACCGATCGTCGAGACGATCATATCCGAGGTGTTCGGCGACGCCGGCGATGACGTCGTCGGCGTGACAGTAGGACCCGCCGAAAAAAGTGATAATGGCCACAGTCGCTTTCCCCTATTCGAGTGGCGTTGTTGTCGCAGGCATATTAATGCCCGGAACCAACCTTCGCAAGCTCAAAAAGGGATGATCGACGGTACTTATTTCAGGATCGTGCTGGAAACGCCAAAAACCGACATTCGAAGACCCGCCGATTTACGTCACCGATGATAATGGTAATTCGCTGGAAGTAGCCGAGGTCGACGAGAAGTACGAACTCCTGGGATGGGACCTGCACGCCGCGCCGGGTGATTAACAGCGGAGTTTCATCGTCGGAAATGAAGCCGCTCTATCTCGCCTGCAGCCACTCCAGCAATTCATTGGCGGCGTCGGGGATGTTGTCCAAGATATCCGTGCCGTGATTTTTGCCGGGATATGTCTTGAACGTTTTCGGCCCCGTATAATTGTCGAAGAGCCACTGGCTCGATTCGGCCGAATACGTATCGCTATCCGACACGGCGATATAAAGAGGCTTGGTCAGAGACGTTTTGGCCGCCAGCGACATTTCCGGCCGCAGTCCGCGATAGTTGCGCCCCGGAGACAACAGCACTGCCCGCGCCGCCCAGTCGTTGGATAACAGCAATCCGGCGGTGTTGGCGCCGATTGATGCCCCGATCACGACAACGTCGTTGTAATCATACACGCCGGGATGATTTGTCTTGAAATCGCGGAGAAACTGCTCGACGTCGCTCGGAATTTTACCGAACTGGTTTTCGTTCATCTCGGCATACGAAATCGCCTTTTTGCCGACCTGAGTCGACAGCCCGTGCCCGCGAAGATCGAAAGCGACCGTCGTATATCCTATATCGTTTAGCTGCTTGATAATCGGATCGAATGATTCATGCGTGTTTGACAGCATCGGCAAAAGCAGCGCCAGCCCCGGAAGATTCTCGGTCTTGGAATCGGTCGCCGCCGGCGACAGCCAAGCGTGAAGCGTCAGGCCGTCGTCGGTCATGAAGGTCATATGGCCGGCGTCCTCGGGCGCCGCCTCGGCGGCGCTCTCGGCTATGCCGATTGATTTGAGCGCAAGCCCGGCGCAAAACAGCATGACGCCGATGACAACAAGTTTGAAGACGTCTTTCTTCATCACACTCCTACCGGCAAGACTATATCCGCGAGTCTGCTAAACGGCACTAAATATAATCCTGTTCAAACTTTTTGCAAAGTCCGTTGAGGTTGTTCAGGCATTCGACGATCTTATCTTTGCTGGTGCCGCTGCACGCTGCTTCGAGCTTGCCGCACGCTTCGCCGATGGCGGCGACATCGGACGACGCCTGCTCCTTCACCGACGTCAAATCCTCGGGAAGGGCGGCCTGTTGCAGTTCGGTGTTCTTGATTTTCAGCGCCTCCAGCGACGTGACAATTGCCTCGTAATCTTCATTCTTGAGGTGCGTATCGACCATCAGATTAACCACGGTGTTAAGCGATTCGAATTCGGGGAACTGCAGCGGCAGCAGATAATAAGCCATCTCCTCGAAACCGGTATGGATATCGGGCATGACAGCGTAGATTACGTCGTTATCCCCCGTCTTTTTGGCCGCTGCGCCTTTCTGCACCAGTTCGATAAACTGTGTCCGGGCGGCATTGAAATTTTTCTCGCGCTCGGTCGTTTTGAACGGTTGCGATATCTTTTCCACGTCGGGAATCATCGCCGCAAACTGATCCATCGCCTCGCCCAGCGCCGCATAATCCTTGTCGGGATAGGCTGTGTGCCACGCCGGGGCCATGACGCCGTGAAGCTTTTTGAGAACTTCCATGCCCTTGGCGGCCGCCTGTTCCGCCGGGCATCCGCCGGTATCCTGTGCCGGTTCCTGCGCCGACACGCCGATTATGCACAATAGCAATAACATCGGCAGAATACACGCCGCGTGTTTCATCTCATCACTCCTGGATATGATTTAAATAACGTTGACTTCTTCTTCGATAAGACCTTTGGCGAATCGATTCAGCGCCAGTCGGCTGATATCGACCGACGGTTTTTTGCCGGTGATCATCTCCGCCGCCAGCAGCCCCGCCCCCGGCGCATGCATAAAACCGTGCCCCGAAAATCCGGCGTTGATGAAAAATCCCTCGACCTCGTCGGAAAAACTGATGATGGCGTGATGATCCGGGGTCGTTTCGTACAGTCCCGCCCAGCTGTTGCCGACTTCCGCCTCCTCCAATTTCGGGATGCGATCGAGCGCCTTCATCAGGATCGTGTCGGTGTAATCCGGGTCCTGCGACTCGTCGAATCCCGGCTCGACGCCGGAATCGGCCCAGCCCATCAGCAATCCCTTCGATTCTTTGTGGCAATACAGCCCCGATGACACGTCCACGACCATCGGCATCGTCGCCGGGATGAAATCAATTTCGCCGGTGGTGACGATCTGACGGCGGTAGGGGTCTACCGGGACATCGATCCCGACCATTTCGCCGATTTTCCGCGCATACGGTCCCGCGGCGTTGATGACCAGCGGGGTGGAAATCTCGTCGTTGGCCGTTTTCACGCCGGCCACCTTACGATTGTTCCTGATAATCCCGGTCACCGGGGTTTCGGTCAGGATCTCGACGCCGAGTTTTTTGGCGGCGTGGAAATATCCCTGCAAAAACTCATGAGGATCGCCCAGGCCGTCACGATGGAAAAAGGTGGCCTTGATGACGTCGTCGGTGCGCACCGGCGGCGCCAGTTTTTTGACGTCGTCGGGGCCGATTACTTTGACGTCCAGACCCAGCGACTTCTGCAGCTCGACCGCCTTGAGATACGGCTCGACCGTCGCCTCGTCGGTTAGCAGAAACATATAGCCGACTTGATCATACAGGGCCGGTTCACCCGTGATTTCCTCGAATTTCTCGAAAATCTCGATCGATTTCATCGAGACTTCTATATTCACCTTGGAAAAAAATTGCGCCCGGATACCCCCGGCACATTTCGAGGTCGCGCCGGAGCCGACAAACAGTTCCTTTTCAAGAACAAGGACATCGCCGAATTGCATTTTGGCCAAGTTGTAAGCCGTTGCCAGACCGATGATGCCCCCGCCCACGATGACGGCGTCATAGTTTGATTTCATGGCAAGTCCCGGTAACTTCGTGAATTATTTCACGACGTTAATTTACCGCAGAGGCCGCGAAAGTCAAGGAAAATCAACGATTACGACGCACACGCGACGCACTTTGCGGATTTACTGCCGTAAATTTTGTTGTTTTCGACGTTATTTTTCATACATTGGAAACCGTTTAACAATGATAGGATCATGCGACAAGCGCTTACGAAAACATTAGGCAAGCTGTTTCATATATCCGAGACCAATATTCTCATCTCCCTCTCGGTGGTGGTCGGAGTGGGGACCGGTTTCGGGGCTTTGCTTTTCATCGTCCTGATCGAAAACGCCCGAAAAATTTTCTTCGGGCATTCCGCCGATTTCCTCAACGGCCTGCTCGGCGTCGCCGGCGACCATTTCCGCTGGTGGATTCCGGTCATTCCCGCCGTCGGCGGTCTGCT
Source organism: uncultured Ignavibacteriales bacterium (assembly GCA_964549765.1). GTDB lineage: Bacteria > Zixibacteria > MSB-5A5 > GN15 > JAAZOE01 > CAZJWR01. The sequence goes on from CAZJWR010000015.1 coordinate 31,666, forward strand.
GGCCGGGCCCATCATTTACTACCTGGCGCGCGAAGCCAAGGGGCACGGTGTCCCCGAAGTCATGGATGCGGTCGCCCGTAAGGGCGGTATTATCCGGCCCCGGGTGGCCGGCGTCAAAGCGCTGGCGTCGGCGATCTGCATCGGATCGGGCGGCTCGGCGGGCCGTGAGGGCCCTATCGTCCAAATCGGTTCGGCCATCGGCTCCACTATCGGTCAGGTTTTTCGTATGTCGGGCAACCGAGTGCGGGTGCTGGTCGGCTGCGGAGCCGCCGCCGGGATATCAGCCGTCTTCAACGCTCCCATCGCCGGCATCATCTTTTCTCTGGAAATCATCCTGGGCGATTTTGCCATCAAGACTTTCGCTCCGGTATTGATCTCGTCGGTTTTGGCGTCGGTGGTGGTGAGGTTGTTTTTGGGCAACCATCCGGCCTTCGAAGTACCCGCCTACGAATTGATCTCAGCCTGGGAAATGCCCCTTTACGTCATCCTCGGCGTTATCTGCGGAGTCATCGCGGTTCTCTTCACCCGTACTCTGGCCTGGTCGGAAACCGTCTTCGATAAGCTCAAGTTCAACGATGCCATGAAACCGGCCATTGGCGGCCTTCTTTTGGGTATCATCGGCATTTTTTATCCGCAGATTTTTGCCGACGGCTATGTGACGATCAAGGCGGTGCTGTACGGCAAAACCGCTGTCGGTCTTTTGTTGATTTTGATTTTCCTCAAAATCGCCGCCACCTCCCTCACGCTGGGATCAGGCAACTCCGGCGGAATATTCGCCCCGTCGCTCTTCATGGGGGCCATGACGGGCGGCGCTTTCGGCGCGCTGGTGCACCATCTTTTCCCGACGGTGACGGCGACTCCCGGCGCCTACGCTTTGGTGGGAATGGCGGCGCTGATCGGGGGGGCCGCCCATGCCCCCATGACGGCCATACTGATCATCTTCGAAATGACCTCCGATTACTGGATCATTCTGCCCCTGATGGTGGCCGTGATTTTTTCGACCCTCGTGTCCCGCAACCTCTTCGAGTACTCCATCTACACCGTCAAACTCGCCTCACGCGGCATTTTCCTCAAGGGCGGTAAAGACTTAATGGTGCTGCGCTCGATCAAGGCGTTCGAGGTCATGGATCGCAAGTTCGAAACCATCCGGCCCTGGATCAGCCTTCGAGAAATCATCCATAAAGTCGAGACTTCCCGCGAGACGTATTTCATGATGGTCGACCGCGATCAGCATCTGCTGGGGATCATCTCGTTTCAGGACCTGCGCGGCGTACTGACCAAACCGGGCTTGATGGATCTGGTCATCGGCGAGGACATCGCTCATACCGACCTCGTTACCATCTCCCCGGACGAGGACATCGAAAAGGTCCGCAACAAATTCGCCTTACAGGATATGCAGCTTCTGCCGGTGGTCGAAAACGGCAATAGAATTATCGGCGTTGTCCGCTACAGCGATATGATGACCATTTACAACAAACGCCTGATCGACACCTTCAACGAATAAAACTCAAGCCCGAAATTAATCGCCGCGGCCGCCATAACTCATATCCCATTTTGCACTTACGCCAAATCACGGGTGGCCCACCATTTATGGCGGGGATATGTTGTGGGTCGGGAGCCCTGTCGAAGATCCTGAGCCTCGCGAAGGACGCTCCCGACATTCCATCGCGACCCATCATCCATAACCTCAACGAAGCACCCAATCTAGCGATGTCATTGCGAGCCCGCCTTGCGGGCGAAGCAATCTTTAGTCGGCAATTCCGTCGGGTGACCCACTATATGGCGTGGCAAACCAATTGTAAACCAAGCAGATAGACCAGCCTGGTGACCAACCATTTATGGTTGGCGAAAATCCGGCTACCGGAAATAAACCCGCAAAAAATCAAAAATCCGCTTGTCCACCTGAAACAATTCTTCTACTTTATCGTAGAGTACTTTGTAATACAAAGTGATTAATTCCGGATTCCTGTGGACGGAGGTAATTATGAAATCTGAGGATTCTTTAAAAGCCCTTGAGCGGAAGGCGTACCGTTCCACATTTAACGACGGCATCTACGACATAACCTTTGGGCTGCTTTTTTTGGTTCTGGCCTGGATTTCCGTTCTCGAATCGATCGGGATTTCCCGATTCATCGGGTATTTTCTGTTTCTTATCCCGATCATTTTCCCCCGTCCGGCCAAAAGGCTCATTACGGTCCCGAGGCTGGGAATGGTTGAATTCGGACCGAAGCGGAAATCCCGCAGACGGGGCCTCCTCTGGGTAGTGGCGGCTATCGTCTTTCTCACTCTGCCGCTGATCATCATGATGGTCGGACGCGGCATTCCCGCGGGACAGACCTGGCTGTTCGTCGCCGTCATAGGTCTCCCCATCTTCGCCATCGGCGTCTATATCATGGATTTCCCCCGGATGTATCTGTATGCCGCGCTATTTGTCTTCTGCATCATCCAATCGGAATTCCTGATCGACTACCTCGGCGAACCGCTCAACGCCGTTTTGTGCTTCGGCGTACCGGGATTGATAATCCTGGTCATCGGTCTTGCGTTCCTGTTCAAATTCATGCGGAAATACCCGATACAGGACCCGGAGGCTTCGCATGCCGGATGACAAAATCGCCGGCGGGACACTGTCCGAGGTCGACCGGCTCATCCACGAACCGGCCCGATACAATATCATGGCCCTGCTCTATGTCGTGGCGAAGGCGGAATTCCTGTTTGTGCAGAATCAGATCGGTCTGACGCCGGGAAACCTGTCGGCCCATGTGAGCAAACTCGAAGCGGCCGGATATGTAGCAGTCGAGAAGAAATTCGTCGGCAAAATGCCCCGCACCTTTCTCAGCTTGACAGCGCGGGGCCGGGAGGCCTTTGAGGATTACCGTCGCAAAATGAAAGACCTGTTCACGTCGCCGCTCGAGACCCGTAGCGATTCGGATTAGACGGCGATACGGCCGTTGCCTGACCCGCCGGCCGAATTCAGAACCTGCGTGAATCCCGGCATTATGGCCATGACTCGTGGTCTGCCGTCAACTACACCCCACCCGTGCAAGGCACGGGTGGGCCACCGTGACTAATTTGCATGAAATCGGCACTTATAGGATAGTCTCGGCCCAAAGCGTGTTCGCCTCGGGCCCTGTGATCCCGCTCGAAATTTTCAGGATGCAGGTTAATGGAAATACGCGAAAGTCAGTATTCAGCGGCCTGGCCCGAGACCGGCACAGAAAAATGCATCTGGACGATTTTCCACCCGCCGGGATCGTTGGCCAACACCCCTGTAATCCGAAGTCCTTTCAGGTCGACCGGTTGATCGTTAACCGTCATGCTCCAACCGACCAGTTCCGAAAACCAGACGGCGTCGAGCTGGTCGCTGATATTGATCTTCTGGTCGCTGACAGTGAGCTTGATATTTTTGAATGCCGCCAGTTGTGCCTTGAGAGCCCGCTCGACCGCAGGATACCCGACCCAGTATTCGGCGGCGTCGGTGCCGAAGACGACCAGGCTGCTGTCATGACTCATGATTTGTGAAATAATGTCCATATTTCCGGATTCGAACGCCGTGAGAAACTGATCCACCACCCTCTTGGCATCGCCGATGGCGTTGGGAGCGTCGGGCTGCTGGGCGCAACCGGCCGCCAATAACGAGAAGGCGAGTATTGCCGCCAAAGATAATTTCAACATATCGACCTCGCGAGAAAAAGAGCTCGTCCATCATCGTCGCCTCTCGGTGCTGCCGGGCAGATTCCATTCAGGCGACCGCATGTCAACGAAAATAAATACGAAAAACGGAAAGTTTATGAGAGCGGGTTTATTCGGACTCCGACCATCTCGATAATTCGGGCGGGTGGCCGCGACCTTCGGTCGCAATTTACGAAACCAATCATCCGTCAGATCATGACCCGCCATCCATAATCAAAAACAGCCCGTGTCATTGCGAGGAGCATCCGGCCCGCAAGGGCCGCGACACGATGAAGCAATCTGTAGTATCAGCGGGACACACCGAGCGATCGGGCGGACGGCAGCGGATGTGTAGCCGCCGCTGCGGACACATTATCCGCCCGACAATTCGGTTTTTGCTCGTGAAAATCGTTCCGTATTTATTATTAATTGCGACAGAGTCACCGTATAACTATATTTATAGGGTACCCGACTGGGGACGTCCCAGACCAGGAATCGCATGGCTGAAGAGAAACGAAAACCGGGTCGTCGATTTATCTCTGATGAACACACGGTAAGAACCGCCCGAAGCGTTTTGGCCGGGCGGCCCAGCCGCCGCGGCATCGCCCGTATTCTGCCGTTTTTGGGACCGGCGTTTATCGCCAGCGTCGCCTACGTCGATCCGGGGAATTTCGCCACCAATATCCAGGGCGGCGCCCAATTCGGGTACACGCTGCTCTGGGTCATCGTCGCCAGCAATCTCATGGCCATGCTCATCCAGACCCTGTCCGCCAAACTTGGCATCGCCTCCGGACATAATCTGGCCGAGCAGTGCCGGCTGCAATTCCCGAAACCGGTTGTCGTCGGCATGTGGGTGCTCATGGAAATCGTCGCCATGTCGACCGATCTGGCCGAATTCCTTGGCGCCGCCGTCGGTTTCAATCTTCTCCTGGGTGTACCGCTGTTCTATGGCGGCCTGCTCACCGCCGTCACGACGTTTCTAATTCTGGCGCTGGAACGGTACGGCTTCCGTCCCATCGAGGCGATTATTACAGCCATGGTCGCCGTTATCGCGGTCTGTTATTTGGCTGTGACCATTCTTGATAGACCCCACCTCGGCAGTGTTCTGACCGGCGCCTTCGTTCCGCGGTTTCAGGGGACGCAGAGCGTCGTGCTGGCCACCGGCATCCTGGGCGCCACGGTCATGCCACATGCTATTTTCCTGCATTCGGCGCTTACCCAGGGGAGGATTGTCGTCAAGCAACCGGCTCTGCTGCGCCGCCTGTTTCGCTTTCAAATCCTCGACGTCACTATTGCCATGGGCATAGCCAGCCTGGTCAATATGGCTATGCTGATCATGGCCGCCGCCACATTCCATGAGCACAACCTGATGTCCGTCGGTACGCTTGAAGAGGCATACCGTACCCTGGAGCCATTGCTGGGATCTGCTGCAAGCGCATTTTTCGGGCTGGCGCTTCTCGCCGCAGGTTTATCGTCAGCAACGGTCGGCACGAGCGCCGGGCAGGTGATCATGCAGGGTTTTTTGGAGCGGCATATTCCCGTATGGGTGCGCCGACTGGTGACCATGCTGCCGTCGCTGGCGGTGATCGCCATCGGGCTGGATCCGACCATGACGCTTGTCCTCAGCCAGGTTGTCCTCAGCTTCGGACTGCCGTTTGCCATAATCCCGCTGATTCTGTTTACGCGACGGAAAGATATCATGGGGACGCTGGTTAATCGCCGGCTGACGACGCTGGCGATTTCGATCTCGGCCGCCTTGATAATCGCCCTCAATATATATCTTCTCTACGGTGCTTTCGGCGGAGGATAAAGGGAAATGAACGATGTTTAGACATATTCTCGTCCCGCTGGACGGATCGCGATTGGCCGAATCGGCGCTGCCGGCAGTATCATATATGGCGCCGAAACTGGGCGCGATGGTCACACTGATCCATATCGTCGAAGCCGACGCGCCCCAGCAGATCCACGGCGAACGACATCTCCGCGAGGAAAACGAAGCCCGCGCCTACCTGCGGGACGTGGCCGAACGGGAACTGAAGAATCTCCCCGATGTTCATTTTCATGTCCATACCGATGTCGTCGCCAATATCGCCGACGGTATTGCCGCTCATAGACGGGAAATCGGAAATGATCTCATTGTCATGTGCACTCACGGTCGCGGCGGCGTGCATCAATGGATATTCGGCACCATCGCCCAGCAGGTGATCAACCTCGGTTCGACGCCGGTGCTGCTGATACAACCGGGTCTCGACGATATCCCGTCGCCGTTTGCATGCCGGGCTATTCTGGTGCCGCTCGACGGCGTCGCCGAACACGAGCACAGCCTTCCCGCCGCCGCCGAACTGGGAAAATCATGCCCCGCCCTCGTTCATCTTATCCGGGTGGTTCCGACCTACGCCTCCCTGTCCGGCCAATGGGTCACCACCAGCCGATTTCTGCCCCGGACAACGGCTCGCCTGCTTGATGCCTCGGAGGAGGAAGCGGACAAATATCTCCTCGGTCATGAAGAATCCTTACGCGCCGCCGGTGTCGATGTCTCACGGCATATCGCACGGGGCGCCCCCGCCGATATTATCGCCAGGGCCGCTGAGGAGATCGGCGTCGACCTGATCGTCATCGGCACTCACGGCAAAATCGGCATGGATGCCTTCTGGTCGGGCAGCATGACGCCCCGTCTCTGCCATCATTGCCGCATCCCCCTGCTGTTGATCCCCGCCGAACATGAGGGCTGACACGGCCGGTCGTTTATCTCCGATAATTCCATAAATACAGACGGGACGGGTTTTTGGGGAACCCGTCCCGCTGCCAGGCAAGAAAGGGAGGCTACTTTAACAGGAGCATCTTGTGCGAATCGACGAAGTCACCCGCGATAATTCGGTACTGATACACGCCGCTCGCCGCCGACCGCCCGGCGTCATCCCGGCCGTCCCATGTCACCGTATATTGCCCGGCTGGTCTGGTTTCGTCGACCAGCTTCCGCACCGGCTGTCCGAGCAGATTATATATAACCAGTTGCACTCTCACCTCCGCCGCCACCGAATAGGTTATCTCGGTCGTCGGATTGAACGGGTTGGGACGGTTTTGTTCCAGCGCAAATCGCGCCGGTAGCGGATTATCATCATTAGCATCCAGCGTTCCCATGTAATCGATATTCGGCGTCGACGGATCGATCCATCCATCCGGCACCGGCTCACCGGCGTTGATCAAATGTGCGATGTCACGCGCCAATTTGCTGTTGTCGGAATCATTGTCGGCAATGATCTCATCGCAGAACGTCACCGCCTGCGATACTGTGACCGCCGTACCGGTCTTGGCATTTACGCCCTGACCACCCGAAATTGCACCGCCGTCGACATGCGCCCACGGCGGGATTCGTCCGGAAACAAGATTCAATAGAAGCACGGTGAATTCCGCCCGCGCCCACAGGAATATATTCATGCGACGTCGAGGCGACAGCACCGACTCCAATTCCAGCAGCTGTTCATGGCAATCAGCCGCGGCGTTGACCGTGAAGATTTGGATAGGATACTGCGGATTATTGTTAAAGTACAGCCGTATCCGTTCCAGGTATCCGCACATATCTTCGAGTGTCTCGTGAGCATGGCCCTGGCCGTGCAGCAAGGCTCTGACCTGATGTCGCCAATACCCGAGGCCGCGCCATTTTCCGTTGGCCGTTTCTTTGATCAAATAGAAATCGACATGGTCGATTTCGCCAGCAACCTGAGTTTCCTTGATGTCTTCGTCGGCAGCGTATCCAAACGGCGGCCATACCTGCACCAGGTAAACGGCATCATCCAGATCGCCGAACCCATACCGGCCGATATCGTCAGTAATAGTTGATGTTATCTTGCGGCCTTGGGCATCCAGAAGATCGAGGTATACGTCGGGTACAGCCAGCGAATCGGCAAAAACGTAACCGGAAATCGAATATTCCGAACCCGGCTGTTCACAGGCATCACCCACGCCGTTACCATCCGCATCCGCCTGATCCGCATTCGCGACCGAAGGACAGTTATCGCACACATCGCCGATGCCATCACCATCGGCATCCGCCTGATTGCCGTTGGCGACAGCCGCACAGTTGTCGCAGAAATCCCCAAGGCCGTCGCCGTCGGCGTCGCCCTGATCGGCATTGGGCACAGCAGCGCAGTTATCGCAAAGGTCGCCTATTCCGTCCTGATCGCCATCGGCCTGATCAGGGTTGCCGACGGACGGGCAATTATCACACAGATTGCCGATTCCGTCTCCATCATAGTCGGCCTGATCCGGATTGGATACATTCGCGCAATTGTCACATACGTCGCCGACTCCATCGCCATCAGCATCCGCCTGATCGACGTTCGCCACCGCCGGACAATTGTCGCACGCATCACCGACCCCGTCTCCATCCCTATCGGCTTGATCTGTATTCGGAACCGCCGGACAATTGTCACATACGTCGCCGACCCCGTCGCCATCCCTATCGGCTTGATCTGTATTCGGAACCGCAGCGCAATTATCGCACGCATCACCGACCTCGTCTCCATCCGCGTCTCCTTGATCCGGGTTCGAAACGTTCATGCAATTGTCGCAGACATCTCCCGATCTATCCCCATCGCCATCCGCCTGGCCGGGATTGCCGACCGACGGACAATTATCACACACGTCGCCGACCCCATCGCCATCGACATCAAATTGATCGCTGTTGGCGACATTGACGCAATTGTCACAGGCATCGCCGTATCCGTCGCTGTCGAAATCCGCCTGATCGACGTTCGCCACCGCCGGACAATTATCGCACGCATCACCGACCCCGTCTCCATCTGAATCGATTTGATCTGTATTCGGAACCGCCGCACAATTGTCACACACATCGCCGACTCCATCGCCATCAGCGTCGAATTGATCGCTGTTGGCGACATTGGTGCAATTGTCACAGGCATCGCCGTATCCGTCGCTGTCGAAATCCGCCTGATCGGCGTTGACGACGTTCGGACAGTTATCATCCTCATCGCAGACACCGTCGCCGTCGGCGTCATCGCATTGCGTTTCGACGCAACCGACGCCATACGCACCGATCGGATTGCCGTTGTTGAACGGATACGCCCCTACCGGCGACCCATCCTGAAGGTGGTATTCATCCGCGGCGGCATCGCAAAAGAGCGGATCGACATTGGTGTTGCCTGATCCGGTACCCGTCCATCCGCCGTCCACATCGCTGTTGTTTACCAATGCCATAATACCTTGCGTCCAATAAATCTCCGCCGCGCCGGTCGTGGACACATCCTGCCACAAAATCGAATTAGTGACGATCAGATACGACATCTCGGAATATATCGCGCCGCCGGTACCATTGGAATTGTTGTCGTACGACGTGCAGTAATCAACTATCAGACTGCGCTGATTCTGGCGGATACTGGCGATAGCGCCGCCGCCGCGCAACGCCCGGTTGTGCGCAAATAAATTATAGCTTATCGTCGGGTAGGCGTTGTCATACGCCGCGATACCCGCGCCGTAATCGGCCGTGTTGTGCACGAACATATTCCGCGTAATGATCGGATAACTTCCCCGACAAAACACGCCGCCGCCCGCCAGAGCGCTGTTGCCCCAGAAGGTGTTGTACCGGATGATCGCCTTCGAGCCGCTCAGGCACGATATCCCGCCGCCCTCACCGCCGTACGAGCACGAGTAGATGATGCAGTTCTGCACCAAGGGCGATGCTCCGCTGCACAGGATACCCGGCGCGCCTGAACCGTCGGCAACCGTGAATCCGTCAAGCGCCGCCGTCGAATCCTCGGTCGACGTAAACGACACGATCGGGCTTCCCGATGAAGCCGGTTCGATCCGGGTCGATTCCGGCCCGTCGGCCGCAATCACCCATACCCGCCGGCCATGGAAGCCGATATTTTCGACGTATGTCCCCGCTGTCACCAGCGCCGAATCGCCGTTGACGGCGACGTCGATGGCATGCTGGATGGTCGCAAACGGCGCCCCCGGACTGCCGTCGCCGGAGACGTCGTCGCCGTTCGGCGACACCTGCCATGTCGTGGTTAACGCCGGGGAAGCGAGTATACATGCCCCGACCAGAAAACTTATAATGTGGCGAATCATGGTTCCTCCTTTCCCGGCGATCCGCCCGTGGCGGATTCCCGGCAAACACGGCCCATGAACCACTTGGTAAACACCAGCCGCTAACTGGACGCTATTAGTCCGGGGAGATAGTATCAATGATTATGCCTGATGGGCCGACCATTCCTGCACAGCTTCTCTCCCGCCAGCCGCTTGCCATTCATTGCCGTAGCCGCCGTTATCCTTCTTGCACAACCGGCTGTGCATATTCCACACAAATGAAACATCGATTTCCCCCCACAGAGTATGGGTTTCCCCCCACAAATCGTTGACTCCTTGCACAAATTCCGTCGTCACCTGTAAATGGAAAAGCGGAATAAGTGTGGCCGGCACCTTGGGGCGGGTTCCTGCTGGTCATAATCCAAAGCAAAAGTCCCCGGCTTTAGCCGTTGATCAACGGCGGAAGTCGGAGATTTCCGCCCAGACTTCCGTCCGATGTGGACATCGGAGGGGCACGGCCGAAAAAACCACAAAATGGCAAAAAATATGTTGTAATTCTATAACAATTACGTATATATATTATATGAAAAGACGAAAACTTTATAATAGAATGGCGGTTCTGCGGCAGGAACGAGGACTGTCCCGCAAGGAATTGGCCGAGAAAATCGGCGTCAATGTCCAAACGGTCGGCTACCTAGAACGAGAGGAATACAACCCAAGCCTCGATCTGGCTTTCCGGATCGGCGAAACGTTCGGTCTGCCGGTTGACCTGATTTTCTCCCCTGAGCCGCTGCGGCCCCTCAGCGAGGAGCTGTTGGAATACAAACGAAAACCGGGAGGTTCCCATGAACCTGGCAATATCTAAATCGAGCCGGCGAAGGCTGGTGATAATTAATTATGTCGCGCTTCTGCTTGCGCTGGTCTTCCTCATCTGGGGCGATTTGTCGGGATGGGCGACGGTTCCGGCTGTATCCGCCTTGATTGTAATAACAGTTGTGGTGGTAACCTTCATCCCCGTATACGGCCGAACCGGACTGTGGAAATTCGTGCACACCAAATCCGATAAACTCGACGAGCGGGAACTTCTGGTGACATATGAATCATTGCGGCATTCGTACGCCATCTTCAGCATAATCGCGCTGGTTTGTATCCAGATTTCGGCGCTGACCGGGCTGGTCAACGACACCACCGGCCAGATCATTTTTTGGTTTTTGTTCTATCTGGCGCATACGCTTCCGGCGTCGGTCATCGCCTGGACATCCGGGAACGCCGCACAGGAATACGCCGTCGACGCATAAAATGCCGGGGAAATTCTATGACAGTAGGGCGCAAGCACCCGCCTTTTGCCATTGATCAGCGGCGGGATTCGGAGACCCCTACCCGGACTCCCGTCCGATGTGGACATCGGACGGCCACAAAATATTAGCGGGAGTGCATACGCCGCCCGCTCCGGGCAATAAAAGACCAGGTTGCTTAAAGGCCGAATCGGTATCCGGCAGTGACGAGCAACGCGCTGGTCTTTGTATCCGCCTGAGCATCGGGATGATTCAAAACCCCCGACTTCAGAATCTTGGTCAGGCCGAAATCATACCGAATGTCGAAAAATATCTCGCTTTCGGTCGTCAGCTTATAGCCCAGACCGCCGCCGAAAGTGACGCCGAAATCTGTGCTCTTAACAGAATCCGCTGCATTGAAATCGCCGGGTACCTTGACGTCCTCGGCGAATCCTGACTGCTGAAACTGCGCACTTGTGTTGAGTCCGATAAATGGGCCGGCAAAGACCGCCGGGGCAATCTTGCTTCTCCGGAGCTCAGGAGTAATCTCCATCAATATGGGAACCTCCAACCAGGCACTCCTGGCCGTTGACGTACCGCCGCCGGCGAAATCGTACTTACAGCCTTTTTGAATATATACCAATTCGACCTGTAGAGCGACTGACGGGGCAACGGAGTATCGGGCAAAGGCGCCGAAGCCGGCGCCGGTCCGGGACTTCTTGCCCGGCAGATCCTGAGCTTGAGCCAAGTCCTTTAGCAGATTCGCCAGACTATCTCCTCTCAGTGTCGATATAGTGAGGCCGGCCTTGACGCCAAAACTCATCTTGCCGACTTGGTCTTCCTGAGCCGATGCCGACAGCGCCAGCAAGAGTACCATTGCAGGGATTACGAGAAGGAGCTTCCTCATGATTCCCTCCATGTGATAAGGGCTTGCTTGAAAGTTTAATGGGTTATTTTCGTGTTTTCTCCAGCGTCATGCGCGTATCGCCATTTCCTTTGGAAGATGGAGAATAGTACATTGTTTTAGCAAACCTGTAAAGAAAAAAGTTGATTAGACCGTTCCCCGAAAAAGTGGACAAGAGTCAGAATACATTTTTGGCTTCTAAGAGCCTGCGTTATTGCCAAAGCCGTATCTTTCCTTGGATGTGGCCGGGCTGGGCTGGCTCGGGCCCGTTTTGGGGCATTGGTATCAAACGTAAGTCGCAGATTTCCCTCTACTCAACTTCTCCGCCAGTCCGATGTTCCCACCTGACTGGCGGAGCTTTTTATCTGACAACATCTTACTCTTCGCCCTCTGAAGCGATCCATCAGTGAGGGGAAGTCATTGGCAAGGGATTCGCGGATAGGTATGCGATATGACAATCCTACCACGACCGCTTTTCGACCTCGTCCCAGTTCACGTTCTCGAAATAGGCCTCGATATATTTGCCGCGCTCGGACGGCTTGTAGTCGACCATGAAGGCATGCTCGAACACATCCAGAATCAAAATCGGCGCGAACCCGGCCGGATGACCCATATCGTGCTCGGTGATCCAATGATTGGACACCGCCCCGCCCATCGGATCGCGATACAAAATCGTCCACCCGATACCGCGCATCGACCCGCAGGCCACGAAATCCTTGTGCCACGCCTCGAAACTGCCGAACGTGGCTTCGACCGCCTTCACAAACTTCTGGCCCGGTTTGCCCTTGCCGCCCGGATGCAGATTCCCGAAGTAATACTCATGCAACCGCATGCCGTTGTATTCCCATCCGGCATGCCGGTTGGCTTCCGCCCAGGCCGGCGTCCCCGTCTGGCCGTCGGCGATCAGCTTGGCGATAGTCTCGTTGAGCTTGTTGGTGTTGGTCACGTATCCGGCATACAGGCCCAGATGCACCTCGATCTGCCCGTCGGATATCCCTTTCAATCCCTTGAGGTGCGAAAAATCCATTTTCGAGTAGGTGTATGGAATGATAACGCTCATAACTTCCCTCCTTATACTGTCGTGTGTTTGTCAGACGTGATACGAAGAATCCGCCGCGAAACGGAATCGCGAATCGATATTTATTTGTCCGATGATCTCGGGACAATCCCGATTACATTAGGGATCGGCCAGGCAAAGTCGTCTCCCTGAACGAACCCGCTCTCGAAATTTCCCGCCAGGTTGATGGTGCTTTCCCCGTGCTTCAAATACAACTGCGCCTCGGGGCCGCCCTCCAGATGCTGCGCCGACACGAGCCCGATCGGCAACGACAACAGCAGCTTGTTGAAATCGTGCATCGAATACGGCGATCCGCAAAAAATGAACAATGCCCGGCCCTGATCGTCCTCGCCCAGCGCCGCCTCGCTCCAGATCCGGTCCTGCTGCGACCAGCGATTTTCTCCCGGCCGCTTGATCAGGCGGAGATTTTGGACGACACAATGGTATCGATCCAGGACCGTGTCCAGCGGCGTTTCGTCCAGATCATGGATACGAAACGGCGGCAGAGAGTCACGCCGGGGATCGAACGCCGCCGCCGACTGGTAGGGATTGGTGCGGCTGCTGTTGACATGCTCTTTTGATTTCATGTACCCGATATGCGTCGTGTAATCGACGTCGAACATCCCCGCATTGATCGCCGCCGTCAGATTATACTTCTCGCACCACTCCCGCGCCGTCATTCCATGATCGCCGCCGGATTCGCTTATTGCCAGAAGCTTCAATTCCCATAGCTTCGGATCGACCCGGACGATGGTGATGGTCGAATCCCCCGACGGTGTTTCCTGCGCCACCCGGAACCGCCCTATATCCAGACCGTCGGCAACGTTCTGCCACGATTCGCCCGACAATATCGACGGCGCCGCCGAAAGTATCAGAAATACGGCGACAAGCGCTAATGCCGACAGATACCTCATGCGATTACACGCACCCATTGTCCGTTCACATAAATTCATCGCTGCGATCAGACCAGTTGGCCCGTCCCGACCATGATCACCCGGCCGCCGACGAGGATATCGATCCGGTTGCCGCGCTTTTCCGCCCGCAAAAGCAGCAGCGACGGCCGCCCGATTTCGTATCCCTGATCGATACGCACGTCGACCACGTCCGAATCGAAATAGCCATGCTCCACCAGATAGCCGCCGAGACAGCCGTTGGCCGATCCGGTGGCGGGATCCTCGGGCACGCCGTAATAATCGGCGAACACCCGGACGCTCATGTCATGCTCTTCCCGATGCGGCTCGGGGCAGAAAATCATGATCGATTTGGCGGAAGTATTTTTGACAAACGCAAAAAATCTGTCCTTGACTACCAGCGCCCGTTGAAGCGCCTCGCGCGTGCGGAGCGGCGCAATGATAAACGGTACGCCGGTGGATACATCCTGTACCGGGAACCGGTCGTCGATATCCTGCACGTCGAGGCTGAGTATATCGGCAATCGGTTCGGGATCGAACGTTTGGCCGAACTTCGGCGCCATCTGCCGCATCCACAGTATGCCGTCCGGTTCGAACGATACCGGGATTTGGCCCACTTTTAAATTGAGCACCACCGTTTCCGCCGGTTCCTTCAGGATTTCGTTGCGGATGATAAACGCCGTGCCCAGCGTCGGATGTCCCGCAAAGGGCAACTCCTCGGCCGGGGTGAAAATCCTCGCATCGTAGCCGCCGTCGCGTTTCTTTTCGGATGTCACAAAGGTTGTCTCCGAAAAGCTGAATTCGCGCGCCAGCCGCTGGAGGTCGTCGCCTGACATATCATCCACGTGACGAAACACGGTCAACTGATTGCCGGTATATTTACCGACGGCGAAGACATCGACAATATAAAATATTGGTCCTGTCATGTCACATTCCCTTATTCTGTCGCCGTGAATATACATTGACCGGGGCGGATTGGAAACAAGGAAAAGGATATTCCCAATAAAAAGCCCGCGCAATCACAGAAAACGCGGGCTGTCTAGTGTGAAATCCAAGATTGGAATATCAATTCGCTAAACGCCGCCCATTAGAACCGAGATGTGTTGTTTTATGGGATCAAGGTAATCACTTTTCAACTGGCCAATTTCTCCATCTGAGAAAGAACTTAAATCATACCGCGCCCTTCGGCTTTCAGTTTCCAGCATTCTGTAGTTACCATAGATGGCTTTTAGATCACTAAGCCGTGCAAGATAACTGTCTCGACGGTAATGTTCTTTAGGATGCTGATCCAATGTCGCCAGAAAAGCGTCAATCAAGTGCAAAGCCGAATAAAAATAGCCCGTAATCGCCCATTGTTTATAATCCGTGGATAGAACAAAATCCCCGAATTCTTCACTCTTTCTTGACCCAGCCAAATGTGCTCGTTTATCAGGCATTCAAACGGCTTATACAGGTTTCCGCATTTTCCGGTATTTGATAACCTTCGGATATATTATTGATAAAATTGACACGAAATTCGATTCCATAATCCGGGAATAATTTATATAAAGTCATCTCCATGTCAAATAATTGAGAACGTACTGATTTATCAATACTAGACAGGACGGTGATGACGGTAAACTCAGCCGCGCCGTTGTTATCCATATATAAAATCGTGACCTCCGGTATGCGACCAAATAGATCACTCAATTTATCCTTGAATCGGCCTATCCGTTGCCGCTTTTGAATAAACACGCTGAACTCTTCGCTTAACCAAGAACCAATTTCCGCTCTAGTTTCAAGATCGGTTGGTTCTTCCGTATCCTTAATTCGGATAGTCCCAGGATCGGTATGAGATGATCTATATTTTGAAAAAGTCTCGTCCGTAAGAGCCTTGCCCACGACGAATACTCTCGTCCATGAATGAATCGGGATGTTGCTCGGTACCCAGGTATCCCCTTTATCCCTCGGCGTCGCTATTTTCTTCTTGGCAACTAAAGATTCCATTTCCCCGTCCTCATATATTCAAAATATGGCTCCTTCAGATCCGCTAAAAACCAATTCTCGATAAGACTGTGGAAACCCGTAACTATGTCTGGGAGACTATCAGAGAGCTTCTGGCAATTAGGCTCCATAATGAAACAATCGTAGTCCAATAAATAGATCGCAAAAGGTCGTTCATTTTCTGATACCACGTTTTCCAATCCAGATCGTACGGTCAGTTCCTTATCTTCGATTTTGAGTCTTAATTCCAATGAACACCTGCGAAGCTCATCGATACCGATCCGATCCGTGCTGAAATATGGCCTCGTGTATATATCTATATCTGATAGACCATTTTTAAGAGGGAATTTTAGCTTATTTATATATCTCAAGCCAATTCTCTTGATGACTAATTCACCAGCCGTCTTTTCGAAAGTATTCCAAAGATCTGTTGTTTCCTCCTTCAAGTTCCTAAACGATAGGTAATTGGAAGTGCCAAAATTGAAAACGTCAGGCGCAATCCTAATTCCCTTGCTTTCATGTTCGTTTTGGAAGAAATATCGAACCATATATCTTTTGCCTTCAATATCAATCGATGGGCGCTGAAATGGGACCAATACTTCTTCCGAAAATACAGGGTACATGCGGAAAATGGATTCCTGAAAATCCGAAAGACGGTCAACTATCTTCAACTTCGGAAGAAATTTTATTTCAAGCACTACATTATCGATAGGCGGGTGAGTAAAAACTTCCGTTTCCATATTCCTCCATCCCCTCTAATCATAATAGGTCATTTTTCAAATTGCGCAATCATTTTCTTGAATTGACTGCCAAAATTATCCATCAAGGATCTTTGAGCAACAGTCAAAACGCTCTTTTCTTGTCCTATTCCACCGTCACCGATTTGGCCAGATTGCGCGGCTGGTCGACGTCGCAGCCGCGAATAACGGCCATGTGATAGGCCATGAGCTGCAACGGTATCACCGCCAGCATCGGCGTGAATATCTGCTTGACCGGCGGGATATAGATGACATGGTTCACCTTGTCGACAATCTCGGTGTCGCCCTCGGTCGCGATGGCGATGACGCTGCCGTTGCGCGCCCGCACCTGGGCAATGTTGGACATGACCTTGTCGTAAATCGAATCCCGCGTGGCCAGCACCACTACCGGCATGTTTTCATCGATCAGGGCGATCGGGCCGTGTTTCATTTCCGCCGCCGGGTACCCCTCGGCGTGGATATAGGAAATTTCTTTCAGCTTCAGCGCACCTTCGAGCGCCACCGGGAAATTTACCCCCCGGCCGAGGTACAGGAAATTGTTATGCTTGCTGTATAGCTCCGCGATTTTCTTTATCTGTTCTTCGCTGTCGAGGATGGTTTGAATTTTGTCCGGCACCGACTGGAGCGCCGCGATCATTTCCTTGCCCATGTTGGCCGAGATATTCCGCATCCGCGCCAAAAGCAGAGTGATCAACGACAGCACCATGATCTGCGACGTAAAGGCCTTGGTCGAGGCCACGCCGATCTCCGGCCCGGCGTGAATATACACGCCGCCGTCCGATTCGCGGGCGATGGTCGACCCGACGACGTTGACGATCCCCAGCGCCTTGGCGCCCTTGCGCTGGCCCTCGCGCATGGCCGCCAGCGTATCGGCCGTCTCGCCGGATTGCGATATCACCAGCATGATCGTTCCGTCGTCGATGATCGGACTGCGATAGCGGAATTCCGAGGCGTATTCGACCTCGACCGGGATCTTGGCGTACTCCTCGATCATATATTCGCCGATAAGCGCGGCATGCCAGGATGTCCCGCAGGCGGTGATAATTATCCGATTGATCTTGGATAAATCCTCGAGATGATCGGTCAGTCCCCGCAGCCGGGCTGTCCCCTCTTCTTCGTTCAACCGTCCGCGCATGGCGTTGCGCAGCGTTTCCGGCTGTTCGTGGATTTCCTTGTGCATGAAATAATGGTGCCCGGCCTTTTCGATCATTTCCAGCGTCCAGTTGATTTCCTCCACCTTGGGAGTGATCTCCACATTCTCGATGGTCGAAATTTTGAAATTGTCGGCCGTAAGGGTGGCGATTTCCTTGTCCTCCATATACACCACTTTTTTGGTGTAGCGCAGGATGGCGGCGACGTCGCTGGCAATGAAATTTTCCTTGTCACCCTGACCGATCAACAACGGCGCGCCGTTGCGGGCAGCCACGATTTTATCCGGCGAACGGGCGTCGAGCACGGCGATGGCATAGGTGCCCTCGACCTGCGACATCGCCATCCGCACCGCTTCGGTCAGGCACCCTTCGTAATACATGCTGATCAAATGCGCGACGATTTCGGTGTCGGTGTCGGAGATAATTCTGTAGCCCCGCCGTTCCAGCACCACTCGCAAGGCCCGGTAATTTTCGATTATGCCGTTGTGGACGACTGCAATATTGCCGGTGCTATCCAATTGTGGATGCGCGTTGAGGTCGGTTGGCTCGCCGTGCGTCGCCCAGCGCGTATGGGCGATTCCGATCCGGCTCTCGAAAGTTCTGCCGGCCAGTTGATTTTCCAGGACCGCGACTTTGCCCGCCGTTTTCTCATAGAGCAGCCCCTGTTTTTCCAGCAGGGCGATCCCGGCCGAATCATAACCACGGTACTCCAGCCGCTTGAGCCCCTCGATCAAGACCGGCGACGCTTTGCGATATCCGATATAGCCGATAATTCCGCACATAACATCTATCCTTACATTCGCGAACCCTGTCCATGTTTCCGGTCGACCGACAATATGCCGCGCCGCGCGTCGGCCGTCAACCTGTTTACTGATTCGGTATTTGCCCTCCGCACTTGAATCGAGACTGCCTCGGTATCGGTCGCTTGGTTCCTTCGGTTAAATGTGGCGCCGTTTATTTTCCGCGAGTCTGGCGTCGAAATCTTGTCTAATCGGCGGTCATATCCCCGGAAAATCCATTCTCCTTTTATAATCCCATGTCCCCGAAGAGTTCCCGGCCATCCATCGGCCCTGTTGACGCAGCCGGACGATTTTCCCGGAATTCACTGATAAAATACGGCGCGATTCTCAATTTGTACAACCCAATTTTGGCGGAGATGATAAAAGAAAATATCTGATCGAACCCGGTCTGGTTACCGAAAACAATAGCGGAATTTGAACATGATAATTTTGTCTGTCGTCGAATAATCCATCCACATCTTGACCGAATCTCCGGAAAATTGCGACGAAATAACGCCCAGCGCGTCAGCCGCGAGATCGCGCTCAGAAAATCCGATCCCCTGATTCTCCTGCCAGATTTCGTAGAAAAAGCCGGCCGAAAACGACAAAACCGGCGACGTTATGGCTCCCGCCGGAAGAGGCAGCCGCTTGCCGACTTCGTTCAACAACAAACTTCCCCAATAATGCTGCGCCTTGTCCGGAACCCAAAATTCGACTCCATGAGTGTCGGACTGATAATACCACGGATCGTTTTCGGGTGGATTGAAACCGTATGATCTCGTGGCGCCGAAAAATGCCAGTAAAATCAATGAACCCAGAATGAATGTCTTCATGCCGCCTCCGCATATCATCTCGAAATGATGATAGCGCAAGGCGCACTCCAACCCGACCGGTAGCGTTAACTCATTGAATTACAAACGATTCACTTGACGGCCGCGTGCAAAAGAATTCACAATATCGGCACGAAGACGGCCGCTTCTCACTTTTGCGGCTACACCGAAGGGCCTGCATGTCGGTGCCGAGTCGACCGCTTTAGTGCATCAGAAGAGTTGATGTGAGGGTGAGGTTTTGGGCTGTCCGTGTCACTCTTTCCGGCCATGTCCCTATCCGCGTCTGCGGAAAACGCTGAAGTACAGAATAGGAGCGATGATAAACAAGGCCACGGCCGCGGCGGCAATCCATCCACTTGTCGATCCGATTTCCATGTGACCTGCCTCCTCCTATCTTATTTAGACATACCAACCGGGCTAAACGTTTATTCAACCCCGGAAAAACTTTTTTTGTACGGCTAATTCGTAATCCTTTTGACGACACGTTCTCGGCACGCCGTCGGAAGCGCCTGTGATTCAATAGACAAGGCATTCGTCGAAAATGTTACATTCAAGGGGCTTTGGAATAAGAAATTTCGGATATGTTTCGGCGTCGCGGCTAAAGCGTGTAGAGCGCGAAATAGACCGTACCGGTCAGGCTGGTTACGCGATAAATCGTATCGAGCGTTTGATATGATGGTTTGGCAATAACAAAACGGTGCTCGCCCTTGCTCAGCACAAAATCGCAATCTCCGCCCTCGGTGTCGCCCGGCCCGGCCGTGTAGCATGCTTTATCGGTGTTGCCGTCGACCACGATATAGGCGTCGGGCAGTCGGAAATCGGTCCCGTTTCTCAACACGACCACCTTGACCGCCTTCAGATCGTCGCCCGTCGCGGAATCGGAACCCTTGCCGCACCCATAGACAAAAATCCCCACCCCGATTGCCGCCAGAAGTACGATTATCTTACGTTTGTGCATTCGCCAACCTCCCCGTCTTCGCCGCACGGATTTACAATTCCGACGGACGGAACGGGTCATTATTACAAAACAATCTGCCGGGCTCACTCGGAGCGGTCCTCATAGCGCCAATGTAACCCCGGTCTGCGGCCGCAGCAACCTTTTTATCACTCTTGACCGGCGACGCGGCAACCCATATATTCCCGGCATGTTGATCGCGATTGATATAGGTAATACCAATACCGTCGTTGGCGTGTTCGACGGCGACTCCCTGCTTTCGCATTTTCGCGTAACATCGCAAACCCAGATGACCGTCGACGAAGCCGGGCTGTTCGTTACCTCGTTGTTCACCCGCCATATCGCGTCCGGTACCGGCCATGTATCCGACGTTGCCGTCTGTTCGGTCGTCCCGACGCTGACCCGTGTCTACGAACAAATGACCCGGAAATATTTTGAAGTCGAACCGATTGTCGTTAGCGCCCGATCCAAACTGCCGATTGCCATCGATTACCCGGAACCGTCGGAAATAGGCGCCGACCGGCTGGCCAACGCCGCCGCCGGTTATCATCGCGTCGGGAAAGCTCTGGTTGTCGTCGACCTGGGTACGGCGATCAATTTTGACGTTGTTTCGGGCGAAGGCGCCTATATCGGGGGCGTCATCGCGCCGGGAACGCAGGCGGCCGGCGCCAATCTGGCCAAAAAAGCCGCTCGGCTCTTTGAAGTCCGCAGCGAAAAACCCAATCGGGCTATCGGCAAATCCACCGCCGAAGCGCTCAAATCGGGCCTTTTCTACGGCACGGTCGGCGTCATCGACCATATCCTGGATCGGATTTTCGCTGAATTGGGCGGCCGAACGGCCGTGATCGGCACCGGGGGCGAGGCCGAAATCTTCTGCAGAGAATCAAAATACGTTGGCGAAGTCGTCCCTACGCTTACCCTGGAGGGAATTCGGCTGATCGCCGATCTCAACCCCAAAAAAACGTAACTTCTTGTTGCTCTTCGGGGAACCTTTTAATCGCAACGCTGTTAAAATCCGAAAAAATCGCTTGACATGGATCGGACGATTTTTTTTATTGCGTCGCTGTTAGCACTCGTTCGACGAGAGTGCTAACAACAAGCAATCATGATCAACTGATAGGCAACCATAAACAGGTTTTGAAGGAGGAATAGGAAATGACAATCAAACCGTTGGCTGACCGGGTCCTGGTCAAGCCGGTCGAGGGCGAAGAGGTCAAACGGGGCGGAATTATTATCCCCGACACCGCCAAGGAAAAGCCGATGCAAGGCGAGGTCATGGAGGTCGGCTCCGGCCGTCAGACCGAGGAAGGGAAGCTCATCCCGATGACCGTCAAGAAGGGCAATAAGATTCTTTACGGCAAGTACAGTGGGACCGAAATTTCGGTCAATGGTGAGGATCTCCTCATCATGCGTGAATCCGACGTTCTGGCAATCGTGGAATAGCACAGGAAGGAAGGTTAGACAATATGCCTAAGATGATAGAATATGATGCTCAAGCGCGCGAAAAGCTGCGCAGCGGCATCGACCAGTTGGCCAACGCCGTCAAGGTGACACTGGGGCCGCGCGGCCGCAACGTCAGCCTCGACAAAAAGTTCGGTTCGCCGACCATCACCAAGGACGGCGTCACCGTGGCCAAGGAAATCGAACTCGAAGATCATTTCGAAAACATGGGCGCCCAGATGGTCAAGGAAGTCGCTTCCAAGACCTCAGACGTCGCCGGTGACGGCACCACCACCGCGACCGTGCTCGCCCAGTCCATCTACCGCGAGGGTATCAAGCATATCACCGCCGGTGCCAATCCGATGGCCGTCAAGCGCGGCATCGAGAAGGCTGTCGCCGCCGCCATCGAATCCATCAAGAAAATGTCCAAGCCGGTGTCGGGCAAAGCCGAGATCAGCCAGGTCGGGTCCATCTCGGCCAACAATGACAAATTCATCGGCGGCATCATCGCCGAGGCGATGGAGAAGGTCGGCAAGGACGGCGTTATCACCGTCGAGGAATCCAAGACCGCCGAGACCTTCATGGACGTCGTCGAGGGTATGCAGTTCGACCGCGGCTATCTCTCCCCCTATTTCGTGACCAATCCCGACAACATGGAAGCCGTGCTCGAAGACGCCCTGGTTCTAATTCACGACAAGAAGATTTCGAGCATGAAAGACCTCCTGCCGCTTCTGGAGAAGGTCGCCCAGTTGGGCAAGCCTCTTTTGATCATCTCCGAGGACGTCGAGGGCGAAGCGCTGGCCACCTTGGTGGTAAACAAACTGCGCAACACCATCAAGGTCTGTGCGGTCAAGGCCCCCGGTTTCGGAGATCGCCGCAAAGCCATGCTCGAAGATATCTCCATCCTGACCGGCGGCCAGGTGATTTCCGAGGAAGTCGGATTCAAGCTCGAAAACGCCGTCGTCTCCGACATGGGCACGGCCAAGAAGATCAGCATCGATAAGGACAACACGACTATCGTCGAGGGCGGCGGTGAGACCGAAAAGATCAAAGGCCGTATCGATCAGATTCGCCGGCAGATCGAGGATACCACCTCCGACTACGACCGCGAGAAATTGCAGGAACGTCTGGCCAAGCTGGCCGGCGGCGTGGCGGTCATCAATGTCGGCGCGGCCACCGAGACCGAGATGAAGGAAAAGAAGGCTCGCGTCGAGGACGCATTGAACGCCACTCGGGCTGCTGTCGAGGAAGGTATCGTGCCGGGCGGCGGCGTCGTGCTGCTGCGTTCCATCAGCGCCGTCGAAGCGCTCAAGCTCGAAGGCGACGAGGCCCTGGGTGCATTGATCATCCGCCGGGCCCTAGAGGAGCCGATCCGCCAGATCGCCCACAACGCCGGCGCCGAGCCGTCGATTGTGGTCGCCAAGGTCAAGGAGAAGGATGGCGCTTTCGGTTACAACGCCGAAACCAACGTCTACGAGGATCTGGTCAAGGCCGGCGTCATCGACCCGACCAAGGTCGCTCGCAGCGCGTTGGAGAACGCCAGTTCCATCGCCGGTCTCCTTCTGACCACCGAGGCGATTATCACCGACAAGCCCGAAGACAAGAAGGCTGCGGGCATGCCTCCGGACATGGGTGGCATGGGCGGCATGGGCGGCATGTACTAAGCCGCTGACACAGTACCAGCATCACGCTATCATACATTGATTCACAAGGGATGGCCAAGTTCACGGCCATCCCTTTTTATTTTGTGGTTGGCGTACGTCCTCGTGCGCCAACAGACGAGCCGGCAAATAAGAATTCTGTGGGCGGCCTGCCACGGCGGGGGCTACTCACTGTTCCGCAGGGTCCTTCCGTATGCGGTCCGCCGAAGGCGGATGACCCTGCGGAATCTTCGTCAAAAATCCCAATCCTTCCACACACTTAGGGGTCCATTTAAATCTCCCGCGTATGCCGCGGCGCTCGACCATATCCAATCGTGCGCCTGTCGGACCAAACCCTGCTTGACCGGATTATTATGAATATATTCCACCTTTGTACGAAAGGCTTCTTCCGAATATATCACTTGGCGGTCATAGCCTTCCTGCCATATGGGTCTATCAAGTATGCCAAGGTTTTTCATAGACTGCTGAGCGACGAACTTCTTGAAATCACGCATAAAATCCGGCAATCTCTGGCCGTTAATCAGAATCAGTAAATGCATATGAGACGGCATTAACACAAATGCCGGATACCTTGCCTCATATCTCTTCGAATAATATTTTAGCGAATCGACCAAAGCCTCATATATTCCGGGTACATTTCCATAGGCGACCTGATTTCGGAAGGCGGTCGTGACAAAGAAGCACGAGCCACGCCGCTGCTCTGCAAATCGAAGCCCCATGCTGATAATATACGCCAAACTGTACGATCAGAGGAGCCAAAAACAGATATCGGTGAATCAAGAAACAAGAAATGTGATATCACCCGTTCCGCAGGGTTCGATCCGCCGGATGAGGAGCATCCGGCGGAACAGAGGCCGATATGGACTTTTAACCGATCCAGATGGATTTCCAGTTAATGGGCTTCCGATTAATGCTTTCGGATTCTCCGGCCAGCGCGACAGCCCTCCTGTTCCGCAGGGTCCTGCCCCGACTTTGACGGCGTGTGACCCTGCGGCATCAAACTCGCGACCGCCGGATGTAAGCATCCGGCGGAACGGAGATCGGTCCACCGCAAGCGGAGGCGACCCTGGACCGACCGACAAATCGGCGTGACGTTTTCAACACGCCGTGGGAATCGCACTCACCCGCGAAACATAGCGGTGCATATCCCGTACTGATGAAGAGAATGGAGGGTCATAATCATGTCAAGTCTAATCATGCGTCGTATCCTGCGGTTCTCGATGTTTCTGGCGGTTTCGCTGTGCCTGCCGATCACCGCCAATGCCCAGAATGAAGCATCCTATGATGGAAAAATCGATACTACTCTGGACGCCAACAGGCGCGCAGAGATTGTCGACACCGTCATCAGCACCCTGAACAAATATTATATCCATCCCGACAAGGCCGCCGAAATGGCCGAACTGCTTCGGAAAAACCTAACCGACGGCGCCTATGATGATTTCCAATCACGCAATCCATTCATCCGGCAACTGACCAAAGACCTGCGGTCGATAACTCATGATCTGCATCTGGGCGTATGGCCTATCGAATGGAGCCTGACGCTGGATGAGATTTCCGAGGAGGCGAAAGCCAAAGAAGCGCTCATGTTACGGTACGACAATTACGGTCTGCCGACGGTCAGGCGACTTCAGGGGAATATCGGCTATCTGGAAATCCTCGACTTCACCGGGCCGGATCAGGCCGCCGACGCCATAGCGGCCGCCATGAACTTCCTGTCAAGCAGCGATGCTCTGGTCATCGATCTGCGGCGATGCGGCGGCGGGGAAGGGTATGGCGGCAGGTTGCTCCTCAGTTACCTGTTTAAAGAACCGACATATCTTGCGACAATCTACACGCGATACACTGACAGCACTGTACAGGCCTGGACGATGCCCTTTGTTCCGGGTCCTCGCATGACCGATATTCCCGTTTATGTGCTCCAAAGCCGCCGGACCGCATCGGCAGCCGAAAGCATGAGTTACTCCCTTCAGACGCTCAAACGGGCAACCATCGTGGGTGAAAAATCCCGGGGGGCAGCCAATCCGGTCGATGAGTTGAACTTCCCCGATCTATCCATCACTGTCGCCGTGTCCATCAGCGACGTGACCAGCCCCATCACCGGCACGGGCTGGGAGGGCATCGGGATCACACCGGATATAGATGTTCCGGCGGAATCGGCCCTGCCGGCGGCATGCCGCGATGCGACGGAAAAGGTGATCAAAAAAGATACGGACGAAGATATCCGGAAACTTCATCAGTGGGCGCTGGATATGTACAATGCCCAATTGAATCCCGTCAAAATGGATAAGGCGCAGATGGATCAGCTATGCGGCGAATACAGTTCTTCCGTCAGTGTCTGGCAAGAAGACGGGCATCTATATATGAGGCGGTATGACGGCGAACCCGCGGTCACATTAATCCCGTTAGGAAACGATGAATTTGCCGTGGAAGAACGGGAGGCCCGCGCCCGGTTTATCCGCAATCCCGACGGGGCGATCGCTGAACTTGTATTCGTCTTTGCCGATGGCTACGATTATACCTTCAAACGCCTGAACGAATGATCGGCAGCCCCCACGGGTGAATATTCTTGTTCCGCAGGGTTCTTCCGCGTGCGGTCCGCCGAAGGCGGATGACCCTGCGGCGTCAGCCCCCCGACCGCCGGATGAGAAGCATCCGGCGGAACAATGCACTAACTTCCCGCCCGAAACACCCATCTCGAACCGATGTCATGCGTTTCGCGAAGAATGAAATTCAACTGGGCCGCGTGATGCTGCACATGACGCATGTTGTACAAAAGCAGTTCGGCGAAACTCAGATCGACCTTGCCGAAACTATACGGCTGCTGTGCTCTCTCGTCGGTCAGACCGGCGATAGTCTCCCGGCATTTCGTGCGGCCGTGCTCCAGATACGTCAGAAGTTCATTCTTCGTATACGGCCGCTCGGGAATCACCCCGGCCGGATCGAGTTCTTCCAGACCGAATGGCTCGGGCGGTGCGAAACTATCGCGTGAATCGGACAGGTAGTAATCGAGCCAGAAGAGCGTATGATAGGCGACAGACCAGAACTCGGCTCGCCGCGTGCGGTCAGCCCATAATTCATCGGGGCAGGCCTTCATGGCGTTTTCCAGCGTATCGATCGCCGCTCCGAACTGATTCCAAATGGTTTGTTTCCAAAAATTGTCCATGGTGGTTTCCATTATTGAAAAACGATGGCGTCAGGAGCCGAAAGGGCTCCTGACCTACGGGAATGTATTCTACATATTCGGCAGATAGAAGCAGACGACCTTGGGTTCGGTCATTTCCTGCAACGAAAATTTCAGACCCTCGCGGCCCAGACCCGAATATTTCACGCCGCCGAATGGCATCGAATCCAGACGATAATCGGTCGAATCGTTGATCATCACGCCGCCGCAGTCGAGCTCATACGCCGCCTTGAAGGCCACATCCACGTTGCTGGTGAATATCGCCGCCAGCAAACCGTACGGCATCGAATTGGCCTGCGCGATGGCGTCATCCAGATCATTGACCCGATACAAATTGACCGTCGGCCCGAATACCTCCTCGCAATGAACAGCGACGCCGTCGGGGAGATTTTCCAGCACGGTCGGCTCATACAGCGCACCCGTCCGTTTCCCGCCCGTCAGCACTCTGGCGCCTTTTTCGACGGCCGCATTCACCCAGGATTCCACCCGCTGAGCTTCCTTCTCCGTGATCATCGGCCCCATATCGGTATCTTCTTTCATCTTGTCGCCGATCTTGTATTTCCTCGTGCGCTCGACGAAACGGGTCCTGAATTCGTCATAGATATCCTCATGCACATACAGCCGCTGGACACCAATGCAGTTTTGACCTGCCGCCCAGAACGCGCCGGACACACATGACTCGATGGCGAGCTCCATGTCGGTGTCTTTCCAGACGATCACCGGCGAATTGGAACCCAGCTCCATGCCGATCTTCTTGATCCCGGCCTGGTGCACAATATGTTTCCCGGCTTCCACGCCGCCCGTGAATGAAATCATTCGCACCCGTTCGTCGGCCACCAGCGTATCGCCGATTTCGTTGCCGTATCCCGTGAGCACCTGAATCGCCATCGGCGGCATGCCCGCCTGTACCATCGCCTCCACCAACTTGATCGCCGACAGCGGCGTCACCGTAGCCGGCTTGAGGATAACGGCATTCCCCGCCGCGAAGGCCGGGCCGAGTTTGTGCGCGACGAGGTTGAGCGGATCGTTGAACGGCGTGATGGCCAGCACAACCCCGATGGGAAAACGATAATAATACCCGCGCCGCTTTTCGCCGCCGGGGAATGAATCAAACGGAATCGTCTCGCCCAGTATCCGCTTGGCTTCTTCGGCGGCCACGGTCAGTGTATTGACGCAGCGCGTGGCTTCCTTGCGCGCCTCGCGAATGGTCTTCGATCCCTCGCGGGCAATGATCGTCGCATACGTATCGAGATCGCCAGCCACGATCTGCGCGGTTTTATACAGTACCTGCGCCCGGTCATACACCGACATGCGCTTGGTGATTTCGAATCCATTCACCGCCGCCTTCAGCGCCGCTTCCACGTCTATGCGATCGCATTTGGGGACCGTATCGACGACCGAATTATCGAACGGGTCGCTCACCTCTATTTTATCGTCGCGGTCGATCCATTGACCGTCCAGTAGAATCTTCATCGCGCACCTCCGGCATGAATTATATCGATCAGGGCGCTGTATCCGGTTTCCTTTCGGCCCGCCCCCGGCCCAACGATGGTTACATCGCCCAGCGTATCGGTTGTAACCGTCACCGCGTTGGTTGCTCCCATCACACCCGCCAGCGGATGCGTCAACGCCACTTCTTCCGGTCCGACGCTGCCTTTGATCGTATCACCCTCGCGCCAGACCTTGCCGATCAGTTTGAACCGCTTGCCGCGCGCCTTGGCGTCCTTAATCGCATCGGCGGTTATTTCGGTGATCCCCTTGCACGAATAGGCATCGGGCTTGTTCTTCGACCCGAAGACGGTGTTAGCCAGGATCGTCACCTTGGCCAGCGCATCCCATCCGAGCACGTCGGCATCCGGCACTGCTTCGGCATAACCGAGTTCCTGCGCCTTCTTCAAGGCGTCGTCATACGACATGCCTTCTTCCATTTGCGTCAGGATATAATTCGTCGTCCCGTTGAGGATTCCCTTGATCTGCGTAATCGTACTTCCCGCCAACGTTTCTCGGATCAGGTTCAAAAGCGGCGTGCCGCTCATGACCGTGCCTTCATAGAGGAATTTGACCTTTTTATCGTGAGCCAATTTGGCCAGATCGTGATAGAACAGCGCCAGCGGGCCCTTGTTGGTGGTCGTGACATGCATGCCGCGCTCCAGCGCCGCCCGAATATGGGATGTGGCCGGTTCGCCGGTCTTGATATCGGTGTAGGTGGCCTCGACCATCATATCGGCCTCGGCCTTCTTGATCAGCGCCAAAGCGTCGCCGTCGAAGGCATCCGGAAGATCGGAGATTTTGCCGCTTGATTTGGCCGTATCGAGCGCCTTTTGCAGATCTATTCCCTTGCCATTATACACGCTGCCCTTGAGCATATCACCGATCCCGACGACGGTCACGTCGAGACCATGGCATTCGCTCAGGATTTTTTTCTTTTCGATTAACAGTTCGGCCAAACCCTGGCCGACCGTGCCGAAACCTATCAGCAGAAGTTTCATATATCGCATCCTCCTTGCATTATCTTTATGAAAGGTCGTCTCATAAGCCTAATTTATCGCGTGAGCGGCCATCGGCGCATAATGATGATGGCCCTGGCTCGTGGTTGGCCGGCCAACTACATCCCACCCGTGCAGGGCACGGGTGGGCCACCGATACTAACCCACTTGAAATCGACACGTATGCGGCAACCTCGATAAATCCGGCTGATACGATGTCGTGCATCGGCCGTCGGTGATCTTATTTTGCCTTGTAGCGATCGGGGGCGTCAAAGACGTCGATGACATTGACCCGCGATAAAAACGTCGCCGCATGGGTCACCCCTTCGGGGATAAAATACCAGTCTCCCTTGCGATAGACGGTCGTCTTGCCGCCGATGGTCAGCGACATCTCGCCGGCCAGCATGAAACCCCATTGCGCGCAATGATCGTGCGGCGGCACCTCGCCCACCGGTTCGATATCGAAAAAAACCACCTGCCGATCGCCGCTCTGCAGCAGCCAGCCCCGGATACCCTCCAGCGCAATATCAATCTCCGGCAGGTTGCGGATCATCTCGGGATAGACGGTCCCGTCCCATTGTTCCATCAATTCTTTCATGACACTCCCCTATGACCGATGAGCGATCTGGGCGAATTTCACCCGATGGCCGCGCCGCATCATTTCCCGCGCATCAAGGTTGCATCGGATACATTTATGATAGATGACATTGCCGATTTCCCCGGCGTGCTTGTCCCGATTCTCGTCGGACAGGAAATACGCCTCCATCGTATCCATCGGACGCGACTGGCCGTCGCTTTCATACTTGATGGTAACGTCGTATCCCTTGTCGAGCACCTTGAAGGCCGCTTCGGTCCAGTCGAAATCCTCCATGCCCAGATCGGGATTGATCCGCAGATGCGCCGTCAGCGCGATATGGGGCAGGTCGGCCGCGGCCAGTTCGTCGGAACATTGCATGAACGTCTCCGGCGTCGCGGCGTTACCGATATTGATTTCATAGATCGGCGTCGTGCCGTCGTCGCGCAGGTAATCCTTGAATATATTCATCAGCATGCGCATCTGAATAGCGTTCTGGGTGGATAGCAGCATGGATATTTTGAAGCTGATATCCGGGAGCTTGCGGCCGAAATAACAGGCGGCCACGATCGTCGACCAGCTCGGGTTGAGAAAGAAGTCATTGCCGGTTTCCATCGCCGTCCGCAGGACGCCGTCGAGATACACGAGGTGATTGTTGTTGCCGACCTCGACCCCGCCGAGGTTGCCGAAGGCCGTGCCCATATTTTTCATGATAAGTTGGCTGACGCCGCCGCCCAGGTCGCGGCACTCGAACTTCTCGCCGGTGATCTTTTCGACGCTGACAAACCGCTTTTCGGGGAGCGGCGTGCTGATCAGGTTGGTCGAGCAGAATTTGCTGACGCCCAGAATGTTTTCCGCCATCGCCAGCGTCGCCAGAAGGTCCCCGGAATAAACATAATGATCCGTCAGGCCGACCACCGAAATCATCTCCGTCGGGAACAGCACATTTTTATTTTCGGCGACACGCTTCATGCAGTCGAATGTCACATATGCGCCTTGAAAACCGGATACCTGCGTCGTGCAGACGCCTTCTTTATCGGTCTTGATCTTTTCCTTTTCGAGAAAATCCTCGACTTTGGGGAATTCCTTGGCGTAGGCTTCCGCCTTTTCCAGCATTTCGCCGAACCCTTTGTCGCCGACGATCTTTTTCCGATTATTATAATCCCGCATGGCGTTGATTTTGTCGCTGATTTCTTTGGGGCCGCCGTACGCGTCAATCAATGCGTCGATGGCCTTCATGTCGCTGTCACTCAAAAGCCTGAAATGCATGCTACAACTCCGGTTTAATATGAACGATGACTTATGTTTGTGATACGTCGTCCCGTGCTCAATCCCTAAGTTATTGATTCCACGGGCCAAGGTACCACATCCCCGCCCCCATTTCAAGCGAATTCTGGAGATGTTGGCTGTCGCGCCGGGGCGAAGCCACTAAACACGAATAAGAACGAATAACGGTGTTCATGCAAGCGAATTGCCTGTGCGGTTAGAAACCCCTTCCTGACCACATTAACGTCCGGCCCGTTGACGCCATTGGTGCAGTCCCGCGCAGGTCAGGTGCGGCTGCCCCACATAGAATCTTCCGTTCCAACCGCTTTATATAGATACCCCCGGCTAAAGCCGGGGTTCTTTTGGCTTACGCCAAGCGCTTCGCG
>CAZJWR010000016.1:0-62565 GCA_964549765.1 uncultured Ignavibacteriales bacterium
AAATCATAAATCGGCCGACCGTTCTCGGGTCGGCTCATGACAGGTGGTCGAATCGCCGCCCAAGAAAATCTCGTTGTAAATTTGAAAAATTTTCATATATTGTTCCTGTACCGTCATACATACCGACGACTTAAAAAACCATCAGCGGCGAGGTATATTTATGAAAAAAGGACTAATGCTCGGGCTTATCCCGGCCGTCATAATCGTTTGGGCAGTGGTATCCTTCGCCCAGATTCCCAACGTGCAAATCTCTTCACCGTCATTCCAATTGCAAAACGAAGAACAGGTCTTCTATTGCCCGACCGATGGCAATATCGTACTCGCCACCTGGCGGGATTTTCGACTTGGCTACCGCCGGACCGGAATCGGTCGCAGTACTGACGGCGGGGCGACCTGGATTGATTCCTTGACCGATCTCCTGATGGATTACAACAACCAGCAATCCGACCCGACCATGACGACCCTCGACGACGGAACGATGATTTGCTGCTACCTCGACTACAGTCCGACGGCGGTCGACGATTCCAGCTTCGTCATCTTTATCCGGACCACGGACAAAGGCATCAGCTGGACCGGGCCGCACCCGGTCACGACCGACCACGGGGCGTGGTTTGAGGACAAGCAGTTTATCACGGCCGACCGGACCGGAGGGCCGTACAACGGCAACGTGTATGTCGGATGGGCGCGTTTTCCCAACCCGACCCGGATAATGTTCGCGCGATCCACCGACGGGGGGGTTACCTTTGGCGATACGATGATCGTTGGGCCGTCGCAGGTCCATCCGCCGTGCAGTTACACCATCGACGCCGGGCAGTTTACCCAGCCGATCGTCGGCGCCGACGGTTCGGTGTATGTCTTTTGGTCGGGGGCTGACTTGATTCCCGATGAATGCGCGGGCTATTACGCCATGAAGATGTCGAAATCGACCGACGGCGGCCAGACCTGGCCGATTATGGAGGAACCGATATTTTATTTCAATAACGTCGTTTACGCCGACGGCAATATCGACGTGTACAACGCGGCGGCGGGCGACGCCGATATTACCGGCGGACCGTACGACGGCAACATCTATATTTCGACCACCAACGGCAAACCGGACGGCGCCCTCTATCACGACGACATCGTCATGATCAAGTCGACTGACGGCGGTCAAACCTGGCTGCCGCCGCTGCGGGTCAACGACGATCCCCTGGGATTCGACGTGGATCAGTTCCACCCCTGGCTGACCGTCAATCAGGACGGTGTCATCGTCATGATCTTCTATGACCAACGGCTCGATCCCAATCATTATCTGTTCGACGTCTTCGCGGCCTATTCCTTCGACGGCGGCGAGACGATCACGACTAATCACCGCATCACCAACGTCTCGTCTTCACCCGACGATCTCAAACGATCCGTTCCCGTTGCCGATGCAGAACTTGAAGGCAGATTCGACGAGGCCGGCGTTTATCATTTCCTGTCGCCGATGGCGGGCAAAATCGCGGAATATATCGGCGTGACTGCCTTTCATGACAACGTCAACGCCGTCTGGACCGACACCCGCAACGGCAACCAGGATGTTTTTGGGGCGGTGTATATGATCCCGTTTCTCAAGCCGCGCCTCTTCGGTGTGCCCGACGGCGCCTATCTGACGGCTCCGCTGGACAGCCTGTACTGGTCGACTTGCTGGCATGAAGACGACGTTTCCTACCGGATCGAGATCGACAACGATCCGCTTTTTGGATCGCCGGATGTATCGACCGTCGTCACCGACAATAAATTCTATTCGACGTCCCTCTCGCTTGCCGACGGGACCTATTCCTGGCGGGTCAAGGCGTTTCGGACCGCCGAGGGAGATTCGACCGATTATAGCGATACCTGGTCGTTCAACGTCGACACACAAGCCCCGTCAGCGGCCGTTCTCATTTCGCCAATCGGCGGCGATACGATTACGACCCCGACCCCGACGCTGGTCTGGTCCGGGATATCCGGCGGCGGCTCCTCGGAATATTTCGCGCTGCAGCTATCGGATGATCCGCATTTCGGCCCCGGAAACCTGTTCCTTGATACCACCGGTTTGGTCGGCACGTCACTAACCTTGGTCGATTCCCTGCCGGTTCCCGGTACGTATTACTGGCGCGTCAACCATTATGACCTGGCCGGCCTCGAATCCGGATTCACTCCGGCGGCCGATTTCGAATTTATCGAATATCTCTGCGGCGACGCCGACGGCGATCTGGCGGTTAACATCTCCGACGCGGTGTATCTTATCAGCTACATCTTCAAGAGCGGCCCGCCCCCGGATCCGCTGGAAGCCGGAGACGCCGACCTCGACGGAGCAGTCAACATCGGCGACGCCGTGTACCTGATAAACTATATATTCAAGAGTGGCCCGGAACCCTGTGCCGTGATTCCGTAGCACCTGTCAAATGTGAACATGAAAAAAGCCCCGGCGGTATGCCGGGGCTTTTTGTTTTTCCCTTCCTGGCGAAAAATCTACACCTGCGGCGGTTCCTTGCCGTAGGCGCCCCACTCTTCCCGGGACGGGCCGTAGAGGCCGGGAACCGGCAAACCTGCCAGACGCATCAGGATGGTCATCTGCGCCCGGTGATGAATCTCATGAATGAGAAATACCCACAAGGATTTGCCGCGCGGCCAGGTTTCGCCATAAAGGTCGTCTTCCTTTTGAAGATCGTCGTCCGACCATGTTTTCAGAGTGCGGAACATGGCCTCGGTCGCGGTGCGATAAGCATCCGCGATCTCCGAGGCTTTCTCCGGGATAGGATCCTTTTCGCCGGGCTTGTCGATGGTAATGCCGATCAGGGCGCACATCTCCGGATAGGTGGTGACGATATGCCAGGCGGCGCGTCCCAAGGTGCGGATATTTTCGATGTGCGGTTTGTCCAGCGATTCGTCGGTGAGACCATCCAGCAGCTTGAGGGTATTGGCCCGTTCCTGTTCATACACCGAGATTAATTTGCTGACGTCGGTAAACATGATTCTGCTCCCGCTCTATAAATGTGAAGTTATTTCGTTTCTGAATCAGGGCCGAGGATTTCCTCGATCCGAGTCAAGGTCGACGGTTCGAGTATGATATCCGACGCGATGACATTCGATGCGATGTGTTCGGGATGAGTCGCGCCGGTGATCGCCGAGCTGATTTCCGGCCGGCGCAGAATCCAGGCCAGGGCCAATTGCCCCATCGTTGCCCCGAGATCGTCGGCGATAGCCGACAGCCGGCTCACCTTATCCAAGTTGTCATCGGTCAGAAGATTCTTGAGCCAGTCGCTGGATGCAGCCCGGCTGCCCTCGGGTATGCCGTCGCTGTATTTGCCCGTCAACAGCCCCATCGCCAACGGCGACCATACCACCAGCCCGATACCGTGCCGGGAGCAGGTGGGCATGATTTCCGGCTCGATGTGCCGATCGACCATGTTATAGCGCGGCTGTTCGACCTGCGGCCGATAACACAGATATTTGTCGGCGGTAGCGGCAGCGGTGGCGATCTGGCCGGCCTCCCAGAGCGACGTGCCCCAGTACAGGATTTTGCCCTGTCGGATGAGATCGTCCATGGCCCGGACAACCTCTTCGATCTCGGTATCCGGGTCGTAGCGGTGGCAGAAATAGATGTCAAGATAATCGGTCTGCAACCGCGCCAGGGTTTTATCGATCGATTCGAAAATATGCTTGCGGGACAACCCCCGGTCGTTGACGTTTTCCGTCATCGGCCAAAACAGCTTGGATGAGATGACGAGGTCGGTCCGCTTATAATTTTTCAGGACCCGCCCGCAGACCCGTTCGGCCTCACCGCGCGCATAGGCATCGGCGAGATCAATAAAATTGACGCCACGATCGATGGCGGTCTCGACGATCTTATCTGTGGTCTGTTCGTCGACGGCGCCGCCGAACGTCAGCCATCCGCCCAGAGATATCTCGGATACTTTTATTCCCGCATTGCCCAATCGTCTGTATTTCATGCCCGTGTCCTTTCCTCACATAACTAAACGCTTTTTCATCACATACGCCATCACATAATGAAAATTTTGCCGGAGGGTGCGATCTGCTGCTGATAAATCGCGTATACAAGAAAAGGCTTTGATGCAAACGGCCTTTCCGGTATATAATCGGATGAAGATCGAGACCCGAGGTTTGGATGGATAGGCAGTATATCACGGCGGCGATAAAACGGCAGGCGGCCCGAATGGGTTTCGCCGCCTGCGGCATGGCCCCCGCCAGCTTTTTGGAACAGGACGCCATGCGGTTCGAACATTGGCTGGCGCACGGCATGCACGGCGACATGACCTACATGGCCGACCATCTCGATATGCGGCTCGATCCCACCCAGTTGATGCCCGGCGCCAAATCGGTAGTGTCGCTGGCGTATAACTATTTCCGTCCCCAGGATGATCCGCCGGCGTCGCCGTACCTGATTTCGCTCTACGCCCAGGGCCGGGACTATCACCGGGTGTTGCGGAAGAAACTGCGCGAGATGATCGCGGCTATCCGGCATGAAATCGGCGAGTTCGAGGCGAGAATCTGCATCGACAGCGCCCCTATCACGGAAAAAACCTGGGCGGCCGAGGCCGGGCTGGGGTGGATAGGCAAAAACAGCCTACTGCTGATGCCTCGCGCCGGCAGCTATCATTTTCTGGCCGAACTGATCCTCGATATCGAACTCGATTACGACCGGCTCATGGGCGACCACTGCGGCGTCTGCCGCGAATGCATGGACGCCTGTCCCACCGGCGCGATTATCGAACCGTATGTCGTCGACGCCCGCAAATGCATCTCCTATATGACCATCGAAATGAAGTCGGATATCCCGGAATCGATGGCCGGCCGATATTCCGGATGGATCTTCGGCTGCGACATCTGCCAGCGGATATGTCCCTTCAACCGTTTCGCCGCACGCCATGATGAACCGCAATTCGAACCGCGGCCGGAAATTTTGACCATGTCCGCCGATCAATGGCATCATCTGACCCCGGAACGATTCGAGGAATTGTTTGCGGGAACGCCGGTCATGCGGGCGAAGTATGACCGTTTCATGCGCAATATCCGGTTTTTGGCCGGGGAATGATGAGCCGATTTCCGGATTAGGGAAATACCGCGCCTTCTCGCTCGTCCTAATCCAAAGATATACACATAAGCCCGACGCACATTGCGTATATCGTGTGACTGGCGATATCAACCGGTGCGGCCGGGCGTCGCATCAGGAGGGATGGACATGCAATTGTATCTGGTACAACACGGCGAAGCATGGAGCAAGGAACACGATCCGGAACGATCGTTGTCCGAAGGAGGCACCGAAGCGGTCAACGAGGTGAATAATTTCCTGGAAGAGAACTGCCGGATCGAGGTCGATACGATATACCACAGCGGCAAACAACGGGCGCTCGAGACTGCCGATATCCTGTCCAAATCGATTGCCGCCGAAAACGGCTTGAAGGAAAGCAAGGGGCTGGCGCCGATGGACGATCCCTCGATCTGGGCGAAGAAGCTCAAGGGTATGTACCGGAACGTGATGCTGGTGGGACACCTGCCGCATCTGAGCAGGCTGGCCGGCCTGCTTCTGACCGGCGATGCGTCGCACGAACCGGTGCTGTTTCACAACGGCGGGATCGTGTGCCTGTTTCGTGACGCCGATCATCATTGGATGATCGACTGGATCATCATTCCGGAAATCTTAAGTTAGCGCAGTTATCAGGCGCGGTTCGTTCTCGAAAACCAATGCCCCGTGCGCAGGCAGATGCGCACCAGCATAAGCATTACGGGAACCTCGATCAGCACGCCGACGACGGTGGCCAGAGCAGCGCCCGAAGACAATCCGAACAGCATGGTGGCGGTGGCGATAGCCACTTCGAAATGATTGGAGGCGCCGATCATGGCCGACGGCGCGGCGTCCTCGTAGGTCAGCTTGAGCAGCCGGGCCAACCCGTACCCCAGGGCAAAAATGAACACCGTCTGGATAAACAGCGGCACGGCAATCCAGAGGATGGTGAGCGGATTGGCGAGAATTACATCCCCCTTGAACGAAAACAATAGCACCAGCGTAATCAGCAGGGCGATAATCGTGACCGGTGTCAGGAAAGGCAGGAATCGCTGTTCGAAAAATTCGTTACCCTTCAATGCCACTATCCATTTTCGGCTGAAATATCCCGCCACCAGCGGCAGGGCGACATAGATACCGATCGATAACAATAGGGCCTGCCACGGCACCGGCAGACGGCCGACGCCCAGGAGAAAACCTCCCAACGGACCGTAGAGGGCCAACATGAACAAGGAATTGATGGCAACCATCACCAGCGTGTGACCGTCGTTGCCCCGCGCCAAAAATCCCCACACCAGCACCATCGCCGTGCAGGGAGCGACGCCCAAAAGCAGACATCCGGCGAGGTAGCTCCGCCACAGCGGCACCTGCAGCATTTTGACGCCCTCGTGAATAACCACGGCTCCGTCGCCGTAGGCGCCGCCGACGGGAAGATCGAGGCCAAACGGCATCTTGACAAAATCGACCGCATGCGGCCCGATCAGGGATATAAACACGACGCCGAGAAAGAAATACGAGATAGCCAGCATCGTAAAGGGCTTGAC
Source organism: uncultured Ignavibacteriales bacterium (assembly GCA_964549765.1). Taxonomy (GTDB): domain Bacteria; phylum Zixibacteria; class MSB-5A5; order GN15; family JAAZOE01; genus CAZJWR01. The sequence goes on from CAZJWR010000016.1 coordinate 6,574, forward strand.
GCACCAGTTGATGAACAGCGTCAGCGTCACCGGCTTGGCGCTTTTCCCGGCGCGGATGACTTCAGCAAAATCAATTTTCACCATGATGGGATACATCATGAAAAACAGACAGACCGCGATGGGAATCGACACCACCGGAGCGTCATGAACGTACACGGCGAGGCCGTCGAGAAACGTCGCCACGCCCGGCGCGGCTTTGCCGAGAAGAATACCGGCGAGGATGCACAGGATTACCCACAGGGAGAGATATCTTTCGAAGATACTCAATCCCCGGGGCGCCTTGGTCACACAGGCTTGAGTTGCCATCGGGTTACGCGCCCTTCTGCTCAAACAGTTGCGGAAGAGTACTGATAAAATCGCGTATCTCATCACGGATACGGCGGTAATGCCCCAACGCTTCTTCTTCCGTTCGGGCCTTGCGGGCCAATTGCGGCGGGTCTTCGAATCCGACGTGGAATTTTTTGGTCGGGCCGGGGAAGGCCGGGCAATGCTCGTCGGCGTGGCCGCAGACGGTGATGACATAATCGAACTCGATGCTGCCGAGGTCGCGAACGTGCTTGGATTTGTGGCCGGATATATCGATCCCCGCCTCGCGCATCACAATGACGGCGCGGGAATCCAGCTCTTTGGGTTCGAGACCGGCGGAATAGACATCGAACCGGTCTCCATGCATATGCCGCGCCCATCCCTCAGCCATTTGACTGCGGCAGGAATTGCCGGTGCACAGAAAAAGAATCGTGATTTTTCTCGGCCGGTCGCCTTCCATCGCACCCTCGGTCGGGAAATTCGCCGCCTGTTATCTTCTCTCTATTCGAAACGGTATTTTGATCTCGGCCTGTTCCGGCTGATCGGTGGCGATTATCACGTTGCTGGCAATCGTCGCCCCGGAGGCCAGTTTGGTTTCGTCGAGAGTGGCGGTTATTTTGTATTTCTGGCCGGGGTCGACTTCGCTCACGGCGTAATTCAGCAAACCGCCGGGATCACTGACCTTGAGAATCTTCACGTCCGTGTCCGGTTGATGGCTGATCAACGTCAGGACCCGCGTCTGCGGCTTCTCGCTGACCGCGGTGTCGAGCACGATATAGGTCAGGGCCAGAGGGCTAACCTCGATATCCTTAACGGCGATGCCGTAGATGTACAATTTGGATTCCGGACGGCCCGGGTCGGTATATTTGACCGTAACCGTCTCGCTAAACAAACCCGGTTTGAGATTCGGGCCGATGTCGACCTCCAGTTTCATGCGCTGGGTGCTTTTCACCGAATCCGCGTCACTCACTACCCGCGCGGTCACGAAAGGCGCCGACGTGATAATCGTATCCACCTGGACTCCCACGAATCCGTGGACATCGATATAGACGTCTTTGGTCGTCTTGTGGTCGGCCAGAATATCGCCGAGGCTTAGGGTGCTTTTTTCAAAACCGACGTCCGCCTTGACGTACGCCTCAATATGAAGCGTCGCCCTCGGCTGCGTGGGATCGTTCGACTTGACGGTCACCGATTTCTTGACTCTGAAACGATACGTTCCGGTGTGAAACGTTACCTTGATTTCGCCTTCCCCACCCGGGGGAATATCCGTCCCCGTAAGGACGGCCGCGGTGCAGCCTCACGAAGCCCGCGCGTCGATTAACTTTAGAACGGCATCCCCGGTATTCTGGACCTTGAACACGTGCGTCAGGCTCTGTTTCTGGGCAACCTCGCCGAAATCAAACGTGGTGTCGGGGAAAAATATGTGGGGAACGCCGCCCGCGGTCGACGCGGCGGAATCGGATGCGGTGTTGTTCGATACGGTGTCCTGGGGCTGATGCTGCGCCGGCTGTTCCTGGCAAAATGTCGGGGATACCAAGATGCCGACGACAAACAAAACAGCGATGATCAAGCCAAGCTTCAATTTCATGGAGCGTCTGTCCTTTCTACCCGTTCTTCGGCACCGACCGCCAAATACGATCCGGGTCTCTGGAATAGTATACATCACCGGACCGGCGAACGCAAATTCTTATTACATTCACAATTATGGACGGTATTGTCATCTTGGAGGCGAAACGACACATCCCCGGGATCCCCGCCGCGATCCTTGATTTCCATGAGGAAAGAAGTTATGTTGCGGCCGTCATGCATGATGGAAAACGGCATAGATGATGACGTCGTCTCGAATTCGCGGTGCGGTCTTCGCGCTGGCGCTTATCGTCGGCGTCCTGACTCTGCTGGAATTGTCCGCCCGCCTGCTGGAACATATGCTGGTCTCACGACCCCGCGCGCTGCCGAGCCAACCGGGATGGCAGACCGAATTTTTCGGTTCCCTTTTCGACTGGCATGAGCCCGATCCCCATCTCCTCTGGCGGTTCAAAGCCGGCTTGCGAAACCAGCTTATCAATACCAATGCCGATCACTTTTTGGGAGATGACATCCCTAAAGAAAAAAAACCGGGTGTTTATCGCATTTTGATCCTCGGCGACTCCTCACCGGTCGGCCTCGGTCTGAAATCCCGCCGGCAGACATTCGGAGAACTGCTCCGTTACGCCCTGGAGAAATACTGGGGCGAACGTAAGAAAGTCGAAGTCATAAATGCCGCCGTCTCCGGCTATTCCAGCGAACAGATCGCGCGTCAACTCGAACTCATCGGCTGGGACTACCACCCCGACGTCGCTATTCTGTATTGCGGCAACAACGATGCGTCCATTTCCGGCATATATTCCGACCGGGAATTATTGGAATCGGAAAAATTTGTCAGCGTGCGATCGGTCCTTTCCCGACTGGCCCTTTACCGGATTCTTCGCAGTCTGCTTTTGAAAAAACCGGTCGAATCAGCCACTCCCGGTCGCTTGGTCGTGCGGGTGTCACCACGGCAGTTCGGCGAAAATCTGCAATTTATAATCGATCAATGCCGCGAACATCACACGCCGTTGATTATCTGCAAACCGCCCGTACCGCTTCTCTGGCCGGCCGGCTTGCAGTTCAAACCTTTTCTTCATGTAAATGGAAAAAACGGAGAACTGCTTCTGCCGCCGCAAATTGCGGCCGTCTTGGGGAGAAATCTGGCCTACTGCCTCGACGAAAATCTCCTGCACGATATCTACGGCCAATTCGACCCGTTTACCGGTGATGTCCTCCGCTCGGCGTACGCACAGGCCGATCAACCGGAGGACGTTATTAGCCGCCTCGCCGATTCACTCGTTCGTGATTCGGCCAATTCGGTGCTGTATAACAACCTGGCCGTGGCCTATTGGCGGTCGCATTACTATCACACGGCAGACAGCTTGTTTCACATTGCGCGGAGGTTGTTTGTGAATCAGCACCCGCAGTTGGACCGGCCCGCCGTGACAGCCGCCGGTTCGCCGTTCTTGTATAATATCGGCATCAACCTGCTGACCGCCGATTCGGCAGCCGCAACGACCGGATGCGTTGCCGCCGGCCACGCCCGTGCCTATCTTGACTCAGCCCTGCAGGCCGATTATTTCTCCCTGCGAATCAAGCGGACGTATTGGCAGGAAATCGACCGCTTCACCGGCGCTCCGTGGGTGTCCGTCATCGACCTGCCGAAACTGTTCTGCCAAAATGGCGGCGAGAATCTTTATGTCGATCACTGCCACCCGACGGCCGAGGGACATCTGCTGATCGCCACGGCTGTTTTCGACACTCTTCGCACGCGGCAATGGTAGGCTGCCAGCGCGGAAAATCCCCCAATTGCTGATCGGACAATGCCCATATTAACACCATTAGAACAATAAAATTATCGTTGCGGTGATGATTTTCTTGACACAATCGTTTCTATTTCGCATATAAGGTTTTGAAATTACCCGCCGCTATACGGACAGGGAAGACGAGCAGTTGACGATCAGAGGACGATACAACCGGGACATTTTACCGAGAGCCGCGAGGTTCGTTCTACCCTGCTCTATCCACCAACCGCAGCATGTACTCTCCATAATTTACTTCAGAAAGGGATTTCTCAATGAAGCGCCTATTCATCGTGTGCCTTCTTCTCGCAGGGGTGCTTTCCGCTCAGGATAAAACACCGTACAAATTTATCTTTGCCGGCAACAGCTATTACGGTCCGCGAAACGCGTCGGCCGCATGGCTGGCCGAACGATTCGACGCCGGGATCGCTGGGACGGCCGATTGGGCGGAGATGTACGACAGCATCTATCATGACGCCCGCAGCATGGGCAAGGAGTTCTGGTGCGGGCCTTACGCCTCCAGCCAAGAAATCAATCTCTATAGCCGGTTCGATCCCGGCGCGCAATACAATGATCGCCTGAACGACGTCGGGACCTACTGGCTGTATGTCTATGCCAAGCATTACCTCGACAGCATCGGGGTATCGCCGGAATCGCTGGTCGTGCATATAGCCGACGATTATGTCGATATTACCAATGACGGCGACGGCTCGCGGTCGTATTCGCTCTCGGGCCTGCCCTATCCCAAACGGCGGTTCACCTACCAGTACTGGAACAACACGCCGTCCGATACCATGTTTTATCCGGCGGGGTACTGCTGGCTGGCCAACGGCTTCAACCGCGACGCTCGCAACGCCATCGCCTACGCCTACCGGCGGCATCTGATCGAAGATTCCGCATCGCACGGTCCCGGGGACTATCATTGGACCGCGCTCTTTATGGACAACCAATACCGAGAGGGGTATGCGCCGCGCCTGTATTCATATTACGACATCAATTCGACCTCTGGCGGCCCGACTTCCGGTATGGACTGGTATGAGCAACCGGGAATCGGCGGCGATGTATCCGCTAATACCCGGTACTACGATCACTCGACCATGCAGATCGATTCGACCATCGAAGCCGTGCTGGATTCGACCTGCGCCGTCCGGGGCCTGCAGCGAATTCGTCCCTTCGCCAACGTGGACAAATTCTCGGACGTGTTGCTAGGAGTGCAATTGCGTTATACCAACGTATTCCTGGAAAACCCGGTCGACTACGCCAAGGCCTGGCCCAACGGTTGGCAGAGATGGTATGCCATGGCCGATACCATGGCGGCTCACCCCGATCGCTACATCAGCTGGGGATTCCTCGGCGATTTCCTGTGTTCCTCGGATCCGTCGGACTGGCGATACGATTCCTCCCGGATATATATGACCCACTATGCCTTCTTCCTCCAGGTGCGCGACACCAATGCCTTCATCGCGCCCTTCCGGTTCAACGATACCACTCGCTGGCGCGGCATCTATGAAGTCGATCTGGGCGAACCGGACGGGCGGGCGTATGAGGTGAGCTCGGTCGACAGCAATTACAGCAAGATCGCCGTCATGCGCCGGGATTACAACAACGGCAACGTGGCCGCCCTGGTGCGGACGTCTCATGGTCAGGCCGATTGGGTGCACGATAGCGTCGCCGTCAACATGCACGGTCTCTTCTATTCCATCGATGCCGACGGCAAGGCCTCGGCACAGCCCGATTCGGTGTTCTATATGAAACCCTACATGGGCAAAATCCTGCGAAAATCGCAGGGATCGGCGCCGGTAATATCAAATCTCGGCCCCGCCGATCCCTACAGTTTCACCGACAGCACGAACACGTTGTCGTTTTCGGTGACCGCCGCGAGCGGACTCGATTCTCTTGAAGTCTGGCTGGTGCGGCCCGGAAGCGATACGCTGCTTCTCCGACGCAGTTTTTCGCCCGGAATGACCAGCTACAATTGGTCGTCTCCGTACACTTGGACAGACAACGATTGCGGCTTCAATTACCTGTCGATATACGTCCGTGACAAAGCCGGCGTCGTAATATATCAGCCGGAGGCGAAGATATTGTCGATCGCTTCGGAAATATCGCAATTGACCAACGCCGTGGATCTGATAAATTACATCTATCGCGGCGGGCCGGCCCCCGACCCGCTGCTTTCCGGCGATACCAATTGCGACGGGATCGTCGACATAGGCGATCCGATCTACATCATCGATAATATTTTCCGCGGCGGGCCGCCGATTTGCTGCCCGCGCGACTTCTGAGAGCCGCCTGATCCGAATCTGATTTCGATACGACGCGCGCCGCACGGCGTGCGTCGTTTTCATCGGCCTCCCTGCCGGATGGGAACCACCCGCTTTTGCGGTCGAAAGCCTCTTGCCGCGGGCGCTATTTTATCGTATACATTTCGTATCATCGAGCGGAACGGTAAGGAGACATCGGCCATGAAAATATATACCAAAACCGGCGACAAGGGCGAAACCGGGCTGTGGGGGGGCGGACGCATCCCCAAAGATTCGCCGCGCATCAATTCCTATGGAACCGTCGACGAATGCAACGCCGTTATCGGCATCGCCCGCACCGTGGGTCTGGATCGGAGCCTTGATGACAAGCTGGCGCAGGTACAGAACCGTTTGTTCGCGGTCGGCTCCGATCTGGCCACTCCCGGCGACGTGGATCCGGCCATCCCGCGCATCGCCGACACCGACATTCAGCAACTGGAAGAATGGATCGATGAAATGGAAGCCGAATTAGCGCCGCTGAAGCAGTTTATCGTGCCCGGCGGCTCCCAGCCCGCCGCTTTTCTGCATCTGGCGCGAACCGTCTGCCGCCGCGCCGAACGCTGGGCCGTACTGCTTTCCCGCGAGGAGCCGATCTCGGAACCCGCCGTGGTCTTTCTCAATCGGCTATCCGATTTCCTCTTCGTCGCCGCCCGCACCGCCAATCGATTGGCCGGCGTTGCCGACACGCCCTGGGAAGGCCGACGGACAAAGAAATAATATCAAGCGGGGAATCATTCGGAGCTTTGCCGGCCGGAATCGTCGATATTTTTCGATCGGCAGGGATCAGTCGCGGTTGACCCCTGCCGTACAGCTATCGTCGATCAGCACCCCGGCGGCGGGCCGCCCTTGAAGATGTAATTGACCAGGTGCACCACGTCGCCAACATCGATATCTCCGTCGCAATTGGCGTCGCCGACATCGATCGGATCAGGCGCCGGGCCGCTCTTGAAGATGTAATTGATCAGAAACACGGGGTCACCGATGTTGACACTCCAGTCGCCGTTGGCATCGCCGGGCATGAAATCCGCCCCGATCAGTGTTATCCGCCCATATATGAACAGCGTCGACGGCTCGCCCATATACCGCCATGAGGCCGTATAGATTTTATCCGCCGTGTCTATGATTGAACCATAGCCGGCCAAAAACTCGCCCATCGTCACCGTTACCTCCAGCACCGCACCCGTGAAAGACGGATGGGACGGAAGGACCGTAACCGCGGTCGGCGTGATCGTGCCGTTGATCTTGACGCTGCCCGGATCGATGTCATTGGCGGTTTTGCCGTCGACGAAATCACCCAGATAAATGTTCATATTCGGCGGCAATTCCTGATTCATGTCGACGCTGTCGGGATCGGCGATGGTGACCGCAGCCGAACCGGACGAAAGCAGTTCGCCCAGCGCTGTCTGCAGGACGGTCTTGGCCGTAGGCCGATCCATAAACGACAATGGCATCTCGAAAAAGACATAGTCGTAATCGCTGCCGTGATACCGCCAGCCGACCGGCTTTCCCTCGGTGAGATAGAAGTCGCTTCGCGAATCATAAGTATAAATCACCTCGGGCGCCCCCTGGAGAACGCCGAAACTGGGGCAGGGGATACCGCCGGCTCCGGTCCACGGGACGGAATGATCCAGCGTCACCGCCGAATCCCAGACGAGGTCGGGATACTCGGGCGCCTGACTGTGGGCGCCGATCAAATCGGAGTTAATTACCGACCCGGAAAAGCTCGACAGATATTTCACACGATAGTCCATGTGGAAGTAATTCTGGTAGCCGTCGTTGTACTGGTAGGGTGTGAAGAAAACCGTGTCGCTGACTTTGCCGCCGGTCGTGATATCGCCCCACCGCCCGAAGATAATCACCTTGCCGCCGATGGAGAGATAATAGCCAATGGTATCCAGAATGCCGCCGAAGCTGGGATCGTAACCGATTTCATCGATCCTTCCACCCTCGGCGCCGATAATCATCACCTCGTAGTCGATCATTTCGAGGAGCTTGACCGAGTGGGTGTCGCCCATCGAGGCCGCCGTATCGGAGTAATAGTCATAGTCGTAGCCGGTCAGGGCGTCGCGCATGAATTCTCCCGTGACAACTTCATTGACCATATACGGGTTGGACTTGCAGGATCGATTAATCGCCAACACGCGGCCGGGCTGCAGCGTGGCGGTCCGCATGGTTACCGGTTCAACCCCGATGGTATCGGAGATATTCCCGGCGTTATCGACAGCCACAACCATATAGTCATGGAAATCGCTGCCGAGGAAATAATCGTTATCGACATACTCGGTTGCAGTTATGACGTCCGGCAAAAGAACCCCGTCCCGAATCACGCTGTAGTGGGAAAAATCAAGTTCGTTGTTTTCGGCGTCCCATTTCAGTCCGATCGATTTATACCGGGGCATGGCTGACAGCCCCCACGGACCGGCCGGTAGCGAATACGGAGTGTCATATCCTTCTTTATACGCCAGTGAACGCTTCCCCTCGGCGTCCACCGCCAAAACGTACATGCGATACTCCATACCCTCCGTCAAACCGGCGATGACGGCGCTGGTATCGGAGGCGGCCGCCATCATGGAATCGAGCGGCCCGCCCTCGGATGGCTGGAAATAAACCAGAAAATGCTCGACGCCGCTCAGGTCATCCGCTTTCCAGCAGGCCAGGAGCGATTGCCCGTCACCAACGTCCCACACGGACGTGATGCGCACCGGGAACGGGGCCAGTTCATAGGCCATGGCCTTGATGCAGAAATTGGCGGTGGAATTCCAGTTGTACAGGTCGAGCCAATCCGATCCGTCCCGGTAATAACTCTCGCCCGGATAGGCCCGCGACGGCACCGTCGTCCGGTACGACGCTCCCAGCAAAACGGGGACATCGGAGGTACGGTCATACGCCTGCCCCCCGGCCGAAAGCTGCACATAGACATAAAAGGCATCGCCGGCGGTAAGCTCGATCGGCACATCCAGATCGATAGTATGATAGCCGGTATGCATAATTGTCCCGGTCGTCGAAAAAAGCTCATCCTGGAGCGTGCCGCCCTCGAAACGATCATATATTTTGGCTGTGTAGGTGACATTATCGGCGGCGGTATAGAAACTGACGGCATGAAGCAGCTGGTCCCGTCTCGGCGTAAAAGCGTTGAATGCCTCGGAACAATCCTGCTTAGTATCCCGCCAGCCGTGATAGTCGTGATAGTAGACATAATTGTAGTAGTAGCCGTACGGCGTTATGTCGGCTCCGTGGAACGACACGGCTCCCATCTCCGGATGCTTGCCACAATGCTTATCATAATAGGAAATCCAGAAGTACCCGCTGTATCCCCAGTACTCACCCCAGCTGTTCTTGCACAACCAGGCTCCCGGTTGGGGAGCCTGCGTCTGCTGGTAATCGTTCCAGCCGATGATGGCGACGGCATGATTAGGCGGCTCCGAATTGCTGGGTGGTTGATAATGAGACACATAATTCCAGTCGAAAAATCGGTCGTCGGATAAAAAGGCGGTCGCGACCGCGCCATAAGTCATTATGGCATTCTTGATCGTATCGATAGTGCTCAAATCCGACCCGGCCGTATACCATTCGATGTCATGCACGGCATAGTAATGATAGTCCAGCCCCTTTCGTTCCGGAGGCGAACTGAAGGATTGGCCGTCGATATCGCGCACGATTCCCTCGCCCCGCGTGATATACGCCGAGGCCACCCGATAATCGCCGCCCTCGTGCACGATCAAACCCTGCCCGCCCGGCGGGTCGAGATCATCGTTATTGTATTGGTTGAAGCCGTTCCACCAATCAAGATGATATTCGGCCAGGTTCGGCTCGCCGCTTTCTCCCGCCGCGCCCCAATTGCCCGTCATGAGCAGGTTGCTTTCGATGGCTGCCATCGTGCCGTGCGTCCAGCACGTCCCTCCCGATTGATTCTTGATCGACGTGACGTAGTCATGGCCGCCAACGTTTCGCAAATCGAAATAAGATGGGGGATCGGCCAGAGCGGTCATACCGGCCAGCGTGCACAGCGACAGAATGGCGACTCCCGTCGACAATAACGTCCTCATGATTCCTCCCAGCAATTCTCCGGCATTTATCGGCAAAGAATGAAGTAATTTCCGCCTTTGCCCGGCAAGGATCTCGATATCAAAAATATACCCATTATCTAATGATTGTCAAGTCACCATTATCGACGATGGATACCATCAATTTGCCCGAGTAGGGCCGGCGACAGGCAACCCCCGTTGAAAATTTCGTCGCCGGTCAGCACCCGGGCGGCGGACCGCCCTTGAAGATATAATTGACCAGGTGTATCACGTCGCCGATCTCAATACCTCCGTCGCAGTTGGCATCACCGACATCGATCGGACCAGGCGCCGGGCCGCCTTTGAAGATATCATTAACCAGGTACACCACGTCGCAGATGTCGATGACGCCGTCGCCATTGGCGTGGACGATTATGGAGGATTTTGTCAATCGGTGGCGAGATGTTTTGCCCGGTAAGGATGAAATACGATGAAGATCGAAACCAAATCTACTGCCGCTTCTTGCGGCTGGCGACGAAATCCCACAAAATGAAGCTGCCGAGATTGTCCACTGATGAAAAATACGCCCGCCCCCGGTTCAATTCGGTCAATTTCGCCACGAATTCCTGGAGGTACGGATCATCGGTAACCATGAAGGTCGTGATGGGGATTCTTTTTTTGCGGCAGATGACCGCCTCGTCCAGAGTGCGGTTGACGATACGCGGATCGAGGCCGAACGAATTCTTATATATTTCGCCGTTGGGCCGGGTGATCATCGACGGTTTGCCGTCGGTGATCATGAAAATCTGGCGGTTGACATGCTTCTGGTTCAGCAAGGTTTGCCTCGCATGGCGAAGCCCGGCCTGGGTGTTGGTATGAAACGGGCCCGCTCCGATATAGGGCAAATCGGTTATTTTGACCTCGCGGGCGTCGTCGCCGAACAGCACGACCGAGAGAAAATCCTTGGGATATTTGGTCAATATCAGTTCCGTCAGGGCCATCGCCACCTGCTTGGCGGGAGTGATGCGGTCCTCGCCGTACAAGATCATGGAATGCGACACATCGATGAGTAGCACCGTGGCGCACGACGTGGATCGCTCCGACTCACACACTTCGAGATCGCTCTCAATGATGTTCAAATCCAGGTCGGCGCGGCGCTTGATCGTGTTGAAAAACGACGAAGTGTAGTCGATGTGCTGGATGTTGTCGCCGTATTCGTAGGGGCGCTTCTCGGGAAGCGGCTCATCCGAGGCGCCCCCCTCCCGGGGAATCAGATGGCTGCCCTTGCCCGATGACCGCAGGTGCTCGAAAATCTGTTCGAAGGCATCCCGGCGGAGCAGGCGTTCCCCGCCTCGCGATAATTTCAGTCCGCGGCCGGTGTTTCGGACCAGGTTCGATTTTTTGAGATGTTCCTCAAGCGCGTCAATATCGTACTCGCCGCTCAGGATTCCCTGCTCCTGCAATTTCCGCAGAAGTTTCAGCGTCTCCGCGACATCGCCGTTCAGACGCATCAGCAGATAATGATACATCGACATCAGGTCGGCCAGCTTTTGCAGCTGCCGAAAGAGCGAGTCGTCCCATTCCCGGTAGACGAATTTCATCGCACATCATCCGTTCCGCGAAACATGCTGGAGAAAATGTCCCCGTAATGCACCATCGAATCGATATCTTCGCGGTCGATCATGTTGTAATGATGCAGGGCATCGAGCACGAGTTCCATACGCAAGAGCATTTCCCGCTCACTGTCGCATCCGAAATATCTTTTCACGATTTCCTTGAGGCCGATCACCGATTCGAGCGCCTTTTTGTACTCATCAAACGGCATGTCGTCGGCAATCACGAGTTTGCGGCCGGTGGAGAAGAAATCGACCACCGCCTCGTACGAATTATCGGCCGGGCGGCCGTCGGGGCTTTTGGCGTCTTTGGACGGTTTCGGAAAATGGCGGGTGAACACCTGCGTGACCGCCTGTCCGATCAACCGCCGCGCCACCAGGATGCTGCCTTCCTGTTCACCCTCGTAAACCAGCTCGATCTTGCCGGTAATGGCCGGAACGATCAGGTAGAAGTCGGTCATGCGCGGGAAACGATCCTTGTCCTTGTTGCGCAATGCCCGACGCTGGATGTTTGACAGCAGGATTTCGCACGCCGATATCGACACCCGGGCCGATACACCCGAGGTCTGGTCCACATATTCGCTCTCGCGCGCTTGGAACGATACCTCCTCGATGATATCCCGGACGAATTCCGGCACCTCGATTTTGGCGTTGGATTTGTCGATCTCCTGCGCCGTTATCTTCTTGGCTTCCTCGATGGAACGCGGATAATGCGTCTTTATCTGCGAATCGATGCGGTCCTTGAGCGGCGTGATGATGTTGCCCCGGTTGGTATAATCTTCGGGATTGGCCGTGAACACCAGCACCATATCCAAAGGCACCCGCACGGGAAATCCGCGCACCTGAATTTCACTTTCTTCGAGGATATTCAGCAGTCCCACCTGAATCCGGGGTTGCAGGTCGGGCAATTCATTGATGGCGAAAATGCCCCGGTTGGTGCGGGGGATAATCCCCCAGTTGATGACTTCCTCGTTGGAAATGTCGAGCCGGTCGCGGGCGGCTTTGATCGGGTCGATATCGCCGATCAGATCGGCGATGGATACATCCGGCGTCGCCAATTTCTCATGAAATCGTTCTGTTCGATGAAGCCACGTTATCGGCAGAGCATCTCCCATCTCTTCGGCCAGCTTCCGGGCTGCGGGCGTGATGGGATTAAGCGGGTCCTCATTGAGCGCCGTGCCGGCGATGACCGGCGTATATTCGTCGAGCAGATTGAACAACTGCCGGATAATGCGGCTCTTGGCCTGCCCGCGCAGACCCAGGAGGATGAAATGATGCTTGGACAAAATGGCGTTTTCCAACTGGGGAACAACGGTTTTATCGTAGCCGACGATGCCGGGAAAAAGGTTTTTGCCTGATTTCAACGCGGCCATCAGGTTTCCCCGCATTTCATCTCTGACGGAACGGCTTTTCCATCCCGATTTTTTCAATTCTTTGAGCGTCGATGTGCCTGGTCGTTCCACGTACTACCTCATCGGTTGAGTTAAGCGAATCCACATAATTATCTTTTCACTTCCTCTATAACCGCAAAATGGCCTTCGCTGTTCATTTGGAAGCCAATTTTCGCTTTGTTTACATCCGGCGAAATATGCGATTCTTAGACAAATCCGCGACATTCACGTGGAAACAGAGCGGCGCAATGCCCGGCGATCCATAATCATGCCGATTGCGGATAGGAAAGGATTGATTTTTCCGGGGTTTTTATCGATCTTACGCGGCGAAAATGTCCGGGGGTCGGCAGGGAGCTATTCCCTTGATAATCCGGCCGTCGGCGGGAGTTGGCATGAAGAAATTGAGATTTATCGCCGGCCTGATAATCGTCTTGGTGATTTCGTTCGCGGTCGGCGTATACATATACCTGAGATCGACGCTGCCCGATTATAAAAGGGACGTCATCGCCGACGGAGTCACCAACGAAGTCGAGATAATCCGTGACACGTACGGCATGCCGCATATATATGCTTCTTCCGACGATGACGCCGCCTTCGCGCTGGGCTATTGTATGGCCCAGGATCGCCTGTTTCAGATGGAAATGTTGCGGCGGTCGGTCAAGGGGCAATTGGCGGAAGTGCTCGGGCCGAGTTTCATCGACGTCGACCGGCTGTTTCGGACAATCACGGCCCCGAAACCGATGGAGGATTTCTACGACAGTCTCCCGCCTTATATCATCGGTACGATGGAAGCCTTCGCGGCCGGCGTCAATCACTACCTCACCCACCACGACGGGAGCCTGCCGTTCGAATTCGCCCTGCTGGGATTCAAACCGAAACCCTGGACCGGCGCCGACGAGATGGCCGGGCTGTATTACATGGCCTGGGCGTTGAATTTTTCGTTTCAAAGCGAGATCTTATACAGCGCCGTCATCGACAAGGTCGGGCCGGAACTGGCGGCAGAGCTTTTCGTCCCTTATCCCGAAGGCGCTCCCACGATCATCCCCGACAGCCAGTTTTCCGCATCGCTCACCGGGCTGCTTTCGACCTTCGTCAAGGCCCGATCAATAACCGGCACGCCGTTCCCCGGCGCCAGCAACAACTGGGTCGTGGCGGGAAACAAATCGGAAACCGGTCTTCCGCTGGTGGCCAACGATATGCATTTGGGCTTGATGCTGCCCGATATCTGGTATCAGGCGCATCTGGTGACGCCGAATATGAACGTTGCGGGCGTGGTTCTTCCGGGCATTCCGCTCGTGGTCGCCGGCGCCAACGAGCATGTGGCGTGGGGATTCACCAATGTCATGGCCGACGACGCCGATTTCTACCAGGAAAAAATCAATCCCGACGATTCGACGCAGTATGAATTCATGGGGCAGTGGGAAAACATGCGCTTCGTGCATGATACCATCGCCGTCCGCGATTCCGAGGCGGTCCCGCTGACCGTCCGGTTTACCCGGCATGGCCCGATCATCGATGATATCCTTATAAGCGATTCCGCACCGCTCCCGGTCCGCCCGATTTCCATGCGCTGGACGCTGTATGACTTCACCGACGAGGCTGAAGCCCTGTACCTGCTCAATCGGGCCAAAACCATCGATGATATCGAACAGGCGGCATCCTATTACAAATGCCCCGGCCAAAACTGGACGTACGCCGACGATCAGGGGAATATCGGCTTCTGGGCGGCGGTCGGCATCCCCATCCGCAAGGGCTTTATCGGCGACAAAATCCTGCCCGGCTGGGACGGCAAGCATGAATGGTCCGGGTATGTGCCGTTCGACGAACAACCGCATATGCGAAATCCTGCCCGGGGCTGGATCGCCACCGCCAACAACAAGCACGTCGGCGACGATTATCCGTATGTGATTTCCAACTCCTACGCACCGCCGGATCGATTCATCCGCATCAGCCGCATGCTTGCCGAAAAGGAGAAGCTGGGCATCGACGATTGCAAGCGAATCCAGGGCGACGTCTATATGGTCATGGCCGAGACATGGATGCCGCTGATCCTTGCCGCCGTGGATTCGACCGGGCTGTCCACCATGCAAAAGCAGGCCTTCGATTCCTTGCGCGAATGGGACTATTACGCCAAGGCCGATCGCGTGGGCGCGTCGCTGTTCAATGTGACGTTCCAGAAGACGATGGAGAACACCGTCGAAGAACGCATCGGTGATACTCTCTACAAAGATTGGCTGGTGAACGCCTTTATCGCGTTCGACGCCATGGAAAATCTGATAAAACGGGATGATTCGAAATGGTATGATGATCCCGCCACGCCGCAGATCGAAACCCGTGACAGCGTCCTGCGGCATAGTTTCGTCGATGCCGTCGACTATCTCGATTCCGCCTATGGCGGCGAGGTATCAGAATGGACGTGGGGCCGGGTGCATACCCTGACGCTGATGAATCCTTTCGGCGGACAAATCCCCGTCCTCGGGGGTTTGATGAACACCGACCCGTTCCCGATCGGCGGCGCCGGCAACACCGTCAATGCCGGCCTGTATCGGCTTACTCACCCGTACGCCATGTTGGCGGGAGCGTCGCAGAGGCATATTTTAGATCTGGGCAATACCGAGAATTCGGAATGGATTATCCCCGGCGGCGTGTCCGGCAATTTCATGAGCGACCACTATGACGATCAGTTCGACTTGTGGCGGGAGTTGCGATATCGGCCGTTTCATCTGGAGCGAAAAAACGTCGAAGCCGACGCCGAGGAGCGTATGAAAATAATCCCGCTGTCGGATTCGACGGCCGGAACGACCCCGAAAAAAGAATAAGACTGTAAATAAAGATCATACGGGAGCAGACAGCGCCATGAAAAGAGTCATCACGCGACCCACAAGTATGCACCTCGCGATTTTCCTTGCGATCTGGCTGATCGCCATAGCCGCCGTGTCGTTCGCGCAGGAATCATCCGACCCCGCCCAGCAGACATCCGACCAGTCCTCCGCGGAAGCGGCAACCGGCGATCAGACCGCCGATGAAGCCGCCGCATCCGAAGCCACGGACGAGGAAGAGAGCACATCATCGGAAGAACCTTCCATGCCCGGCATGATGGATATTTTCCTCAGCGGCAAGTATATCACCATCGCCATCCTGATGGTGGCCGGGATCATCCTTCTTTTCGGCAAATGGATCAATCTCTGGGTCAGGATCGGCATGATGATCGTGGCGTTCGTCCTGTTCGGTCTGGATCTGATTTTCCCGCTCCATCCCAGCCCGATGTGCGCCACGACCAAATTGTTCATGTTCAAAATTACCCACGGCGTTTTCTTCCCGATGTTTCTGGCGCTGTTTTTCATCATCATGATCCCCAGCCTGATCGGGCGCAAGCTGTTTTGCGGCTGGGTCTGCCCCCTGGGAGCGTTTCAGGATTTGCTGAACAAAATTCCCTTCAAACCGCGCTGGAAAAATTTCAATTTCACCGCCTTCAACACCGTCCGGATGTCGCTTGTGGTTCTGTTTTTCCTGACCTTTTTCATGGTCCGCGAACAGATTCTCACCCTCGGCGAGCAGGTCGACGCCCAGACCGCCGGTGGTCTGTGGGCGGCGTTCTCGGCCTATAGCGTCTACGACCCGATCAACTTTTTCGAGCTGCTGCACTGGCAGGTCAATACCATCTTTTTCGTCATGATGGGCGCATTGATCATCGCCAGCCTCATGCTGTACCGTCCGTTTTGCTATATGATCTGTCCGGTGGGAGCCATAACCTGGCTGGCCGAGAAGATCGCGCCGGGACGGGTGCGCATCGACCGCGACGCTTGCACCGAATGCGGCATATGCGAGGAAGAATCGCCCTGCCCGACTATCCGGCCGTTGCTGGAGGGTACGTATCGGGCTTTGCCCGATTGCACCTCGTGCGGCGAATGCCTTCGGGTGTGTCCCGAAAACGCCATCTCGTTCCGGTTTACGTCGACGCCAAAAAGAAGGCCCAAACAAAACAGCCGTCGGCTCAGAGGATAAACGAGCAGATATCGTAGAAGACGTCGACCGACCGCACCACGCCGACGACGTGGCCGTCCTGCATCACCGGCAGCATGCTGACTTCGTTGACGTTCATGTCGTAGATGACCTGGAAGATGTGATCGTTATAATCCACCGTCCAGTCGATGGGCTGCATGATTTCGCTGACTTTGCGGTCAGCGCGTTCCTTGGTGGCGTCGATGACTTTGTCTATGAACGGTTTCAATTCCACCGGGTCGCGCCGGTGGTCGAATAATTTCCGGCGTTCCTCGACCGATTTATCCAGCAGAAACTCCGGCTCCAATCCGCGCAGCAGGTCGCGGCGGCGCACCACGCCCATGAGCCGGTATTTTTCGTCGAATACCAGCACGAAACGCGGCAGCGATTGGCGGCCCATGACCTTGAGGCTGGAATGCGCCAGTTCGGCCATGGCCTGGCGGATCGTGAACCAGTAGGGGATATGCGGATATTTTTCGAGAGGAACCATCACGTCGCCGGCTTTTGTGGATTCAATCATCTTGGAACGCTCCTTTATGATGTCGTGCATATTCGGGCCGACCGACCGGTCCGATTTGGCATTATCATCGTTATTCATCATCGCCCAGCGCCTCCGATACGTCGTCGAGCGGCAGCCCGGTGCGATCCGCTATTTCCTGCGCGTCACGCCCCATGTACACGGCCGCCTGGCGGATAAATTCCGATTTGAACCGCGCCAGCGCATCCTCGAACGATTCGCCGCCCAGCATACCCGCTAATCGCCCGGCCTGCCGTTGCGTTTCCCGCACCCGCATGGCCCCGTCGACGGCTGCGAGCAATCGTTCCCGTGTGAATGGCTTGGCAATATAGTCATACGCACGCAACGCATATGCTTCGAGGGTTGTTTCCAGCGAAGGAAATGCGGTAATGAGAATCACTTCCTCGGGTCGTTTCTGCTCGCGGATCATCCGTAGAATATCCATCCCACCCATTCCAGGCATGCGGATGTCGGTGATGAGCACGTCGAAGGTCCGGGTCTTGAGAATATCCGGCGCCTGGAGGGCATTATGCATCGTCATGACATGATACAACGTCTTCTCGTTCAAAATCCGTTCCATCAACGTCAGGATCGGCGGCTCATCGTCGATAACCAGAATACTTTGCCTCATCGCATCTTCCAATCCGAACTAGGGAGGGCGCGTCCATGCTTTCGAAAATCATTCATCCAGTACGTCCTCCTCCAGATCATCCGGGGTGTAGTCCAAACCCAGCTTTTTCATAAAATCCTGCGTGTACCATTCGGTGACGGCGTCGCTGGACAGGGCCATATCCAGCTGCTTGGTCATCAGGGTCAGGCGTCCGAGCGTGTACAGTTTTTCTTCGATGGCTTCCCGATCCTGATAAGACAGGATGGAATGGAGAAAATCGCCGGTGCGATGCTGGGCGAAACCGAGCCGCGAGAGAATCTTCGCCAGCAGTTTGATCCGCCTGATGCGGCGGTCCAGCGAGGCTCCGCCTTCTTTGTATTGCATGCTGATATAGTTTTTGCCGGGGCTGTCGGTGCACATGGCTTCGATGCTGGTGAAATGATACCCCATGGCCAGACTCAAAATCATATATTCCCGGCTCAACACCGCAAAACTGCTCTCGGAATATACGTGTCGTTCGTGCTCGGAGCGGTTGGTGCCCTTGGCAGCGGCTCGTTCGACCTTCCACGGACGCGACGGCCAGCCTTCCTTTTTGATCCCCTTCCAGAAGGCGATCATCGGGCAGGAACCCAATTCATTTTCGGTGATAGAATCCTTTTTATGAGCGGCGATTTCGCGGTCGATGTAAATGATATTGATGTCGATGGGGAGGTCACCTTTGAATTTCACACCGATCCGTTCCCGGCCGCCCATCTCGCGCGCCGATTGAAACATCTCCTCCATCGCCTTCTGATGCGTATAGCGGGTGATGTCATGGAAGGTGACGCAATTTTCCGGGATAAAGTCCTCGTCGCTGGGATGCAGCAGCCTCAGCGGCGACACCAGGTCGAGCACGCGGTCGAGTACTTTATGGATGGTCGAGTCCTCGAAAAGATCGACCTCGGGCCGCCGGGATGCCACCAGATCGGCATGATCCCCCGCATATATCACTCTGTCGGTGGCGTCGACCGTGATGATTCTCCCTTTCGGCAATTTCTCCGCGTTTTTCACTCCGGCCAGCGTCGGCACGTGATATTCCCGCGCGATGGTCGCCATGTGGCTGGCCAGGCCGCCCACCCGCGTCACCAAAGCGCTGACCCGGCCCATGGCCGTTATCAATCCCGGGAACGGCTGCGGCGCCACCAGCACCGCTCCGGCGGGAAGATCCGGCAAATCTGTTACAGCGCTTACATGACACACCGGCCCGCTCCCGGCGCCCGGCGATACCGTCGTGCCGTCGGAAAACAAAACTTCGAAACCGGACGTGTCCACTGCCATTGCGGCCCGGGCCGGGCGGGACAGCTGCAGCGGCCGCGATTGCAGGAAATAGATGTGCCCCTCGCGGTCGACCGACCATTCGATATCCTGCGGCCGCCGATAATGATCCTCCAATCGCACGGCATATTCAGCCAACTGCCGAATCTGATCGTCGGTCAACGACGGTTCCATTTGATCCCATACGGGGACTTCCTCTTCGACCACGCCGCCGTCGGGATTGACGACCAGACAGACCGGTTTGGATACAATCTGTGATTCGATGACTTTATGATCGGTGCGCGACACCCGGAACAGGTCGGGAGTCATATACCCACTGACCAGATATTTGCCGAGGCCGAAAATGGAATTGATGATGATGCTGTCGTCGTCGGGATTGACCGGGTTGCGGGTATACATGACGCCGCTGGCGGCAGCGTTGATCATGCTGACACAGCCGACGCTCATGGCGAATTCCGCCTCCGACAGGGAATGGCTGAGAAAATAGTAGATCGCCTGCGGCGTGAATTTCCCGGCCAAAACCTCCCGGTAGCGATCTATCAGTTCGTCGTCCTTCACATTGAGATAGGACGCGTATTGACCGGCAAAGCTGAACAGCGAATCCTCACCGACGGCGCTGGACCGCATGGAAAAACGTCCGGTGGGCGCGCGGCCGGCCAGGTCGCGATAACTCTGCAGGATATTTTCGCGCAGATCGTCCGGAACGGGGCTTGATGTAATCATGTCGCGGATTTCCTGCCCGACCCGAACCAGGTCCTGGTGATTTTTTATATCCAGATTGTCGATACGTTTCGCGATGCGCGACTGCAGATTGTTGGCCTCGACAAAATGCTGATATGCCCGGGCGGTGATGGCGAAGCCCTCCGGCACCGGCATGTGCAACACCGCCTTCATCTCGCCGAGCTGCGCGTTCTTGCTGCCGACGCTGAACGCCCGCGTCCGGTTGAGCTTGTCGAACGGCACGGTGAAATCATCCTCGACAATCGGCTGGCGGCCGGGCAGAACAGTATTGAGAACGCGGTCGATCTCCTCGAATCGTTCCTGAAGAATGCGATACGGCTCGCCGCCCAGGGTGATCATGCAATGGATAATATCCTGGACACCGGAACGGATATCGCGCAGGCTGTCGAGGATATAGGTGATATCGAATAGGTATTCCCCTTGCGCCTTCTCCTCCATATCGCTCATGATTTCGAGGACGCGGTTGTTTTTGTCGAGCAGTTTCAGAAACAGGTTGAACTTTTCCTTGACCGACTTCAGGGTCGCCTGCGGTTCAATCTGCCGACCCCGACATTCTTTTTCTTCGTCTGCCATCGACCCATCCTGTCAGTTCCGGACGCTCCCGTCTTGTTTGTCGCAATATGTGGGACGCCCCGGCGCCTTACCGATGCAACATAGTGAAGCAGCGCCGTCAAATCAATGGATTTGATATGCTGTTAGAATCGTGGGTCACGAACCTCGCGCACCCGACCTATCATGGCTTAAGATAACCGGCAGGTCACCGACCTCGACGGGCGGCGGAGATCCGCTTAGAGCGGAAAAATTGAATTAATACCGGATGGGATTGAGGATGTATAAGGCCCAGCCCAGATAGTCGCGGCCGAAACGGAAATAGTCGTCCTGCGTCTTGCGCAGCCATTCCGTCACTTCGTTTTTTTCGGGATGGCCGGGATGCTCCTCGAGCCATGCGATCAGCCCCTGCCAGTTGGAGGCCTCGTAATGCGCCCAATCGTCATCGCTGGACCGGATGAGATATTCGATGTTTAGGCCATGCTTATGGACGATGTCAAGAAGTTCGCGCTCGGTATGAATTTCTTCGTTACCGGTATATTCCGGCGGTACGTGATCATTCTTCCAATACGGTTCGCCGATCAGAATCCGCCCGCCCGGTTTGATGGCCGTCTTGAGGGCCATGACGGTCGGTTCGAATCCCTTCCATATGAACGAAGCGCCCATGCACGAAGCGGCGTCGAATGCCTGCTTTTCAAAATCATATTCGGCGCCATCGGTATGAACAATCTGGATGCTGCTAGCCACCCCCCGGATCATCATCTTTTTGCGAGCCCGCTCGACGGCGTGATTGCGAATTTCGACCCCGATCCCATTGATACCAAACGCCTCCGTCCACAACGCCAGCGCCTCGCCGTATCCGCAGCCGAAATCGATCACCTGGCTTTTGGAGGATAAGCGGAGATATCGTCCGGCCTGAATGACCTTGTCCGCGTTGAGGGGATTGATCAGTTCGAGATATCGTTCGGCGATGTCATAGAAGTCAAACCATTGCATGCGTGCCGCCTTTGCTTATCCATTCTTTTTCCAGTTATACGTACCGGTGCGCTCCCTACCGGGGATAAAATGCGATAATGGGGATGCCGGTTTTTTTGCGGCCCTTTTCGGCGATCGCCTCCAGCCTTTCCGGCGAAACCAGGGAGATTTCGGTTTTGGGCACCGGCCGATCGATCGAATAGATATGCACCTCGCGGGGTTTGATGCGCGTCAGGAGATCGAAATAGGCGTCGAGTTCCGCCTCGGCGACGTTGCACGGATCGCCGTCGATCAGCACCGTTTGGATAATAATATTCGACAACGAAGCCAGACTGTCGACGATATCGTTGAAGCCTATACCGGGCGCCGGTCGATTGATCGCCAGATATGTCGCCTCCGTGCCCGCGTCGAGTTTAAACATGGGAAAATCCATTTTGGGGATAACATCGCGGACGGATTTATGGATTAGGCCGGTGGAATTCGACAGCAGGCCCAGTTTGACCTTCGGCCGATACAACTTGCGCAGGGCAACGACGTCGTCGACCAGCTTGGGGAAATCGGGATGCAGGGTCGGTTCGCCGTTGCCGGAAAAGGTTATATAGTCGAATTCGAGGCCCGGCTTGAGTGCTTCCTCGACGGCCGCCTCGACCTCGAGGCGGGTGGGGAGATCGTCGCGAAACGTATCGAAACTCAAAGATAGCCTCCGTGTCCAGCCATAATGACAATAAACACAATTGAACGAGCATAGCTTGTATCCGCTCGGTGAAAGATTAACCCCCAGCGATCGCCCCAGCCGCCGCGAATTGACCGGGCCGTATATGATGCCCGGCTTCAAAGCCAATATCATACTCCGTCTCCCGGCTATGAGTAAGATATTATACGCTGGCGATGGCGTTCCGATCAAGCGATTTACGCGCCGGATTATGTCGCCGGGGGCAGGTACCGCAACTGTGTCCAGACGGCGAGCAGGAGGAAAACGGCGACGAAAATAGTGACCAGGGCGTACATTCGGCTCCGGTAAGCACGCCGAACGGCAAAAGAACAGAAGACAAAATGTAAAACCGGAAGTATCGACGTTGCCAGAGGGATTTTGATGATCTGCCAAAACGAAACCGTCGCCGACAGCGCCGACCATTGATACAGCGCCACCACCCACAACACCGCGTATAGCAGAATGATAAGAACCATCTGCCAATAAAGGTTCCTGGGCGAGAATTCCGTCGACGCGGCGACTACCTGAGATGCGGGCGGCCGCGGGCCGGGGGCAACCGGATCTATTTCTTCGCACCAGCCGCTGGAATGACAGTAGGGACAGCGCAGCAGTTTCCGGTCGCTCAAATGCGGGCTGAGAAAATCGGTCCAGGCCGAAACCATGAAGGAACCGCTGCACGTCTGGCATCGATACCCGGTGTGGCGGGAGTGCCAGCGGACCATGACGAAGGTGGCGATGAGTAATGCCGCGATTATCAGATAGGGCAGTCCGCGCCAGTTCCACAAAGGCGGCAGGATGAACAAAAAGACCGTGATGACAACGAGTATCACGATCTGTATGGCCGAGTTTTTTTTCATTGGTCCAATCGCCTGCGAAATCGGGTTCCGAGGACAATATGGGCAATACGAGGAAGCGATCAAGATAAAATCAGCCAAAACGACCGGCTGCGGACGCTGCGACGCGCCTGGAGAGAATTCCTTTCCCGGGCCGGAAATACCCTTGTTCGCAAATCAAAAATGGATTACCATGATTATATCCTATGGAAGACGAACGGGAAAACGGCGCGGGACGGGACACCAAACGCCTGATCGGCCTGATCGGCGGCCCGGCCCTGGCGGTGATACTGCTGGTCTTCACCGATCTCCAGCCGGGCAGCCCGATGGTGACGCGATGCGCGGCCGTAGCGGTCTGGATGGCGACCTGGTGGATCACCGAAGCCATCCCCATCGCGGCCACGGCGCTTTTGCCGGTGGCGCTTTTTCCGCTTTTGGGAATCATGAGCGGCAAGGCGACGGCGGCGGCCTATTTCAACAACGTCATTCTATTATTCATCGGCGGCTTTATCATCGCGCTGGCCATGGAACGGTGGGATCTCCATCGCCGGATCGCGTTGCGGATAATCCTCCTGATCGGCATCAGCCCGCATCGGATCATACTGGGCTTCATGGTCGCCACGTTTTTCCTGTCGATGTGGATATCCAACACCGCCACGACGATGATGATGGTGCCGATGGCGATGGCCATTATCGTCAAAATGAAGGATACGTACGGTCCTGAAAAGGTACATCGAATAGCCGTCGGACTGTTGATCGCCGTCGCTTACGCCGCCTCTATCGGCGGGACGGCAACCCTGATCGGCACGCCGCCGAATTTGGCCTTCGCACGCATCCTGACGATCACGTTTCCCCACGCTCCGGATATCAGTTTCACCCAATGGATGGTGTTCGCCCTGCCATTGGCGGTTCTCTTCCTGATCGTCACCTGGCTGTTGTTGACCAAGGTATTCGTGGGCAAAGCCAAGGGGTTGACGACCGATTCGGGAATTTTCCGCGAGGAGATGGCGCGATTGGGGCCGATCCGATACGAAGAGAAAATCATCCTGGCGGCGTTCGGTTTGGTGGCTTTCTTATGGTTGTTTCGGCAAGACATAGCGCTGGGCGCGTTCACGATTCCGGGATGGTCGCAGTTATTCCCGCAACCGAAGTATATCGACGACGGCACCGTGGCCATCGCAGTCTCGCTATTGTTGTTTTTGATTCCGTCCAAACGGCGCGAGGGTGGCCGGCGGGTGCGGTTGATGGACTGGAAAACCGCCACGCGGCTTCATTGGGGCATCGTTATCCTATTCGGCGGCGGCTTCGCACTGGCGGCGGGATTCGAGCAATCGGGATTGGCGGCGTATCTGGGCGATCAGTTGGCCGGACTCAAACAACTGCCGCCGCTCTTGATTGTCGTCGCTGTATGCACCATGCTGACCTTTCTGACCGAGGTGACCTCGAACACCGCCACGACGCAAATATTCCTGCCGATTCTGGCGGCGCTGGCCGCCGCCATCACGATCAACCCTCTGCTTTTAATGATTCCGGCGACGTTGTCGGCCTCGTGCGCCTTCATGCTGCCGGTGGCGACGCCGCCCAATGCCATAATTTTCGGCACCGGCGAAGTACGGATGCAAGATATGATTCGGGTCGGCATTTTCATGAACCTGATCGGGATTATCCTGATCACGGCGGCGATATATCTGCTGGGCGTACATGTCTTCGGCATCGACCTTTCGGCCATGCCCCCCTGGGCGCAATAGCTCACACTGAATGCGTGGGAAATATACGTTGACGGCGCATCACCGCCCGCGGCTTGGAGTTACTGCCGAACTTTCTTGTACTTCACGATCAACGCGTTGGCCTGAATGGAATCGGCGAGAACCAGTGTGTCGTTGGTATGGAAAGCAAAGGCTTTCTTTATAAGATAATCCTGCAGGGTCAGCAACCGCATCCATTCATCCATCCAGTAGACCGAATCTCCGACGCTGAACGTACCGTGAAAAATCAGCGCGTCGTCTTTGTATTCGGCATAGGTGGAATCGTCATTGAAATACAGCGTCAGGTCATATCCCTGATTCTGCGGCGTATTATAGATGCCGGGACCGGTCGTGACCACCCATTCCCATTTTCCCAGCAGAGTGGGCGGGACGGTCGGCTCCGGCTCGGTGGTTTTGTCGCCGCAGCCGACGGCCAGCGCCACTGCCAGCGCCGCCATGAGGGTTATTAACGTAAGGCCAATTCTGCTCATGTCCAATCCTCGCCAATCACAACATCTTACACCACAAATATACGAAAAAGCGGCCCCGGCGGCAATGAAAAGCGGCGGGCGCTCTCGGATTTTGCGATATGTTTTGTCGAATATATAAAATCAGCTATTGACAAAAGCTGATTCATAGAGTATTTTTCCGTCGGCATCGGGACCGGCAACAGAGGGAAAGGTAAAGGCATCATTTCCATGTACATTTGGAAATGGGTTGGCTATTGGAAGGATGCGAGAGTACCATGAGAAACAGAATGTGCATTTTGGCAGTTTTGTTCGTCTTTGGATTCTTTTTTGCATTGACATTTCATGCCGGATTGCAGGCCGGTGACGATGTGCCGGACCCCGATCGTTGTTATCCAGGCCGCGAATTTTCCTGCTGCATTGACGCACTTGGGCGTCACGGTGCATGGATTAATGTACCCCGCGTAGGTCTTGTTTGCAATTGCGATGGGGTGCCGGGTTATCCGACAATAAACGGCCCTTGCGAATGTCAGATGGATTGCTATCAGTCCGGAAACAACGGCCAGTAGGGTATAGCTGGGACTACCGGATTCGAAGTATGGCTGAAACGGCTGACCGCACGGATGTATTCATGCGGTCAGCCTTCGGAAAGAGTGGCAATTTTATTTTGCGTATTAGCGGAGTATTTTTGGATATGTAGTTGTCAACATATGACGACTTCAAAATTAGCAGGATATGATTTCGTCATGTGTCTCGATTTGTCCACGTGACATGAATTGACCATGGGCTTTGTTGGCTAAGGCATGACTATGATTCAGCTAAATATTTCCAAGTGTTGTGTTTTGCAGATGATCAGAACTGCGAGGCCAACCTTCATCATTCTGATTGGCGTCATTGTCTGGGCAGGCAATGGCTTGGCTTTTTCACAGACGTCGAGTGGTCTTCGTAAAACCGGGGCTGGTCCTCAATATCCAAATTATCAGCGTCAGCTCCATGACGTCGGGCAGGTTAGCCTTATGATAAATAATTGGGGCGCCTTCGGCAATATGAATTGGCTCGATTACCAGGATAATCCCGGCTCCGAGTACCCTCAAAACTCCGAACTTTATTATCTGGGTGAAGGTTCTTTATGGATAGGTGGTATCAAATCCAATGATACGCTTGTATCTGCATCCGTCGGGCCGGGTAATTATGTGAGCCGCGAGGTCAGCGAATTCTCCCCCCCCGAGGGTCTCCAAGGGGCCATTCACATTCGATCCTCGATCCGTTCCAGCGAATTCTACGACGAAGACGCGATATCGGAGCAGGATTTTATCTGCACGTATACTGATACGCTAAAGGGTGATTTTACCGGCGAAGACTCGTATGACAATCGCGGCCATATTCCGCTGGGCGTGGGAATTCGCGAAGGCAGTTACGCCTGGAGCTACGATTATGCCGCCAAATCGATTTTGGTCGATTATCAGATTACTAATCTGGATACGTTGCCGATTCTGGATATGTTCGTCGGCTTCGCCGTTCTGGGAAGTGTATTTCATCTTTCGAACGTCCAGTACGGTGCGAGCGACGATCTCAACGGATTTCTGCGCACAACGAAAGGCGCAACCGGGTCATGCCGGGAGGTGGATACGCTCGATTTTGCCTGGTGCGCCGACAACGACGGTGATCCCAACGCATCCGGCGAGTGGGATTTCGCCTCGCCGCGCGGCGTGTCGGGCATCCGCATCCTCCGGCCCCGGCCGGGCGACAGCCTGACGCTCAATTACAACTGGTGGTTCACTCATACCGATCCGGCCCTCAGTTTCGGGCCGCGCCGCAGCGACCCCTTTCGGCGATTTCCCCGTGATTTGGCCTCACCCACCGGTGACGTGATCAAATACTATGTCCTGTCCCATCCCGAAATCGACTATGACCAGATGTTCACGTCCATTGATCACCAGGGCGAAGGATTTATGCCGCCGCCACCCGCCTCCCGGGCAAATGATATCTCCGATGGTTATCCCGTGAACTATCTTCTCTCCATCGGGCCGTTCGATCTGGAGCCGGGGGATACTCTGCCGCTGACGCTGGCCTACGTCGTGGGAGACAACTTCCATGTCAACCCCACCGACTTTCAGGATTATTTTGCCCCCGGAGCTCCGCAAATCTACTACGATAAGCTCGATTTCACCGACCTGGCCGACAACGCCCGCTGGGCCGAATATATCTATGACAACCCCGGCTGGGACACCGACGGCGACGGTAACGCCGGACTGTTCATGTGGCAATGTACCTGCGGCGGAGAATCATTCTGCCTGGACGAGACGGTAACGCTTCCCGACAGCCTAGTGGGCTGCTGTCGCAAGGAATATTATCGCGGCGACGGCGTGCCCGATTTTCGCCCCGCCTCGCCGCCCCCGCCGCCGGTGGTGCGGACGATTCCGGAGATGGGGCGGGTGACGATCCGCTGGAATGGCAAGGACAGTGAGGAATACATTGATTTTTTGACGGGGGAACCGGGTTTCGAGGGATACCGGGTGTACATGGCCAACGACGACCGGTTGACCGATTTCGTCATGCTGGCCTCGTACGACATCGAGGATTATTCGGTGATCCGGTTCAATCCGTCCGGCCGGCAATGGGAAGGGGCAAGGCTGGGGGTGCCAATCGACAGCCTGCGGAAACAGTACGGGCCGGTATTCGACCCGACCGAATACTACGACGAGATGCATTATTTCACGGATCCCCGCACCGGGGATATCCTGTATTTTGTGCCGCAGGATTGGAACCGGTCGGATGCCACCGATCTCCTGGGTATCCATCGGATTTATCCGGACGCTTCCCCGGATAATCCCGGCGATGTGACCGAGGAAGGGTATCAGCGCTGCTATGAGTACGAGTACACTATCGACAATCTCCAGCCGTCGGTGCCGTATTATTTTGCGGTGACGGCCTTCAACAAGGGATCGTTTCATCGGTCGCTGCACGTGATGGAGACATCGCCGCAGATGAATGCCGTCAGGGAGTACGCCTTGCCGGGGTCGGAGCAGGTGGAGACGCGGGGTCTGAATGTGATCGTGTATCCCAATCCGTACCGGATCAGCGATCATTATGCGCGGACGGGATACGAGAACCGTGACCGGACGAAGACGGCGGCGTGGGCGCGGCGGGTACATTTTGCCAATCTGCCGCCGGTATGCACGATTCGCATCTACACGCTGTCGGGGGATTTGGTGCAGCAGATCGATCATTATCGTCCCGACGGCGGCCCCAACTCACAGCATGAGGAATGGAACATGATCAGCCGGAACACGCAGGCGGTCGTGACAGGAATTTATCTATGGTCGGTGACGTCGGCCATGGGCGAACAACTGGGCAAGCTGGTAATAATCAAATAGAACAGCATGTCGGGAGCGATTCTGACTCCTGACATGCTGCCTTTGCAGAATAATTTGAGCTGCTACTATTTGGACGGTTCTTCTTTCTCGACCATTTCGATATCGAGTTCAATATCGACGTTGTTGCCGGCGACCAATGATCCATCCTGAAGCTTGTTATCCCAGGCGACGCCGAAATCCTGACGGTTGATAGTGGTCGTGGCAACCAGCCCGGCCCGTTTGTTCCCCCGGGGATCGGTGATGACGCCGTTGAGTTGTCCGTCAAAGGACACTTCTTTGGTTTTGTCCCTGATCGTCAGGTCGCCGACCATGGCAAACTTGTTCCCTTCGCCGGGAATGATCTTTTTGGATACGAAGGTCATTGTGGGGAAATTCTCGACGTCGAAAAAGTCGGACGAACGAAGATGATTGTCGCGCCGTTCATTTTCCGTATCGATCGAGGCCATCTGGACGGTCGCCTTGACCGAGGCCTTGTCAAGATTTTTGCCGTCAAAATCGACGGTGGCATCGTAATCCCGGAAATAACCCTTAACTTTCGATATGACAAGATGTTGGACGGTAAAGCCGACGCTGGAATGAGCTTTGTCGACCTGCCAGGATTGGGCCTTGACCGGGATGACAAAAATCGATAGGGCGATCAAGAGCAAAAAAGAGCGTTTCAGCATAAAATATCTCCCTGCTTTATCCTTATGGTCTCGAAATATTGTTTTCTTTAATAACAATTAATGGCTGAAAAAGGTCCATGAATTCTTGCAATCATACGACGAAATTTGATCAAAAGACGAACGTCTCTCGCCGGGACATTTCCGCCCTCTTTTGATTCATGCGACAAGAAAAAAGCCCGCCCATCGGGCGACGGGCGGGCTTTTGACACTTGAAGTATTATTCGGCCGATGAAACGGCTGTGAGACGTTCGTATTAGAAGGTCAGTGCCATCGACGTCTGGACGCGGAAGTTGTTGGCATTCGCGCCGCCGACATACTTGGTCTGCCACTGCGACAGTTCGAGACCCAGCGTCACCTGCGGCACGAACGAGTAATTGACGTTTCCGAAAATGCAGCGGTTCTGGGTACGGCCGCTGGTTATGTCCTCGTCTTTGGGATCGTCGATACCGAACCCGCCCGTCAGCTTGACTTCGGGCGTAGGCTGGACCCAGCCGGAAACCCATCCGCCGACGGCATGCACGCCGTCGATGCGGCTGTCATTCATAACGCCGCCGAGATAGCTCTGGAGGTTCGATCCGGTGAAAAATTCGCCGGCGACTCCCACACCGGTGGGGGTGGTGACCATCAGATGGGTCGAAAGCGCCCACGATTCATACTTCTGGGAATTGCCCAGATTGGTTTCGGCATTGAGCCGGCCATACAACCCGGATACGCCCGCGCGGAGCGTGCCGCCCGAAGCCATATCATGGTTGACGTCGAGCAGGGCCTGAACCGACGGGATGGCCGCATCGGTACCATCGTCGGAGACGTCCTGGGTTTCACCCAGAGACAGGCTGAAGGTCGGGGTCAGGTCGGAACCGATGGTGCGGAAGAAACCGCCCGCGAGGGTAACGTCGGTCGTCGGGGACGCATTGACGACATACGCCATGGACACCTGCGGCCGGCGATAGCCGATATTACCGCAGCCCCAGAGGGTGGAATAATTGAGGGTGGTCGGTTCCAGCGGCGAAACCAGGTCGTTGGTCTGACCGGCGGTCACCCGGGTGTTGCGCCACTTCATGGTAAAATAGGCCTGCCGCAGGAGCAGCATGGGATTGTTCTCCTGCGGGGTCGGCCCGGAGAAAGCGCCCGCGTACAGGTCGAATTCGATGTTGCCGGTGATATCGACCTTTTCGTTCCGGGTGCTCTGGGCCAAAACGCCGAACCGGGTGGCGTTGGCGGTCATGTTAAACTGCTGGTCGTTGTTGTCGGGCAGCGTCGGCTCCACCCACATGGCGAAGTCACCGTTGCTGGTCAGATTCTGGTCGTAGGCGCCGTCGAGTTTCAGCGACCCGTACCAGTTCAGATTGAAGGCCGGTTTCTGGGCAGCCGCGGCGGCAGTCGCCAGGCAGGCCAATATACCGACCATGATAAATAGTGAGACACACGTGCGTTTCATAGAACGTGCTCCTTTCGTTGGATATATGCAGACGTCCACATTCCGGCCCATCCTCCGGAAGGCGCGGCGCTCCCTGCGACGCGATCTTCCCCCTGAATGTCCGGCCTGAGAAAATTTATCTTCCATAGCAAAATCCATATTACTCCTCGCCTGCCAAACCCGATGCACTTGACTATATTAATCGGTAGATTCAAGAGCCGACTTTAGGCCGAAAAGCGATTATCTTGCAACGGCTTGTCGATATCGGCCCTCTTGCGGGGGGCATAATTCAACGCCGAAAGCGGATAATTTGGTAGATATTTATTGACACCGATACGGTGCCCGCCGATATTATAAATAACAGCATATGGCTGGAAGGGCGTCCACTATGGGTATTCTGCGGGAGGGTTATGCTATGACAAAATTATTGATCGCGACTTTGTGCACGCTGACCCTGGCGGGGACCGTCGCCGTCCGGGCCGATTCGGTCGACGTCCGAGTCTATAGTGAATCCGAAAATGATTTCATATCTCCCGACACGGGGACAATAAGGCCGTACGATGACTACGGAAATATCCTCGACTATCAAATCCGCCTGGGCATCGAAAACGATGAGTCCATTTGCGGGATGTCGCTCGGCCTGCGCATCTGGTCTGATAATGTCACCTGGGAATGGGTGGCGCAGGACGGCGGATGGGGGCCCGGTGGCATAAACACAGGTCTGGCGGCCGTCACGGTGGTCGCAGGCAGCCGCATGGATCCGGTGACTTCGGTGTGGGACCTGACCAGTCTGCTGGTAACCGAACGGAACATGGACGGCTCCGGCGCCGACTCCATCATGCTGGGTGGTGTATCGATGATGACCGTTTTGGATGCCGGTCCGTTGGAATCGATGCTGGCAATACATTTCAGGATAAACGAATTTGATGAGAGCGGCTGGCTGTGCATCGATAAGGCTTTTATTCCACCGAGCGGAGCCTGGGTATTCACCGACATCACCGGCCATGGTTACCCGCCGCCGACCAACTGTCCGGTATGCTATTCCATCGGTATGCCGACGTCAGGCAATTCCGCCGACCCCGCACTAATCCCGGGTGAATTCGCGCTGAACCAGAACTTCCCCAATCCGTTTAACCCATCGACGATGATTACCTATACGCTCGGACGTGAAACGCACGTGCGAATCTGCGTCTACAATATTCTGGGGCAATTCCTGCGTACCCTGGTCGACGATGATATCGGGGCCGGGACACACCGAATTATTTGGGATGGAACCGACAGTCACGGCCATCAACTCGCCTCAGGCATATATTTCTACCGCATGACCGCCGGCGCATATACTTCCACCCGGAAGATGACCCTTTTGCGCTGATCGATTCCGGGTTACATGATCTTTTCGCCCAAAGCATCCTCTTGATATCGCAGTAGATTCTGCTATATTCGGAATATGGCAATCGATGGGTATTCCGATGAGCAATTGCACGTATTCGCATAATCGTTTCCGGCAACCATCGCCCGATTGGCCCGATGAACTGACAGCGGCTTTCACCGCCGATGATGTCCTGACGTATCATCATTCATTGACGGGATATCATCCGACGCCGACCGTGCGACTGCCGGCACTGGCCGAATCGCTGGGCGTGCAAGATATCATCGTCAAAGACGAATCGCACCGTTTTGATCTGAAGGCATTCAAAGTTCTCGGGGCGTCCTATGCGATCTATCGATTCCTTAAAGCAGTGTGGGAGGAGGAATCGAACGAGCGATTCGAAATCGGACGTATCATGGATGCCGGGCCGACCGGCCCGTGGGCGGGTCGATATACGTTCTGCACGGCCACCGACGGCAATCATGGGCGAGCGGTCGCCTGGACGGCGAAGCGGTTGTTCCAGAAGGCCGTAATCTATATGCCCGAAGGAACCGTCCCGGCGCGAATTCGCAATATCGAAAACGAAGGCGCCCGGGTCGAGATAATCGACGGCACCTACGATGAGGCCGTTCGCCGAGTCGCCGCCGACGCCAATACACATGGCTGGCAAGTTATCTCCGATACGGCTTATTTCGGATATACGATCATACCGAAATACATCATGGCCGGATATACGACGATGTTCCGGGAAATGGAACCGGAAATCCATCCTGCTGCAGAGCCGGGCGTGGATTTCGTTTTCCTTCAGGCGGGTGTGGGCAGTTTTGCCGCCGCCGCGGCATGGTATTACGTCAACCGGTACGCTTCGCGCCGGCCAAAACTGATATCGGTCGAACCGGTGGAAGCCGCCTGCATGCTGGCCTCGATATCGACCCCGGACGGAACCATGACGACCTCGAACGGGTCATTTCAAACCATCATGGCCGGCCTCAATTGCGGTACGCCATCAATTATCGCGTGGCCATTCATCCGCGACAGCTTCGATATGCTCGTAGCCATCACCGACGAATATGCTATCGACGCCATGCGGCGGTATTATCATCCGCTTTCGGGGGACCGACGAATCATATCGGGCGAATCCGGCGCCGCCGGTTTGGGGGCGCTCCTGGCGCTGCTGCATGACGACCGGTTTCGGGATGCCCGCGACGCTCTTGGCCTCGGACGGGATTCCCGAATTCTGCTGTTCAACACCGAGGGCGACACCGACCCGGATAGCTTTTCCAGAATCGTCACAAGCTGAATCGAGCTTTCCCTCAATACAGGTAGTGCGACAGCGTCGCCGACAACCGGTAATCATCCGAATCCCGGTCATCCGTAACTTCCTGATAAACAGTCTGACTGCGGTTCCGGTATAGTGCGTTAACCGCCAGCGTTGTCGGGATGGAGAGGCGGTAGGTCAACGTTCCCTCGAATGTAACCTCTTCGGTTTCCCTGTCGTCGCGCCTGATCGGATCGGTGACGGTTATTTCGCTGGAAATCGAATGATTATATTGGATGGCCGAGTTAAAATGGCTCCTGACGTAGCCGACGGTCAGGCTCGAAAACGTCCGTGAATTGAGGATATATTCGATTTTGCCGGACGCGGCGACGTCGTGCATGGCGTTGTAGACGATATAGGTGTCCCGCATATATTTATAGGGAGATGTCGTTTCGTCATATCTCCGATCAATGATATACGTGAATTCATGGGCATTGGGATAGTACGAAGCGGAAACGACGCCATCGAATTGCCAGCGGATGTCCAGTGGTTTATGGTATTCCGCAATCGCCTCCACATACGTCCCTCGGAATTCATCTTTACGGGCGGACGAATATACCGCGCGGAAATCGCTCTCGTACATGCTCAAATCGCCGGTCGGGGTATGCAGATAGGTTCGGGTGTGTCTGTTGTCATCCGTGCTCGAATTCGATCGATTACTGGAATATTCGATCCCGGGACCGAGGCGAAACCGAAATCCGAAGAGCCTGTCCTGTCGCGGGAAATAGTCCCAGACATCCTGAATAAGGAGATACCCATAGGGGCCGGGGTCGGCGATCATGTTGTTTTCAATGAACGAATCCATGATATGCCGGAGCGCGTCGATTTTGAGCAGGCGGGAATCCACCGGATGTTTCAGCCGATAATAATAGATCAGATCGCATAATTCGCGCAGTTCGTCCGAAGTCGGCTCCCGTCCCAGCAATCCCTCACGGCGGAGCTCATCGACCATATACAGGGCGGTCGCCGCGAAATTCCCTTCATACACCCGCCCCCAGCCCGGCAACAGCGATACATCCGCCGAATATGTCTTCAGATCGGTTGCACGGTCGCCGGTGCCGTCGGCAACATATGTGTATGTCGAATCGACGCCGACGACGTCGACACGTTCGGTATGAAACGAATCTTTTCCGTTGAACGTGCCTCCCGAGCGATATTGGATGCGCGATGCCGCCGAAACGAAAAAGTCGTCGTATACGTACGCGCCGGCATCGAACGAGGGGTACAGGACGGATTCGTAGGTATGGTAATTTTGATGGTCGTTGTCGTAAACCGTGAAATTGCCGGGATCGGCCCTTAGGTTCGAACCGAAACTATTAGAGTGATCGTATCGTCCCGCGACTCCCAGGGCGACGGTCAGAAATCGCGGGACTGTCCGGTAGCGATACTTGAGATAGGTATCGATGTTCAACAATTGTCGGTCATTGCTGTACGTCGATTTCATGTCCCCTTCGTATGGATACGGTACCAGCCGACTCCGCTCGTCCCCCGGCCCGGTCAATTGCATGCCGCCGTTGATGCGCCATTCGAAATCGCGGAAATATTCCGGGATATAGCTGTCCACCGTAAATCCCGGTTCAGCGGCGCGGACAACAGTAGCCGGCCATGCGACGCATAAAAATCCGGACATAATGATTGAACAAAGAGTGGCAAGGCGTAACTTCATGACAAACCCCTTTCCCATACAAGCGGCCAATCGTTTCCGGCCCGCCTCAGTCGGTCGTTGGCTCGGTAAACGAAGATATAAAATTGAGGATAATATTTTGATTCTCCTCCCATCTGTGTTCGTCGGGTGCGATGATGTTCGCGATGTCCGGCGGCGTCCCATCGTCGCATCGAGCAAGAGGCGTGCCAAAATGTGTGTATTCGGCTTTGGACGAATCTCGTAGGGGAATATCGGTCAATGGTTAAACATGATCGCATTTGTCCGTTTCGGTCGCACACATTCTGTGCGATCACACCGCGGACATGCCCGAAAAAATGGCATTGCGCCCGTCTTGCCGTGCGTCGAAAATTCAGGAATTGCGGCTGATGCTGACCATGTACCGGATTATCTGTTGACACGCCGGACGGAATTCGGTATACTGAGACTGGCATCGATCCGGCATCGTTTACCAAGGATCGTTTTTGAAATCACGGGTTGACTTCGCGCGCTGTCCCGACGCAGTCTCCGGCATGGTATGCCTGCGGCCGGTAATCGCCGTCCGGGGCGCAGCGGAACAAGGGGAGGTATCCGGAAAAATCGGGACCGTCAATAGCTCGGCATTATTTCGCTGAAGGCACTGCCTGAAGCCCTGATAGAATATCCCCTACCGAGCCTGTGGGGCATCATATCCGGGCATTGGCCGGAATATCATTCCGGAGAGCACACGTGGTAATGCCCGGGGGGAAGTCGCGGTCCGCTCCCAGCCGGCGGACTGCGGACAGAAGGTAATCGTATCGTCTCAGGGCAGGGATGCCTGTTCCCGGGCTCGCGAACCCATGGGATCACGGATCGGCAATCATGCCGATCCGTGAAAATATATTCGGAGCCGATTGTCCAATGATTCTCCATCGCAAACAGCCGTGGGCCGCGTAATTTTTGTTGTAAAAACCGACCGTGAGGCCTATTTTGGAAGCATACAATCCGGAGTAATTATCAAGGAGGGTCTATGTTCAAGCGCACTCCTATTTTCGTGCTGGCGATATTGGTTTTGGCGCCGGCGATGCTTGCGGCTCAGACAGAACAGCCGGCGGCCAAACCGGACACAGCCGCCGCGGCCGTCATACCGGCGACACCTGCCGCGCCTAAACTGGCCGTCGAGGCCGTGCTGTGCACCAACGTTGTGGATCACGAGCCGGTCGGCGAGGCCGCCGATTTTCCGGCCGACGTCGATAGGGTCTACCTGTGGACGAAAGTGACCGGGCTGCCCGAGGGCGAATCCAGCTTCATCCATCACGTCTGGCTGAAAGGCGGCGAGGAGATGGCCGACGTCGAACTGGCCGTCAAAGGCGACCCGTGGCGGACGTACAGCTACAAAACCATTCCGCCGGAATGGGCCGGCGACTGGGAAGTCAAAGTGACTGGGCCCGACGGCGACGTCATCAAATCGATTCCTTTTACGGTTGGGAAACAGGCTAAACCGGTCCAGCCAAAAGGTCAGTAAAAGGCGTCGATTCTCTGTACGCGGGGTGGGCCGCATCCTCACAGCGGCCCGTCCTGTCGTAATTTCCCCCCTAACCCGCAGGATGCCGTGATGGAATTTTTCGATGTCATAGCCAATCGCCAGTCGATCCGCGCCTATCAGCCCAAAGCAATCGATGACGATACGATCACCCGTCTGCTTGAGGCTATCCGCACCGCGCCGACGGCGGGCAATCTTCAGGCGTATCAGGTATACCTCGTTCGCACGCCGGACACGATTAAAGCGCTCACTAAGGCATCGATGGATCAAGAATGCGTCGCCAAGGCCGCGGCGGTGCTCGTCTTCTGCACTGACGCGCCGCGTTCGGTGGGCAAATACGGCGACCGGGGCCGGAATTTGTACTGCATTCAGGATACTACCATTGCCGCGACTATCGCGCACCTGGCGGCGACGGCGCTTGGACTGGGCAGTGTCTTGGTGGGAGCGTTCAAGGAGGAGGACGTGGCTGCGGCTGTCGGCGCACCGTCGCATCAGCGCCCGATTTCGATGCTTCCGTTGGGATATCCAGCCGAACAGCCCGCCCACACCGACCGTCGGTCGTTGGACGATCTCGTCGTGCGCGTGTAATGCAAACACGCGGCGGGAACCCACGCTCGGTCCGCCACAGGCGGACCATCGGATGGGCCACCAGCCGTGCGGGTGCGATGCGTGCGGACACTGGGACTGGCCTCATGGACATGTAGCGCGGGGCTTTCGACCTACGCATAAAATGTCGGATGCGGCCATTAGACCACCTATTCGCCTTGCCTTTCTCTTTCAGAGGCGTATCTTTGAATTATGATGAAAAAAGACCATACCTTCATCGCCAGCGACGGCGAAAACCTGGCTATCACCACCTACGGACAGATCGATCCGCAGCATCCACGATGTGTCATCTATGTCCACGGCTTCAAAGGATTCAAAGATTGGGGATTCGTGCCGTATATCGGCGAATTCCTCTCGCGAAGAAAATTCTTCGTCATCACCTTTAATTTCTCGCACAACGGTATCGGCAACAACCCGACCCAATTCACCAAACTGGATAAATTTGGACTTAATACCCTGTCGCGAGAAGTGCGCGAGTTATCGGAATTGATCGACGCGTGCCGCGACGGCCATTTCGGGCCATCGAAGGGAATGTCGATCGGCTTGCTGGGTCACAGCCGGGGGGGAGGCATCACGCTGTTGACGGCATCGCGAAAACCCGACGCGGCGGCAGTCGTGACCTGGTCGTCGGTGGCGACGTTCAACCGCTATCCCGAAGAGACCAAGAAGAAATGGCGGCAGGACGGCTATATCAAAGTTGTCAATCAACGCACCGGCCAGATCATGCGCCTGGGGTTGAGTTTGTTGGATGATTTCGAGCAGCACAAAGACGATCTACTCAGCATCGAGAAAGCCGTCAAAAGCCTGCATCGACCGTTGCTGATTGTGCATGGCGACGATGATGAAAGCGTGCCGGTCGAGGAGGCGCGCCGGTTATATGGCTGGGCCGACAGGCAGCAGACGCTTCTGATGACTGTTTCCGGTACCGGTCATACCTTCGATGCCAAGCATCCCTTCGAGGGAACCAATCCCAAATTGGAAGAGGCGCTGACCAAGACCGCCGACTTTTTTGGCGCGCATTTGCCGGCATGAGCGGGTCAAGATGATAAGAAGAGTACTTTAAGTCCGCCTCAAGAATTTCTATTTCAAGTAGATTAGTCTCGGTGCCCCACCCGTGCTATGCACGGGTGGGATGTAGTTGGTCGGCATACAATGAGTCAAGGCCAACCGTGGGCGGCCCATCGCGGCGAATGATTGTGTGATTCGGCAATGTCATCCGCAGGGTCACAATCCCGCCGGGCGGGATCAGGACCCTGCGGAACAGTCATATAACGCAGTATTATCAGCAAGGATCAGGGCTTAAGAAAACGGCGCGGATGATTGTCCGCGCCGTCTGTGTTTTCATATGCCGAATAAGCGTCAGATGCCTTCCGGTTTGTTGAAAATCGTCGTATCATACTGACCGTTGACCGTCACATTGACCAATTCGATATCGAATGTCATCGCCCCGGTGTCCTGGGTGCGCATCGCCGGCAGCATGATATCGCCGTATTGCTTGTAGTCGCTGAGCTTTTCAACGACCTCGCCCGGGCCCGCCATCGTTACGGCCATATAGCGCAGGCCGATTGGACGATAAGTGGTCGGGTCGAGATACACGGTGAACTGATTGCCGCCCTCGGTTTGAAAATCGAGCCGCTGCGCCTGAGTTCCTTCAAAGTCATCGGTTCCGCGAGCCGCGACGGTGATATAGTCCGGCTGATCGCTGTTGGCGAAAAGCGCAACCATATCCCGTTTGGCGCTCTTTTGCTGATCTTCGAGCTGGCTGGCCGGCATCGCCTGCGTCTGACCCGACGCCGAAACCCAGCCGGCGTCGCCGGTAAACACGACCTTTTGTTCGCCCATGGGGGTTTTGACGATTTGCGCCGATTTGTCGGGCGGCACTTCGATGCTCGTCAGATCCATCTTCATCGCACCCTGCGGCGTATTGACCGTGATCTTGGCGCTGTACTCGAGCGATTTGACCTTCTTGAAATTGGCCGCCCCGCCGCATGCCGCCGCCGCCTTGGCGAGCAATTCATGGCCCGCTTTGAGTTCCTCCGGTGTCGCCGCGAATTCCTCCGACGCCGGGGTGGGGATGATGAGGTCGATATCGTGCACCTCGCCCAGATCGCTCAGCGGTTCGCCGAATTCATCGGCCTTACCAACTACGATAATCTGCAAATCGTCGGGGTGCAGTTTGCGCTTGGCCACCTCGAGCACATCTTCGGGCGTGACCTTCTCCACCTGCGTCTTCAACTGCTGAAGATAATCCTCCGGAAGCCCGTAGTAATCATAGGTCATCATGCGGCTGAGGATTTCTCCCTTGGTGTCGAAATTGAACACGAACGAATTCAGCCAGCCGTCCTTGGCTTTTTTCATTTCATCCTCGGACGGGGGCTGGGTTTGCATACTTTTGATCTGGTCGATCATGGCCTGTATCGCCTGAACGGTGCTTTCCAGCTTGGTGGACGCAAAGGCGTAAAATATCCCCGGATAATCGTAATTGAACGAAAAATGCCCTTCGGCAGCATATGCCAGTCCCAGCTTGGTGCGGACGACGTCGGTCAACCGGCTGCCGAAACTGCCGCCCAGAACCGAATTCATGACGATCGTCGCCGGATATTCGGGATCGCCCATGACGCCGCCGATATGGCCGATGAGAATATTCGACTGGGTAACGTCGGTTTTTTCGGCATAGTTGAGGCTGGACTTGTAGGTGTAATCCACTTTGGGCGGTTCCGGGATTTCCGCCATGGTTTTGGCCCAGTCGCCGAAATATTTCTTGATCAGGGCCAGCATCGTCGCTTTGTCGAAATCCCCCCAGGCCGCGATCTGAATGTTGTTCGGCTGAACGAATTTTTTATGAAAAGCGACCATGTCGTCCCGGGTGACGGCGTCGATGGTGGCGTATTCCGGAACCCGGGCATACGGCGAATTATCGCCATAGATAAGCTTCTTGTATTCGCGGATGCAGATTTGCATGGGATCGTCGTTACGACGGGAAATAGAACTCTTTTGATCGGTTTTGGCCAGATCGATTTTGTCTTCGTCGAAAACGGGATTGCGCAGCACGTCGGCCATGGTCTGCAGAATCTGTTCGCCGTAATCGGACAGACCGCCGGCCCGGGCGGTGCCGGATACGGTGCCGATGGAGGTTTCGACATAGGCGCCGATCCCCTCCAACTGCTCGTCGATTTCATCGCCGGTGTTGGTGGTCGTGCCGCCCGTCCGCATCACGTCGCCGGTCATTTCCGCTAGGCCGATCTTATCGGCCGGCTCGAGATATTCCCCGCATTTGTGGATAATCGCCGAAAAGGTCAGCTTGGGAAGAGTGTGATCCTCGAGCAGATAGACGGTTATGCCGTTGTCGAGCGTATATTTATCCGGCTGGGGAATCGTGAACGGGTTCAGCGGCGGATATTTCAAATTGTCGATGGTGCTTCCCCACGCGGGAACCGCAGCCAGCGCCATTAGGCAGCAGGCCAGCAGCGTCGCCGATATATAGATCCGTTTCATCACTTGCTTTCCTCCTGTGCGTTATCCTCCGTCGTCTGAATGTAGGCCACGGTGAGATTTCCCTTGGTGAAGCAATCGTTGGCCACCCGCCGAATATCTTCGGGTGTGACGGCATTGATCTGATCAAGAATATTGAACATCACCCGCCAATCACCGAACAGATTTTGATACAGGGTCAACTGCCCGGCCATGCCCGTCCGGGAGGACAGTTGGTTGACGAATTTGGACTTGGCGCGGGCTTTGATCTTGTCCAATTCCTCGTTGCTGATCGTGGTCTCTCTCAGTTTCTTGATATTTTCGAACACCTCGGCCTCACAGGTCGGGGCATCGATGCCCTTGGCAGGAACGACGAAAATGCCGAACAAGTTGGGATATTTACCGCCGGGGAATGACGCGAATGCCTGAACCTGTGTGGCCATTTTCTTTTCCTTGACCAGGTCGGAATAGAGCAGCGAGGTGCGGCCCTCTCCCAGGTAATCGGCTATGGCGTCGTAAACGGCGTCATCGGGATCGGTGAAGGCCGGCCGGTGGTAGCCCATCACCAGAAACGGCTGTGACTGGTCGAACACGATCACTTCCCGTTCCGCATTCTGTTTCGGCTCCACGGTCTGAACGCGTTCCGGTTCGGACACTTTCGGAAGTGGCCCGAAATATTTCTGGGCCAGTTTTTTGACGTCGTCGAGCTTGACATCGCCGACGATGCCGACAATCAGATTCGAAGGCACATAGTACTTATGGTAAAATTTCATGGCCTCCTGTTTGTCGATATTATTGATATCCGACATGGGGCCGATCAGCGTCATGCCGTATGGATGCGCCTTGAAGGCCGCGCCTAAAAATTCCTCGACAAGCCGGCCGACCGGCGACGATTCGACCGTCATCCGCCGCTCTTCCTTGATGACGTTTTTCTCCTTGTAGAACTGGCGTAAAACCGGGTTGGCGAATCGCTGCGATTCAAGTGCAAACCAGAGTTCGAGTTTGTTCGACGGAAATGAACTGTAGTACATGGTCTGGTCGTAACCGGTTCCGGCGTTGAGGCCGACACCGCCTTCGCGTTCGACGATAACCGAGTACTCGTTGTTGGCCACGAGGCTGTCGGCGGCCTTTTGGTCGGCGTCGAATGTCGCCTGAAGGGCCGCGGTTTTGGTCGAATCGGCCTGGATGCCCTTTTTTTCCTCATCCCGCAAGCGGGTATAGGCAGTATCGAGTTTATCCAG
Organism: uncultured Ignavibacteriales bacterium; assembly: GCA_964549765.1. Taxonomy (GTDB): domain Bacteria; phylum Zixibacteria; class MSB-5A5; order GN15; family JAAZOE01; genus CAZJWR01. Next base: position 48,652 of record CAZJWR010000016.1, read on the forward strand.
GGCCTTGGATTCTTTCGCGAAATCCTTGCTGCCGACATCTTTGGTGCCCTTGAACGCCATATGTTCGAAAACATGAGCCAGTCCGGCAAATCCCTTGGGATCGTCGGCGCCGCCCACGTCAGCCAGGGTGATGAACGACACCACCGGGGCGCTGTGGTCTTCCATGACGATGAATTTCATGCCGTTATCGAGCGTGAAATCGTGGATTTCGCTTTCGATCGTGGAGAAGCTGAATCCCAGTATATGCCAGCCCGCCACGCCCAGAATTGCCGCCGCCAGGGCAATCCTGAGAACCATCGTTCGCTTTATCATGAACTCCTCCATAGGTTAAATTTGTCATAAGCCCGAATATCCAATTTACAGGAAATTCGGTCGCGCGCAAGACGCTCAAACGTATTTTTTCCGATTGTTTTTACCATAAGTATGACAAATCAATTAGGATATAATACGGGCTTTCCTGGAAAAAGTGACAGGCTTCTTGGAAATGCGGGTGCGGTGAACCGAGCGTGAAGCGCCGCGCAAGACGGGCGCAAAATCCGCCTAATGCGAACCGGTGCCGCCGAGATCCGGCAGTTGCAGCGACGGCTGGTTGTAATCGACTGAACCGAGATATGTCGTTCCCATGACGCCCTTGAAATTGCGATCGAAATTATGGTAATGCCCGGCGTAGGTCATTCCGAAATTGATCCGAAAGCCGAAGTTGATCCGGGAATGATTGTCGAAATCGAGGTAGAGGAGAAGGCCGGTGACGGGATTCACTTCGAATCCGGTACGGAAATCGGCGGCGTCCAGGTTTTCCTTCTGGGTCATGTCCACCTCAAACGTCCCCTTGACCATGGTCCGGTAAATATTCAGGGCGAGGCCGTACACATAGCGGATATCGCTTCGTTTCCCGTCGATACGGCTCCGGTTGAGATTTTCCACCCGCACGCCGAAGGTTGCGTTGGGCGATTCCGCGATGAGCAGCCCGAGATTCCAGAGATGGCGCTTGTTGAGGTACCCTTCCCCGTGTTTGATGTAACGATACGAAAATCCGAACTTGGCGCGCCCGCCCCCGCCGACGGCGAAAATATATTCCTCGTGATCGGCGTTGTCGCGCTTTATCTTGCGATAGGCGACGGAAAACAAGCGCATTACCGCCGCGCCGCCATAATCGCGGATCAAACGCTGCTGCCGCTGAGTGAAAATCAGGATACTGCCGTTGTTGGAATAGCCAAGAGCGGCCGGATTGATCCAGGCCGCGTTTTGCCCGTTCACTGACGCCACCGGGTAATAAAAGAACACCTCGTGAGGCAAAACCACTTCCTCGGCGGCGCTAACGGCCGCCGAAAGAAGCACTATCGCGAGAATTCCAATAAGCTGCCATCGACGTCCCTGTCGATCCTGTTGTCTCATCTGCTCGGGTTTTCCTCTTTCGTGCCGGGCCCGACGATCGTGATATCACCGCTGCCGGTTGTGGTAAGCCGAACCTCGGCCGCGCCGTCCCCGGTTTCGAATTCCAGCCGGGTGTCATAAACGAGAGTCGGTGTCATATCCATATGATCGGCAATGACGCGGCTGCCTTCATCGGTTTTGCAGATGAATTCCGCATCCGTGCGATTCTTGATGTTGATGGAAATCGGGCCGTAGCTATTGTTCACTCGCACTTTGCCCGTCGACAGCGAATCGAATTCCAGCGTGATCAGCCCCGATACGTTCTTGATACGGTTCTTGGAGCCGGTCAGATACACACGCTGGGCCACGATCCGATCATAGCTGTTGCGCAGATCGCAGCCGCCTCGGAACATATCCATCGATATTTCGCCGTGCTCGTTCCGGATCGTCGCCATGTCGTCCCCGGTGTCGATATTCTCGAGGCGGATCAGGCCGTACTGGTTGGCGGCAAACACCGCCCCCCGGACGTCTTTGATGGTCAGCGGGCGGTTGGAGACGCGCACGTCCACCGGGCCGCGGACGGTGCGCACGTCCACCTTGTTCAGAGTTTCCGTGACCGAAAATTCCGAGAACGGGCCGACGGCGTCGACGTCGAAATAGGCGGTATTGATGAGCACGGCGCTGCTGTCGGGAATTTTGATGTGAATTTCCAGGCGGCCGGAATTGTTGGTGCCGCTCCACGGCACACGGGCGGGCGCCCGCAGGTTGAAGATCACCTCGTCGCGCTCCCGTTCCACCTCGACCGTGATCAGATCGGCATATTCGGCGGCCTCGACTTTGGTCGGGGTTTTCAATATCTTCCGGTAGCTGTAGCTGCAGACGGCGCTTCCGGTGGTGAGGAATATCTGTCCCCCCATCGTGTTGGCGGCGTTGATAACCAGCCGCTGACTTTTGGTCATGGCCACTGTGCTGTCGACCGCTTTGGTCATAAACAGGCCGTCCTCGCTTTTGACCAATCCCTGGGCGTTCATTCGGCCGCAAGGTGCGACCGCAATTAAGACCGCCATCAGCAACCGCGCTTTCATTTTGCCGTCCTTTCCACGGTATCAAACCAGAACATCAATACCGTTCCCGCCATGGCCGAATTGAGCGACTCGACGTTTTTCGCCATCGGCACTTTGATCTGAAAACGGGCCTCAGCCGCCAAAACCGCGCCCGTGCCCGACGCCTCCGAACCCACCACCAGCGCCAACCGCTCGGCTATCGGCAGGGATGACTGGATATATTTGCCTTTGATGTCGGCGTCGTAGATCGTGTAACCCGCTTTCTTCAATTCACTTACCAGCTCTTCCGGATCGACGCCGTCGACCACCGGGACGCGGAAAAACGCTCCCATCCCGGCCCGAATCGTCTTGGGATTGCCGGCTTCCGCCGATCCCGCCGTGGTGACGACCAGGTCGAAATGAAACGCCGCCGCCGAACGGATGAGCGTGCCCAGATTGCCGGGATCGCCGATCCCATCGCATATCAGTATCTTACGGAGGCCTTTGGTCAAATGTTGCCGCAGCGAATGGCGGGGGAGGGAGAACAGCGCGATGATCCCCTGCGACGTTCTGGTGTCGGCCAGCCGATGGCATTCGCGCTCGGAGATGGTCTGGGCCGTCACTTTGCGCGCCACGAATTTCTTGACCAATTCCTGACCGCGCTCGGTCAATTCCGACGGTGCGTACAGGATGGTATGCGGCAGATAATTGGCGGCAAGAGCATCTTCGAGAAGCCGGACGCCTTCGATGAGAAAACGGCCTTCTTGCTTGCGGCCTTTCTTGGTCTGAAGCGAGGTTAGATATTTTATTTCGGCCTTGGTCAGCGCCACTTCACTTTATCCTTGTTTTTTCACGTAGTCTTATCGTTATATGGAAAGAATTGCATTTAGTGACGGTGAGCAAGTGAAAAGTGCCCTTTATATCCTGGCGATAATCCTCATTATATATCCGGCGTCACTCCGAGCCCAGGCGGCCGATCCGGATTCCGGCGGCGTTTCGGTGACCACCGTCGATACCGTCACGGTCGATCGCTGCCATCTCACCCCGGAGGATTTCCGCCGATCCGACGCGTTCTTTCCCCGTCGCATCGGCCTGGCTCTTTCGGGCGGGGGTGCCCGGGGGCTGGCTCAGATCGGCGTGCTCAAGGCGTTCGATGAGGCCGGTCTCGCTATTTCGTATATTGCCGGTTGCTCGATGGGAAGCATTATCGGAGGCTTGTACGCAGCCGGGTATAGCGCCGACAGCATCGAAAATATCGTTCATCGGGTCGATTTTTCGACCTTGTTTTCCAATTCGCCGCAATGGCGGTCGCTTTTTTTTGCCCAGCGCGAGGAAAAGGCGCGCTATCTGTTTACCATCCGCTTCAACGGCCTTTATCCCTATATTCCCCGGGCGCTTACGGCCGGGCAGCGCCTGACATCGTTTCTCACCGACTTGACCATCCGGGCCGACTATGATTATGGCGGCGATTTCGACCGGCTCCCCATCCCCTTTCGGGCCGTTGCCACCGACATCGGCAGCGGCGCCAGAGTCGTTCTTTCCCACGGCAGCCTGGCCGATGCCATGCGAGCTTCGATGGCGTTCCCGCTGGCTTTCACGCCGGTCGAAATTCAGGGACATCATTTGATCGACGGCGGCATAGTCGATCCGATACCGGTGCACGAATGCCGCACGATGGGCGCCGATTATGTGGTCGCGGTCAACACCACCGCGCAACTTCTGCCCGCCGATAAAATCGAGGGTCCGATTGCCATCGCCGGCCAGGTCACGACCATCATGTCGCAGAACGCCCTCGCCGAACAGCTTCGCGCCTCCGATTATATCATCCAGCCCCACATGAAAAACTACGAGCTGTTCGATTTCGGCATGCATGACTCACTGGTCACCCTGGGATACATCGTCGGGAAACGCGCCGTGGCGGATATCATGAATCAGCTCAGTCGCCCGCCGAATGATGGCGGAACGATATTGGATAGCATCGATATCGCCCGCGATGACCCCATGCTGGAATCATTGCGCCGCAATTTTCCGATAACGTCCGGGCAATACTGCCGCCTGTCGGAAATCGACGCCGCACTGCGGTACGCCGACCCCGATATTCATTTTCATACCCTGCGGGCCTTTGTCACGAAACGTGATAATCACCTGAGCCTCGTCCTCGACGGAATACCCAATAAAACCTACCGCCAAATCGCGTACCGCATCACCGGCAATACCGTTCTGCCCGACTCGGACCTAGCGGCGTATTTCCCGCCGCCCGGGGACTCGGTCGTATCGCTGCGTTCCGTTCACCGGTCAGCCGATTCGCTCATCGCCCGCCTGCGGCATCAGGGTTACGATCTGGCCCATATCAATTCCATCGAATATGACCGGGAATCCGGCGTCATCACCGTCTCCATCGACGAGGGCATCCTCAAATACGTCGATATCCGGGGCAACCAGCGCACCCGCAGCTGGATCATCAAAGCCAATTATCCTCTCCGGCCCGGCCAGCCGTTCGACGTTCGCCAGTCGGAACGGGGACTGGCCAATATCTACGCCACCGGATTTTTCGAACGGGTCAGTCTCGATATCAAGCCGACCGACGAGGGCGTGCACCTGACCATCAATGTAAAGGAAAAGAAATTTACTGAATTGCGCGTCGGCGCTCATTGGGACGATGAATATCAGGCCGAGATGTTCACTGAACTGCTCGATGATAACATCTTCGGCGCCGGAATTCAAGCCCTCGGCCACGTCCAGCTCGGGTCTCGGCGGAATATCTATTACCTGTCATTCAAAGTCGAGCGTTTTCCAACGACGCTGATCACGGCCCGCACGCGTTTTTATTTTTCGCGCCTGCGCCGTCGCCTGTTTTATTCCGACGGCGCGCCGCACGGGTATCACATCGAGGATCGCCTTGGGTGGTCGTTTCTGATCGGCCAGAATATCGCCCGGCTGGGAGCGATCGACCTCCAGTACCGGTTGGAAGATATCAACACACGGCTGACCCTGACCGGTCAAGAGCGGGAACATACCCTGTCGGCCTTCACCATATCGTCGATTGTGGAAACGCTCAACAAATTCCCGTATCCCGATTACGGTCATCGGCAGGATGTCACGCTCGAATTCACGACCAAATGGCTGGGCGGCTCATTCGATGAATACACCAAGCTCTGGGGATCGCTGGAGGCATACCTGCCGCTGGGCAAATATATCAACTTCCACCCCCGCATCGGCGCCGGCATTTCGACCGCCAACCTGCCCGATGTGGAAAAATATTTCCTCGGCGGCATGTACAATTTCTCCGGCTATCGCACCGATCAATTGAACGGCGACAAATATTTCCTGACCAATCTACAGCTTCGCATCAAACTGCCATACGCATTCTATTTGATGGGGAATTACGATTTCGGCAATGTCTTCGACGATTACGAAAACATCAAGATCGAGGATTTCCGCCAGGGCTACGGTGCGGCGTTATCAATCGATTCACCCATCGGTCCGGTCGATTTCGGTTATGGCAAAGCCGAAGATATGCCCTGGCGGCTGTACTTCAACATGGGTCTGCGCTTTTAATTTTCAAGTGATTACATTCGTGGGCGACCCGCCGGGGCGGGCCAGGCACAAAACGCTGATTGCAATTGCAAAAATTCCGGCCATGGATCGTCTTAAATATATAGCATCAGCGGTGGAAATAGATTTATTATTGGTACCTAGCACATCAAGTTCTTGAGGGCATGTTGAAAAAGCGAGGTATGCTTCATTTCCGATAGATGAAACAAGCACGTGTCATTCCCGCGCAGGCGGGAATCCACGATCTTTCGGCAACTCATGGAGGGGAGCACAAAGTGCGGAACCGTCCAATCACAATCGAGCAGATGATCATTTGGGGACTTCTGGCCATCGGTTCGATCATGCTCAACGGCGGATCGGTTGTGGGCGACAACCCGCCCGCATCCCGCTGGGCGAGAGTCGACCTCACGCAGTACTGCGGCAAAACTATCGGTGAGCTAATCGATGCCTTGGGAAATGATTACGTCAAATACGAAACAATACGGGAGCATCATTTCCTGAATAGCTTTTACTTCGTATACTCTGATAAGGGATTCCCCAACGTAGCGATAGTTATTCATCCCGCTAAGCTGCAATATTGCGATTATGATTTGAATAAAGGTGAACCGAAAATGGAAGATATCAGGCGAGAACGCATTTACCTAATAACCTTACGGACTGGGAGGGGACGGTAAAATGCCATGTCATCGAAAAAAACTGAGTTGGGCTTGGGGGTTAGTTCTTGTCGTTTCGATTTTATCGGTAAGAATAGTTGCCTCGGGAAATAGCGATAATGATCAGGGCTATGCGCTTGACTATCCGAAATACATTGGTGGAACACTCGGGGCGCTGCTCGACGACATTGGATATACACCCAAGACACGCATCGTATCCTCCATAGATGACAGTACCAAGGAAATCACATATTCGCCGTGTTGGCTTTGGTATCCGAAAGGGGTGGAAATATACGTTGCATTTTCCCCAGAAATCACGGAGCCTCTTGGGCAAGAAGGAAAGATCAATGATATCAATTACTTCAGGAACGATACCATTGGTTTTTTAGAGGTCAACATATTCTGTCACTCAAAAGATGAGAAATAGCTATAGGTTACTCCTGCCCTACTTGAAGACGCCTGCTACCACAGGCCCAGCTTGTCCTTCGCCTCGTCCGAGCAACGTTCGTCGGGATGCCAGATCGGCTCCCAGACCAAAGTGACGACGACTTTCGTAACCCCCTCGATCTTTTCCACGGCCTCGCGCACACGTCCCAGCAGCGTCTCGCCGTAGGGACACCCCATCGCCGTCAACGTCATGTCGATTTCGACCCGGCCGTTGTCGTCAATATCGATCCGATAAATCAAACCCAGATCGACAATGCCGATGCCGATCTCTGGGTCTTCGATTGGCTTCAATGCTTCAAGGATATTCTCCTCGGTTACCGCCGCCATGATGATCATGCTTCTTTCGACGATTCGCCCGCATCATCGTCCTCGGTTGTCACGACATTGATATGGGAATGCTCGGCTTTATGATACTTCCGTATCCCTTCGATCAATGTCACCCATGACAACAACGCACATTTGACCCGCACCGGGAACCGGCGCACGCCGGCCAGAGCATCAATGTCGCCGTATTCTTCGGGCAGTTCTGTGATTTCGCCTTTCAGCAGCTTCTTGACGACTTCGGCGATCTGTTCGATTTCCTCGAACGATTTCCCTTTGACGATTTCGGCCAGCATTGACCCTGATGCGACCGAGATGGCACAGCCGTGGCAGGCGACATGAATATCCTTCAGGGTGCCGTCCTGGACTTCGGCCTCGACCGTGATTTCATCGCCGCACGAGGGATTATGGCCGCCGGATGAGATATCGGCCTGCTCGATCGGCTTTTTGCCGCGAGGGGACCGATAATGATCCATGATGATTTCACGGTACATGTCATCGAGTGCGGAGTTCATACCTTGAAAAACCTCCTCATTTCGACCAGGGCATCATACAGAGCGTCGATATCCTCTTCGTCGTTGTAGATATACATCGACGCCCGCGCCGTGGCCACGTGCCCCAAAAGTTTCACCAATGGTTGAGCGCAATGATGTCCGGCGCGAATGGCTATGCCTTTGGAATCCAAAAAAGTGCTGATATCGTGCGGATGAACATGCTCATCGGCGAAAGAGATCACCCCGCCCCGGTCGGCGGCCTTTTTCGGCCCGTGAATGGTCAGTCCCTTCAACGCACCCAGCCGCGTCAGGGCGTAATCGGTCAACCGCCGTTCGTGATCGCGGATAGCGTCCATGCCGAAATGATCCAGATACGACAGGGCCGCGTCGAACGATATCACCCCGGCGATATCGGGGGTGCCCGCCTCGAATTTGAGCGGCAGGTCGTTCCAGGTGATGTTCGCGAACGTCACTTCGCGGATCATCTCACCGCCCATATTAAACGGCGGCATTTTTTCCAGAAGATCGCGTTTCCCATAGAGCACCCCGACCCCGGTCGGGCCGAGCATTTTATGCGCGGAAAAGACGTAGAAGTCGGCGTCGATATCCTTTACGTTTACGGCCATATGCGGAACCGCCTGCGCCCCGTCAATCAACGCCACCGCGCCCCGGGCGTGCGCCTTCCGGACGATTTCCTCGACAGGATTGATCGTCCCCAGGACATTCGACACGTGCGTCACGGCCACGAGTTTGGCGCGCGGCGTAATTATTTTATCCAATGACGTCATATCCAAAAAGCCGTCGTTGGTGATCGGGATTACTTTTATGACGGCGTTTTTCTTTTTCGCCAGCATGATCCAGGGGACAAGATTTGCATGATGCTCCATCTCGGTCAGAACGATCTCATCGCCGGCTTTGGTATTCTGTTCGCCCCAGGTGTATGCAACAAGATTTATCGCTTCGGTCGCGCCTCGAGTGAAGATGATCTCCTCGGTCGATACACCGCCGATGAACTGCGCCACGTGCGCGCGGGTCTTTTCGAATCGCTCGGTGGCTTCCTCCGAAAGCGTATGCAGGCCGCGATAAATATTGGCGTTGTGTTTGCGGTAATAGTCCCCGATGGCGTCTATGACCAACCGTGGTTTTTGCGTCGTCGCGGCATTATCGAGATATACCAGTTGATGGCCGTTGATCTGCCGCGACAGAATGGGGAAATCGACCTTGATACGCTGTATATCCAGCTGCGCGTGCTTTCTCTTTTGCGCCGGTTGTGTGCGCTGTGCATCCGATGTCATACTCATAACTTCCTTCACCGTTCCTACCGATCCACGCGAACCAGTATGTCGTCATTTTCTATCTTTATATCATACGTATCGACGGGAACAATCGCAGGCGGCGCCGTGACCGCTCCCGTTTTGACATCGAACCGGGCGCCGTGCCGGGGACAGACGACTTCGTTTCCGATCAACAAGCCGTCGCTGATTATCCCCGAATCGTGGGTACATTCATCGGCCAGCGCGAAAAACCCCTCGTCGGTGTGGACGATCAGTATCCGCTCGAAATCGATTTCGACCGCCTTGAACGTTCCCACCGGGATATCTGAAGTTGCAGCCACCTTGACAAATCCCTCCACCTCAAATCCCCTCCAGCCGGTGCGCGACGAATCCCTCGATACGATCCTTTAATTTGTCCGGCATCCGGCCCAGCGTCTTCGCCACGAATCCGGATACGACCATCCGTACCGCATCATCCGGCATCATCCCCCGGCTGGTCAGATAAAACACCATTTCCGGATCGATCGGCCCGACCGTGGCGCCGTGCGTGCAGGAGACGTCTTCGTTCAGAATCTCCAACTCCGGGATAGTCTCCGCTTTGGTGCCTTTGTTCAACAGCAGATTGCGATTTTCCTGATACGCCTGGCAGGTCGGCGCGTCATGTTCGATACAAATCAGCCCGGTGTAGGCCGACTGCGCCCGATCCCGCAACACGACTTTGAAGTCAATGTTCGATGTCGTCTGACCCGAGGCATGATGATGCAAGGTGTGATTGTCGAACCGCTGACGACCCGACCCGAACAGCAGGCCGTAAATGGCGCTTTCCGCGCCGGTGCCATTTAATGTAATACCGAAATTTTGCTTGGACAGCGCTCCGCCGAACACCAGCGGGATCGTCTGGATATTCCCGCCCGTATCGATGCGGGCGCGATGCGTCAGGTATGACGTGATTCCTATGGCTTGCTGCTGGAGCGAAACATATCTTATGCGGCTGTCGCGACCGCCGAATATTTCGACGGCGCTGTTGGTATAACCATGTTCATCGACCTCATCCGACCCGCCGTCGTATTCGTCGATAATCGACACTTCGCTGTTGTCACCGATGACGGCCAGCACCCGATGAAACTGCCTCCCGCCGCCGAGACTCGCCTCGTGCCGAATATGAATCGGATTTTCGACAATGGTATCGCCGGGCACATAGATGAAAATGCCGTCCTCCCAGAGAGCGCCATTGAGCGCCTCGAATATCCCGATCTTCTCGTTCACCAAGTGATACAGGTATTCCTTGACCTTCTTTTCGTGATGTTTGATCGCCTGCGTCAAAGGCGTGATAATGCCGCCGTACGACGCCAGATGGTCGGAGATATGATAACACAGCCGGCGTCCACCCAGTTCGACCGCGCCGCCGTCGAGATGGCCGTCGAAGACTTCTTTCGCCAGCGCTTCGTCGACCTCGACATGGTTTCTGATAAACGACATTTCCGAAGGCCCGGTGTCTTCGATCAAAAAATGCGCCGGGTCAGTGTACCGCCACAGATGCAGGCCACGCTGCGGTATCGGGGCCGTATTGTATATATTCAGCGAAACTTGCCGCGCGTCTCGAAGCCATTCCGGGTCGGTATCGAAAATGGCGGGAAGCTCCAGCGACCGTTCCTGTTGTATATCTATCGTACTCATGTTATCCGACCGATCCTTCCATTTCAAGCTCGATAAGACGGTTGAGTTCGACCGCATATTCCAGCGGCAGCTCCTTGGTGAACGGCTCCATGAAACCGTTGACGATCAACAACCGGGCTTCATCTTCGGTGAGACCACGGCTGGTTAGATAAAACAACTGCTCCTCGGCCACCTTGGAAACACGCGCTTCATGTTCCACCCGGACTTGATCGTTGTCGATTTCCATCGTCGGATAGGTATCGCTGCGGGCGTCTTCGCCGATCAGCAACGCGTCGCATTCGACCGATACTTTGGCGTTGGTGGCATTCTTGTATACTTTGACCAATCCCCGGTACGAGGCCCGGCCGTTGTCTTTCGATATCGATTTGGACGTAATCCGCGACGACGTGTTCGGCGCGGCATGAATCACTTTGGCCCCGGCATCCTGATGCTGATCGACGCCGGCAAACGCCACCGACAATATTTCGCCGCGCGCACCTTCGCCGACGAGCTGCACGCAGGGATATTTCATTGTCAGGCGCGAACCGAGGTTGCCGTCGACCCATTCGACCGTGGCGTGTGCATGCGCCTCGGCCCGCTTGGTGACGAGATTATATATATTCCGCGACCAGTTCTGAATCGTCGTGTAGCGAATATAGGCGCCGTCCAGGGCGATCAGTTCCACGACGGCGGAATGCAGCGAATCGGTCGAATACACCGGCGCCGTGCAGCCCTCGATATAATGAACGCGTGCGCCCTTGTCGGCGATGATCAGCGTCCGCTCGAACTGGCCCATGTTTTCGGCATTGATCCGAAAATATGCCTGAAGCGGCACTTTGACGTCCACGCCCGGCGGGACATAGATAAACGATCCGCCCGACCACACCGCCGTATTGAGCGCCGCGAATTTGTTGTCGGTCGAGGGAATGATGGTACCGAAATACTTTTTGACGATATCCTCGTACTCGCGCAGACCGCTATCCATATCGAGAAACACGATGCCCTGCTTGCGCAGCTCGTCTTTCATCGAATGATACACGACCTCGGATTCATATTGCGCCGAAACACCGCCGAGGAACGTCTTCTCCGCTTCGGGGATACCCAGGCGGTCGAACGTATTTTTGATATAGTCGGGGACATCGTCCCAGCTTTTGCCCTGATGCTCGATCGGTTTCATGAAATAGTAGATATTGGCAAAATCGATCTCGTTCAATAGTTTGGTATTGCCCCACTTCGGCATCGGCTTGGCGTAAAAAATATCCAGCGCCTCATGCCGCCGGTCAGCCATCCAGCGCGGTTCGCCCTTGAGCTTCGAGATCATCTCGACCACTTCATGGCTGAGGCCTCTGGCCCCTTTATGAAAATAATTCACCGGATCGCGAAAACCGTATTTGGCCTCGTAATCGGTGTTCAGCTTTTGCAGGTCTCGTTTTTGCTCTCGCACGGTATCGGCCATGGCTTATACCTCCGCCTTGACGCCAACCTCGTTGGCTATCCAGTCGTATCCTTTTTCCTCGAGTTGCAACGCCAATTCCGGTCCGCCCGACCGGACGATATTGCCGGTCATCATGACATGCACGTAATGCGGCTTGATGTAATTGAGCAGACGCTGGTAATGTGTCACCAGCAGCAGGCCGTTTTTTTCGTTATGATAGCGATTGATCCCCTCGGCGACCGTCTTGAGCGCGTCAATATCGAGCCCCGAATCGGTTTCGTCCATGATCGCCATCAACGGATTGAGGACGGTCATCTGAAGCACCTCGAACCGCTTCTTTTCCCCGCCCGAAAAACCTTCGTTGACATACCGCGTTGCAAACGCCGGATCCATCGAGAGCGCTTTCATCTCATTTTTCAGCAATTTACGAAAATCGCTCATGTCGGCGTCCTTGCCGCGATGCGCCTGGAGCGCCGCCCGCAGGAAATTGGCGACGCTGACGCCGGGAATCGCCAGCGGATACTGAAACGCCAGAAACAATCCCGTCCGCGACCGCTCATCCGGCGACATCTCCAGGATATTCTTCCCCGCCAGATGCGCTTCTCCGGAGATAATCTTGTAGCTGGGGTGACCCATCAGGGCATTCGAAAGCGACGATTTGCCCGAACCGTTGGGCCCCATAATGGCGTGGATTTCTCCGGGCCGGATACTCAAAGAAACTCCGTCGACGACCTTCTTGCCCTCGACCTCGACATGGAGGTTCTTGAATTCAAACAATGGTTGTGTATTGCTCATGGCTTTATCCTTATCGTGTCTATGCGGGCAGGCTGCCGATTAATTGCCCATGCCGCCCGGTTTATTGAACGATTCCGATTGCGTGTTTTGATCTTCGCCGAGAACCATAAACGCTCGCCGGCGAATATCCGGTCCGGGCGTGGACAGCAGGTCCTCGATGGTCGTGCCGGTCAAAAATTCCCGGATCATCCCCGACAATCCACCCAGCATCTCGTGGAGCGAACATTCACCGGAATGAATGCATTCATCCAGATTACCGCCGAATTTTTTACAATGGCCGGGGTCAACCAACGGCCCGCCGAGGGCCGATATGACGTCGTGCAGGGTCATGTCGTTGGCCGGGCGAGCGATGCTAAACCCGCCGGCACGCCCGCGTTCGGCATTGACCAAACCGGCCTTGCGCAGCATCCATAGAAGCTTGGACGCATACGGGACCGAAAGACCCTCTTTTTGGGCGATTTCCGGGATGGATATCTGCCCTTCGGGCCCTTTCCGAGCGAGGGCCAAGAGGCACCGGAGGCCGTATTCTTCTATTGCGCTGATTCTCATAACTCACCGAAGTTTAATTCGTTACGGACGGCGGAGCACCGCCGTCATAAATCTTTACTTCTTTGTAATGTTTAACGTAAAATAGGGACAGGAGTTCCGAAAATCAACACAAACTTTATCTTTTTTTATCTTTGGGAGATCGGCTAAGTGAGGTTATTCCCGTGGTGAACAACCCATACTATCATGTGGCCTGTGGCGGCAGACGCCCTGAGGCTATCCTATAAGTTTCGATTTCAAGTAAATCAGTCGCGGTGGCCCATCCCGGCTTTGCTGGGGTGGGATGTAGTTGAATGGCAGACAATGAGTCACGGCCATAAT
>CAZJWR010000017.1:0-27675 GCA_964549765.1 uncultured Ignavibacteriales bacterium
CGGCGTGCCGCTCAATGATCCCGAGGATCACGCCCTGTATTTCGTCGATCTGCCCGATTTTGCCGAAAACGCCGACAATATCCAGGTCCAGCGCGGCGCCGGGAATGCCCTGTACGGCGATGCATCATTTGCCGGATCAATCAATATTCTGACCAGCGGCCTGTCACTGTCGCGCAAATTCCAAACGGAATTCGGATACGGCGGATTTCTGCACGATGGCAGTGAGACGGTCGGCATCATGCGCAAATCGTCGGTGGGATATTCCAGCGGTTTGCTCAACGGTGTCTGGTCGCTGTCGGGCCGATGGGTCAAGCAATTTTCGGAAGGGTATCGTAAAAATTCCTGGTATGACGGGACGGCCTATTACCTGACCGTCGGCCGGATCGATCCCAAATCGGTTTCCTGGCTGGATGTATACGGCGGTCCCATGAGTACGCATGCCGCCTGGTGGGGCATCCCCCGCGATCTGGAATCCATCGACCGCCGGTACAATTACTACACTTACGCCAACGAAACCGACAATTTCACCCAGCCCCATTTCGAGTTGCACAACATCTACAACCTCGCCGATAATATCACCCTCAACACGACCGCCTATTTTATCCGGGGGAAGGGATACTACGAGCAATATCGATACGGCGAACGCCTGTCCGACTATAACCTGACCGACGACACCGTCAGCAGCGATCTGGCCCGGCGCAAATGGGTGGACAAATACCAGATCGGTCTGACCAATCAGACCGTCTGGAAAGGGAAGAATCATACCACCGCCGTCGGCGGCTCGTATTATTTCTTCCAGTCGCAACATTGGGGAGAGGTGATTTGGGCCGATGCGCTTTCGCCGTCGCTGTTGAACATAGAGAATCCGTCGCGGTACTACGAATATTTCGGGAAATATCAGGACTTTTCGATTTTCGGCTCCCACAGCCAGATGATCGGCGATCGCCTGACCCTGACCGGGGATCTGCAGCTTCGATATCTGCGTAAAGACATCCACACCACGCCGATCAGCGACCAGCCCACGACCATCTACGGCATCGACTGGCTGTTTCTTTCGCCACGCGTCGGGCTGAATTACAATGTGACGGATAATATGACGCCGTACGTCGGCTTTTCCATCGCGTCGCACGAACCGAACGACGAGATGATCGACGAAGCCGATAATCCGCATGACCTGATACGCCTGGAACGTATCGATACCACGGTGACGCCGTGGGTATATGGCGATCCGACCATCGGCGCCGAAAGGGTCTATGATATCGAACTCGGAACCGATTACCGATCGTCGAATCTGTCATTCGATTTCAACCTGTTCTGGATGGATTATCGCAACGAAATCGTCCCCGACGGCGGTATCAACGACGACGGTTTCCCCAGCTACGGCAACGCCGATCGGTCGGTGCATCGGGGAATCGAATTGTCGCTGGCAGTATCGCCCATGGAAAATTTCACCATCGGGGGTAATTATTCCTTCAATGACAACTGGATCAAACGATACGACCGGTATATACAGAAGGATACGACCATGATGATTGGTGGCGTGCCGGTTGACACCACGATTACCGTCTCGGAGACGTTGCGCGATGTTCCCGTGCCCGGCTTTCCGATCTTTCTGGCGAATCTTGCCCTCGATTACAAATATGGACCCGCCCGGTTCGTGTACCGGATTCGCGGGGTCGGGCGGCAGTTCGTGTCGTACACCGGGCGATTTGCGGAAATCGACGGGCGTCTGGTCGACATCTCGGTAGCGCCATATACGGTATCCTCGATCAAGGGGATATTCGATCTGGGATCGTTCTTTGGGGGAGCCGATATTTCGCTGGAGGGACGAATCGATAACCTGTTCAACCGGAAGTACGAAACGTTCGGGGCCTATTCCGACGGCGAATATTACTATTGGCCGGCGGCCGAACGAAACTGGTTTGTCAATGTCAAGATGACGATTTGATGATTAACTGGATCGACACCGGGCTGATAGCTCTTTATCTGGTATTTCTTTTCGGGGTCGCGGCGCGCGGGCTGAAACGGAAAGAGGGCGGCCGTATCGACCATATCCTGGCCGGAAGGAGCCTGACCCTTCCGGCCTTTGTCGCCACCCTGGTGTCGACGTGGTACGGCGGCATTCTCGGCGTCGGCGAATTCGCGTATCGGTACGGCATATCGAGCTGGATCGTCTTCGGTGTACCATATTATCTGGCGGCGGCGCTATTCGCACTTTTTCTGGCCCGGCGCGCCCGGCAGTCGCCAGATATCACCATCCCCGACCGGTTGCACAAATATTACGGCGCCCCCGCGACCGTAGCCGGATCGGCTATCCTGATCATCGTCACCATGCCGATGGCGTATGTCCTGATGATCGGCGTTTTGGTGCATCAGTTCTTCGGTGCGCCGGTCTGGGTTGGTATTGTTTTCGGGACGTTTCTTTCGGTCTTCTATGTCGTCACCGGCGGTTTTCGGGGCGTGTTATGGACGGACTCGGTGCAGTTCATACTGATGTTCGTCGGGTTCGCCATGTTATTGGCATTTTCCGTCGCGACGTACGGCGGTTTCGATTTTCTCCGAGCCAACGTTCCTGCGGCCAGTTTTTCGGTCACCGGCGGCAACCGGATCGACTATATCGCCTTCTGGTACGTGGTGGCCCTGGCGACGCTGGTGGAGCCGATATTCTATCAACGGTGTTTTGCCGCCAAGTCGGCCGCAGTGGCGCGTAAGGGTATCTTCGTCTCAATCCTGTTTTGGATGGCGTTCGACTTTATGACCACCGCCTGCGGCCTTTACGCCCGCGCCGCCTTGCCCGATCTGGCCGATCCGGTCGCGGCCTACCCCGCGCTGGCCCTCAAAATACTGCCGGTCGGCCTGACCGGGCTGCTTTTCCTCTCGCTTCTGGCGACGATCATGTCCACCGTCGATTCATACATATTCATCACGGCTTCAACCATAAGCCATGACCTGTTTTGGCGTTTCAAACGATTCGACGAAAGCCGCCTGAAAAATTATACGACGGTCGGCCTCGGCATCGCCTCCGTCGGAACCATCGCCGTGGCCCTGGCCTCCGAATCGGTCGTTGCCATCTGGCATGATTTCGGATCGGTTTCCACCGCCGCGCTACTTTTTCCGCTGGTGATTTCCTACTGGGGGAAATATCAGTACTCGCCTCGCGGCGCATTCGTGGCGATAACCCTGTCGGCGATCATAACCACGTTCGGCCTGCTCTACCCCCGGATGACCGACGCCGGACATTACCTGTTTCATATTGAACCGATTTTTTTCGGCCTGGCGTTTTCGGCAGTTGTTTTTGCCTTCAGCCGCACAAGAAAGCCTCAAGGTTGACCTGATTTCCTTCGGATCAATCGGTTGATATCGTTTACGGTCAAGTCCTTCCGGCATATTTCCGATATTACTATTGATAACTGAAATTTCCGTTCTTTACCCGGATGATAGCTAAATGGACGATATAATCAGCGAACATCTTTCTCAGGAATTCACTTCCAATATCAAGCTTCTCCTGCGTGATTTCCTCAAATTGATCAAGGTTCTGGCCATTTATCCCGCCGACAATCCGCTTCCGGCCAAGATGCGGCGGTCGCTCTGTTCCCGGTTCACGGAAATCGTGAATGAATTCGGCGGCCTGGCCTTCAGCATTCAGCCCGACCGAATCTATTTCAACAAGGAAGAGGTTTTTTCCGACCGGGGCGCCGAGGAACGGCTGGCAGGGCTTTTTTTCGACGCCGGGATAATCCAGCTCAATTTTCTCGCCGGCCTTTCAGAAGAGGAGATCGATACCTTTTTCGGTGTGCTCAAGAATTTCATGAACGACATGTCGCCTGAACGGGATTTGGTTTCGGTTCTATGGCAGGAGCAGCTGTCATTCATCAAATATCGCACGGTCGACGACCTCGCTCTCGACGAGCAGCAAACCGAAATGATGATCCGGGAAATATGCTCGACCTACGACGAGGACAGCAGCAGCGGCTGGTGTATTGATGTCAACGAAATCTCGCTGGACGAAACCGAAGACGAGCCGTCGGCCTCATCCCCCGCCTCAGATGTAACCGAGGATGCCAGGCAAATGGGGCTTTCGCTGGAACCGGCGGCGACGGATAATCACACGATCGAGAATCTCCTGACCAACAGCTACACCCCGGTCGGGGAAGAGCAAAAAGAGATCGCCCGTCTTCTGGCCGAGAATAGAAATTTCGATCCCTTCCGTTCGGTAACGCGGACCTTGCTGGAAATCCTGGATCAATGGAACGACCTGAAGCCGTATTCGGAAACCATCGGTATCTGCGAAAAGGTGCTCGATCAGATTCTGGGCAAGGGGGAATTCGGGGCGGCCGCCGATTTTGTGCATTCGCTGCGATCCCGCCAGGAGAATCAACCGTCCGGGAAAGCGAATTACGCCGAGCGGCTGGCCGGGTTTCTTCGCCGCGCCGGCGATCATGAACGTATCGGCCGTCTCACCGAAATCATCAATACGCAGGAAACCGTCGATACCGATGCCGTCGAGTTGTACCTGGAATCGCTGGGTTGGGAATCGCTGCCCCATGTCACCGGTATGCTAGGCAAACTGGTATCGAAGAAGGCCCGCCTGACCATATGCAATTATCTGGCCCGTCGGGGAGTCGACCATCTCGGCATTATCGTCAACGGTATCCGCGACAAACGCTGGTACGTCGTCCGCAATACGGTGATGATACTGGGGCGGATAGGCGGTGAACGGGTGATTGATTTCTTTGCCGTGACCGCCGGGCACAGCGATCAGCGGGTCCGGAGTGAAACATTTCGGGCTCTCGAAAACCTGAAATCCGACCGTGTCGTCGACCTGTTAACACGATTTCTGTCCGATGACGATCCGGACTTGCGGGAAATGGCGCTGACCACCCTGGGTCGCATCGGCGGCCGGGGGCCGTTCGAGGCGGTCGGGGACGTTATTCGATCACAGTCATTCGGCAGCTTCACGCTGGAGGAGCAGGAGCAATACTTGATCGTCTTTTCACATCTTGGCGGTTCGGAAGTGACGGATTTTCTCGATTCGATTGTGAGTTCGATGGGGTGGCTGCCATCGGCCACAAAGATGCGTTATCGTTTGGCGGCGCTCAAGGGTCTGGCGTACAACAAATCGAACGACGCGGAGAAATTGCTGCTCTCGTATACCCGGTCGCGCCGCAAATGGCTGCGGGACGCGGCCGCCGCCGCTCTGGAATATCGTCGCAAACTCATGTACAATGGAGGGTCAATCCGTGACGCAGATCACGACTGAGGTCGGTCTAAATCGGGAACGGGTCCATGCGGCTCAACAGATGCTGACCGCGTTTTTCGTCCTGGCCAAAACCGCGCGCGTCTACGAGACCAACAACGATTCCTATCAGGGACAACTCTTTCGTTTTTGCGAACTGCTCAGGCGATACATGGATGAAAATTTCAGCTGCACCGTGAAGGTCATCAAGAAACGTCTCTTCGTCGACGATCAATTCGTGACCGTCGACAGCGACGACCGGATCGGCGTCCGCCTGATGCTCGACCGCTGGCATGAGCTCGGCATCGGCGGTCTTGTCTTCGGCGATGCCGTCTCCGCCGAAGACGTCACGGCACTGGTGCGCCTCCTGTGGACGTTTGCCATTCCCGGCGGCGACCCGTTCGAGCAAATCAGCCGACAGCTGGCGCGCGAGGGGATCGATTCCGTCTCCCTGATCGATATCACCCGGCTGAATGAAGACAGCGATATCGATCTCGAAGACCGCCAAAAAATCCGCCGCCAGGCCCGTGACACTTTTTTCCGGGCGATCCGCAACGTCAAGGAAGTCATGCTGGTGACCGACCGCGATGAGCCGATCGTCGTTTCCCGCACCAAACGGATCGTGCATTCCGTCATCGATCAAGTCAGCAATGACGGCTCGGCTCTGATGGAGCTAGCCTCGATCAAGAATTTCGACGAATACACCTATGCCCACAGCGTCAACGTTAGCATCTATGCCCTCACGCTGGGATTCCGGCTCGGCCTCAGCCGCCCGGAGCTCTCGGAACTTGGCGTCGCCGCCCTGTTCCATGATGTGGGCAAGGCCAAATTGCCGCGCGATCTGGTGACCAAACCCGGCCGTTTCGACGATTTCGATTGGGTGCAGATGCGGCGGCATCCGCTCCTCGGAGCCATAACCATCGCCGAGACGATGCGGCTCGACAGCCATTCCGCCCGTGCCCTTGTGGCCGCCTATGAGCATCATATCAATCCCGATGGAACCGGATACCCGACTCTGTCGGAACCGCGCCAGATCAACCTCTATTCGCGAATCATCGCCATCGCCGACACGTTCGACGCCCTTACCTCCGGACGGGTGTATATCAAACAGGCCATTCCACCCGATGAAGTCCTGCGCAAGATGGTGTATCAGATGGCCGCGAAATTCGACAACTTCCTGTTGAAGCTGTTCGTCAATATCATCGGTATCTACCCCGTCGGGTCGCTGGTGTTGTTGACCGACAGAAGTCTGGGTATCGTGACCAAAACCAATCCGGCCGAGTTGAGCCGTCCCGAAATCCGGCTGATCGCCGACCGCGACGGCCGCAAGACGGTCCCGGAATGGTTCGATCTGGCCGACCCCGCCAATCGTTCGGTCGATGTCGCCCGGTGCCTCGATCCCGATCAGTACGGCATCAACGTTACGAAATACATACTATCCGATTGAGAGATTACGTTCCGGCGGAACAAATCATGGACGAAATGTCCGGAGCGCTTGGGTTAGAAATGATAAGTCAGCGTCAGGTGTGATTCCCGCCCCGGATCGAAATCCAGTGAAATATTATCCGACGTGGGAATATCCTTCGGAAAATTCGCCAGATGGGCATCCACATAGGCGTCGAACATTGACAGAAACACCGTCAGGCCGGTATACCAAAGAAAGCTGTTGCGCGTGTCGCGGTAATCGGCATATTGATTGAAGTAGAGATATTTCTGGTTCTCCGGCGCCGCCTTCCATTCCGCCCGCCACTCCGACGCCTTATTACCGTAATAGACCGCCTTGTAAATGAAATACGATTCGACGGCGAACACCAGCCCGGCCTTAACGTACTTGCCGTTGGAAAATTGACCCCATCCCGGAAATACCACCGACTTGAACAAGGTCAGGGTCGGCGACCGTTTGTGCTTATTCTCCTCCGAGCGGTTTCGATAGGCAGCCATCAAGACCGTATCGGGGCCGGGCTGATACAGGATTGGCTTCAGGGAAACGCTTTCCGGGATCATCGTATCCGCTACGGTCGTATCGCAGGCCGACGGCGGAGTCACAATCGAGTCGAACGGCAGCGAATCAAGCGCGATATTCGCGCTATCGCCGGTCGGCGGCGGCTCGGTATCCCGGGCGAATGCCGTTCCGGACCATATCGCCGCCGCGATCGCCAGCGCCGGCACCGCCGTCGTGAAAAATCTATTCTTCCTTACGCGGAACATCCGTAAACACACGCACGATACGATGCAGAATCTCGATCCCGATCTCCTCGCCGGCGAATTCTATTTTGTCTCCATCCATCAGCCATGTCCGGCCTGCCGCCGGCGTTATCGTGACCCGCTGTCCCCGCAACATCTGTATCCCGTTTTGATACTGATAGTGCTGCTTCTTCAGGTCGCGGATATAATGCGAAACGATATCGCGGGTGCCGTCCCGATCATATACCAAGACGAGATGACCGTCATCGGGGGCCGCCACCGGCGCGAAACGCAGCGACATCAGATCCGACAAAAGGTGAATATGGAGAATCAACGGCTGCGCCTGAAAAGTGTAGGCATCGACCTTCATCGTGGCCGTCTGCGGCATGGTTTCGTCGGCGGCCCGACCGGCCATCTTGCCCCACGTCATCGCCAGGCGGGGCGGCTTGTCCGCGCCCAGATTTTTGAGCATGATCGGCACCAATCCGGTGATCAGGCTCCCCAGGAAGAAATTGCCGTTGGCCAAACCCGCGTCGATCTGCATCTGATGCGGGGAGCGAATGATTTCCAAGGCTTTGTCGGGATCGGCATGACCGTAGAGGGATCGGAAAATGTTATTGAACCGTCCGCACGGGACGATTCCCAACAGCCCCTTGTTTCTCGCCACGCGCGACGCCGCCAGCCGTACCGAACCGTCGCCGCCGAACACAATCACCGCGTAGGGACGTTTCCGTGAGACGTCGTTGGTGATCTGCAAGAATTTATCCCAGGTATCGGCGATCTGAATTTCGCATTCCGCGTCCGATCGGCGAAAACGGCGTTCCGCCCGGCGGGCCAGTTTGAGAGCCAATTCCGGGTCCCGCCCGGCCAATCGGTTCACCAGCAATTGATACGACTTTTTCCGGCGCTGGGGAGATTTTTGCCGGTGAGGTGGTCGCGATTGCCGGGCCGGCCTCGGCCGACGCTGCTGTTTCGACTTGTCGTCGGCGTTCTTCCTGTCCTGTTCGCTGCGTCTGATCGGTCTTTTGCCTGAGGGCTGCGGTCTTCTTCGCCCTCGTCCCGGCTGGCGCTTATCTTCCGGCATTTCTGAATCTCCCTTTTCCTTATACAAGGTCCGGCCGGCGGCGGCCGTTATCAATCCCCGCCCGATAATCGGATTCCAACCCAAAAAATATTTATTAGGTTGCCCGATAATATAGTATATATAACCAGAAGTGCAAAAACAATCAGGAGTTCGAAGTCGGGAGAAAGCCGAAACCGGCGCCGTCCCCTGAAGAAAAACATGGAAACAGCAACTCGCTCCAGAACCGCACCGTTTGTCATCGCCGCTTTCGGCCTGTTGATAATCGTCTATCTGCCGGTCATTGCCGGCCTGGTCAGGGAATGGTATACCGACGGCAACTATTCCCACGGTTTTCTTGTACCCGCAATTTCGGCAGTGTTGATCCTTCTGCGACGCGGCAAATTCAATGAAATACTGGAACCGCCGGGGACGTCGCTCACCCTGAGAAAAATCTTTTTCGGCGCCGTGGTCGTCTGCATCGGCCTTTCGTTCGCATTCGATTTCACCATTGCCGCCATCATTACGCTCAATGCCGCCGGATGGTATATACTGGGACGCGCATTCGTATCTCAGGCGCGCCAGCGCCGATTTGAAGGCTGGGTCGACCCGGCCGGCGATTATTCCGGTCTTTTCCTGGTGGCGGTCGGATTGATCCTCTTTGTCTTGGCCAACGCCGCCGCCGAATATTTCACCCTGCGTTTTTCGCTGATCGTTACATTTGCCGGGATGGTCTGGTTGCTTTTCGGGCGGCGCTTCGCCTCCGATATCTGGTTCGAACTGGCTTTCTTGGTATTCATGATTCCCCTGCCCTATGTCATTTATTACGCCGCCACCTTCCCGATGCAGCTTTTCGCGACCAAGGTTACCGTCGCCATCCTGCACGTCATCGGCATGTCGGCCGTTCAGCAGGGGAATATCATCCACCTGCCGGGGTATTCGCTGGAGGTCGCCGAAGCCTGCAGCGGCCTGCGCTCGCTCATTTCGCTTCTGGCGCTGGGGGCAGTTTACGCCCGCCTGACACAGAAGGGCCTCCCGCGCCAATTGATCCTCTTCGTTTCGACCATCCCGATCGCCATCGCCGCCAATATCTTTCGGGTGACCTTCACGGCCGTCGGCGCCTATGCCGTTTCCAAGGAACTGGCGGAGGATTTCCTTCACGAGCTTTCGGGGATGATGGTGTTCGTCGTCGCCTTCATCATGCTCTTTATCTGGGGTGCGATTCTGAAAATGGGGAGCAAAAAGAAATGACCGGGAACGGCAAAAAGGCCTTCGTCGCCATTACCCTGCTGGTATTGCTGGGCGGGTTCGGCACGTATTTGCGGAGTCATCAAACCGAACCGGATCGGGGACCGGATTTCGAGCGGATTCCGATCGAGACGGAAAAATATTTCGGCACCGAGCATCGCTTCAGCGAATACGAATACGAGGTGCTCCAGGCCGATACGTCGACCCTGCGCATGTATCGCGGCGATGACGGTGAAATCTACTGGCTGTTCATCGCCTACTTTTCCAGCCAAAAATACGGGTCGCAAATTCATTCGCCGAAACATTGCCTTCCCGGCGGCGGCTATCGAATTTTATCCATAGAACCGTATAGCCTCGAAATCGAGCCCGGCCATAGCATCACCGTCAACCGCATGATGATCGCTGATCAGCGAAGGAAAGAATTGATGATGTACTGGTTCGAAACTCGCAGCGGCATTCTGCACGATGAATTCGGCCTCAAACTGGATTTGATGAAAAACGCCGTGACGCTTTTGCCGACCGACGCCGCCATCTGCCGCCTGACCATGCCGTTGCCGCAGGACGGGGATTTCGACGAAGCCACTGCAACGGCAACCAAATTTCTGCGCGATTTCTACCCGAGCATTAAAACCGCCCTGCCGTTCGGGCACTGAGCGACCATGGCTAAATTTGTCTGCAAAGAAGTATCATCCGACTCGTGGCCCGATTTTGAACGGCTCTTCGGCGACAACGGCGCCTGCGGCGGATGCTGGTGCCAATGGTGGCGAGTGCCCAGAGGCGGCAAGCTGTGGGACCAAACCAAGGGCGTCAAGGCCAAACGAATGATGAAAAAGCTGTTCGCCGACGGGAAGATTACCGGACTTTTGGCCTACGACGGCGATAAGGCGGTCGGATGGTGCTCATTCGGACCGCGTCCTGTCTTCGCCCGCCTTCAGCGGACCAGGGCCTATGCTCGTGATGACATCGAAGACGTCTGGTCGATTAACTGCTTCTTCATCGATAAGAAATACAGAAGGAAGGGATTGGCGCGCGAAATGCTCCGCGCCGCGATCAAATTTTTGAAAAAGCGGAAAATAAAAATCGCCGAGGCCTATCCTGTGACGTTGACCAAGGACGGCAAGCAACTACCGGCCGCGTTCTCCTACACGGGGCCAATCAAGATATTCGAAGACGAGGGATTCGAAATCATCCAGCAGTTAGCTCCCTCCCGCCCGCTGGTCAGGAAAAAGTTATAATTCTACCGCGGATGAAATTTTGCGCGTCTGATGCGGATATTTATTATCGTCGGCTCAGTCAATCACCCGCGCATCGTACCCGGCCAAATTGATCGCCAGGATCATTTCGTTGGGGTCGACAGCCGCACCGTTGACTTTGACCTCCGCCGTCCCCGAATCCAGATCGACTGTGGCCTCGGCGACGCCGTCCATGCTTTCGAGGGTGCTTTTCACGGTTTTGACACATCCCCCGCAGGTCATTCCGGTTACCTTCAGGGTAATCATCGTTGTTGTATCGCTCATTTTATCTACCGGCTTTCCTTCTTTTGCTCATTCTTCAGTTGAATATAACCTCGCCGCGATCGGAAAGTTCCGGCGACGTATCTGCAGACGATCATACCGCCAGACCGGCCTTGATTAAAGACCGGCATAATCTTATATATTCCTTCCCGGCGCGGCTGTTGCCAAGCGGGGACGAATTGCGTATGTTATTTGGCAAGACACGGTTCTGGCAGCCGGGCGTAACCCGGCTTGGTTCGGGAAACAGGAAAGGCAAAGAATTATGGCCGACAAAAAACCGCCGCCGCTCAGAGTGGTGATTGACGGAAAAGAACGGGAAGTCACTTACGAGGAGCTGGCTCTGTCGAACAACCTAGCCCAGGAGGCGTTGGTGCGGCTTCTCGTGGACAAAGATATTATCGACGCCAAAGAATTACTCGACTATATGCAGCGTATCAAGCAGGAACGGTATCGGCCTGCGCCGCCGGAGAAATAAAATCCGATGACCGACACGAACGCCAAGAAGAACGATAATCGGACGACTTCGGCCGTCGGGAATAAATCCGGACAAAATCCAAACGGCGGCGCGCAGCCCATACTGGCGTATGTCTGCCATCCGGCCAAGCGGGATATGCTCGTCACCGTGCTGGCGACCGTCTTTATCATTGTCTGCGTGGTGCTGGTCTGGCTGATTTCGTTCTCCCTGCTTCTGACCGCGCTGTCGGTGCTGATCCTTTTCGGATCCCTGGGCGGGTTCTATTTTCCGACCCGGTATACATTCTATGACGATCACATCGAGATCAAAACGACGATCCAGACCCTCAGGAAGAACTGGTCGCAGTTCCGGTCGTACTATCCGGATAAAAACGGAATTCTCCTTTCTCCGTTCGGGCGGCCGACCCGGCTGGAAAATTTCCGCGGCCAGTATATCAAGTTTGCCGGCAACCGTGACCGGGTAATGGACATCGTGCGTTCCAAGATCGACTTCACGGAGGAATCATGAGTTTGTTCCGCGGCATGTTTTCCTCCCGGCCGGACACTCCTCCGGAGACGGAACCGATCCCGCCCGAGGAGGACGAGGTTCTCGAGAGGGTCGCCAAGAAGGTTGTGCAGTGGCAGATGGCGGTGCCGGCCATAATATTTCTGGAATCGGTCAAGCCGCTCAATTTTATCGGGGCGCAGGCGATGGTCTTTTTCGAGCCAATCATCCAATCCATATTTTCCATCAAAGACTACAACACCTTCCGCGTCGCCCTGGAGCGCCGCGAAAATATCGAAAACCTGTTGCAGAAAATCGAGGCGCATGACGCCATCGCCTATAAGAAGGAAAAGCTTTATAAAAGGAAGCTGAGAGCCGAGCGCAAGAGGTGGAAATGGTACCAGCGCTATCTCGGCATAAAACGCCCGCGCATCGAGATCGACCCCGCCGAACTGGAAGCGCTGGAGAAGGGCCGCACCGGCGGCAAGAACGAGGGAAACGGCAAAGGGGAAAAGAAGGATTGATTCCATAGCCGAAGAAGCGCGGCGAAACCGGATAATCATGGATTGAACCACGGGGATTTTTATCGATCCTCCACCCGTGACGCCGCACATTTTTCGGTGATCCCTGCCGACTTGAGAATATACTCCCTGGGTGGTGATTTGCCGGGGAATTGTCGATCCAATAGATAGATAACTCCATCCGTAGCATGATCGGAAGCCGGACAGGAAGCGATCTCGCATGAAAAAGGAATATTTATACGCCGCCATATTTTTCGGGGTCGTCGCCGTTTCGTTTTACCTGTTCTATCGCCTGCTGGAACCGTTCTTTACGCCGATCTTCTGGGCCGCCATTTTCGTCATCATCTTTTATCCCCTCTATACGAAGCTCGAAAAATATATCAAGTCCGGTAATATCCGGTCGGTTCTAATGACCGCCCTGATCGTCATTCTGATTATCGGACCGGTCACCTATCTGGGTGTGGCGCTGATCCAGGAGGCGATGGGGATGCTGGAGCAGTTTAAAAACTGGGCCGACCAGGGGAAGCTCGACAAGCTGTTCGATTTTACTCATTCTTCGTACTATATCATGATCCAAAACAAGCTGGCACCATACATCGATTTGTCAAAATTCGATCCCAAGACCGTTATCGAGAACGCTCTCAAATCGGTCTCCAAGGTCGCTCTCTCTCAGGCGACCCAGATTATTGCCAACGCCGGCCGCGTCCTGCTGCAATTTTTGTTGATGATCTTTTTTATGTTTTTTCTTTTTCGGGACGGCGAGGCGTTGCTGCAGCAAATCCGTGAAGTTATCCCGATGAGTCCGGAAAAAACCCATATGACCATCCGGCACTTGAAGAATGTCATCGAGAGCACCATGTACGGCGGCGTCGTCGTGGCGTTAATCCAGGGCACCTTAGGCGGAATCATGTTCGCTGCTCTGGGACTGCCGTCGCCGGTCTTTTGGGGCGCGGTCATGGCCTTCCTGGCCTTCATCCCCATCCTCGGCACCTATCTGGTATATATCCCCGCCGGATTGATTATGCTATTCACCGGGAATTATGTCAAAGGGATCCTATTGATCACCATCGGGACGGTTGTCGTCAGCCAGATCGACAATGTTCTGCGGCCGATGCTGGTGTCCGGCCGAACCGGCATGCATACCATGCTGCTGTTCCTGTCCATCATGGGTGGCATCGGGATGTTCGGGCTGCTGGGGATAGTGCTGGGGCCGTTCATCGCCGCCGTATTCGTGTCGATGTTCAATATTTTCCGCCTCAAGCTGGCCGAGAATAATGTCTCCATGGCGAGCCCGTCGGCCGAACTCGAAGCCACCAACCCCGACGATATCACCGGGAAAAAGAAGAGCCGGGACGAGGACAATGGCGAATCGGAGAGAGAGAAATAGCCGGCATTCGAACGCAGACCGGCGGTGACGTTGCCGATAGATAACTCGCATTCAAAATACATCTTGACAATTCGGGCCGGATTCGGCTTATTTAAACATCACTCAATAACTGCATCAGGGCTGGATTAAGACATATAACTCGTAGCATGTCACGGCCGCATCGGCATAGTCGGCTGATGACACGAGGAGGCATCATGCCCGATAAAATTATTGACGCTCATATGCATATCGGTCTGGTCGGCGACCAATGGCCGCATTGGGGCAAATTTTCCCCCGCATATCAGAAAAGCACTGTCTTCAAATCGTTCCTGACCTTCGTGCGGCTGCCCGCGCATGAGGTCAAAGACGAAAGGCTGCACCAGCAGACGGTGAAGACGATCGGTGAATCGCAGGTCGATCAGGTGGTCTGCCTGGCGCTCGATCCGATATACGATTCGTCCGGAAACCGCCGCGAGGATTTATCTCATATGTGGGTGCACAACGAGTATATCACGGATAAACTCCGCCCGGCATTGCCGGACAAAGTCCTGCTGGGCGCCTCGGTCCATCCGTACGATCCGAATTTCGAATCGCGGACGCACGACGTCGTGGCGGCGGGGGCGGTGCTAATGAAATGGCTGCCGTCGGCGCAGGAATTTTCGATCGCCGATCAGCGGGTCGGCGAGGCCATGAAATTTTTGGCCACGGCCAAAAACGGCAAACCGCTGCCGCTGCTCTTGCACGTCGGCGGCGAATACGCCATTCCGCCGCATGACGATAAAAACAAATCGAATGATTTTCTGTCATGGACGGCCGCCGATGGATTCTGGAACTGGCTGCGGTTCGGCAAGGCCTGGTATACACCCGATGTCAGAGGCATACATTATAATCTTCGCCGCGCTCTGGAAGCCGGGACGACGATTATTTTCGCCCATTGTGGAGCGCCCTATTTTTCCGGCGGCATCGCACATGGGCTGCTGGAACATTCCGATTTCGACACCATCGCATCGTACGTCAACCGCAGCGCCCAGGGCGAATTTCCGGGTAAATGTTATGTCGATGTATCGGCCTTCGCCATTCCCATGCGGGTTCCCTATCATGATAAAGTCAAAAAGTTGCCGCCGGAGCGAGTGATTATGGGAAGCGATTTCCCGACACCGGTGTTGGAGCTGTCGGCCGGTCCCGAGGAATGGTGGGACGACCTCAAAGCCATCATCACCAAGGGACAATATGATCGCTTCGTCGTACCCGAGGATAATCTTCTGGATGTCAATCTCAGGGAACTGCGGAAGATATTTCCCGATCATCCCATGTTCACGAACTTCAACAACCTGATGGAATAAGGAGGTGCATGTATGCGTTTTATGAAATTCGAAAACCGTGAATCGGTTTGTCATGTCTCGCTTTTCATTTTGCCGCTGGTTATTGTCATGGTCGGGTGTTTCGGTGGCACTCATACCATCCAGTCACCGAACCGGGAGTTATTCTATGCCGAAGTAACATCGCCTAATCTGCGCGCGGCGTTCGACGATTCCCTTTTGAAGCCGGGCATGCCCTATTTTATCATCGATCAGCTGTTTGCCGAATGGAAAAACGTCGAGGAACGAAAGGTCGCCAGCGTCGGCAGCAGGCAAAAATGCCGCGAAAAAGAAGGATGGGGCCGCGATTACGAAGATCCTCATATACAGACATATATGAAGGAATTCAAGACCACATCCGGTACGGTAACGATCTGGTATGAATATCCGGATTTTTATCGCACCGAAGTCTGCGTCGGCGACACGCTGGCGGTATTTTGGAACGATGCAATCATGATATCGCCTATCTCTTGCATGCTGGGTCCCCGAGACCTGTCTATTACCGACAGTCTGGCAAATCTCCCGACGGATACGTTCTTTTGCGCCGACATCCGCCATAAGGAAAATTCCCGCTATGAGGTGTCGCATTGGTACGAGCTCAAAGCCGACGACCCGATGAATTTCCATCTGCGCCCGACGGGATCCGATTTGTATCGCATCGAGTGGATTGAACTGAATGGGAATCCGGTCGACTCATTCAAATGGGGGAAGCAATGAAGATAATTGAAGATTTTATCAAGGATAACGGCCGCATCGAGGTGCTGAGCAATGACGGCAAACCGACTGAATTTCCGAATGACTGGAAGCCCATCTTGGATAGTTGCGACATGTTGGTCGCAGTACCAGACATGCATATGTATATCCGTTCACAGAACCTCGACAATTTCAAATACAACTCGGCGAACATGCTGCACATGCTCGATTATTTGTCGACATTGAAACGCATTCTCGCGCGGCGGGGGAAAACGCTGCGCGTCTATCAGATGGGAGACATGTACGAACTTCGCTTTCCCGGCATCGGCGGCGGCAACGCCACGGTGGGTGAGATCACCATGTCCCATAACGATTACGGTCTGATATTCAACACACTCGACAGCATGCGCGCTCACTATCTGTACGGCAACCATGATTTTGAACATCGCCATTTTGCCGGTTATCGGTTCTTTGCCGGCGAGGGCAAGGTGCACCTGGAGCACGGTTTTGCCGCCGACAAATGGACGGATCTTTCCAATCCCAACCAGCCGTTGTGGGAGCCGGCCCAACTGATGTTCAAGGAAATCCGGGCAGTGGAGCAGTTCTTCGCCGGTCTGCTCGTGGCCACGTCGGTGATCAAAAAGGACGAGCACTTTGCGATCGGCGTCAAGGACGGCTCTGTGGAACAGAGTGATTATCCGAATGAAGCGGATTATCCGGTGAATCATCCCAACCAGTTCGAGTACTACTCAGACCGGCTGGTAAACGGTATTGACCAAAGTGGCGACGGTGAAAGCGCCCGCATCTCCATCATCGCCCATACCCATGTGCCGTACCTCAACACCGATATCGGCGGCGGTGATTATATCCTGGCCGACGCCGGGGCGTGGACCGAGGGACGATCCGATTTTGCCGTCGTCACCGATGAGGAAATGGCTATTTGCAGATACGCCCGGGCCTAATCAGATAGACGAGGGCATCGGGTGGTGCGAGGGAGACCGGATGATTGAAACGTAAACGACGCCCCTGACTCGAATAAGCCTTTGGGGTTTCCGGTTACCGAAATCGCCGCCTGCTATTCTGCGGATTTATCGGGACGGCGCAGATCGACCACGGTGGCGCCCCACGAGCCGCCGGAACCGCCTTCATGCCGGAAGGAGACGACCGCCGGATGTTTTTTCAGGATGGAGCGGACGATTTCGCGCTGGACGCCGATGCCTTTGCCGTGGATGATGCGCAGGGTGTAGATGCCGCGTTCTAGGCAGGCGTCGATGTAATCGACGACGACATCTTTGACCTCCTGAGGCCGAAACTGGTGAAGGTCGAGGGTGCCGTCGATGGGATACTCGATCGGTTCGTCAGATGATGTCACGAATTTTTTACCCCGGATGATACGCGATAAAACTCTGCCGGGAGTCGGCTGACGCGCCTTCGGCCTTATTCCTGTTCGGCTTCCGGCGTATCCGTGTCGGGTGACGGTTTCTCGGCATCCTCGTCGTGCCCCTCGCCGTCGCCCTTGGTCTTCTTGAGCTTGTTTTTCAAATCCATAATCTTGTTGACCACGGCCGGGATGGCGTCGACGAAAGAATCGACCTTGCCCGGCTTGGCCGGAAGAAGCGAAACGCCGTTCTTGTCCATGATAATGAACGCGGCCGGTTCGATGACACATCCGCCGCCGCCGCCGGCGCCGAAACCGCTGGCGGATTTGTCCTTGTCTCCCTCGCCCCCACCGGCTCCGAAGCCGACGGAGATTCTGACGACAGGCACGACCGTCTTGTCGCCGATGGTCACAGCGTCGCCCACGACGGCTTCCGCCGTGGCGATTCCCCTGAGTTCTCCGACGATTCCCTTGATCACTTCCATGACATTGTTGGACATCATCCACCTCTTCCTGAAAAACGATGGCGTATCAATTCTTTTATCGGCATATTTCGAAGCAGCCTCCAGACGGGAACGACGATTCCGCGATTGGGGAACGACAGGGCAATATGCCCCGAAAGTCGGCTCTTTTCCCGCCCGTAAGTCGGGACCACATCGATCGTCCGGCGCAGGGCGGGGAATACGCCGTAAAACGCCTGTCCCCATCCGTAGGCCATGCCGGCGATGGCCGGATCGGCGATGACGGGAACCACGGTCAATTCTCCCCCGTCGTAGCGGATTCGTGAAAGCATATCAACGACAAAAAGGAACAGCGCTTTGGCGATCCGGAGGATTACGCCGAGTTTCATCCGGCGGCCCTTTTTGGGCTTTTTCCCTTCCTTTGCCGCTTCCCGTTCGGCTTTTTTCGCTTTTTTCTTTTTACGCGGCTCTTCCGGCGACGGTTTGAAATAGTGGACGAGCCGTCCGCACCCGATCCCGATCCGCCCGTCGGCATAGTGGACGCCGCATCCGAGAACGGTCAACGAAGCGGTCAGGCGCCGCTCGCGATATGACAAAAAAAAGACGGTTCGGGTCGTCACAAACAACACCAAACCGACAACGATGCAGATAGCAAGTATCAGGAAAATTATCGTCATGACCGCCTGAGTCCCCGCCTCGGCCGTTCCGACATGGACCGACAACGCTTATCCGAACGGCCGGCGGGCCGGTTGATAACCGGCGATTCCGGCAGGCGATTTCCCGGCGGGATCAGTAATCCCGCTCATCGTCGTCGAGGAAATCTGCGTCTATATAATCGTCCGAATATTCGTCATCGTCATCTTCGTCTTCGTCATCGATTTGTTCTTCTTCCAGGTCCTCGTCGTCGCCTTCATATTCGTCGGGATCATCGAGCACGTCTTCACCCAGTGGGATCGATTCACCCGTTTCCATTGCATCCGAGCATTCCAACGAGCAAAAATTCATGCCGTCTTTTTGGAAGGGAACGGCTTCAATTTCTTCGCCGCAAAAATCGCAACGCATGGCTCAACCTCAAGCTGTGACAATGCTACGCCGTTGTTACATTCTGATCGAATTAAACCACGGCGGAAGCAAATGCAAGGACTTTTTGCCGCATGCCGAAGAAATTTTTCAGGTTATATGCACCTAAATAACCTGGTCGTCGCGCAATTTCTTTATCAGAGTATCGGCGATTTCCTCGGGCGTTTCACCCGTTATTATTTCTCCCTTTTGCCTGGGGGGCGGCGACGCCGCCTTGAGCGTTTTGGTGGGAGAATTGGCGCCGACAGATTCCAGAAGCGAACCGTCCAGATCGGACGCCGCCCATTTGACGATGGTCGCCTTCTTGGCGGCCATTTTGCCTCTGAGCGACGGCAGGCGCGGTTCGTTGATTTCCTTGACGACCGACAGCACCGCCGGCAGGGCGGTGGTTACGGTGTCGTATCCCTCCTCGGTGGTGCGTTCGACCGTGGCTTCGGTATCGCTGATCTTTTCGGTTTTTCTGACAAACAGCACTTGCGGCCAGTCCAGATTAGCGGCCAGGGCCGCCGGCACCTGAGCCGAATCGTCGTCGACAGCCTGTTTCCCGGCCAGCACCAATTGGACATCGCCGATTTTCTTTATGGTTGCAGCCAGAATCCGGGCGACTGCCTGGGGATCGGAGCCCTCGAAACCGGGATCGGTTACCAGAACGGCCTCGTCGACACCGACCGCGAGACCCTGTCGCAAGGCCGATTCGGCGCGGTCGCCGCCGACCGTGACGACGGTGACCTTGCCGCCGTTCTTTTCCTTTATGCGGAGAGCTTCCTCGATAGCGTATTCGTCGAAGGGATTAACCACTCCGGGACCCGATGGCAACGTCACCTTGCCGGCGCTTTCGTCAACGCGGACCAATTCGATTTCGGGAACCTGTTTTATAACGACTACAATATTCATCTCTGCCTCCCTCGATACATGCGCGTCGATGGCAGCGCAGGCATCATTCTCCGGTTGCTGTTGTCATATCTTGTACGGCGCTAATTTAACATAGCCCGGCCCATGTGTCAATTGGGGTCGGAGCTCGATTGATCCCGCGCCCGCAGCCGCGCCAGGGCCTGGGCGGCCGCTTTCTGTTCGGCGTCCTTTTTCGACATCCCCGAACCGAATCCGATCGCTTCGCCGTTGCAAAACACGGATACCACAAATGTTTTTTCATGTTCGGGACCTTCCTCGTCGGTGACCTCGTAGCGCGGCATCCCCGCGCCGGACGCCTGGAGATATTCAAGGAGATCGCCTTTGAAATTGCGGAAGGTTTTGTCGGTCACGATAGTTTCGACCTGGGAAAGCAAATGCCTGGTCACGAATGGCCTGACCGAGACCAGTCCGCCGTCAAGATACATGGCGGCGATAACCGATTCCAGGGCGTCGGCGGTAATCGAGGGACGGGAGCGGCCGCCGGCGCGATCTTCTTCCTCGGAGAGGAGAATATATTTGCCCAATCCCAGCGCTTCCGCCGTGCGTGACAGGGTGGTTTCGTTGACCAAAAGCGACTTGAATTTGGTCAGCCCGCCCTCGAGCTTTTCGGGATATTTGGCATAAAGGAATTCGGAGACGATCAGGCCGAGCACGGCGTCTCCGAGAAATTCCAGGCGTTCATTGGACGGCAGCCAGGTATCGTTGCCGGATTTAGCGAACGATCGATGCGTGAGCGCGATCCGCAGAAGCTCGGGATCCCGAAAGCGGTAGTTTACTTTTTCCTGAAACTCGCGCAAAAGCGATTCGATACGGTCAACATGGTGCGGACCGAGAATCGTCTTCAACGCTTCCCACAATCCCATAACATATCACTGCGCGTGATGGGCCGCAAATATAATGCTGATATTATGTCCCCCGAAACCGAAGGAATTGCTGATAGCGTAATTGATCTTCATCTCCCGAGCCTTGCCGGGAACATAATCAAGATCGCATTCGGGATCGGGGTTTTCGAGATTTGCGGTCGGATGAACGATACTTTCTTTTATTGACTTGACGGTCACCGCCGATTCGACGCCGCCGGCGGCGCCTAGGAGATGTCCCGTCATTGATTTGGTCGAGTTGATCACCAGTTTTCGGGCGTGGTCGCCGAAGACGGTCTTGAGCGCCTTGGTTTCGGCGATATCGCCCAGATCGGTCGAGGTGCCATGACTGTTGACATAATCGATCTCATCCGGTCTGATGCCGGCGTCCTTGACGGCCAAGGCCATGGCTTTGGCCGCACCGCTGCCGTCGGGCAGCGGCGCCGTGATGTGGTAGGCGTCGCAGGTCATCCCGCAGCCGATGATTTCGGCGTATATACGGGCGTTTCGCGCCTTGGCCGATTCCAGCGATTCCAGAATTAGAATACCGGATCCTTCGCCCATGACAAAACCGTCGCGGTCGCGATCGAACGGACGGCTGGCCCGCTCCGGCTCATCATTGCGTGTGGATATCGCCCGGGCGGCGCAGAAACCGGCCATCGACAGCTGGGTTATGGCCGATTCGGAACCGCCGGTCAGCATGATATCGGCCTCGCCTCGCTGGATAGCGTGGAACGCATCCGCGATGGCGTGCGCCGAGGAGGCGCAGGCCGATACGGTGGCATAATTGGGTCCGCGGAATCCGAATCGCAGCGCCACCAGGCCGGCACACATGTCGATGATCATCATCGGAATAAAAAAGGGCGATACCCGATCCGCGCCGCGATCCAGCATGGTTTTGTGCTGCTCTTCGAGAGTCTGGATACCCCCGATTCCCGACCCGATTATGGCTCCGCAGCGGTCTGGATCCAACGAGTCCTGTTTCAAGCCGGCGTCGTCGAAGGCCATCTGCGCCGCGACCAGACAAAGCTGCTCGTTGGTATCCATGCGGCGGAGCGCCTTCTTGTCGATATACGCCTCGGGGTCGAATTCGCCGACCTGAGCGGCGATTCTCGATGACAGACCGTCCGTGGAGAATGACGTGATCTGCCTGACGCCGGATTTTCCGGCCAGCAGATTCGTCCAAGTTGTTGCGAAGTCGCGCCCGAGCGGCGTCACCGCGCCCAAGCCGGTTATGACTACCCGTGTTTTCATAAGCGAAGAACTTCCCTGTTTCCGGTATTTATTCTTCCTTGACGTGCTGCTTGATGTAGTCGATGGCTTTTCCGACTGTCAGAAGATTCTCCGATTCCTTATCCGATATCTGCAAGTTGAATTCGTCTTCCAGCGCCAAAACCAGTTCCGCCTGATCCAGAGAATCGGCGCCCAAATCCTCGACAAATGAGGCGTCTTCGGTAACCTGTTCCGCTGTTACATTCAGTTTGTCCATGACAATTTCTTTGACTCTTGCTTCGATCGACATTCCTCACTCCTTGTAAATTGTGGCACAATACCCTTGAATTCTGTTTTCACATCAACAATCCGCCATCCACCTGCAATACCTGGCCGGTGACATAATCGGCATCGGGCGAGGCCAGAAAGGCCACCACCGACGCTACGTCGGCAGCCGAACCGGGCCGTTTGAGGGGGATGGCATCCAAAAAAGCTTGTTTGGCCGCTTCCGGCAATTGTTCCGTCATGTGGGTGGCGATATAACCCGGCGCCACGGCGTTGACCGTGATTCCGCGACCGGCCAATTCCTTGGCCGTCGATTTGGTCAATCCGATCAGCCCCGCTTTCGAGGCCGAATAATTGGCCTGTCCGGCATTACCCATCAGCCCCACGACCGAACTGATATTGATGATTTTCCCTGAGCGGGCTTTCATCATAATTCGGGCCGCCGCCTGGGTCATCAAAAAGGCCCCCTTGAGATTGACATTCATCACCAAATCCCAGCTTTCCGGGGTCTGGCGGATCAATAAGCCGTCGCGGGTGACGCCGGCATTATTGACCAGAATATCGAGACGCTGAAATTTTTCCATGATCGCCTTGAGCATGCGGTCGATATCGTCCGGACTGGTGATATCCGAGGCGATGCTCATGGCGGTCATCCCCCTGGCCGACAGTTCACCGGCAGTCTTTTCGGCCTCGTCGGCCAGAACATCGGAAATGACGATATTGGCGCCCAGCGATCCCAGTTTTTCGGCGATCGCTCGCCCGATACCACGAGCGGAACCGGTGACCAGCGCCGTTTTTCCTTCCAGAATCTGCATGCCGCTATTCCTGCCTGTTATGCACGGCCACGATCTGCTCCAGGTCGGCCAGCGTATCGATATTGTGAGCCGTGGTTCCTTTCATATCGCGTTTTGCCAATCCCGTTAAAACCTTTCCGGGGCCGATTTCGATGATGGTATCGACGCCCTCGGAGGCGAAAAAAGCCATCGTATCGCGCCACCTTACCGGGGCCGTGATCTGTTTCACCAGCAACCGCCGGATTTCATCCGGATCAGAAACGGGCGCGGCGGTGACATTGGCCACCACCGGCGGTTTGGCCGGGTTGATCGATAATTTTTCGAGACAGGCGGCCATACCGTCGACCGCCGGCTCCATCAGCGGGGAATGAAAGGCGCCGCCGACTTCCAGCATCACGGCCCGTTTGGCCCCGGCTTCACTCGCCAGACGGCAGGCTTCTTCGACGGCAGCCCTTTCACCCGAAATGGCGACCTGCATCGATGAATTTATATTCGCCTTGGTGACAACACCCGTGGCCGAGGCGGCCCGGCACACTTCATCCAACTTATCCTCGGGCAGCGCCAGGATGGCGGCCATGGTTCCGGGGTTGGCCCGGCAGGCGTCCTCCATCAGTTCGGCCCGGGTGCAGACGGCGGTGATGGCGTCTTCGAAACTCATGGCGCCGCAGCTCACCAAAGCCGAATATTCCCCCAGGCTGTGCCCGGCGGCATATTCATGTGGTGGCAGATCGTCGCCGGCGATTTCGAGAAGCGCCAGCGAATGAATCAGAATAGCCGGTTGGGTATATATCGTCTGCTTGAGCGTTTCGGCCGGGCCTTCGAATGATATTCGCGCCAGGTCGTCTCCCAAAAGTTCCGACGCCTGGGCGTAAAAGCCCTTGACGCGGTCGGATTTCCGGTGTAATTCCTGCCCCATCCCGACATATTGTGAGGCTTGCCCGGGAAATATGAATGCTATTCCGGTCACTCCTTACCAGCGGATCAGCGCCGCTCCCCATGTTAGGCCGCCGCCGAAGGCGACCGTGACGATATTATCCCCTTTCTTGACGCGCCCTGCCTGAATCGCCTGGTCGAGCGCCAGCGGCACCGAGGCCGCCGAGGTATTGCCGTACTTTTCGATATTCAAAAACACTTTTTCCCAGGGCAGTTTCAGCCGGGCGGCAGTCGCCCGGATAATGCGAATATTGGCCTGATGCGGGACGAATAGATCGATATCATCGGAGGTAAGCCCGGCTTCCTTGACCACCCGCGCCGCCGCGTCGCCCATGAAGCGCACGGCATGTTTGAATACCTCGTTGCCGTTCATGCGGATACAGGTGTTGGTCCGATGACTCTTGTCGCCGTTGGTATGCGAGCAGGGAGCATGGGTGCCGCCGTCGGGAATATAAAGCAGATTATCCAGCGTACCG
This sequence comes from uncultured Ignavibacteriales bacterium, assembly GCA_964549765.1. Taxonomy (GTDB): domain Bacteria; phylum Zixibacteria; class MSB-5A5; order GN15; family JAAZOE01; genus CAZJWR01. The sequence goes on from CAZJWR010000017.1 coordinate 24,530, forward strand.
TCCGATTTTAGGTAGGTCGCGAGAATACCGCTATCGTCGTCGGATTCGGTGACTATGGCCGCCCCGGCGGCATCGCCGAACAAGACGCAGGTATTTCTGTCCTCGTAATTGGTGATCGAACTCAATTTTTCCGAACCAAACACCAGGACGCGCTTATACATCCCGGCCTTGACATAGGCCTGGGCCACGGAAAGGCCGTGAATAAAGCCGGCACACGCCGCGACGATATCCATCGAGGCAGCGTTGACGGCGCCGAGTTTTTTCTGGATCATGCAGGACAGCGACGGCAGACGAAAATCGGGGGTCACCGTTCCGGCCAGTATGAGATCGATATCGGCCGGGGTCATGCCGGCCATTTTGAAGGCGCCCTGAGCCGCCGCCACGCACATATCGGAATTATCTTCATCGTCGGAAGCGATGCGCCGTTCCTTGATCCCGGTCCGGCTGATGATCCACTCGTCCGAGGTATCGACTATCTTTTCCAGGTCGCTGTTCGTCAGTATTTTCGCGGGAGCAAATGATCCAATCCCGGCAATTTTGGGTCTTACCATCGGCTGCGTCCTACGTTAAAATCCCTATCGTAATTTCCTGATGCCGTTTACCGAACCGGCGACGGTGATGTCGCCGTTGCGGCCGGCCAGCAGTTCCGTCTCGATCTTCTTGTTGATCTGATCGCCGACGATCTCGCGCGCGACCATAATGGCCTGGCGGATGGCTTTGGCCGACGATTCTCCATGACAGATTATACACACGCCATTGATCCCCAGCAGCGGGGCGCCGCCGACCTCGGCGTAATCGAAGGTCTTCCGCAGACGCCGCAAAAACGGCGACATGAGCAGGGCGCCGAATCGCGAAAAAATATTCGTGGATACCTGACGGCGGATGGAGGAGGTGAGAAATCCCTCCACCGATTCGGCGAATTTCAGCACGACGTTGCCGACGAAGCCGTCGGTGACGACGACCTCGACCTTGCCCATGAGAATATCGCGGCCCTCGATATTGCCGATGAAATTAAGTGATTTGTTGGCATCGAGGAGAGCGTGCGCCTCCAGGATCAAATCATTCCCCTTGCTCCGCTCTTCGCCGATCGACAGCAACCCGATACGGGGGCGGTCGATGCGGAACATATGGTTGGCTACGATCGATCCCATGACGCCGAACTGGTACAGGTTGAGCGGCTTGCAGTCGGAATTGGCGCCCACGTCGAGGACAATGGTCGGCCGCATCTCCACGGTCGGGAAAAACGAGGCGATGGCGGGGCGTTTGACACCGCGCAGGCGGCCCAAATTGAGCATGGCCGTGCCCATCACGGCACCGGTATTGCCGGGTGATATGACGGCATCGACATGGCCTTCTTTATGCAGATGTATCGCCTCGGCAATGGAGGTGTCGCGCCGCCGCACGGCGTCAGCAGGCGAGTCGTGCATCGTGACCTCCTCCGGGGCGTGATGGACGTCGATATTCGGCGGCAGGTCGTGATACCGATCCAGTTCGGATTTGATTATATCGCTTCGGCCCACAAGCACGATTTTGCAGACATCGGGGCACTCGCGCGCGGCGTCGATGGCGCCGCGGATTATGGTCGCGGGACCGGTATCGGTTCCCATGACATCGAGCGCAAAAGTCGGCTTTCTTTCTTCAGTCATCACCAGGGCGTTTTCTGAGGTCACGAACCGACCGCGATAATTTCCTCATCCTTGTAGTAACCGCAATTGGGGCAGATATGATGCGACAGCTTGGGCTGATGGCAGTGGCCGCATTCGACGATGGTCGGCGGTTGCAATTTCCAATGCGTCCGGCGTTTGCGCCCGCGGGTCCGGGAGTGTCTCCGTTTTGGTAAGGGCATGATCTCTCCTTCGCTTTCGGATCGTACTCGTGTCTATTTCAGCAGGTCGCGGAGGGCGTCCCATCGAGGATCCGTTTTCTCTACCTTGCATTCACACGTTTCTTCGTTGCGGTTGACGCCGCATATGGGGCATAGGCCGCGGCAATCGTCGCGACACAGCGGTTTGAGCGGAGCTCCCAAAAGCAACGCTTCGCGGACCGGCCCGGAGATGTCGATCTCCGACGAACCGGCAGCAACCAGCAACTCGTTATCGAGCGCCTCGTCGCGACTGACGGCGGCGACGTCGGCAACCTCCTGAATGGAGAAATCGATCTCGCCGCGCAGAGTCGCCGTATACGGTTCGAGGCACCGCGAACATTCCAACCGCGCTTCGGTCACAGCTTGCCCATGACAATAATACACATGATCGCCGGGCACAACCTCAAAATCGGCCGTGACCATCCCAATCGCCGTGAACCCCACCCCTTCGATATGCATTCGGTTGGCGCCATCGGTCAGGGTCACGCGGGCCGGGAGGCTTTCCAAAGCGCGCAAATTCAGTATCATAGCCTTTCAAACTATATATTCAAGCGGTTACTGTCAAGCACTTTCTCTTCGTCAAATTACCTGTCCCGTACCGACTTACACAAATTCTTCTGCGCCCGCCGCAGGGCCTCGTTTTTTTCAAACACTTCGGGCTTCTCCGTTCCGATCGCAGGGGACGCTGTCCTAAAGAATGGTCGGGATCGTCCGTTTGTTCCCGGCCGACCTATCATTCTCGGCGGACAGACCCGCAAAAAAAAGCCGGGGGAATTTGTCCCCCGGCTGATAGATTTTCCGCCTGGACCGACGACTACTTATTCTTGACCGCTCCCGAAGCCGGAAAATGTTCGGAATGGAAGATGAGGATGTCTTCAAGCAGATCGTACAGAAAATGATCCGCGGTTCCGGTCAACAGGCTGTTCCCTTCGAAATCGATGACCGTATGATTGGTGTCGCCGATGTCGTCGAGGAACTGGATGAAGCCATCCATCTGATCGGTATAGTAAAAGTTCGCGTTCTTCGATTCGATCAGCAGTTTCGGCATGTTGAGGAAATTGGCCGCCTGTCCGGCGCTGTCGGCAAGGTACAGGTTCGCGATATTCTGTTTCATCCAGGCATCCCAGATAAATTGCGCCGCAGCACTGTTCTCGTTGCCCAGCGAATCGATGGGAACATGAATCATATGCCGCTGCAGCAAGGTCGAGCGATCTCCCGTGAGAGAATCGGTTGGTTTGAACGCGAATGTCTGCGCCCCAAACTGATCGTCATAGACCGAATC
>CAZJWR010000017.1:27775-61546 GCA_964549765.1 uncultured Ignavibacteriales bacterium
CGCCGTCGAAATCCAGCGGCGCGTTGACGGCCGACACCGAACCGAACATGTCGGTTTTCAGGACAGTCGCGAAAGCGCCATATCCGCCCATACCGACGCCGCAAATGGCCCGGGACTTGGGATCGGGAACGGTGAGGTACCAGTCGTCGAGACGGTTGACCAGGGCTTGGCTTTTCAAAAGCTTGACAATGTTTACTTCCGGAAACGGGAAATTGTTCCGGTTGTAGTAATGCTGAATGATAAAGTCTTCATCCTCGGTCAACGCCGAAAAATATCGGCCTTGGGCGGCGGAATTGACAAAGAACGAGCCGCCCAACGGGGATCGCCCGTCGATGGAGACGATAATCATCGGCTGAATTTTGCCCTCCGACCAGAGCCGATTGGCAACGTCAGCCAGACCGTGTTCGAAATAGTACCGGTCGTCACCTTGGAAGGGAGACAGCATATATAGCACCGGATAAGGGCTTCCGCCGCCGCTCTGCCAGTTATATCCCGGCGGGACCAGCGCGGTCGCAGGCATGTAGCCCGGATTCTTCTCGGTCGAGAAAAACAGGGAATAAAACGAAAAGGAGTTGAGGAACGGCAATCCCTGTTCCGGCGCCTGGGGACGGGTCGGATTATCCTTGGTCTTGTCGGTACAACCGCCGACCAGGAGCGCACCCACGATAACGATCAACGCCGCTATGATAAATCTTGATTTCATCGTCATCCTCCGCTAAAACCGGACAGTAAACTGAATGATGGACTCGAATGCCGAACCTTTGTAGACCCCCGGCATATTGTCAACGATCATATCCGCGGCGATACCGTCGCCCGTGATATCCATATTGCCGTTTTCGGTGGCCTCCGGATACAACCGGTATTCGGTCGCCAGATCGATGATGACATTCTCGAAAACCAGCCCCAATCCCAGGTTAAAGCTATGCGCCAGCCCGGGATCGAAGAAGGCGGGACTCTGAGTCCCGTCTTTGACCGGCGATTGATCCGCGGAATATCCGCAGCGCACCAAGACCCCGTCACGGTAGGCGTATTGAATGCCGACCGCAGCCTTCAGGCTGTTTTTCCAATCGACGGGAACCGCCAGATCCTGCGTCATCCAGGTATTCATAGGACCGTTGGTCGTGATATTCGCATCGGCGAAGGTGTAATGGAATTTGTATCCGTCGAATTGCGACCAGAATGTGTATTCAACGTCAGCCGCGACCAGGGTCTTGTCGTTGAGCTGGTAGGCGAGGCCGCCGGCCAACTGGGCGGGGAGGGTCACGTCGGTCTTGAAATCGGCATCGGCTTTGTATATGGCGCCCGATGAGAGGATGAAATTGATCGAGTCGGGATAGGTCATTACTTCCGGCCGGGTATGGTAGGCGGGATTATCCGGCATGTAATAATAGAAGTACGATGAACCCTTCACGGTGGCCTTGGTCTGGATGGCGTAGCTCAATCCGATGTTGAGCCGGGGCGTGGGCTTGAGCAGGAAACCGGCTCGAAGATTGGGCGCGTATCCTTTGCCGTCCGAATTCTGCCATTCGGTAATCAATTCGTTGGGCCGGCTGGCGACCTGATCGTAGAAGAGAGCCGACGGATCGGCCGGGTTGGGACGGAGGAAGAATCCGCCGTACACGAGATCATTCTTGAGGACGCCGGCCGATATGCCGAAGCTCAGCAAATTTTCCTTCAGTTCGATCGCACCCACGACGTTGACCGCCACCGCATCGAAATTGTGTTGAATCTGTTGGCCCGGCAGGGAGGCGGCGTTATTAAGCGGGCTGAATACCTGCCAGGAAAGATTCTTGTCGAATGGTTGGAATACCGCAAACCCAGCGGCTACTTTCCGACCGGCCACGGGAAATTTAAAAAATCCTCCCAGGGTGGGATTCGTCAATACCTTGTATCGATTATAAATCTTCCCGTCGTAAAAGCCGACTCCGTAGCCGTCGTATGTTACATCCGGCGTATAGGAGTACTGATAATTGGTAAAAACCTCGTCAAACGTCAATTGGTCTTCCGTGGTGTAAAACAAACCCGCCGGGTTATAGTATGCCGCCGACCAATCGTCGGCGACCGCCCGGAAAGCGCCGCCCATGGCTTTGGCCTTGGCGCCGACTCCCGAGATTTCCAAACCGCCGCCCCATGCGGATGCAGTCAGGCACCACGCGCAGATCACACTCAGCGTAAAGAGGACTGCAGCTTTTCTCATCCTTATCTCCACCGCTATAATGAACAAACCCTCATCGGTTCACCTTGTTTCCAATCGCGCCCTGCCCTTTTCCATACTTGCATATGGAAAAAAGCTGCAAAAAACGAATGCGCAAGTTACTATATCGCCGAATCTTTGTCAAGTCTGCGCTTTATTTTTTTAACCGGCATACATTTGCTCATGTTGTCAAGACGCACCACGGGCCGTTTTTTTCCAATGACAGAGAAAATTTTTCCGGATGTCGGCGAAATCTTTTCGCCTTCGGCCCCGTTCCGGCGACGTTCGCCGGCGGAGCCATGATACCTATCTCGCTGAAAATCAATCAGTTACACGGTTTTTGACATGGCGGGCATTGCGGCTGCTTTGTCTCCGGCAAAACCATGGAAGGTTGACATATGAGAAAAATAATTTGGATTAGCGGCCTGATTCTCATTTTGGTCTACATCAACTGGATCGGTGACGGCTTCGCCCAGTCGCTCAGCGATCAGATGGACGCGTATCGCGAACTGGTCAAGCAGCAGCATGACCGTCCCGCACCGGAAAATGGCGACTATCACACGCCGCCGATTTATAATGACGAGGAACAAGCCGCGCCTGATTCGTTGCGAGCGCGACATCGCCAGGCCGTCGCCGCAGCGATATCGAAAGAAAGCGCCGCGACCGATCCCGCCGGTCATCAACTGGTTCTCCCCGAGAGCAAGGCGGTCAGGCGGTTCGGCGACAATTTGTTCACTGCGCCTCACGTCGGCGACATCAACCCGGCCTTGGTTCCTGAAGACTATCTTCTCGGTCCCGGTGACAATATTATCGTCAGCCTTTGGGGAAGGGTGCAGCAGGAATGGAATCTCACCGTTGACCGTGAAGGCAAAATATTCATCCCCAAGGTGGGCGAAATTCCCGCCTGGGGCATGACCTTGGACGAATTCAAGCGGCATCTCGACGCCAAACTCTCCACCGTGTATACCGGCTACGAGCGGCGCGTTACCCTGGGAAAGATTCGTACGATCAAAGTATTTGTGTATGGCGAGGTAATCTCGCCCGGCGGCTACGCCGTTTCAGCCCTATCGACGCTCTTCAACGCTCTGTACATGGCCGGCGGGCCGTCGGAAAACGGGTCATTCCGCCGGATCAAATTAATCCGCGATCAAAAATCGACGCCGATCGATCTTTATGATTTTTTAATCAAGGGCGATAAGACCTGCGACGTTCCCCTGCTATCCGGCGATGTCATCTTCGTGCCGCTGGCCGGACCGCAGGCGACGATTCGCGGCGAAGTCAAGCGTCCCGCCGTCTACGAATTGCTGGGGGACGAAACCGTCGCCGATCTGATCGACCTGGCCGGCGGCCCGACCGCCGACGCCTATCTGGGGCGCCTGATGCTCGACCGTGTGGGCGAGAACGATTCCCGCGAGGTGGTCGATCTCGATTTCCGCGCAGAAGACCGGGAGAATCTGCCGCTGGCCGATGGCGATGACCTGTCGGTGTTCTCCATCTACGAGATGCGGCAGAATATCGTCTGGGTCAACGGCATGGTCAAACATCCGGGGACGTTCGAACGCACCGAATCGATGCGCATCTCCGATTTAATCGACAAAGGGCAACTGCTGCCAAGCGGGGTTTATGTGGATCGGGCCGATCTGTATCGTCATCATCGTGACGGGCGGACCGAGATCATCGCCGTCGATCTGGCATCGGTTCTGCGGGGCGACACCGCCGCCAACGCCAGGCTGTGTGATCTCGATTCTCTGTATATTTACAGCGCCGACGAAGTCGAACGGAAAAAATATGTCTACATCGACGGCATGGTGCAGAACCCGGGGCAGTATCCCCTCTATGAAAACATGGCCGTATCGGATTTGATTTTTCTCGCCGGCAACCTCAAGGAAAGCGCCTATATGCTCCAGGCCGAATTGGCGCGGATCGACAGCGTCGGCGAAACCCATCTCCTGCACGTATCGCTCGGCCCGGCCCGGCCCCAGGACAACCTGCAGCTGAAAGAAAACGACCGGCTGTTCGTCCGCCGCATCCCCGGTTATCAATTACATCGGATGGTGACCATCGACGGCGAGGTACAATTTCCCGGCCGATATTCGTTGACGCAGGATCATGAAACCCTGTGGCGGCTGATCAAACGGGCGGGCGGCTTCACGGATAAGGCCTTCCCCACCGGGACCGTCTTCAAACGGACGGCCATCGCCGACGATCTGGCAAGAAAAGACATCGAGGATATCCTCACCCGGTCCCAGCCGCTGGTAGCCGATTCCACCGGCCTGCTCAAACCGGTGCCGGCGGTCGAATTTCAAACGGATGGTATGGATCGCATAATTATCGATATGGATCGGCTCATGGCCAGCAACGGGGCCGAGGGCGACTTCGCCCTCCAGGCCGGCGACGATGTTTTTATCCCGGAGGTGCCGACCGGCATTTCCGTGCTCGGCGAAGTGTCCGCCAACGGCACCATCAAGTATCAGCCGGGCCAAAAAGTGACCTATTATCTCGACCGGGCCGGCGGTTTTACCAAACGCGCCGATAAAGGCCAGACACGGCTGATCAAGGCCAACGGACGGGTGTTCTCGTCAGGCAACGTGAAAGGACGCAAGGTCGATTTGGGTGATGTCGTCGTCGTTCCGGCTGAAATCAAGAAAGAACACGATTGGCTCAAATATCTCACGGCCAGCCTGTCGGTCCTCACCGGCGTGGCCACAACCGTATTGCTGATCGACCGACTCTAAGGGGAGGAAACGCGCATCATGTTATCAGGAAAATCAATTCTCATCACCGGGGGCACGGGATCATTCGGGAAGAAATTCATCGGAACGGTTCTGGACCGGTTCCCCACCATCCGGCGGCTGGTGGTCTATTCCCGCGACGAGCTAAAGCAGTACGACATGAGTCAACAGTATCCCCCGTCGAAATTTCCACAGGTGCGTTTTTTCCTCGGGGATGTACGCGACAAGGATCGGTTGCGCCGGGCCATGGAGGGCATCGACGTGGTCATTCACGCCGCCGCCCTCAAACAGGTCCCGGCGGCGGAATATAATCCTTTCGAAGTGATCAAGACCAATATCATCGGCGCCCAGAACGTCGTGGAAACCGCCATTGACGACGGCATCCAGCGGGTCGTGGCGCTGAGCACCGACAAGGCGGCGGCGCCAATCAACCTGTACGGCGCGACCAAACTTTGTTCGGACAAGTTATTCGTGTCGGCCAATAATTTCCGCGGGCGGCACGATATCATGTTTTCGGTCGTCCGGTACGGCAACGTCATGGGCAGCCGGGGAAGCGTTATCCCGTTTTTCATGAAGAAGCGGCGCGAAGGGATCATCCCCATCACGGATGAGCGGATGACCCGTTTCAATATCACTCTCGAAAACGGCGTTAACCTGGTTCTGTATGCCCTGGCGCATATGTGGGGCGGCGAAATCTTCATACCCAAGATCCCGAGCTACCGCATCACCGATCTGGCCGAGGCGATTGCACCGGAATGCGAACGAAAAATCATCGGCATCCGGCCCGGGGAAAAACTGCACGAGGAAATGATCACGGCCACCGACGCTATTAACAGCATCGAGTTCGATTCGTATTTCGTGATTCTGCCCTCGATGAAACTCTGGGATGTCGAAAAATTCACGAGAGCCTTCGGTGGGCGGCCGTGCCTGCCGGAATTCAGCTATTCCAGCGGAAATAACACCGACTGGCTCGATGTGGAACAAATTCGAGAATTAATCCGCCGCCACGTCGATAGCTCATTTTCAACCGAACCCGCGACGCGGTCGGATACGCTCGGACGATTGACGTTTGTGCGGCGACCCGAATCAATTGCGAACCGGATGACGGAAACGGTTGTCGGCGGCGTATGAGCCGCACAGGAGGAGATCATGACTGATGAAAGATTTCTGCCGTACGGCAGGCATTATATAACCGGCGATGATATCGACGCCGTCGTCAACGTCCTGCAATCCGACTGGTTGACCCAGGGACCGGTGGTTCCGGAATTCGAGGACGCGCTGGCCGGCAACCAGGGGGCATTGCATGCCATCGCCTGCGCCACTGGAACCGCGGCCCTGCATTTGTCGATGCTGGCGCTGGGCCTGAAGCCGGGCGAGGCTGTCATCACGTCGCCCAATACGTTCGTCGCCAGCGCCAATTGCGCCCGTTTCGTCGGGGCGCAGGTCGTTTTTGCGGATATCGATCCGGCCACCGGCCTGATCGACCCCGACAGCGTCGAACGAATACTGCGAAAAGACACGAACCGAAACATCCGCGCGATTATTCCCGTACACTTTGCCGGCCAGCCGGCCGACCTGCCTGCGCTGCACGATATGGCTATGGAACACGGCGTCTGGATTGTGGACGACGCCTGTCATGCCCTCGGCGCGACTTACCTTCACGGAGATCAGGAATATCGTGTGGGCGGCAATCCGCACAGCGACCTGACCGTGTTTTCGTTTCACCCGGTCAAGCATGTGGCCATGGGTGAAGGCGGTGCCGTCGTGACCGATAACGACGAACTGGCCGAACGGATCCGCATGTATCGCAACCATGGCATCACGCGCAGCGATTTCGTCAACGCCGACTTGGCCCACGATGCCGGCGGAGTGGCCAATCCGTGGTATTATGAAATGCATGATCTCGGATACAACTATCGTCTGACCGATATCCAGGCGGCATTGGGTCTGAGCCAGCTGCAGCGGCTGCAGCAGTCACTGACCCGACGCCGCGAAATCGCCGAGAATTACCGCCGATTGATCGCTCGCGTTTTCAAAAATGGCGAGGTGACTCCGCTGCACGTCGTACCACAAACGACCCACGCCTATCACCTGTTTGTCGTCAAGATCGATTTCGATAAATTCGGGCTTTCACGGGCTGTCGTGATGAATCGTCTTCGCGCCGAAGGTATCGGCACCCAGGTTCATTATATTCCGGTGCATCTGCAGCCGTATTACCGCCGCGTCAGCCCCACCGATCCATGGAATCTCCCGGGCGCGGAGGAATATTACGCCAAAGCTTTGACCTTGCCGATGTATCCGGAGTTGACCGATGGCGACGTGGAACGCGTGGTCACGGAGCTGGCATCGGCTCTCGGCATCAAACAGGAAAAACTCTCGCGCGCCCACAAGGTCGGGCGCGATTGATCGTGACACGCAACACCTCCTTTGCATTAATGCGGTCGCCAAGGCGGATGATGAAACGGCATCATCCGCCTTTTCGAATCTTGCACTCGCGGTATCGCCTGTCGTTGGGGCGGAATTATTTTCGGGCAGGCGACGGCAAATTCAGCCGATAGGCGCCGGGGACTGACGAAGGCATCGTGAGGGCGGGCGGAATGCGCTGCGGGACATATGATTATCATAACCGGAAATCGCCCGAATCGGGCACGGGATGTGTTTATCCCTCTTTCGTATGATACTGGCAATTCTACAAGCCCGGGTTTCCTCGACGCGTCTGCCGGGGAAAGTTCTAAAGCCGATCTTGGGACGGCCGATGTTGGAGATGCATCTCGAACGGCTGGCCCGGTCGGCGATGATCGAGAAGCTGATCGTGGCGACCAGCGACCGGCCCGATGATACTCCCATAGCGGAACTATGCGCCAAGCTGGACCTGGCCTGTTTTCGCGGCAGCCTGTCGGATGTGCTCGATCGGTATTATCGCGCCGCCAGACGTTTTAATCCCGAAACAGTCGTGCGGCTGACCGGTGATTGCCCGTTGGCCGATCCGGCCGTCATCGATGCCGGGATCAACTATTTTCTGAAGAATAATTTCGATTACGTCAGCAATTGCGTCGAACGGTCATTTCCGATCGGTTTGGATTTCGAAGTGTTTCGCTTTGGCTGCCTCGAAACCGCCTGGCGTGAAGCCGTCTTGCCGTCCGAACGCGAACATGTCACGCCTTTCATCAAGAACCATCCGGAACGATTCGCGGTCGGGCATTATACAAGCCCGGTCGATTTGTCGCATCATCGCTGGACGGTTGACGAGCCTGATGATTTCGCGTTCGTCACGGCCGTGTACGAGGCGCTCTACGGCGATAATTCCCGATTTACTACCGAGGATATTCTGACATTGCTTGAGGAAAAGCCTGAATTGATGCAATTGAATTATCACATCGAACATGGCGAAGGGTATCGCAAGTCGCTTCGGGAAGACCAGGCATTCTTTGCCGCTCAAAAGCTGTAGCGACACCAAGATGCAATGAATTTCATGTCCGCAGAGCCGCTGTAACCGGGTCATGTCCGGCCTCGGTGCGGGTAGCATGTAACATACTTCTCCGATTTGCTCCGATTGGCGGTGGATTTTATTGCATTTTCCTCGTATATTAGTTGTAGGTTCTAATGAAAGGAAGTGGGCTGTATGAGGGTTGTATTCCGTACAGATTCATCGTCAATGATCGGCAGCGGTCACCTCATGAGATGCCTGACACTGGCGCAGGCCCTGGTCGACAAGGAAGCGAAAGTCACGTTTGTCTGCAATGATCTTCCGGGTCACCTCGCCCATTACATCGATGAAGCCGGGTTCGACTTACGCCTGATCACACCCGACCGCGACCCGTTCATTTCCGAAAACCGGGCCGTCGACTATATCCGCCCCGATATCAACTGGGATTATGATGTCCGCCGGACACAGGAAGTCCTGGCCGACGCCGACGCCGTTGACTGGCTGGTGGTCGATCACTACAATCTCGACGAGCGCTGGGAACAGTTCATGCGACCCCACGTGGGGTACATCATGGTCATTGACGACCTGGCCGATCGCCTGCACGACTGCGATCTGCTTCTGGATCAGAATTACTACGAGGATTTCGCCTCCCGCTACGATCAGCTTGTCCCGGATCATTGCCGTCGCCTGCTCGGTCCCGAATTCGCCGTGCTCCGTCCCGAGTTTCTCGCTGCCCAGACACGCGACCGCGCCCGCGACGGAACCATTTCTCGAATTCTCATTTTTATGGGAGGCGCTGATCCCCAGAATGTAACCGAGACGGCGCTGGAAGCCATTCGCATGATCCACCGGCCGGACATCGCGGTGGACGTAATTGTCGGAGCGGCCAATCCGCTCGCGGATCGAATCCGTACCGTCTGCCGGTTGATTCCGCAATGCACCTTCCATCACCGGGTCACCAACATGGCGGAGATGATGGCCGCCGCCGATCTGGCCGTAGGCGCCGGCGGCTCCACGACGTGGGAACGGTGCTGCCTTGGGTTGCCGACGATTTTTATCGCCACCGCCCGAAACGAGATCGGAATCGCGCGCGCCGCCGAGCTGGCCGGGGTCGGGTCGTACCTGGGCATCCATTACGACGTGACGCCGTCGATGATCGCCAATGAAATACGCCGCCTGCTGGAAAGTTCTCACGTGGTGAAAACCTGGAGCGAGCGGGCTCGCACGCTGGTCGATGGGAAAGGCGCGGAACGAGTCTGCCGGGGCATGCTGGAATTCCTCGAAGCCGAGGTTACGCCATGAATGTCGGCTGGCTCGGCCCGCCGGCTCCCGCGCTGGAATCGTATGTCGAATCGCCGGGCGATTCGGTGCAGCGCGCCGAAAACCGCATCGCCGCCGATAGCCCGATAATCACCTGGGCCGATTTTCTGGTCAGTTACGGGTATCGGCATATTATCTCCGAGGAGGTTCTGAACCGGTTTCCGCGACGGGCGATCAATCTGCATATTTCGTATCTCCCATGGAATCGCGGCGCCGATCCCAACCTCTGGAGTTTTCTGGAAGATTCGCCCAAAGGCGTGACTATCCATTATCTCGACGAGGGACTTGACACCGGTGATATCCTGATCCAAAAGCGAGTCGATTATGCCCCGGAAGATACTTTGCAAATCAGCTATAACCGGCTGAAATCGGCTATCGAGGAGTTGTTCATGTCGGTCTGGCCCGATATCCGGGCCGGAAATCAACCGTCGTTTCCACAGCCGCCCGGCGGTACGTCGCATCGCAGCCGCGATCGTGCCTCATTCGAACACCTATTGATCCAGGGATGGGAAACACCAGTGGCGGAACTGATCGGGAAGGCGCTGGCGTCGAAAATGGAAAAATGAGCATGGACGGCAACGGGATTATCGTCGGCGGTCGTCATATCGGTCAGGACCATCCGCCGTTTATTATCGCCGAGATGTCCGGCAATCATAATCAATCGCTGGAGCGGGCGCTGGCTATCGTCGACGCAGCCGCCGATGCCGGCGTGCACGCGCTGAAAATTCAAACCTACACCGCCGATACGATGACGCTCGATCTCGACGGTGAGGATTTTTCCATCACCGATACGGATAGCCTCTGGAAGGGGACGACACTTTACAAGCTCTACCAACAGGCGCATACGCCGTGGGATTGGCACCGGTCGATTTTTGACCGCTGCCGCGAACACGGCATTATCGGATTTTCGACGCCATTCGATTTCACGGCGGTCGATTTTCTCGAATCGCTCAATGCCCCGATGTACAAAATCGCATCTTTCGAGAATTCCGACCTGCCGTTGATCCGCAAAGTAGCCGCGACCGGCAAACCGATGATCGTCTCGACCGGTATGGCATCGCCGGCCGAATTGGAGGAAACCGTCCGCGCCGCCCGCGACGCCGGCTGCCGCGATCTGATTCTGCTCAAATGTACGAGCAGTTATCCCGCATCTCCCGAGGAAAGCAACATCCGCACCATTCCCGACATGCGTGAGCAGTTCGGCGTCGAAGTCGGGCTGTCCGATCATACGCTGGGGATCGGCGTTCCGCTGGCCGCCATCGCCCTGGGCGCGACCGTCATCGAAAAACATTTCACTCTGGATCGCGCCGATGGCGGCGTCGACGCGGCTTTTTCTCTGGAACCGGATGAAATGAAGGCGCTTGTCGAAGAAAGCCTGCGGGCCTGGCAGGCGCTGGGGTCGGTCAGTTACGGCCGCACCGCCGGCGAGAAAAAGTCATTGCAATTTCGGCGAAGCTTGTATATCACTGAAGATATGAAGGCTGGCGAGCCGTTCACACCGGAGAATATCCGGTCCATCAGGCCCGGATACGGACTGCCGCCGAAGTTCTTTGATGATGTGATCGGGCGGCGGGTTAAACGGGACGTGAAAAAGGGAACGCCATTGGACTGGGATCTGCTGGGTTAAAATCGCGTGAGAATTCGATCCCCTTTTATAGGGTGACATCTGTGGCATGAGATTGAAATCATCGATTCGTAGGATGTTGCCGCGTCCCCTCGCTCGCCGGCACTACCGCCGTCAGGCATTGCGATACGTCGATAATCTCAACATAGACATCGATCCCTCGCGAAAAACCCTTCTGATCATCAACCACTATTACGATCAGGATATTCGCGCCCTGGAACTGGCCGAGAGCGAGTATAATCTGGTCGTCATCGATGGCCCGCGATTATTCAAAGGCGGCAGGATTTATTTCAGTGATGACGTCATGCGTCTTCGAGCGCCATACGACGGCACACCGGCTGCGCAACGTGGGAAATTCCATGAATACAGCCGGGATATATTCGAGCGGCTCATTCATCGCGTTCCCTTTTCGCTGATAATCACCGCCTCGGATAATTTCTGGTGGGTGCGGGAATTCATCGAGATCGGCCGGGAGCGCGGCGTCAAGACGGTGGTCCTTGACAAGGAAGGCACCCGGTCACCGTACGCCGTACGAGGCGAAACCGAACGGATCCGGCGGTTGGCACCGTTTATGTCCGATCATATTTTTGTCTGGAGCGAACGGCAGCGGAAATTCTGGCGGGATGCCGGCGTCTCCGATAAAGACATCACGGTTATTGGCCAGCCGCGCTCGGATTTGTTTTTCCGGGAGTGTACCAATGAAATCGACCGCTTCTTCCCTAAATCCCGTCCCCTGATAACGTTTTTCTCATACGAGGATACCGCCTACATTCCTCCGGCCGAAGTCGCCCCGCATGGCCCCTCGTGGCGCGAGATGAAACGCGAGACCCACGACGACGTGGCGCGGATGGCCGCGGCGCATCCCGAATACAATTTTGTCGTCAAGGCGCATCCCCAGCAATCCGACCTGCGTGAATTGCAGAGCCGGTACCGGCGCGACAATCTCGTCGTCATCGGCGGATCATCGTCGGCCAATGAGTTGATCCGCCGCTCGGCGCTGATTATCGCCTTCCAAACGACGGCGGTCATCGAGGTCATGATGCTCGGCAAACCGGTCGTGTATACGGCATGGGACAGCCACTATCCCCGGTTCGCATCCGACCTTCTGCCGTTTCATGAAGCGCCCGGCATCGTCGTCGCCGATTCACTCGAACGATTTCGAGATGTATGTGATCGATTTCTTTCAGGCAATGCCGGCGACTTTCAGTTCTCGTCCGACGTGATTGACGCCCGCGCGCGATTCGTCTATGACTATTTCCATAATCCCGACGGGCATGTCTGCGAGCGTTTCTTCGAGAAGGTCGGCAGGTTCGTCGCATGAAGAAGCTGTTCAACAACACCCTCGCCTCTCTGGTAGACTATGCCATCCTCGTCGCGCTCAATCTGCTGGCCACGCCGCTGCTCATCAAATATTTCGGCGTCGACGGCTACGGGGCGTTTGTTTTTCTGAGCATTTTCAGCATTTACGGCGCGTTGTCGTTTTTCGATCTGGGCATGGAGGGGTCGTTGATGAATTACGTGCCCCGCATGGTGCTCAACGGCGACCGGCGGAAACTGCAGGATACGCTGTTCGTATCGCTCGGATATTACGGCCTGGTCGGGATCATTCTCGGTCTCGTCTTCTATGCCTTCGGAGGCATTATCGCCGGCCGCCTGCTTCACGATAACGCCATCTTGAGTCAATCGAGCGTCCTCCACGCCGTTACGATCATCTCGCTGATGATCTTCGTGCAATTTCTGACTGTCCCCTTCACGGCCATCCTGCAGGGAATGCGACGGTTTGTCGTCACCAAGGGCCTCAGCGTGGTAATGAATATCCTGCGCTATGCGCTTATCATCTTCGTCGCCGTCGAAACCGGCCGGATAGACTATGCCTTTATGGTGATCCTCGGCCTGACCGTCCTGCGCCTGCTGGTGCTGCTGATCATTTTTACTTTCAACGTTCCGCAGTTTCAGGGAATACGCCTGCGATTCAATTTTCCGTTGCTGCGCACGCTGATGAGTTACACTTCGCTGCTCTTCGTGTATCGCCTCATCGGGTTGATCCATAATCAGATAGATAAAGTGCTTATCTGGCTGTACCTGGTCGTCAGCAGCATGACCATCTATGACGTCGTGGTCCGTCCGGCGAATATTCTGCGGCTGGTGCTGACGGTCCTGAATTCGGCCGTCATCCCCGAGGTGGCCCATCTGCAGGAGACCGGCGATTATCCCGCCATCAAAAGGCTCTACGTCCGCCTCGTTCGCTTTGCCTATCTGATCCTCCTTCCGGTTTTGGCCGCTTTCTATGTCTTCATCGACATCCTCCTGCGGCTGTGGGTGGGCGATCGTTTCGTTCCCTATTCGTATCTTTCGATTATCATCCTCTCGGTGTATCTCCTGCTGCCGATTGGATCGGTGGCGTCGACGATGGTCGTGGGGCTGGAACGAATCCGGCAGACGATCTGGATTCCCATCTCGGCCACCGTCGTCAATATCATTCTCAGCGTGGCGCTTTTGCATTGGCTGGGATTGGCCGGGCTATTGATCGGGACGCTGGTGGCGGACATTTCGGCGGCGATACCCTACCTGCGTTTCATGAAACGGACCCTGTCGTTTGGCATGATGGAGATCATCAAGCCGCTGGCGGCCATTTTCGTCGTTGCCATCGCCGCCGCCGGGGGGTATATCGGGGTGCGGATGCTGCTGACGGGAATGCCGTACATCCAGACCGCCATAGCGGCCGGTATTTTCGCGGTGAATCTTATTGTCAATTATCGTCTTCTGCTGACCGAAAGCGAGAAGGCGTTCTTTAAGGATTTTATCCGGCGCCGCACTCCGGTCTGAGCCGGTATCACGATAACATATATGCTTGAATTCGATTAAGTTTCTTCGTAGAATAAAGTTCTTGTTGACACCGATACTCCCGCTGGCGACCATAATCAACGGAAAAATGCTTCATGAAATTGCACCGTATTCTGGAGGCTTTGCATGGGAATGGATTCCCAACCGTATCAGCCGCCCGGCGGCGGGGAGAATAACGACCGGCGGATACTGTTCGCTTCACTGTTCGGACTGACCGAGCTCTATCGGGCCATATCCCGGAAACTGCCGCCGGAGATTGCCGACGTTTTCTGGATCACCACTAATGAATACTGGACGGAGTTTCTCGTCGCTGATGGCGTCGATCGGAAGCGCATCCTCGAATTGATCTATTCGCCCGAGGATTCTCTCGACAATGAGACAAAATCACACCTTATCCGGGAGATCGCCGAATGCGAGAAACGTTGCGATTTGACGGTCAATGCGGCCCTGATGATGGATCGGTTCCTCGCCGAGCGGCCCCGGAAAGACGTCAACGACTTTGCCGTACGGTATTATCGCGACATGAAGCGGTTTCTCGTGGAGAACAAAATCACCCACGTGTTTGCCGAACCGACCAATTTCAACGATCTCCTGCTCTATCTGCTAAGCCGTGAATTGGGCATTGCCTATATCTCCCCACGAGATATGCGCTATCCCCCGAAACGGCTGACGTTTTTCGATGGCTATCTTCAGAAGCGAATACTCCCTGTTCACAACGGCGGCGCCCGAGTGAACGGCCGTGAGATTTTGGAATCGTTCGCTTCGCGTCGGCCGCGGCCGTATTATTTCGACAAGCTCAATCGTCGGCGGGTGGTTTATCCGGGAAAAATCGCCAGAGCCGCCTACCGGCGACTTCGACTGCGGCGCGTCGTCAGCGGGCGCAGCCTGACCCATTATGACGCCTGGGGAAGAACGAAATTGACCGTCCGCCGGGCGGTGAATTCATTCTACATGCGTCATCTGTGCCGGTACGACGATCTCGATGATATCGCCGGTCGAATCGCCTTCTACGGCCTTCATGTCCAGCCCGAAAATTCCATCGACGTCCTCGGCTCCTATGTCAGCGATCAGTTGAAACTCATCAAGGATATCCGGCGTTCGCTGCCGTTCGATACGACGCTCGTGGTGAAAGAGCATCCCAATTTCCTGGGTATGAAAAAGCCGGGATTTTTCCGCGACCTGCGAAAAATCCCCAACGTCAGGCTGATTCGGCACGATGTGCCGACGTTTGATCTGTATGATCGTATCGACCTCGTCCTGACCGTTTCCGGGACAACCGCCTATGAGGCCGGGATGCTGGGAATTCCCGCGATCACCTTCAGCCCGATGTTTTTCGGCGGGTTGTCGTCGGTCAGATACTGCCGTTCCGTCACGGAACTGAAAAATCTGGCGGCCGATCTCATGGATAATTTCTCGCGGGACGACGACGCCGATTGCCGGTTCATGGAATCGCTTCTCGAAAACTCGCATGACGCCTATTGGACCGATCCGTTGTTCGACCGGAACGTCCTCGATCCCGAAAACATCGAAAAACTTGCCGGCGCCTTCACGGCGCTTTTCGAATCATGGTCATTGTCGACGCAGTCAGCGTAATCGCCTACGGGCTTTTGACGCTGTACCTGATCAGGACCAGCAAGGAGCATGTGGTCTTCTTCGGATATTACTCCTTCATGGTATCCTGGGCGTTGATTTCGTGCTTTTACAATGATCTGGGCATTTATAATCTGGAGCTGTCGCGGTACACGGAGACGACCTACGCGACGGCAAGCCTGGCCGTGTTTTATATCGTGTTCAATCTCGGTTTTTTTGCCGCCGCCCGAATCATCGGAAGGCGTCCTCTGGCGCGGGTGGATTACTCGTTTTCACGTGGGCCGCTGCGGGCCGGGTATTTCAAGATCATCACCTACACGGCGATCGGGCTGTTAATCACGTACATCGTCTATTCCTTTGCGACCGAGGGCATCCCGGTGCTTTCGGGGCTTTCCCGCGTCGACTTCTTCAAACGGGCCAATCCTCTCGAACGATACCTGATCATCTATGCTCCGCTCCTGGCGTTCCTGCTCGGGTATTATCGCCGGAAACGCGGGATCATTTCATTCCATGGAGTAATCCTGGCGGTGTTCGTGGTCTTTGCCATCGCCATCGGCAACAAATTCAGCTTCCTGATCATCCTCATGGTTTGCTACTTCGCGCCCATATTCGCCCGGTTTGTCGCGGCCAACCCGCAGTTGAAAATATTTACGCGCCGCCGCATCCTCGGCCTGACGGCCATAGTAGCCGTTCTGATTCTATTCGCCTTCGGCAGTTATATGTACGCGTTCAAAAATATCTCGTACGCCTACACCATCCTGGTCAACCGTGTCCTGGCGTTTCAGGGACAGATGTGGTGGGCGGTCGACAACGATGTCGCCCGGCATGGCCGGTATGACCGCGATCATTGGGTTGCCGAATTCGATAATATCTTTTCCCCCGGCGATACCGGCGAAGGCAATGTGGGCATGAAGTACCTGATGGTACAAACCCTGGGGCCGGAGAAAGCCTACGGGATTTTCGATCGGGGTTACCTGTACACTCATACCTATCCGGCCATTCTTATCGCCACCTTCCCGTACGCCATTGCGATCATCGTGGAATTTTTCGCCGGGGCGCTGTTTTTTGTCCTGCTGTTCTATTTTTATTATTCCATCGTCTACGGTCATGCCGTCAGGGCGGTGGTGACGCTGCTGATCCTGATGCCGTATGTCTCCACGTTGTTTAGCGGCAACTTCGCGACGTTTCTGACGCCGGGAGTTTTCATCAAGGCCTTGGCGCTGGTCGTAATAGAGCTGGGGGCTCATCAGTCAAACCGCGCAACGTCGATTCGGCCGACGATACTACCCCGCTGATTCTCTTCTTCCATTTTCCCCTTGTCATCCCGCGGGCCGGGCGGCTATATTGCCGCGTGCATCGTCGATATTACATCAACGGGCGTTTCCTGACGCAAAAAGCCACCGGCGTCCAGCGCTTCGCCGAGGAAATCATAAAGTCGCTGGACGGCATGATCGGCAACGGCGAGATCGATCCCGACCGGGCCTTATTCGAAATTCTCACCCCCCCGGAGCCGCTACGTCCCGTCGACTTTGAGCATATCGCAATTAAACGGGTCGGGATATTGTCCGGTCATCGCTGGGAGCAGATGATACTGCCTGCGTACACCCGCGACGGTTTTCTGCTTAACCTCTGCAATACCGGCCCTCTTTTCCTGAAAAATCAGCTGACGGCGATTCACGATGCCGGTATTATGGTGAGGCCGAATGATTACCAGCCGGGATTTCGTGTCTGGTACAAACCGATGATGCGAAAATTGGGAAAGAACAGCCGCCTGATCGTCACCGTTTCGAAATTTTCCCAGGAGGAATTGCACGAGTATTTCGGCATCCCTCTCGATAAAATACACGTCGTGTCTCTCAGCGGCCAGCATATGCTGGGGACACCGCCCGACAATACCATTCTGGACGAAAAAGAATTAACGGGACAGCCGTTTCTTCTGGCGGTTAACGCCATGAACGCGAGAAAAAACCTGGGCGGCATTATCAAAGCCGTGGAATCGCTGGGGCGGGTCGATTTCAAGGTTGTCGTCACCGGCAGCAACAACGACAGGGTATTTCGGCCGGTACGATGGGACCTTCCCGAAGCGTTCCAGCACGTCGGCCATATCACCAACGGCAAACTGCGCAGCCTTTATTCTCATGCGACGGCGCTGATATATCCGTCTCTCTACGAGGGCTTCGGTCTGCCGCCGCTGGAGGCCATGACCTGCGGGTGCCCGGCCCTGGTGTCCGATATTCCCGCGCATCGGGAGACGTGCGGCCACGCCGCAGCCTATTGCGATCCGAACGACCCGTCGGATATCGCCGATAAAATCAAGGAAATAATGGACAATGACGGGTTGCGAAGCGACTTGATTTCCAGAGGCAACGCTCGTTGCGAGCAGTTCACCTGGAAAAACACCGTCGCCGAACTCCTGGGCCACCTGGATTCATCATCCGCGATTCAAAGCCGATAAGCGGCCGGAAAATTTTTCCCATATAGTGTAATCTGTCGATTCATTGTAAGTCGCCATGCGAAGAAGAGATTTGTCATAAGTTATTTATATTCATACGTTTGCAGTTAATCGAAATAGTCGCGTGCGATCCCGCCGTTTTCGGCATCGACTTTGCAATATTTCGGGCAGGAATTCAACAGGAGACACGGATGTCGAAACCGCGATTGATCAGACACGAGGGAAGCGAGCCGAATCGGAAGCTCGATGATTCTGCCCTATCGGGCCTTCGTGTGGCGGTGGTGCACGACTGGCTGGTGACATTCGGCGGCGCCGAACGTGTGCTGCAACAGATACTCGGCCTGTTTCCCCAAGCCGATCTTTTCGTCCTGTGCGACTTTTTCAGCGATCCGCAGCGCGCGAACATTTTCGGGAAGAAAGCGAAAACGTCGTTCATCCAGCGCCTGCCGTTCGCGAAGACGAAATATCGTTTCTATCTGCCGTTGATGCCATTGGCGATCGAAAGTTTCGACCTGTCGGGTTATGATTTGATCATTTCCTCATCGCATGCCGTCGCGCGCGGCGTTATCACCGCTGCCGATCAAATGCATATCGCCTATATCAACAATACGATGGTGTATGCGTGGGATATGTATCATCATTATCTTCGAGGCGCCGGATTGCATCGCGGTCCGGCCGGGCTGGCGGCAAAACTTATCATGCATTATATCCGCACGTGGGACAGCGCCTCAGCGCATCGCGTTGATCATTACATCGCCAATTCCGAATATATGGCCCGCCGTCTCGAAAAACTATACCGCCGGCCGTCGACGGTGATATATCCCCCGGTCGACGTGAACAAATTCGAGCTGTATCCGGACAAGGAGGATTATTATATCGTCGTCTCGCGGCTGGTGCCGTTCAAGCGGATCGACGTGGTTGTCGAGGCTTTTAACCGCATGCCTGACAAAAAATTGCTGATTCTGGGCGACGGCCCGGAGATGAAGAAACTGCGGGCGGCGGCCCTTGCAAATATCACGTTTCTCGGTTTCTCGAATCCGAAAACCGTCCGGGAATACATCAAGCAGTCCCGGGCGTTCCTGTTCCCGTCGGAGGAGCCGTTCGGGATCGCCGCCGTGGAGGCGCAGGCGTGCGGGACACCGGTTATCGCCTACGATAAGGGCGCATCGCGCGAAATTATCATCGACGGCGAGACGGGAATCTTCTTCGACCGCCAGCATCCGGTCAGTCTCGTCGAGGCCGTCAATCGGTTCGAGCGGCTGCGAGGACATTTCGACCCGGAACGGATTCGCGAAAACGCCATGCGGTTTTCGACCGAAACATTCCGTGATCAATTGACTGCATATATCGAAAATCGCGTGGATAGGCCCAACGCCGGAACGGGTTCATTCGGAAGGAAATTCCGCAATCGCCCGGAACGAATTTCCGTGCCGATGATGCGGTGATGGAGGATTGGGGAAAACCAATGTCGCGGAAAATGACGTTCAAAGATTTAGCGCCCAAGACCGCTGATACGGGCGTATCATCGACGGATTCACACGACTACCAATCCGCATCGCGGTATCAATTCGACGTCAACATATTCGAACTGGCGCGGCTACTGGTATCCCGACGCCGATTCATCTTGGGAATGACCCTCTCCATCATGGTCATCGCCGCCGTCTATCTGTTCCTGCAGCCGAATCGGTACACATCCACGGCCGTTATCCTGCCGTCGGGAAGTGCGACGAATCTGTCCGCGCTGGAAAATCTGGTCGGGCTGTCCGGTGACGTTAAGAATTACGACGAAAATTCGTCGTCGATGTACCCGGTCATACTCAACTCCAACCTGGTCATCGACAGCGTGGCCAATTCGATGTATACATTTCGAGACGGCGACGAGCGGTATACCATAACGCTCGCCGATTATTTCGGAATCGACAATCCCGACCGTCTCCGCCGAGCCGTACGCAGCATCACCGCCATCAGCGCCGATCAGCGCACCGGGGAAATTTATGTCGGCGTCGAGACGGAATACCCGGAATTATCACGGGCAGTCGTCACCAATTATCTGAATCGATTGGAGGATTTTAATCTCCACAAGCGCCGGTCGCAGGCAGGCGACAATGAAAAATACCTGGCCCGGCAACTGGTGACGGCCAAAGAGGAGTTGCAGAAAGCCGAAGACGACCTGGAAGCGTTCCAGAAGATCAACCTCGATTGGGCCGTGTCCGGCAGCCCGGAAGTCCTCAAAGAATTGGGCCGGTTGCAGCGTGAAGTCGACGTCAAATCGGCCACTTATGCCATGCTGGCGCGTGAACACGAAATGGCCAAGCTCGACGTGCAAAAAGATATTCCCATCGTTCGGCTGCTCGATCCGCCATCTCTGCCGACGATGAAATCCGGGCCGTTCCGCCGCAATTTGATTTTGCTTTCCGGTATCGTCGCTATCATGCTCGCCGTGATGATCGTTTTTATAAGGCATTTCATACGGCAACTGACGTCCGGCCCCGAAAAGGATGATTACGAAACCCTGCGGGACGACGTCGTGCAGTCGTTTCCCCGCACACATCGCCTGGTCAATCGCATCCGTACAACGCTGGTCGAACGGACGCCGTTGCTTAAGAAATAATCGATCTCCTTCATCGCGCCCGACGATCTCAATCCAATCGTGATGTAACCATCCCGCCTCAGAGCGACTAATCAATGCGCCGCCAAGCTCATCGGAAAACATTTCCCCTCCGGTCGGGCAATATCTGCCAGATGCGATAGCCCGGCACAACAGGCCTTTTTGGGGTGGCTGTAAGCGCCTAATACACAATAGGTTGTGGGCGCCTCAATCCGCCGCGATTTGGCATCAGGCTTGCATAAACAGTCGGCAATGAAAACGAATGACGATAATTTGAAGGAGTCGACATGCGAGCGATCATTACAGGCATAACCGGTCAGGACGGATCGTATCTGGCGGAATTTCTTCTTTCGCGGGGATACGAGGTCCACGGCACGGTGCGTCCGACATCTCAGCCTCATTTCGGCCGGATCGAACACATCCTCGACCGCATCCAATTGCACGAAGCCGATCTGCTCGATCAGCTGTCGCTGATCTGCCTGATCGAGGAAGTCCAACCAGACGAGGTGTACAATCTGGCCGGGCCGTCGCTGCCGGAAGCCGGCTGGCGCCATCCGGTGATGTACGGCGAAACCGCCGCCATCGGAGTTACGCGGCTCCTTGAAGCTATCCGGCTGGTCGATTCCGGTATCCGCTTCTTTCAGGCATCGTCATGCGAAATGTTCGGCGATGTGACCGAATCGCCGCAGACGGAACAGACGCCGTTTTTGCCGGCGACGCCGTTCGGCGCCGCCAAGCTTCATGCGCATTGGACGACGGTCAATTATCGCCGCCATTACGGTTTGAAAGCGTCATGCGGCATTCTCTATGATCATGAATCACCCCGGCGGGGACCTGAGTTTGCCACGCGCCGGATAACCCGCGCCGCCGCCCGGATCAAGCTGGGTCTGCAGGATGAACTGATCCTCGACACCATCGATCTCCGCCGCGACTGGGGATTTGCGGGCGATTTTGTCCGGGCTTTCTGGCTCATGCTTCAGCATCCGTCGCCCGGTGATTACATCGTCGCCACCGGCCTTGCCCACACCCTGCGGGATTTTTGCCGGCTGGCGTTTGAAGCCGTCGATCTCGACTGGCAGGATCACGTCCGCGTGCGCCGTCAGTATGGATGTGTCGGACAAGAGACGCTCATGCAGGGCGACGTATCTCACACCCGCCGCAGGCTGCTGTGGGAGCCGGAAATCACTTTCACCGACATGATCCGCGGCATGGTCGAAGCCGATTTGGAACGGCATTCACCGAAAAACCGAGTCTATACCGGAACTGTCTCCGATAGTCCGACCGAAAGGGCACGGTCATGAAAAGCTACTTCTCGCTGGACCTCAGGCGGCTGTCGCGGTCGGGCCGTCCGGGAGTGCGGCGCGATATTCGCATACTCGAAGCCACGGATGATCAATCACCGCAAGCTATCAGAGCGGCCGAAAAACTTGTGGCGGCGTGCCGGGAGAATGTGCGCTTTTTGAACCGGCATTTGAACCCGTATCGGGCCTGGCTGGACCTACCGGCGCTCATCGACAACGCGCTGTATCTGGCGTTTACCGTCACCGTCAAAAAGACCGCGCCGTTTCACCCGAACGAACTTCGCCGGGCGCTTAAGCGAGCCGGAATCGAAACGTCGCGAGAATTCAGTTTCGATCGAATCAAGGTGGCTGATAACGACGGCGGGGATGCTACCTTCTGTCTTCCCTGCCACCGGTACCTGACGATCCGCGACATGGAATACATCATCGATACCTTCGAGTCATTTTTCGATAAGATTCGGCAATCCCGGCCCAAAACCGCAAGCAACGGAAAATAGGAAAATCCCGATGCTGCGCGAACGGCAACATATCTGGCGGCGGTTGAATCTCCTGGGCGATATCGTCCTGACATACATCGCTCTGTTGGCCGTCATTCTGCTATACATTCCGGGGCTGGGCGCCTACGAAACCGGTTTGTTATTCGCCGTCGTGTCGGTGGCCTGGACAATCTTCCTCTATGGCCCCTCGGGATCGTACTTCTATCGGATGAAGCCGGTGGGCCAGGTTATCAAGGAGCTTTACTGGGGACTGTTCAAATCGTTCGCGGCCTTCATCGTCGCGCTTTTCTTCAGCGGGATCGAGATCCCGGCGCGATTCATGTTGGTCTTTTTTGCTCTCAACGCCGCTTTACTGACATTGTCGCGCCTGGTTCTGGCGGCAGGACTGAATCTGTATCGGGCGCAGGGGCGATCGAATCGCAACGTGCTGATAATCGGCTCGGGCGAAAAAGCCAAACTGGTGGCCGACCGCGTCTGCGACAACCCGCAGTGGGGAATTCAAATCCTCGGATTTCTCGATTATCATCGCACCGGCCTGTGGCGGTATCGCGATATACCCTTTGTCGCCCACCCGGACAGTTTGCCCGACATCGTCAAAACCAATCAAGTAGATTATCTGGTCATCGCGGTTGAGGATCGCGATCTACCGCTCACCTCGCACGCCTTCACCATCGCCGAGGAGATGGGCGTCACCGTCTGTCTGTTGTCCGATCCCTATTTTCATCCGGTTTCGAACGCCCGGGCGACCACGTTTATGGATTTCCCGAGTGTCGTCTACTCGTCCCTGCCGGATGACCGCATGCAGATGGCCGTAAAGAAAACCTTCGACTGGATGGGGGCCTTGATCGGATTGATCGTGTCCTTGCCGGTGATGCTGCTCACCGCCCTGATCATTAAAATCGAGGACGGCGGTCCGGTTCTGTTTCGCCAGGTCCGGAGCGGTCACAACGGGCGGCCGTTTACCATGCTTAAGTTCCGCACCATGATACCCGACGCCGACAAATTGAAGAAAACGCTGGTGGGACAAAATGAAATGGCCGGGCCCGTGTTCAAAATTAAAGATGATCCGCGTATCACGCGCGTCGGAACTTTTCTGCGGAAAACTTCGATCGACGAACTACCGCAATTCATAAATGTCCTCAAGGGGGACATGTCCCTGGTCGGGCCGCGCCCGCCGCTTCCCAGCGAAGTATCGCAGTATGACCGCTGGCAACGGCGCAAATTGTCGGTCAAACCGGGACTGACCTGCCTGTGGCAGGTCAACGGCCGCAATCAAATCGATTTCGAAGACTGGATGAAACTCGATCTCGAATACATCGATAACTGGTCGTTGTGGCTGGATACCAAAATACTCATGCGGACCATTCCGGCGGTGTTCAAACGGGACGGCGCGTCATGATTGGCGACTTTGGCCGAGGCGATGCTTCATGAGAAGCTTCTGGATTATCATCGTAACGGTCATCCTCCTGACCCTGCTTCCCCTGGCGTGCCGATCGGAAATATATTACCCGCTCGGCGGACAGGTTTTCGATTTCGCATACGGGCGTGTCGCCCATGTCGGGATTCACAATCAGGACCTGTCCTGTCTCTTCCCCATCGGACCGTATCCGACGGAAATCATGCAGGACGCGCTCGCAGGAAGCGACCTGCCGTCGATGGAGACATTCGATCCCGTTCAGAGTCGACAGGCAATAGAAAATAGTCCGCCCGCGGCCGATCGGATGAATCTTTTTCTCTTGGCCACGGAACGATATCGCGTGATGCGGGGCAACCGGGGAGATAATCTTCCCCTCGGAACGGCTGGCTTCACTTATCGTCCCGGCCCTCGTTTCGGCGCGGTGATGTTTTTCGATCTGGACCGGGAGAAAGCTCTCGATCCCACTTACGTGGGGAAAACGTACCGGGATTTGGCCGGCGGCGTCGAAACTGCTGTGATTACCTTCCGCAGCAAAAGGATATCCTTGGCAATGGGCCGTCAACGGATTTTCTGGGGGCCGCAGCGGATAAATCTCCTGATATCCGAGACCGCCGAACCGCTTGATATGCTGTCGGCGTCGTATCGAATCGGGCGGCTTGCGTTCAGCTTCCTCTTTACCCGTCTCGACGGCAGCCGTCCCGATGATGTGGATTCGTTACGCTTTCCCGACCGGACGTTCAATGACAACCGTTATCTGGTGGGGCACCGTCTTGATCTGACACTTCATCGCACATTTCGGCTGGGGATGTTCGAAACCGTGCTGTTCGGCGGCGAGGGCCGCCCGCCCGAATTGTATTATTTGAATCCGCTGCAATTTTTCCATGCCGCACAGCTCAACGAAAACGTGAACGACAATACGATTCTTGGAGCGGATTTCACGTTTCTGCCCGTCAAAGGCGTCGGTGCTTATGGTCAATTCATCGTCGATGACTTCCAGATCGACAATCGGACCGCCGGCGACAAGGAGCCCAACGAATGGGGTCTTATGGTGGGGGTCGCCACGGCTGGGCGGTTCGGGTCGGCGATTCCGGATATTAAGCTGGAATACACCCGTCTGACCAACCACACCTATCATCAGCGGGACCCCCGCAATCGTTATCTGTATCGCAATCAACTCATCGGGCATCCATTGGGGCCTGACGCCGATTCCATTTCCCTCGCCGTGCGTTTCTGGCCGACGGGTTATTTTTCCTCGGAAATCGAAGCCGCCTACCGCCGTAAAGGCGAGGGATCGATCCGGTCGTCATGGGATGAACCGTGGCTTCTGGCAACGGGTGAATACGACGAAACATTCCCGACCGGAATTGTGGAGAAAGCGACATTAATCGCGATAAATCTGCGGGGCTACCTACCGTGGATACGATACGTTCGCAACCATCTATTCATTTCGCTCGCTGCTGGCTGGGGTGAAATTCATAATTATCAACATATTAGCGGTAACGTCGCGACCGTCGCCTGGATCAGAGCGGGAATTACATGGCTGGGCGCGGTCGATATTCCTCTCGATTGAATGAGCAGGTTCTGAACAACTTCCTCGTTACGCGGTAACCTGAATCAACCGGATTCGTATATAATCAGAGATTATCGTCCCGTCTGTCGGACGGGTCGTTCCTATGGGTTGAGCCGGCGCGATTTCACTTGCCACCGTATAGTGTAAATGGCGATATTATATACCTGCAGGTGCTCAAATCGCTGTGCTCGCGGCGGCCAACAGAAAGAGTGCCATGAACATTCTTGTCTTGGGCGGAACTCGATTCATCGGCCCTGAAGTCGTCCGACAACTCCTCCGGCAGGGCCACGACGTCACTGTCTTCCATCGAGGACAAACGGATGACGATCGTGTTGCCTCCGCCCGGCGCCTCCTCGGTGACAGACAGAATTTAAAATCGTTTCGCGCAGAATTCCGAAAACTTCGACCCGACGCGGTCCTGGATATGCTGCCGATGAACGCCGGCGATGCGGAGACGGTTTTGGACACATTCAACGGTCTCACCGACCGACTCGTCGCCATAAGCAGCATCGATGTCTATCTCGCCTACGGCCGCCTGTGGAACACCGAACCGGGACCGCCGGTACCGACGCCGCTCACCGAAGGTTCCCGCCTTCGAGCTACAGACCAGCCGCATGGGCAGAAATACGACAAGATAGGAATGGAACGGACTTTCTGCGAACGGGCCGGCATGCCGGCCACCGTCCTCCGCTTACCGATGGTTTATGGGCGAAACGATCCCCAGCACCGGTTGTATTTTTATCTCAAACGCATGGATGATCGGCGTCCGGCCATCCTGCTCGATGAAAACCGGGCCGGGTGGAAATGGATTCACGGTTACGTGGACGACGTCGCCGCCGCGATTTGTCTGGCGCTGACGTCGGAGGCAGCCTCAGGAAAAACGTACAACGTCGGTGAACAGCCGAGCCTGACCGAGGCCGAATGGATCCGTGGTATCGCCCGATGCGCCGGCTGGTCGGGGGAAATCATTGCCATGCCGAAAGACGCCCTGCCCGAACATCTGCGCGAGGATTACAATTTTGGGCAAAATATGGACGCCGATACAACTAAGATCCGAAACGAATTGGGGTACCGGGAGACGGTATCGCGCGAGGAAGCGCTGATTCGCACGGTGGAATGGGAGCGGGCTCACCCACCGGATAAAATCGACCCGGCCGATTACGATTACGGGGCCGAAGATGCGGCCCTCGACGAATTTCGTATGCACCGAACGAAGTGAATTCCGCGTATAACAAACATAACCCCTCATCCGACATAGGATTTGTTGGATAAACGAGTGCGGCGGTCAGGGATGTCCGCCGCATTTTTTTTGTCCCCGCCGCCCTTTTCACCCATATATTCAGCCCGTTGAGGCCACTCCGGCCATACGGGCCCGAGTCGAAGGGATCGCGAGCGTGAACGAAAAAAGAAAACATCGAACGATATCGCCCGATGACGTGGTCATCCGGCCGCTCAAGGACAGCGATTCGCTCGAGGAAGTCACCGATCTGCTGCATCGCGGGTATAAACGGCTGGCCGATATGGGCCTACATTATCTGGCCACATATCAGGATGTCCCCACCACCCGGCGCCGCATTTCCCACGGCGATTGTTTTGTCGCCGTCTATCACGGAAAAATCATCGGGACACTGACCTATTTCCCACCGGACGTTATCGGCGGCTCACCGTGGCTGAAACGTGACGACGTGGCCGATATGGGGCAGTTTGCGGTCGACCCCGATTTTCAAGGAAACGGTATCGGCGGCCGCATGATCGCCTTCATGGAAACATACGCCCGGAATCTCGGCTGCGCCGAGTTGTCCCTGGATACCGCCGAAACGGCGGAACATCTGATACGATGGTATGAAAAGCTCGGTTATCGTTTCATCGAGTATGTCAAGTGGGACATCACCAACTACCGCAGCGTCGTCATGAGCAAGACGTTGACCGCCGCATCCGATGCCGCAAGGCGGTAGCTTTTCAGCCGCAGTCATCACAGTTTGATTTCAATGCCCAGAATCGGGAGAATTCCCCATTGATATATCGCCACCGGCTGCCCCTCTTCCCTGTTCCACGAATAAGTATAAATATTTCGCCGATCGTACACATTCCATACCGAGGCATAAACATTAACGTCGCCTCCCAGCATCCGAAATTTTCTTTCCAGTCGTACGTTCAGAACATGATAATCGGGTAGACGAGCCTCGTTTATCCGAGTCGTGTCGAAAACCATTTCTCCGGCGCGGCGCGACAGCACGATGTCGTAAGGTGTGTACGGTCTGCCTCCGGCATACACCCATCGTAACAATACCCGCCATGCTCCTTTGTGGTCGTAACCGCCCTCGAATCCTGCGGTAATTTGATTCTCGACCACGCGATGACGCCAAACACCATCCAGACCGCGGTACTCGGCTTGTCCATAAGAGGCGTATGCGGCGCCGAAAACGCCGCGCTCGGCCCGTTTCTGAAAAGTCGCTTCGATGCCATACGATTGGGCCCGGCCTTCGGAAACCGGATTTTCGTAGAGATTAAACTGGCCGCGATAGATAATCTCATCGATCAAAAACAGCGGCGGTTGTTTCGGATCCATCGGGAAATGGTCGTAATCTTTCAGGTACGTTTCCAGCGATAGCTCCGTGGCTTCCGAAAACCGCCGTTTGAATCCGGCGATATAGTGATTCGCCGACAAGTCCTTCATCCGACAGGAGGGGTCCTTCCGCATAAGCAAAAGCAGCGGAATATTCTGGCTATACATTCCCGCGGCGCCGTACAATTCGGTTGCATCGGATATATCATAGGTCAGCGACATCCGGGGCGATACATGATGCCGGAGCAGGTAGTCGAAATAGTCATAGCGGCATCCGACAGTGGCAGTGACGGACGACCACAGGGTATGCGACCAGGAGAAATGAGCGCCGCATTTCATAGTGTGGACGCCGGCGACGACGCTGGTGGGCTGGATGACCCCGCCCAGGGGATCCAGGTATCTGGCCAGACGTAAATTATAAGAATTGAATATCGCGCCGTAGTCGCCGCCGAATTGAATGCGGTCAGAGGCGGATATATTATAGGCATGGACGCTTCGTATTTGAAAGGTGCGCTCATAGGAGTCTTCGCTGGATGTCGCACGGACGGTATATTCCCAGCGGTATCGCGACCCCAGCATTGACAGCGAGGTCTGTGAATATTGGTTCGGATCCGGCGAATACCGCCATGATATCCCGGCGGCGTATTCATAGCTTTCCCACCAAGCGTAGCCATCCTCATCACTCACGAACCGTACGTCCCCTTTGAGGTCAATCTGATCCGACCCGGCAATGCCGAGCACGCTGATCGTATTATGGGCGGACAGCCTGATTGTCGCCTTCCCCTGTGCGTCCTGATATTGGGGGGCGGAGCCCGATGAGATTCTGTCCACCAGCAAATCCAAAAAACTGCGTCGGGCTGAAAACAGCCACGAACCCGTTCCGCCCAGAGGTCCTTCGGCGGTCCCGCCGATCCCTGCTGCATTTAAATCCAGCGCGATCGCATCGCGATCCTGTCGGCCCTCCCGCAAGGTGATATCCATAATCGCCGACAGGCGGTCTCCGTACGCCGCCGGAAATCCCCCCGCCAAAAATTTCACGTCCTCGATGAGATCGACGTTCAACAGGCTTAAACCGCCTCCCGACGTGCCGCGCATGGGATAATGGTTGATGTTCGGAATTTCGATTCCGTCAAGATAGAACCCGTTTTCGATCGAGGCGCCGCCCCTGACGATGAGACTGTTAAAAAGATCGCCCGTGCGGGCCACGCCGGGATGAATGCTGATAATACGGCTGATATCGCCGATTGAGCCGGCAGAAGACCGGATATCTCTCGCCGTAAAGTCAATTGTTTCTTTCGCCCGAACGGGCGTCGACGGTACGAATCGCCCGAAAACACGGACGCTGTCCATCTTAATCGCCTGGGGCTGAAGACCAACATCAAACACCGTCTCCCGACCCGGCGACACAACAACGTCGGCGATTGTCTGCGCCTCATAACCGACGCTCCTGATAATCAGCGTGTAATTTCCCGCGGGCGCCCGGGAAATAATGCATTCGCCATTATCGTCGGCCGCCTTCCCCCGATGCAGTTCCTCGACGGACACACTGGCGCCGGCGACGGGCGCCCCCGTGTGCCTGTCGAGAATTCGCACCCGGATTTCACCCGCGATACCCCGGTCATCGACCTCGCCGCCGCGCGCGCCGGGCCCGATCACCGAACCGAACAGAACCGCCGCCAGCAGCAACATGACGTTTCGTGCACGCATATATACCTGCATTGCTTAAGACGGACAACTGACCCCGGATATCCGATACAAAAATAGTATAATGAATCAAGTATGAATGTCAAGGTATTATGGCGATAACAAGTCGGATCGGCGGGGATGGCGTCACCGGCGGTTGCGCAATCGTTCGCGGGATTCGGCGATGGAACGCAGCGCCGCGTCGCGCTCGTCCCAGCCCTCCACCGCCGTGTATTTCTCTTCCAGCTCCTTGTAGATCGCGAAGAAATTTCCGATTTCCTTCACAGGGTATTTTGAAGAATTCGAACCTCCGCTCCGGACGCGATGTCGATCCGGAGCGGCATCGTTATATGATCTTTCCTGGTATTACTGCTTGCCGGCCGGTTTCTCGGTTGCCACGAAATACATATCGGCGAATTCCTTGACCAGTTCCTTCAATTTATTGACGTTGGCCAAATCGGTCGTTTGTTTGCATTTCATGGCGTATACCTGGATATGATGCAGCTTCTCGAGTTGCTTCAGGTACTTGCTATATCCCGCCTCATCCGACGAATCGACCAATTTTACCCGCTGCGCCATGAAATACTCGGTGACGATCTCCATAATCTTGTCGGCGTGCATTTCCTTGGTGTCGACCCAGCGGACCAACTGATTGTAATCTTTGCTTTCCGAAGCCGAGATTTCGTTGATCGAATTCATCGCCTTCTCGATCGTCTCGATATCCTCGTTCATCATGTCGATCCGCATCTGATCGTGGTATATACCGCACGGCATCTGGCAGTGGGCCGATACCGTATGGGGCGCGATGATCGCCGCCAGCGATAGTATGACTGTTGCACAGGTCAGGTACTTCCGCATCATATCCTCCTTGTTGGGTATATGCGCCTTGAATGGTTGTTTGCGAAATAGCCTCTCATTGGTTACAGGTAATACGCACATGAAAGCCGAAAATTGAGCACCCAGAATGGTCGCTGATCAGCCGCCGAGCGGACAAACCAGCCGTTCGTTCCAGGGCGGAAATTCGATCACGGCGAGGCTGACGCAGGTGGCGACGACCGGAAGCGGCATATCCAAATTGAGTTTTAGCGCAGATACGTCTTTCTCGCGCGATTCATGATACGCCAGCGAACAATGCGGCACCCATCGTCCGGGAGCGAAAACATTCAACGGTTCTTTGCCGTGAGACTCGAACATATCATGAAACGATTTATGGTAGGCCAGGAGAGTATCGGTAACGGTGACGCCCAGAAACACCGCCCCTTTTTCATGGGGGAATATGCCCAGGTACGGCATCTCGACCGCAAAAGGTTTCGAGGCGGCGGAAAGCTGTTTCAGCGCCGATCCACAGGTTCCGATATCCAGCCCTTCGCACGCCCCCAGCGTTATATGCGGTCGGTACCCCTCGTCCAGCATAAACGCCGAAATACCGTTTTCGGCCTGCCGCCGCCAGACGGTTTCCAGCAAATTATTCGACGCATCATCGAAATACAGGACTACTGCGTAGGGCATGGATTGACTCCATTTCACTCCCTCAC
The DNA here is from genome assembly GCA_964549765.1 of uncultured Ignavibacteriales bacterium. Classification (GTDB taxonomy): domain Bacteria; phylum Zixibacteria; class MSB-5A5; order GN15; family JAAZOE01; genus CAZJWR01. The sequence goes on from CAZJWR010000017.1 coordinate 59,136, forward strand.
CCCGGGATCGGGGTGAGGGAGATCGGGAAAGGAAATCTCCTCTGTCGCCTACTTCCCTTTCGGGCCGACCATGTTTTCCGGCCGTACTTTCTTGTCGAAATCTTCGGCCGTCAACAAACCCAGCGCCACTGCCGCCTCCTTCAGCGTCGTGCCTTCGGCATGCGCCTTCTTGGCGATTTTGGCCGAATTGTCGTATCCGATCACCGGATTGAGCGCCGTGACCAGCATCAGCGTGTTCTGTTTATGCTTTTCGATGACCGGCAGGTTCGGCTCCAGGCCGACCAGGCACTTCTCGATAAACATCGTTATCGTCCCGGTCAGGATGCGCACCGAATGCAGGAAATTGTGAATCATGACCGGCTTGAACACGTTCAATTCGAAATTCCCGGAACTCCCGCCGACGTTGATCGCCACGTCGTTGCCCATCACCTGGGCGCAGACCATGGTCATTGCCTCGCACTGGGTCGGATTGACCTTACCCGGCATGATGGAGCTGCCCGGTTCGTTGGCCGGAAGGATCAACTCACCGATACCGCAGCGCGGGCCGCTGCCCAGCCAGCGGACGTCGTTGGCCAGTTTCATCAGCGAACAGGCCAATGTTTTCAGCGCGCCGTGCGCGTACACGATGGCGTCATGCGCCGCCAGCGCCTCGAACTTGTTCGGAGCAGTGACGAAATCGATCCCGGTGAGATCGGCGATTTTTTCGGCGACCTTGACGGCAAACTGGGGATGGGTGTTCAGGCCGGTGCCGACGGCGGTTCCGCCCTGGGCCAGTTCCTTAAGGTATGTCAGCGATTCTTTCACCCGTTTGATGGCATACTCGACCTGCTGGCGGTAGCCGGAAAATTCCTGTCCCAACGTCAGCGGCACGGCGTCCATCAGATGCGTCCGACCGACCTTGATGATATCCTTGTAGGCCTTTTCCTTCATCTTGAGCGTTTTGTGCAGTTTTTCCAGCGCCGGCAGCAGCCGATGGGTCAATTCCTCAGTGGCAGCGATATGCATGGCGGTGGGAAAAACGTCGTTGGACGACTGGCTCTTGTTGACGTCGTCGTTGGGATGAATCGGCTTTTTGGAGCCGATCTGCCCACCGGCCAGTTCGATGGCGCGGTTGGCGATTACTTCGTTGGAATTCATGTTGCTCTGGGTGCCGCTGCCGGTCTGCCATACCACCAGCGGAAAATTGTCGTCGAGTTTGCCGTTGATGACCTCGTCGGCCGCCTTGCAGATCAGGTCGGCCTTGTCCTTGGGCAGCACGCCCAGTTCGGCATTGGCCAGCGCCGACGCCTTTTTGAGGATGCCGAACGCCCGGATAATTTCGCGCGGCATGTGGTCGTACCCGATGCGGAAATTTTCGTATGACCGCTGGGTTTGCGCGCCCCAGTATTTATCGGCGGGGACTTGCACCTCGCCCATGGTATCGACTTCGGTACGGAGTTTATCGTCAGCCATTGTCCCACTCCTTTCACGGCCCGAAGGCCCAAGCCTCGATTCTATTTTTTCGCCGCCGCGATACCGGCAGCCGTGTATGTTCAAAGCTGAATGGACAATCTATACGATGGAGCGGGCGGCGTCAATACCCGCAACAATATAGCTACAATTGACAGGACAAGAATCAAGCCTTGAATTTAAGGATCAGGTATTTGGTTCCCAATCAATACATTTCGAGAAAGCTAATGGAGGAATATCAAAAATCAGAACCTTGCCTGCGTTCTCTATAAAATAATCATAATTGTTATTCTTATTCTTGATTTAGCTGCTCTATCTGTTCCAAACGTAACTCTACATTAACGTCGGCCCACATATAGTGAAGCTTATGCTTCGGATTATGATCCCACATATATTGAATTCTATTCTTCTCTTCCTCGGTTTGATTTCGGTATTTTCTATTTAGCGGAAAAATAAAGCAAAAATCATATGATCCCATAAAATCGCGAAGATTTTTATCCCATGAACCAATTATGAATAGATGTCTCAAATAGCCAAATAATCCTATTTCAAAATATAGTTTGAATTCTTTGGAGAGCCGCATGACGATATAGTGATATTCCTTAAATGGGGATCTTTCCAGATCCTGATGCTTCTGAGGGAAATTCTCCGTATTGGAAATTGTATGTTTTCGCACGCGGTCACTGATTTCTATCCTATCGCCTTTAGTATTGTCGATCTCCACAAAACTCCGAAGAAATGGTCCCAAAATCGGATGCGTGAGCCAGCCATTCAATCCTATGAATTCATATAATATTTTGAAAATCAGCTTCGGATTAACATCTCTTTGACCTTCTATTTGCATCTCGGTCACTTTTTCATCGTAAGTCTTCTTAAAGAAAGTATTGCCAGCGTAACGAAATCTATTCCTAGTGTCCTGCGTCTAACGCTTCTTTACATTTGGATATTTTGGTCATGATGGA
>CAZJWR010000018.1:0-61102 GCA_964549765.1 uncultured Ignavibacteriales bacterium
CTGGAACCGGTCGGTTTGGGCTGCCAACTGTATGATGTCCGCATCATGATCGACGACCCGGGCCTTTATGGTCTTCCGGCGGGCTTGAATTACGACGCCCAGATCGAGATTCGTGAAGATGATGGCGGAGCACCTGGCGCCATAATCATCGACACGACTTGGTCCGCTGCGGATCTCGTGATATGGCCCGCCTTTATCACTTGGGATGTTGAGGATCATAATATCCTGTTCGATACACCGGTCTGGGTCGGTATCAAAACGCTAGCGCCCGATCCGTACGTTGTCGGCGCCCCGGACTTCTTCCTCCAGGGTGACGACGACGGATGCGGCGGCAACAACGCCTACGTCTATTATGACGACGGCACTTGGGTTGACTACAGCGGCAGCAACTTCTGGATTGACGGCTTCACCTGCTGCATTCCGCCGCCGGAGCGGAATTGCGCTTTAAATCAGCCCGATCCTGATTGGCCGACCGCGGGGCACGATTTCCGTCGCAGCAGCGCCTCTTTCAACTCCGTAGGCGACGCCAGGTGCAACCAGGCCCTGTCCTGGGCGTACTCCGATCCGACGGGTTGCGGTTACACCCGTCCGACCATCTATGATGGTATCGTCTTGACGGCCTTCAACGGCACGAGCGCCGGCGTCCTCCGCGCCTTCGATATCACTGACGGCACCATACTGTGGACCAAAACCGGTCTCGGCGATGGTATCGGCGGTAGCTTCCGGAACACGATGACGGTGAAGGATGGTTACGTTTATTACGGCGGCGGCAGCGCCCGGTCTATGACCAAGGCCGACGTCTATACCGGTGCGGTTCAATGGCAGCGCGGCCCCGTGACTGCCAATGCGTTCCCCACCGGGGCGAACACGATCTACACCACCACCCTTCTCCTTGATTGCGGCGGCACCGAAGTCCTCTTCGTGCCTACTTCCGATGGTAGGGTGTTCGCGCTCGACGCCGCAACCGGTTTGGACTATACCGGTTGGGCGGTGAACCCGATCACTCTCGACGGCAACCCGTCCGTGACGTTGTCGTCTAACGGTGTGGATGTCATCTATATTGGCACCGACGGCCTTAACGCTACCGGCAACGGTACGGTATATGCCATCGACGCCTGCACCGGTGTCATCAACTGGTCCATCGGTGAGGCCGACCTGTCCGGCGCGGACATTACCGGCGTGGTCAGTGGTGATCCTCAAGAGGAATTCTACGGCCCGCTTGGCGTGGACGAAGACGGTTCGATTTATGCCGTGACCGGTTGCTGGGGTGACGATAACAGCACCACCCCTTCGGGTGTCGCGTATCGCTTCAGCGCCGCTGGCACCGTTACCTGGGCCAAGGGCATTCGTTTGGCTTACTTTGACGGTCCCGTGATCGACGCCAACAATGTTTACTTCACGACTCTTCGTTACTGGACCTCCGAGAACAACGTAACGTCGTGCTTGAAGAAAACCAACGGCTCCAAGATCTGGGATTCCGATCCGTTCTTCAATGGGTCAAACTACATTGAAGGCGCGCTCTCCTGCGAGCCTCTCGCTCCCGATAAACTGTTTGTCGGCAACCGTAATCGCCAGTACCTGGTGATCAACACCGACGACGGTACCATCGAGTTCGAGTATAACTACGCGGGTGGCGCCAGCCCGAACGGGTGCGGTGTTGCCATCGACCCGACTCACGTGGTCATGAACAACGTCAACGGTGATCTGTTCTGCCTGACCAACCAAGAAGATCGTCCCCGTCTGCGTCTCTTGAAGTTTGACGAGTTGCAGGCGGTACCGTTCTTCTCACCGGCCAGCTATATTGTCACCTTTGACGACGTGTTCATGAACAATGGCTGCGTCAATCTGACCGGTAATCTGACCGCCGACGAAACCGCCCCGGCAGCGTACGCCTGGTCGGTTGATCCGGAACGGATTTCCCGGATGTCGACGTTGGCCAATAGCATGGTTAACAACACCTATGTGTCCATGGCCAAGCACTTGGTTAAGGCTCAGAAGGTTCCCGAATCGGAACTGAATCCCGATTTCACCACCTCGGCGTATGCCAAGGACAGCTACAGCAAGACGGCTGCCTACGGTCCGCCGGCGTGGTTGAACGCGATCGCGGTGCCGAGCTTCGATTTGGCTCCGGGTGAAGCGTTCAGCGTCACTTACGACGTGAACGGTCCGCTGGTGACTCGTGGACCGCATCGGGCCTACGTTTCGATCAACAGCAACGATGACTACTTCCTGAACTCGACCGACGCCCCGGCGGTGCAGCTGGGTGTGTTGGGCGGTTGCTTGCAGACCGACGACGCCATCGCCTTTGGTGTCGGTGAAGCCAACCTGGCGCCGGTGTTCAACACCGGTGAGTTGGGCAACCAGAACGGTGCAGCGGAGTGGACGTTTGACGGCGAGAATAATCGCTACTGGCAGGGCGGTCTGTTCTTTGCGGCCGAGGGTGAGGATGGTCACCGCTTGGCGTGGACGACCGACAGCTGGCACGGCAGTGATCCGCCCGATTTCTGGAACTCGTTGCTGCCGGATGTGAACTGCTTCGGTATCTGCGAGCCGTATATTACGCCGAGCCCGGTCGTGTTGGGCGCGATTTCGCATGACGGCGGTCATAGCTACGACGATGTCGAGGGCTACGCCACCGCGGCTGCCTACATCGACTCGGTGGTCAACTTCGACTGCTACGGCACCGGTTGGGATTGGAGCAACGTGGAATGTCCGTATGACAACGCCCTGACCATCGGCTTGCGGGTGCGGGAGCTCATGTACGCCGCCATCGATGAGCCGGCCCTGGCCAACGTGGTGATTTTCCGTCAAGACGTGACCAACCGGAACGCCTCACCGATCGTCAATGTCGGTATCGGCGTCTTCAACGACTTCGACCTGGATGCCTCCGCGAACGGGTACGACCTGTTCCGTTTCGATGGCAACTACTCGATTTCGTGGGGTTCTCCATCAGCGGCTGGCTACTTCGACCCCGGAGTGGTCTATGGTGACGGCAAGATCCCGATGGACGTCGACCCGATGCTGGGTGCGACCACTATCGACGCCAACCAGGCGATGTGGGAAGCCAGCAACGTCTTCCTCGACTCCATTTACTATTACCTGAGCACGGTGCGCGGCCAGACGGCGCAGGCGGGGATCGATATGACCTTCCCGTCCACGACGGAATCCGATGACCGTGACCAGTGGGCCGGGTACGTCTTCCGGAACTTCGCTGCCAGCGAGACGTATTCCTTCGGCACCTACATGTTCGGGTATGCAAGTGCCAACGTGACTGACGACGCCTTCTTCCAGAATCTGGCGAAGACGGTCAATCAGTTTGCCGGCTTCAACCGCGGCGATATCAACAACGACGGCACCATCAACCTGGCCGACGTGGTTGCGCTGTGGAACATGGTCAATGCCAGCGGTCCCGGACCGCTCTTCCAGCATTTGGCTGACGTAGATGCCTCCGGCGGCGCTCCTGATAACGCCGACGTGCTTTACCTGGCCAATTACTACTTCGGCGTTGGTCCGGCTCCTGTTGGAGACTGGGTACTGCCAGACATCTGTCCCGCCCCGTAAGACGGTACAGACATAAATCTGACAAAAGGAAGCAAGGTTTTCCCTTGCTTCCTTTTTTTATGTCCGTATTTTCGGGGGGTACCGCGCCCCGCCGGCATATGCTGCGAGCGGAACTATAATGATATGGACAACGAATTCGACACAGACCTCTTTGCCACCTCCGTTTTCGGCATCGTAAACGATTATTTCGATATCCGCATCTACCGGCCCACCGAGGCCGGGGTCGTCTTTCTGGCCAACCCCCTGCTCCATAAGCGGGGCTGGAAGAAAGAAATGCGCGGCCGTCTGGCCGCCGTCAAAGCCCGGGCCCGTGTCGAGCGCGAGAAGGAAGGCTACCGGATCATAGTGACTTCCCTGCCCCGGAAAATCGGCCGTCCTCCCCTGCTGAACTCGATGCTTTTCGTCGTTACGTTTTTCACGGTACTGGCGGCGGCCGCATATCGCGAAGTCGGCGATACCCTGTTGTCAAACCCGAAATTGCTGGCGACGGGGCTGCCCTTCACCCTCACCCTTGTGACCATTCTGGTCGTTCACGAAATGGGGCATTTCTGGGCCGGCTATCGCCGCCGGGTGGTGATGAGCTATCCTTTCTTCATTCCCGCGCCGACGTTTCTGGGAACGTTCGGCGCCGTCATCCGGACCCGCAGCCCCATCCGCAACCGCAACGATCTCATCATGGTCGGCGCCTCCGGCCCGCTTCTGGGAGCCATCCCGGCCGTCATCGCCATCGCCGTCGGATATGCCGTCTCGCAGATGGCGCCGTCGTCCCCCCGGACGATCTTGTTCGGCAATTCCCTGCTGACATGGCTGTTTCAGCAGGTCTTTTTCGGAAACGTTCCGGCAGGGATGATGATACGCTATTCGCCCATCGCTCTGGCGGGAAAGGTCGGATTGCTGGTGACCATGCTCAACCTGCTGCCGCTGGGACAGCTCGACGGCGGCCATGTCATCTACGGCCTGTTTCGCCGAAAACAGCATTATCTGGCGGCCGTCTTCATGGTCTTTCTGGTAGGGCTCGGGTTCTATTGGGCCGGGTGGTGGATATGGCTGGGACTCGCTTTTCTCATGCGCCCGTTTCACCCATCCTTGATCGATGAAAGCCTTGTCCCCGACGGCAGGCATAAAAAAATCGGCTGGATCGCCGTTGTTCTATTCATCGTGACGTTCGCCCCCCGGCCGATTTATCTGTGACTCGGCGCCGATTCCGTTTCGGTGTCGTATATCTCCAGCTTGTCGATCAGACCTTCCTTCCAGACTTCCACCAAAACATCGACGATCGCCGGATCAAACTGCCGTCCACTGTAAAGCTGCAATTCCGCGACCGCCTTTTCCGGGCTGGCTCCCTGCCGGTATGGTCGATTGGAGACGATGGCGTCATAGGTGTCGACCACGGCCAGCAGCCGTCCCTCGATCGGGATGTCTTCACCGGACAGACCCCGGGGATAGCCGGCCCCGTCGAATCGTTCATGATGGTAGAGGACATAAGGAATGGCCGGTTTGAGATAGTCAATTCCCTCGAGAATTCTGGCCCCCAATTCGGGATGAAATTCCATCTTCCGGCGCTCTTCGTCGGTCAGGTAATGGGGTTTATTGAGGATGGCATCGGGGACGCCGATTTTACCGATATCGTGCAGCGTGCATCCCATCTTCAATTCGGCCCGCTGTTTGTCCGACCAGCCCAACCGTTCGGCGATAAGATCGGCCAGGACGGTCACCCGTTCGGTATGGCCGCGGGTATACTGGTCGCGGGCCTCAATAGCGTTGGCCAGAGCCTTGATCGATTCCAGATAGGATGACTGCAAATCTTCATAGAGGCGGCTGTTTTCGATCTTGGCGGCGATTTTGGAGGCGATAATCGACAGGAGATGCAGCTGTCCCCGCCGCAGCGGAGTGAAATGATTATCCTGGACGACATTCAGCAGCCCGATAGCCTTGCCGCGCGACATGAGCGGATGGGCCGCCAGGGAGCGGATGATGGGCTGTTTTCCCTTGATCTTCCTGACCGCCAGTTGCGAAACCTGATCCTGAAGACTGTCGCCGCAAATTCGGTGTTTTCCCAGAAGAAAATCGGCCGTCTCGGCGTCCGCCGGCTCTCCCCGGATGACGTACGGCACCCCATCGCCCGTTGACGGCTCCCGGACAAGGATGGAAACGGCGCCGGTGCCGATGATCGAGATCGCCGTCTCGGCGGCCATATCGAGGACATCCTCGAGGCGGGTCGCCGCTCCCATCGCCTCGGACAATCGATACAGCCCCAGTTGTTCTTTCAGTTGCAGGTTCTCACGCGCTAGATCCTGGTGCTGGACGCCCCGTTTGACGGCATTCTTGAGCGTTTCCAATTTGAACGGCTTAACCAGATAATCGTAGGCGCCTTTTTTGAGCACGGAAATGGCGTTGTTGACCGTTGGAAAGGCGGTCATCAGTATGACGATGCAATCGGGGTGGCAGTTCAGAGCCCGCTCGAGCACCTGAACGCCGGAATAGTCGCCCATCACGAGGTCGGTCAGAACCAGGTCGACCCGGTTGTTTTCGATGTGAATCAACGCCTGCTGCGGGTCGGAAAACGACACCACGTGATAGTCCCGGAAGACGGACAGCGCTTCGGCGACTATGTTGCAGATGTACGATTCATCATCGACGACAAGAAGTTCATATGTCAGTTCGTGTTCTGTCATGTATAAATACGGTCTTTATCCATAAGTCGGAAAAACAGGGGATTTATTTAAAGCCGGTTGATGTTATGCGCGAAAAATACACAGAATGAGAATCCGGGAACGATCGCGGATTCGTTCAGGATATCGCCTCGCCGGCCTTGTAGGACGACCGAACCAGCGGCGCCGAAACGACTACGGGAATGCCCCGATTTTCAGCCGCCGCCTTGAGATCGGCGAACTCTTCGGGGCTGTAATAGCGGATAATCGGATGGTGATTTTTGCTTGGGGCCAGATATTGGCCGATGGTCAAAATTTCAACGCCGATTTCGGCCAGATCGGCGAAGACCTGTTCCAGTTCAGCGGGGCTTTCGCCCAGCCCGACCATAAGACCCGATTTTACCCGGATGCTGTCGTAATTCCTGGCGGCGTATTCGAGGACATCCAGAGACCGGCGATAATCGGCTTTGGGTCTGACCGTGGGATACAGGCGGGGGACGGTTTCGACGTTATGGTTGAACACAGTCGGTTCGCTGGATAAAACCAGATCGAGAAGTTCCGTCCGGGCGTGAAAATCCGGCGTCAGAAGTTCGATGGTAGCCTTCGGCAGAGCTTTTCGAATTTCGACTACGGTCTCCCGAAATTGACCGGCTCCTTCGTCGGGTAGATCATCGCGGGTAACCGAAGTCACGACGACATGATCCAATTCCAGCTCGGCGGCGACCAAAGCGACGTTTTTGGGCTCGTCCGGATCGACCGGGCCGGGCCTCCCCCCGGTAATATTGCAGAAACGACAATTGCGGCTGCAAATCGGCCCCATGAGCAGGAACGTCGCCGTTCCCGAATTGAAACATTCGCCCCGATTGGGACAATTGGCCTCCTCGCAGACGGTATGCAACGTCAAATCCCGGAGGCGGCTCCGGATCTGCTGATACCTGTCGCCGCAGAAGGGCGATACTTTCAGCCATTGCGGGCGGCGGATTTTATCGCTCAAATTAGGTCCATCTCTCTTAACGTAAACCATCGTAATAATATACGCAGGAGCCGGTGATTTCCAATCAAATTCCGGCCCGTAAAGGAATATTTTATTCTTTCGATAAGTATAGTAACGGCTGTTGCCGGCCGTTGAAACGGAGGAGTCCATCTATGCAAGGCATATTGTCAAAGAAATCATTGGTGATTTTTCTGGTTCTCCTATTCGCGGCCGGAACCGCCGCCTTCGGCAAAGCCACGCCGAAGGTTGTCAGATTATCCGATATCAACCCGGTCACTATCAACGCGGGCGCAACCGCCCCAATGTTGCGCGCGGGCGACACCTGCTCCGTATATCACGGAGGACCGCCCGCATATTATATCCTGAACTGGATCGTGGGCGGTGATCTATATAAGGCCTACCAGGATCCCGGCCTGACCTGTGATCGACCCTACCCCTTCACCATTGAAGCCGTTTCTTTGTACCTGATGTATCTCGCAACGGGCAGTATCTATGTATCGTTCGACATCGAAGGTGTCGACACCACCGACCCGACCTGTCCCATGCCGGGTTCATTGCTGATGATCTCACCGCTGTATCAGGTGACGATGGACAACGATTTTTATCTCATCCAGATCACGTTGGACACACCGGTCGTGGTCAACGGTCCCTATTTTGTGGGGCTGTATTTCGACAGCGCCGGCAACCCCGAGGCTTCCGGTCTTGTTACCGACACCATCCGCGTCCCCTGCGTCACCTTTAACGACTGGGGCGAGGGATACGTCGATCTCTATGACGTTGTTGATGACGCCGGCGACCCGGCCTTCCCGGGAAGGATGCTGCTGTATACCAGCGGCGTCACCGGCGGCTCGGGCGGTCCCGAGCCGGCTCCGGCGGCCCGATTCGTCAATCCCGTGGACGGACAATTTTTGGGGGATAGAATCGACCTCTGGGCCAACGATGCCGCCGGTTCGAGCATCATCGACCGGGCCCAATTCCAATATTTTAATTCCGGTGAATGGTACGACATCGGCTATGATGCCTCCGACGATCCCCAGTTGCGCGACGGCGTCGATCCGTCGGGGTTCGGCAACGGCCTGTCATATCTCTGGAATACGACCGGACTCTCGGAAAACGATTACGATCTGCGTGTTATCATCTCGGATACGCTCGGGCGCGCCGACACCGCCGGCGTGACCGACTACATCGATCCGACGCCGCCCTTCCCCACCATCACTCAGCCCGCTTTCGCGCAAAATGTCTGCAACGGCGCCACCGTCAGCATCACCTGCCCCGATGAAGACATTGCTTATATGTCGTTCGAGCGGAAAAGCATCCCCAAGGACTTTTCGCTTCCGATTCAGATTGTCAGCCAATACATCGGCGGCGATGCCAACGGCAACCCCGGCGACGGCAACCTGGTTTCCAACGGCGAATACGGCGACTACTGCTCCGGCCCGGCCGCCGCTGCAATGGCCGTCAAGCTCTGGGCCGGTCGCGGTTACCCGTACTTGACCAATGAGGCCGGCGCCAACATGTCCGATACACTCGTAATGAAACGGCTGTTCGAGGCGATGAATATTCGCGAAAACCTCGGAGCATACGACGAGGAAATGATCAGCGGCCTCAAGACCTATATCATTGCCCATTACGATCTGTTCGACCTTCCCATCGACCGTTCGCCCACCATGGCCGAGTTGTATAGCTGGATGGGCGATTACGGCTACGCCGTGATGGTCGGTATATCCGGCACGCCCGGTTTCTGGATGACCGCGGCCGGCTCGGTCGGTATGACCGACGCTTTCGGCCACGCCACGATCAAAATGGCCGATCCGATTACGGCAACGATTGCCACCTATCCCATCAAGGAAGACGCCGGCAAGCTCTGGATATTCTATGATTCGGTCTGGCGCGAAATAAGCATTATCGTCGGCATGGTCGCCCGGAACTGGACGGTCACCCGGCTATCCATCGGCGGCGACGTTATCGGGACCGACGGCTGGGGGTTTGATTGGAACACGCAATCGCTTTCCGAGGATTCACTCTATTTCATGTATGCTTCGGTCAATGATGTGGCCGGTCATAAGGGATTCTCCTCGGTGCTGATTCAGAAAGATTGCACTATAAACGGCATATCCGGCGACATCAATCACGACAGTCAGGTCAACGCCGCCGACGTCGTGTATATGACTTACTTTCTGTATCTGAACGGCCCGCCTCCGCCCGGAGGGTACGGCGTCGCCGACGTCAACTGCGACAATTCCGTCAATGTCGCCGATCTCATCTATCTCTTCAATTATCTGTACAACGGCGGCCCGGCGCCGTGCCCGTAGGATCTTAACGGCGATCACAGACGATAAACCCCGCTGATTTCATCAGCGGGGTTTTTTGATGCAGGAAGTGGCCTCACCAAGGAGGATCACCAGTCCAGTTGCCAGTCGGAGGCGCGAGGAACCGTTATCTGCGTATTCAAAATCGTTCCGGATGTCGATGACGCCGTTATCAGATACAATGTCCCGGCGGGATTGAGATCGTCGGACGGTATAAGATCGAAATAAAAATAACCGGCGGTATCGGTTGTCGCCGTCTGTTTATAGGGCGAGATGATCAGCGAATTATACCGCACGACTCCATCCGTGATCTCGGCGCCGACCGTCACCCCCTCCAGCGGGCGGCCATCGACACCATAGATGAACCCGTAGACCCGGCACAGATTCGGCGCCGACGGATCGCCCGGATCGAACCGGTGGGCATAGGTGCTGTCGGCACAGGCCCCGGCGACTTCGATCGTGTCATAGGCGGCAAATATGTAACCAGGGGCAAACGATGACAGCACATATTGGCCGGGATCGAGGTTGAACGCAACGTGACCATCGGGAGCGGTCGCCCCCTGCGTCACGAGCACGTTCACCGATCCGTCGTAGGCATATATCCGCGCTCCCGGCACGGCTTGACAGCTGCTGCTGTCATATGCGATAATCGTCACCGGATAGGTCCCGCTCCCCAGCGGCGATCCGGCGCCGCTGACCGGCGCATCGAGATACGATCCAAACGATCCCATTGAAGCATGTTCGTTCTGCGCTTCATCCCACACGCTGTCGGCCACCTCTGCCGCCGTCAGACCGGATGCGTTCCCCTGATAAGCGGCGGTGTCCTTCAGCATCACCCCGAACGACCCGCCCGTTCCATGACCGGTAGTATCCTCGTCCCATACGGCGTCGGCGACCGACTGCTCCGTCGCCGACGACACCCAGTTATCCTGATTCTGCACCGTATCCAGCACCGCCAGAACGCTGTCGAGGATCGTTGTTATCGACGCCAGCTGGCTGCTTAGATGACCGGCTGAAATCTGAAATGTAGAGCGGGCGCAGTCGATGTATTTCGGAGTGTTGTCTTTGGCGCAGAAGCACAACTCATACGTCCCCGGGCGACCGACGCCGTCGATGACGTTGACCGCTTCGGCATATACATATGTCCATCCCGCAAGCGCCGTCTGCATCGAATCGATATGCAGACTCGACGTCGCTGCGACTCCGGCCAGGCCCGCGACCGAATCTCCCGCCGGACCGATAACATAAACGAAGAATGAATCGGCGTGAGTGCCCGACGGATTCCCCAGCGAATCGGTGATGAACACCGAAATCGCGACCGAATCCTCGCCGGTGGAACCGGTGCCGACAATGCCGGTGGCATGAATCGCCGACGGCAACAGATAGATCAGAACCAGACACCAAAGTCCTATTGCTTTCATTTCCCTACTTCTCCTCCCTATCGTCGCCGACGGCGGCCGGCATAAATCGACTCCGCGCCGCCGTCGGAATAGTACACGGTAAGCGTCGGCCGGTAAGCATCGGTCGAGGCATCCTCGGTGAAAAACTGAAATGTCGCCCGGTCGACGATATTCTCGGCCATCATCAGCCAGCCATAATTGACCTGTTCGATCATGGACCGGACAAAGCCCGTATCCAGATGGAAGTACAAGGTATCGTATGCAACGACCGAGGCATCGACGATAACCGTGTCCATACACGGCTGATTGGTCACATCGCCCCCGGATGATTCCCAGGCGCTGTCCGGCGTGGCATGATGATACGTCCAACTGACGCCGTTTTCCGACCAGGGCCGGGAAATCCGTTTGCCGAAAATCCGCATCGAATCGGCGCCGCTCAGTCCCGATACAGCCACGACCAAAGCCAGTACGGCCGAATCATACGTCCGCACCGATGATCCCGATGCCAGCGAATCGTCGATCACCGCCATGCACATCGGCAATCGTTCATAGTAATAGAAGTAATCTACATTGCTGTTGGAACTCGCCCCCATGGAATCGGCCGGGGATTGCTCGTTCATATCGCCGGTCATCCATGCGGCCGGATCGAGCGTCATCGACTCGGCGGCAGCATATTCCGCCAGATAATGCAGCGATACAATCAGCAGCACGATGACGGCCATGATCCTACGCATCCTTCAATTCCTCCTGCCGGATTTGCTCGATGATTTCCCAGAATTTCTCCTCGGCCGAGGAATCCGATGCCAGCTTCTTTTGGATTTCGAGAATTTTCAAAAGATCACCCACTTTCAGACTTATTTCACCTTTCCGTATTTGCTTTATGATTTCCTGCTTCAGATCCTCCAATATCTCCTGGTCTGACTGAGGAAGTTTCTTCCGTGGTCTTCCCTTGGCTTTTCTCTTTTCCGCCATGTCACCTCCTACATCCCGGTCTCGAAAATCATGACATCGACGGCAACCGCTCCCGGTCCGCTATCCGTCTTGGCGGCGATGAAACCGCTTTCGCCGGTAACGGATTTCACGAAGGCCGTCTGCGGGCCGCGAGGGATGATCATCACCGCCGGCTTCTTGATGCTCACCGGCAATGCATTGCCGCGATTATCCACCAGCGATGAGAACGGAACCTCCTGCAACTGCCCGCCCAACGACACCTTCCAGAATCCGACCCGCACATCCGATCCGACCGATTCGGCCGCCGCCATCAGGAACTCCGCCTCGCTGTCGCTGCCCCAAACGGACAAATTCTCGACCAGCCAGGCACGGCGGCCGCGCAGATATGCCAGTGTTGTATTCATGTCATTCCTCCCTCATGTCAGCTTCGGTGAACTGAGACCGGGGCTTTGACGGCGAAACCACGACAGCAGACGCATCGCCGTTTCCCGATACGACACCGATAACTCCATCCACGACTTCGCGTCCATCCCGCCGGACCCGTTCGTCGCCAGCCCGGCTGCATTGCGGCATAACAGCGACAAGGTGAGGTACGTAGCCGCCGTCTGTAAACCGGGATCGGTGGCGTGTTCATAAACCGTATCGATTTCCTGCTTCATTTCGGTCTCGGCGTCGTTGATGGCCTGCTCGATTTCGCTGTCGGAAAATTCCGCCCCGCCCGATTGATAATCGACCAGGACTTCCTGCCCGTCGTTGATGCCCCCGGTCGTCGTCCGACGGATGCGCCCGCGCTCATAATCGAGGTAGTAATCAAGCGTGCGCTGATACACATGATGAAAGACATACCAGATCGTTACCGGAATCCCGGATGGGATCGATCCGCCGTCAACTCGGCGCACCGCTCCGGCGGCATAGTCGATCACGAAATCGGCGTTTTCTTCATAGACGACCGAGAGCGAACTGTCGGCCGCACACACGACCGAGTCGGCGGCGATCTGCGGATGTGACAGAGGCGTCGGGTCATCCCCGAGCACAACGGTTTCGGATACCGGCGTCGCCTGGATGACCGCCTTGACCGTTTCCGATGATGCGATAATATGTGCGTGCGGTAAATTCGCGTAACCATCCGACATCAGCCGGATGGGTCGATTGCGAACCTCGTTCCCCCCTGCCTCCAGCCTGTAAAGATGATTGCGTATCTGCGGTATTCCCGTCCAGCCCATGTCACACCCCCAATGAAATAGCCGTGAGGTCGGTGCAGGCCGAAATCTGGCTGCCGACCGGCGGCGTGGTGAATTGTGTGACGACCGATGCCGCTATCCAGAACAGCGTCTTGTCCATAATCGTCTTTTTCTGCCAATCCGTGGGGATATGGCCGAAATCGTCCCAGAGCAGTAGCGTCTTATCGGTCGCGGAAAAATGCCACGGCCCGGATGCGGGATCGAATGTTCTCCATGCTTGACCGTCCCAGAATTTCCACGTCACCTCGCCCCCGACGCCAGCGGTCGATAGGACCAAACTGAGCGCTTGAAACGGTTCGTCCATGCCGAAAAATGCCGCGTCGCCGGATGCAGCTATCATCGCCCCGGACGTGCCGTGGAATACATCGGCGGTGGCCTGCGAAAGAGCCTCGTCGGTCTTGTCCTGATACGTTCCGGCCGAAGCATCATAGACGACCGCGCCCTGCAGATATGATTTCCTCCCATCGAGCGGAGCCGGGCTCTGGAAAATCGTGCCGGCCATTTTCGAGTACATGGCCAATCGACGGCCCGACCCGAAAGCGCGGCTGAACAGCAGGTATGGTATCCCGCCGTGATAAGACAATGCCGGATGTTCGACCGGGTTGTCCTCCACGACGTATTCGCCCGACCAAGTCGAGCCGGTATATTCGCGGAATTTCAGACTGTCGCCGTCGGCGTAAGCGACGCCGATGCGGCCGTCCTCGCTTGCCGCCGCCGCCAGTCGTCCGTCAAACCCGCTGCCGGTCGCCAATACGACCTCGCTGTTCCACACCACCGCCCCCTGAACCTTTCGCCGATATCCGATGGTACTTCCGCCGTCGCTGTAGAAAACGTATTGATAATCACCGGCTTCGACTTGCGTGCAGAATGCCGACAACGATCCCGCCGTCAGCGTATCGCCCGGGTTGGAGACAATCCCCCATGAGGCTCCATCATCATCCGAGGCCTTGGCCGCGACATAATAGACACCCCCCGATAGCCGGGTATACGCGATCCACACGTAACCGGACGCTAATATGCGGATCGTGGGACAATAGCATTCATCAGCGTCATAGACCGTTACCGGCGACCCCGCCGACCAATTTCCATCGGTATGCGTCAGCAAGGAGAATCTCAGATTCCGGGATCCGGTCGCGATATATGCGACGTAGATGTCCCCGGCATCGTTCATATAGGCATCGAAAGATGCGTCTTCGCCGTCGCTGACCATGACAACCGGTTCGGAAAACGAATCATACGGCGCATCGGCCCATACCAGCGAGATCGACGACGCCGACGAGGCATAGAGAATCAGCACCCGCCCGGAATACTGTCCGCCGGTCATGCGCAGACATTTCCACTGGGTCGGCATGCCCAGCGGATATGAGGCGGTGCTGTTGGCAATATAGGTATCCATGTATTCCTCTTACATCCAGGTCCGGCGCCAAAGCGCCGGACCCGCATCGGTTGCGATTAATAGGTGTAATCCAGAATCACCGACGCCTCCTTGAGAACCTTGGCGTAGGTGACCGATTCGGATATCACCGCTTCCTCGAATTTCTGCTCGATGATTTTATCGAACTCGACCATCAGCGGCTGGCTGATCACCTCCTCGACCGCGAACCGGGCGTCCAGCCCGATGGCCTGATCGGCGGCCACGTCGTCGCAGCGGACCAGGGTCGCGCCCAGCGGCGTGAATAATTCTCCGGTGCGCCCGAAACGGTAGCCAGCCAGCGGATCCTTGAATTCGTTCAGGGTGAGAATGGTCTTCAAGGTGTCGATGTGGCAGATGATGTGATTCATCTCGAACGGTGCAAACTCCGCCCACAGCGCGATCAGGTCGTCGTAGTCCAGCGTTCCGCTGGTTCCCGACTGGATGACCGCCGCGGCATTATCGTTGCCGTCGCCGTTGACGAGCGTATCCACCACCAGGGCGATCTTGTCCGTCTGCAAACGAAAGCCGATGTACCACAGCAGAACTTTGAACTGCGCCGTCGAGCGATGCCGAAGCGCCTTGTACGACGTCTTCAGCGACAGACCGTAATCCCGGACGTTGATCGAATGCTTCTGTTCCGTGACGGTCAAGGCCGGGATATCCGCCCCCTCCCCGACCGGGCGCAGCGAAAGCGCGGCGGTATCAGACATGCCCACGAAAAACGGCGTGTAGCGGTTGCTCTGTACCACCGAACTACCGGCCAGCAGTTGATTCAGCTCCGGCCGCATCTGCTGCCCCCGGCGCACTTCGCGCAGGATGAACTCGGGCAGAAGCGCCGGAGCGTTCTTGTAGAACAGATCGACCGTGCTGCTGCGGCGGCCGCTCACCCGAATCCCGCTGATCGCCAACTGCCGCTCGAACGCATCCAGCGGACAATCGACCGGGCTGGGATCGTACTCATCCGATTCCAGCAGTTCCGAAAGGGTCATCCCCAGGGATTGCGCCTCCAGATAGGTGTCACGGGTAATGTCCATCTCCGACGCTCGCGACAGATCGACCGGGCCGGTCTTTTCCGGCTCGTCTTCGGCCATTTGCAAAAGCCGCCGTCCCATCGGCGTGGAAAAGAGTATTTCCGGATTCATTGTGATCCCTCCCTTAGTTGAGTATGAGTGTGCATTCGGTTGTGCCCGAGACGGCGATGACTGTCCCCCGGGCGATATTGCCGCCCGCCGGATCGTCGCTGCCGAGCGCGGGCGCCTGCTTGACCGTTCCCGATCCGCCGCCGACAACCCGATTGCCGACGGCCGGGTAGGTCGCCGAGATCGGCAGCGTGCAGATGCCGCCGATCTGCACCGTCGCCAGCCGTTCGCCGTCGTCGGCGTCGGTCAGCGTCAGAGCGATCAGTTTGCCCAGCACGATCGAGTTGCTCGTCGCCGGTCCGATCTGATAATCCCCCGTCAGCGTCACCGCCTGATTGAGGCTGGCGTCCTTGAGATCGTCCACCCCGCCGGTCTGATGGATCGAGAATGTCGCGTAGACGGGATGTATCGTTTCCAGATTCTGTGCCCGAATAGTCATGGTTTCTCCTTTCTGTTTGCCCGGAATGCCTGTTAATGAAAACGCCGGCCGGGATTATCTCCCCCATATCCGGAATGGCTATTTGAATTCGCTATAGTCATGATAAACCTTGCGATTGCTTCGCACCGTCCGCCCCGCTGACGCCGCATGGTGCAGACGCGCCATCTCTTCCTCGTGCATGCGAATCAATTCGTCGAGGGATACATCATCCGCCGAAAATGAATCCTTGACGGGACGTCCGTCGTCGGCGATAATACTCCCGCCGCGCCGCAAGGCGGCAATCCGCGCCGCCAGCCGGCGGCGCACCCGGTGCATCTCGTCCTCGACTTTCCGGGCCGCATCCAGTCTATCGCGAACCGCCGATAGCAATTCCCCGAGCTGATCGAAATCAATCCGCTCGACATGCGGCCCGTCGGCGTTGGTCATATCCGGTTCATCCTGCGTATGATTCAGCAGGTCGATGAACGATTGCGCCTGCCCGATCAATTGCGTGTATTCACTTTCCATCGCTCGCATCCCTTTCGTATGTGTTCTGCCGCCGGAGGGTCAGCTCCATCATGCGTCGGTCGATCTGCTCGCGGAGTTCCCCCAGCTCCTTCTTCGTAATCAGCGCTTCCTCCAGCAGCACCTCTATTCTGGTAAGTTTCTTGTCCAGAAGAATCAGCTCCGATCGATCCGCTTTACCGGCCAGGGCCGTTTCGAGGCTCCCGATGGTCGACAGGTGGGTGGCGAGCAGATATCCCAGCGCCATCAGGATCATCAGCAGGGTGTGTATCGATTTCAGCCCCGGATTCACTTTCCCCCATAGATCCACAACGGTATCTCCTTTTTTAATTGACAACGATTGCCGAAAACGTCTTTACTGAGAATGGAGGATTGTTATGAAAACGCCGACCATCGCAACCTTGATGTTGGTGATAATCGCCGTCGTTATCGGCTGCAGCGAATCGTCCGACACCGTGACCGAAAATACTTTTCCGGACGGCGCGGCCCTGCTTGGCCTGATGCAGAATCACGACCTGCACTACATCGTGTACGACAGCATCGTCACCGTCTCGCCCGAGTCGCTGATCGTCAGCCGCGACACGTCGTTTCTCGATGTCTCCATCGTCCGGGGCCAGAATAATCAAGTGGAACTGGATGTCTCCGGCCTGGCCCATGACCTCCTGACCATCGATCAATCCGGCGTTCTGCATTCGGGACAAATCCGCCCGCTGGCTCAGCCGCCCGATACGATCTATTACTATCCGACACCGGTGATCATGCCCCGCGTTTTGGGACCCGGCAGCGCCTGGTCGTTCACCTCGCCGATGTACCGCGAAGACTCCGTCGAGAAACGGAAAACGCTTTTGAACCTCATCTACGGATATTATGTCGAGCGAAAATATGTCGGTCCTGTCAACGTCCTCCTGCCCTCCCATTCCTTTGCGACCTATTATTTCCGTACGGCCTTGTTCCTGGACGAATCGTCGTTCGACACCCTGATGACTATCGACGAATACTACGCCCCAGGCGTCGGCCCCGTAAAGCTCGTTTCTCGCTTTGATCGCAGTCAACGTCTTATTCTCCTCCTGAGCAGCTATTAGCCCCGTCAGCGTAGAACAGATATCGCTCTTCGCCGTCGATGGCGACCGGGCGAAACCACAGCACCCGGGCCCCGCCGAATAATGCCTCCGGTGATGCCAGTTCAATGCGGATCAGCCTTCCCGTCTGCGTCACTTTTCGCACCGGCAGGTATTGACTCGAAAAAAGACGCAGATCGTTCCCTTTGCCGGGACCGATATCGGAGATAAACCGCCTCCGCCGTCCAAAAAGCGGCGTCGAGAAATGATGCACGATCGCACCCAACCATTGATCGCGGCCTTCGAAGCACAGCATCAGGCGATGGTCTTCCCGGCGATGATACAGTCGCGCCGCCCTCCGACCGTCATCTGTCGGAGCGGTCAGTATGCGCATCGATTCACCGCCGGGAAGTATATCCATCAGCCGCCGCCCCTCCCCCCGGTCGCCTTTTGACGCCGTCAACAGCACAGTCGCGCCTTTCTCCAATCCGGCGACATTCGTGCAGAGGACCTTATCACTGTTATTGCTTTCCCCCGGCAGGCGGACGTCGCAGATCACATGCGAACGGTCCTGAACCGTCACGCTTTCCACCGCCGCTGGAACCGTCTTCTCTGGCGTAAGAATCGTCCGGACCAGGGAACCGTCGGCGCGCTCGCAGACAGCCTCTACTCCGAAAACATACCCGCCGCCGATTGCTTTGACATCCGTCGAAGAGAAATCGGACGCCGAGAGGGAACGACAATGAACGATATCGATTCCGTCGGGAAGCTTACCGTCGAAAACCGCCCGCAATCGTTTTGCCCGGACATGGTATGGACGGTCGCGATACGACTCCCCCGCCGCTTCCAGAAGATCACATAATCGCAGGCGCAACCGATGCAGGTTGGATTCCGACTCGATCAGACGCATCAACCCGATGGCGTTGAGACGATTTCGGCCGTGTGAAGCATAGAGAACACCGTCAGCCGAAAATGACGGCGCGGCAGCCTGGCGGACCATATCCGCCACCTTCCGGCGAACCGGCTCCGGCAGCAACACCGGGGTTTCCACCTCGACCGAATCACCGTCTCGGATAATTCTCAACATGACGCCGGGCTGATACGGCAGGACGTGCACGTGGGCAACGGCATCATCCGGAACGAATGCCTCTTCGGCAAAGAAGGAAATCGGCGAACGGCCGTACCCTCTGGTCTCGTCGGAGGCATCCGAAATATCGGAAATCTCCAGATGATGCGTCGCCTCTACGGGGATGCGGATTCCGGGGTCGTCCCCGGATGCGAGACGATCGGTTATCCGCGTGTCGGGAACCGCGCCGCGAAATACCAGTGACGTTTCGAGCACCTTGATGATATCGCGGTAGGTGAAATGCGCGATCTCCATGCGTCCGTCGACTTCATACTCGTGAAAAGGAATATGCCGGCAGCCTCGGATATCCTCGCCGCAAATCGAACACTCCGGCTTGGTGAAGAGAAAGCTGATCGAACATTCCTTGTAGATGCCGCCGTCGATGTTCTTCCGCAGGTCCTCGGCCCCAACGCCGTCACGCATCCAGTAGAAATAGGATTTGATCCATGTTCGCCCGTCGACCTCCAATTTAACCGCCTTGAAATTCCGCGCGACCGGCAGGCTGTCCCGGCGATGGCCGACCATCACCGGCGAATCGACTATCATCTCCGCCAGACGATCCAGTTCATCGGCGGCGAAACGACCCCCCTGGCTGTTGACCTGATCCGAAACGATATACATGGCGCGAATATGCACGTCCTCCGGATTCACCGGACGGGGTGGATGCACCGTGCGGTTGATCTCCTCGGCCAGCGATTTTTCATACTCTTCGCTACGGTCGGCCAGCCGAGCGGTGATGCTTCCTGATAAATTTCCCATATTACCTCCAGGCTTCTACTAAACGGCCCGGAGACACAAACTGCATCGATTCACAACAAATTTCGGACATAATGTGCAACGACTTGCAATCTTTCTCTCGGACATTAACGCGGGTAAATTTGTCTCCGATTATTTTATTGCCGGACAATCGGTTGCAAAGCTCAAATATTGCGCAGGATGGCGGCATGGCCGTTGCTTTCTTTGATGGCGGGCCGAATTACGGCCCAAATGAAAGGATCGCCCATGAAGCGCGATAAAAAAAGACCTGCCTTCGCCGCATGGATCATCGGCATTATCGTCTTTTTCCTGGCGATGGGTGTCACATTTTCGGACGTGTACGGCCTTGATCGGTTCGAATACGCCCACTCCGGTTACGGACAGGGCGGCGGCGCATTGATACCGCCCAGTCTGGGGTATGCACCCACCGGACCGGCTTGGTTCAACGAGAGCATAGGAACTGACTGCGGCTATAACCCACCCATGCCGGCTGTGCCCGAACCGATTACCATTTGGCTTGTGGCCATCGGCGGCGGAATGCTTCTGGCCCGCAGACGGAAATAACTCAGCTCCGAACGTCGCTCTCCGTTTGCCCGCCCCGGCGCACCGAATTGACTATCTATCGGCATCTTTATCCCTGTATCCGAGATATGCGGACCGGTACCGGTCCGCTTTGGGGAAATATTTTCCGATTTCTTTTCGGCCATAGTGCTAATGCCATGGACATCACCGCGTCGAATCGATTGTTATCTTCCCACGTGATTTCGCGCATCTCCTGTTCGAGACTCCAAATCCGCCCGTTATCTTCGTTTTGGATGATGTCCTGGTAGGTAATCTCATCCCGATTGTGTATCATCAATAAATTGGTGAGAAGCTCCGATTTCATCCGCGACGAAAACACGACCGGGATCGGGTTGAGATCGCTGAGTTCCGACACGACCACGTCGCCCAGACCGGTGGCGTCGATCACCAATGTCCCCCTGTATTCATGACGCATTCGACGGATGGCAGCAACCACGTCCCCCCAGTCCCGATTCGTGAACCGCTCGAACGCAACCAGACGAAACGGCCGTTCGGTGACGTCAAACGTCATCCCCACCGTATGGGTCTGTTTTCGCGCCAAATCCCAACCGGAAATATACGAACGGCCCGCCCGCCTCGGTTCGAGGCTGGCATCGACCAGCGCCTTGTCGACGTCCTCGGTGGAAAATACCGTCCGGGTATTGTCGATGAACCGGCCCTCGATATTCTGCGCCACGCGGTCGCTGGGGAGACTTATCAGGCGGCGAGCCATGGCCCGCTCGGACAGATATGGATTATCGCGGCTGTCGCCAAACTGCACATACCCCCGCTCGGGATCCTTCTCCAGCTCCAGCATCCGCCGATAAAACCAGTTCTTGCCGTTGGGCGTGGAAATCAAATCCAGAACGCCGTCCCGGTCGGCCAGCCGCATCATGATCACGTCGTTGATGAGATACTCCGGCTCGGCTTCGAACGCAGCCTCGTCAAACGAAAAGAAATCATAATCGTTACCCAGCAGGTAATGACCGCGGTTTTGGGTCGTGCGGGCGGTGATCACGGAACCGTTGCCGAACGTCATTTCCGGGTACGGCGTATGCTTGACCGATTTCAACAGCGCCGATAGCATCGTGTTCTGCTTGATAATCCTGAGCGCCGCATTGAAAATAATCCCGGCTTGATCCTGCGTGATCGACGCCGCCACAATGGTGTAGCGATCGGCGGCGTCGTATTTTAGCGGTCGGATTTTAAACATCGCCCGGTGAAGCAGCTTGATCGCCTGAACATACGACTTTCCCCAGCGATTTCCCGTGGCCAGCAGGTTTTCCGGTCGGACCGAGTTGGCCAGCCACTTCGCCTGGCCCGGATGCGGAATGATCCCCAGCACCGCTCGCGAGAAATAGTCCGGATCGCGCAGGGCCTTGCGCCAACAAACCCGGCCCGGCTCGAATCGTTTTCCGCTCACGCGACTACAGCAACCGGGCCGCCCGTTCGGCCGCCGCGTCCCGGTCGATAAGCCCCGCTTCATAAAGCCGGACGATATAATCGGTCTCGGTGCGCCGGACATCGGCTTCGTTTCCGGCCAGGGCCGACATGCAGTTGTCGAAACGCCAGCCGGCGGTCGATGAAAATCCCCGGAGCGACAACTCGATATTGGCCAGCCAATCGAGAAAATTCACGGCTGCGTTCTGCACTGACCGTACCTGCCGCATCACAAGATCATACTTGAACTGCGCCCAGTTGGTGGCGGTGCTGTAGGCGTAGCCCAGAAGAAACGGCGCCAGATGTGTGCCGCTGCAAATCTCCTCGATCATCGCCCGGTGGCTCAAATACCAGTTGCTGACTTTCGTTCCGCCCTGATTGGGCGGGCCGATATACTCGACCGCGACGTCGTTCCATGTCACCGGGTTGTCCTCCGGTTCGATATCCCGGATCATCGAAACCGTCCGGTCGAAATACTCGTTGGCCCGGGCCACGTAGGAATCGTCGGTTTCCCCCTCGCGTCGCTCCGGCGGCGCGATCCGGATATGTAGCCGATGGTACCCGGCATTATGCATGGTCTTTCGCATATCGTCGACCAGTTGCTGCTCGACGTAGGCCACGAACGGGATGGCCTTGAGTATCGACCGCCCGTAAGGATTGGCGGCATCGGCGTCGAGCGCATAATGAAACAGGTTGGACCCGGCATAGGTCTTCTCGCCCTTCTCGGTCGATTCGAGCGCCGTGATATCGCCCTTCGGAGAAATCGTCATCGACGTATGAGCCAGGTCGAAAAAGCGAAAATCGGCAACCCCTGAAAGATCCTTTTCCAATTCCAGCCTGCCAAGAACCGCCCCGTCGAGAAAAAGCGATTTGAAAAACGGCTGGAGCAGGTCCCCGGGCGACCCGCCGTGCCCGAAATTACCCCGGTTGATTCGCCGAAATAAGTTTCGCAACACGATCTCGATATCGGAACGCTCGACCGCCTGCCCGTTCTCCGTGATCGCGAAATCACCCGGGGCGGCGGCGAGACGGCTCCATGTCCAGATGACGGAATTAATTAATGGGATTGATTCCGCCATGAACCGATACAGGCGCACCCGAAACCCGCCCTCCCGCCAATCCGCCGGACGAAAAATCAAAGTTCCCGTTCGGCCCGCTTCACTGTTCATCGCCGCAATGACTGTCCGCGAGTCGATTTTTCCGATTTTCAGCCGGGAATCCCGGCCGACAAGCACATTTGATCCAAAATACATAGGTCATTCTCCTTACATGTCTCTACTAATGTGCCCCATGACTCATTCTGCATCAAATCGCTTCTTTTTTTTATCTGTCAGATTCCTGAACATTTTTTTGACATTTAACTCGTTATTATTAAATAAATTACACTTTTACAAACCCTCCCTGAGAATATGTCCGGATATTGGACACATTTTTTGATAATCCCTTTGCCATCAATCGAATGCGATAAAATCAAAAATTATCCTTTTTCCAACCGAATTTTCGGACGGAAGCACAACTTATACTGATACCACGTTTTTCCATACTTCGGACTAAGACATTGTGAGAGAAACAATTATAAATATCGAGGGCTTCGCGGCAAAATACCGATTATTTTAACCCTGTTTCTGCCAAGGGCGAGGCTGCTGCACAGACGCCAAAGCATCGCGGCCTCGCGTATTTGCCCAATCATGGAAATGTTTGTCGGATAACGCTACAAAGACAAAGGTATAGAAAGATCCAAATATCTGCGCCTCTGTCATCAATTTATAATCATTTGTTATACAACGACTTGGGTTATCGATAATAATTTTGCCTATTGGCACTCTAATTGCGGCGTCGAAAGTGGATAATATTATAGCTTTTGAGGTAAGTATGAAACGGATTATAATGATTCTTTGCGCATTGGTCTTGGTCGCCACGTACAATTCAGCTCTGGGTTTTTCCTGGACAAGCGGCTATTATGATCATGGCGCATCCCCGTTCGATCACAACAACAACACCGCACCAATCGAATATCCCTACCATGTCGGCTACCTGCCCTCGCCCGGATATTTCGGTGAAGGCGGCGAGGGATTCGATGAGGAAGGCTTCTTTGTCGCCTTTGACGACGATTACATGTACGTCGCCCTAACCAACTCGTTCGGCATGGCGGCCACTTCCTCCGTGTACAGCGGAACCTACCGACAGGGAGACATATTCTTCGGCTACGGTGGCGTACCGAACATGTTTGCCATCGATGTCTCAACCGGCAACCTCCGAGCGGTCGATTCATGGAGATATATTCAGAATACCGAGGGAAGTTACTACTCCCATATTCCGACCCGCATGCGTATCGGTGCTTTCGAGGTGCTCACCGGCAACACCCTCGGTTCGGCCAATCAAAACCTGACATTCTGGGAAGGGCTGGAGAGTACCCCGTTGCTTCCCGATAAAACCGGCGGCGATACCTACGTTTTCGAGTGGAGGATCGAACGTTCCATTCTCGGGTGGAATGGCGGCTCCGATATTTTCTTCCATACCACGGTGGGATGCGGCAACGACCTGATCGAATACACCTATCCCGGCGTTCCCGAACCGGCCACAATGATCCTTCTCGGGCTGGGTATGCTCGGAGCCGGGTTTGTCACCCGCAGGAAGCTGAACTGACCGGAAGAAACGAATTTTAAAAGCCCGCCGTCCGGCGGGTTTTTTTTGCCTATTCTTCCCCGCAATGCAAAATCCCGGTACTTGACTTTTCACCTGCTATATCCTAAATTGCCGTTCCATAAGGCGGGGTAAACGCAAAGGACGAACCGCCTTTATCGCCGGTGGGTTGAAGAGAATGGGCAAGGCACTTCCGGGATTATTGAAATTCCGCCCCAGAAATAGCTTCTCCGGACCGCCTCTCCCTGCGTATCGGTCATGGAAATTATCCTCTCTTCTCTGGAGAATTTCGACCCGAGTGGCGATCTAATGGTATAAGGAATAATTAACGGGGATGGAATAATATGCGGCCCAAACTTGGCTCGATCCTGGCAATGCTGTCGTTTCTCCTCCTTGTCGTTATCGCCGCCGGCTGCGGCCGGGACTCGGCGGCAAAAATGCGTTATGACATGGAGAAATTGACCTTCCAGGCTCGAAAAATATCCGAAAAAATCAATATCCAGCCTCAGCTGGCAACTGCTGCCGATACTCTGGCGCTAAAAACGGCCTATCGAAACATCCTCGATTACTACTTCGCCCACCGCGACGACCCGGGCGTGGCGGAAAACGATTCGCTCAACGGCGAGATCAATAGGCTGGCGTTGCAGGCCCAGATCCAGACAGCCCGGCTGTATCTGGCCGCCCGAAAGCAGGATTCGGCAATCGGCGCGTATCGGCGCGTCGGCGTCGATATTCCCGTTACCCGGCCGGACGCCATCAACGCCGGACTGGAACTGGCTCTCGCTTATCGCGCCACAGAACAGTATGATTCGACCATCGCCGTCTATGATCGTCTGCAGGAACAATTTTACCCGCCCCTATACGGCAAAGATCAAATCAGCTATGATATCACCGCCATTCCCATTGACCGGCTCAAGATCGTTCAGGCCGTGAAGGATAAAAAGGCTGTCGACCGCTCCATTCAGAGGGCGCTCGATTATTACTCCCGCCTGCAGAAAGACTTCTCCGATAATCCGCGCCTGGTTCGGGTCGCCCACGTCGACGTCACCCGAATCTATACCATGACCGAGCAATGGGACAAGGCCCTCGCCGAATTACAGAATGTCTCCGACAGCACCGGCGCCGTCGATATCTCGGCGCTTTTTATGATGGCCAACATCTACAGCGGCCCCAAGAATCAGCCGAAGAAGGCCGTTCAACTTTATCGCGACGTGCTCGACCGCGATCCCGACAGCGCCATAATCGGCAATACCATGCTGCGTCTCGGAGCCGCCCTGTGCGCGGATAAGCAGTACGACGAAGGCCGGAAAGTGCTGAGTGATCTCAAGAAGAAATTCGAGGCCTATCCCAACGTCACCATGCCGGCGCAATATTACTATGCGCAATCGTTCGACGCCGAGGGCCGCTGGGATCGGGCGCTGTCCGAATTCCAGTGGTTAATGGAAAATTACCCTTATGCCGAGGAGTCATTCCGAGCGGCCCTCTATATTCCGCAACATTTCGCCCGGGAAGGTAATGATAAATTGTCCGGAATCTGGTATGACCGCGCCGAACAATTCTTCCTCGATGCCGCCCGAGTTAGGCAGGGCGAACAAACCGAAGCCAAGGCATACACGTACCTGGCCGACCTGTATCGCACGGAGGGAAAATGGAACAAGGCCATCAATACGCTGGAAAAAATTTATGCCATCGCTCCCAAGACCAAACTGGGGGCACAGGCCATGTATTTCGCGGCGGCGGTGGCCTATCAGGGGCTGAAAGATTCCGCCAAAGCCCAAACCTATCTTGACCAAATCAAGCGGGATTTCGGCACGACCGATAGTACCCTCGTTTTAGAAGAAAAAAAATCTGATATTGATCTTAATCCATAGAGTAGCGGAGGACGCAATGAACCGTAGATTCGCAGTAATTCTCGTTTTAGCGGCGACCCTGGCGCTTTCAGCCGCCGGCTGGGCGCAGAACGATCCCATCGGCAAAACCGATACCGTAACGCTTGTCGTGGAAACCATCCAGCCGGGCAAATGGGTTATCACCACCAGCGTCTGGAACGATGAGGAACTCGGCGGCATCGATGTCCCGATCAAATACACCGCCGGCATCGCCACTCTGGGCGTCGATTCGGTCGTCTTCACCGGCACCCGGATGGAAAAATTTGCCAAAACCTACAATCAGGTCGATACCGTCAACCAGATGATGCACTTCGGGGGATTCCCCTACATGTCGCCGAATCAGCCTCCGATGCCGGCGGGCGACGGCGAGATGGCCCGCGTGTATATCTCGGTAACCGGCGACAAGAAGCCCTCGGCCTTCGCCGTCGATACCACTACCATGAAGCCAAACAACAGCCTCATGCTGGTCGATAAAAGCGCCAAGATCATCATCCCGGCCGTGAAGATCGTGTACGCCGATAAACAGAAGACGGAAGAAGCCGAGAAGAAGAAATAGTCTATCTCGTTCGGGCGCCAAAAACGATTCTCGGATATAACAACAGGAATGTGAACGGGCCTGCCGGATGACAGGCCCGTTTTTCTCTCAATCGCAAACTACACTTTCTTGACTCGAACGCTGTCGCGAGTCGTCTCTTGTTGAAACGCCGTCAGCTTTTCGATGACCGCCTCCGGAAGATCCCCCTCGGTCAGCGCCTTCTCCAGTCGTGCCATATTGAGTGAAGCGAATTTCGGCCACAGCCCGGCTTCTGCGATAATCTCCCGGATCGCCTCGAACGCTTTCGGATTCGACGACGATGTAGGCAGCTTGGTAATCCGCTGAAGCGTGATCACCACCCCCTCGCCGGCACTCCCTTCGAGCAGCGAACTCGTCCCCGATTCAACGGAACGCACCAAAACCGACCGAATTTCCTTCTGGCGGTTGTCGAGATTTTTAATCTGCCTGCCGATGGCGATATATTCGTCCACCAGTCGCCTGCTTTCATCGTCTGTCAGCGACACCGGCTGCGTATCCGGTTCCATGGCGACTACCCCCGGGCCGCCTTTCGCCGGGCAGATGTCGTAGTATTCACACCAGTCACAAAGATTTGTTTCGATGGTCGGGAAATTTCCCAATTCCTCGGCTCGGTCGATTTTTCTGATCTTGTCGACATACGCCTGCCGCAATGCTTCCAGTTCTTCCGACTCACGATGTGAAACCAGGGCGGTATCGAACTGCAAATAATGCCAAACCAATTCTATGCCGTTATTATCCGGCCACATGTCTTGAACGGCGATCTGATAAAGAGCCAACTGGTTGTCATGATCGACATCATTTTGCGTCGGCAGTCTTCCCGATGTCTTGTAGTCCTGTATGTGCAGACATCCCTGCTTGTCCCGTGACAGCCGGTCGATATATCCCTGCATCTTGTGCTCTCCGTTGGAATCGAGCGCGAAAATTACCTGCTGCTCCAGCCCCAGCGTGATCTCCTGGTCGAATGGATGATGCCGGTCATAGTACTGCTCCAGTGCCTTTTCCCCCTTGCGGACGTAATCTTCCTCCGTCAGCTCTGCCCGCACAATTTTGAATTGCGCCGGGCGCGCCTCCTCCCATCGCCGTCGGTAATACGCCAGCAGCTCGTCGCGGCTCATGATCTTGTCCCATTGAGCCAGGCGATAACACTGTTGCAGCGTTTCATGGACGATCGTGCCCATGTAGGCTTCGATCCCCTGGGCAACCTCGATATCCGGCTTCTCGATATATCGAAACTTGTATTTGCGCGGGCATTGCTCGAAACACCCGATCCGGGAATAGGAATATAACGGCATATCCAGCCCTCGATTCGAAGTATGTATCAGACCGTTTAGCTGTCCAGGATCATGATAGGCATCACAGTCCGACCGGGCAAGTCAAAAAGGGCGCTTGGGAATCAGCCGAAATCGGAAAAGTCGAGCCCGATCACCGGCACACCGTTTTCGATACGATCTTTTCTGTCGACCATAAACCTCCGGCACCAGCCGTTGATATCCGCGGCATCCTCTGCAATCAGAGTCGTGTACAGATCCAGTTCCCGTAGCTTCATGAAATCCGGGATTCGCCGAATCCATACGCCGTCGATATCCGTCTCCGATCTATACCCGGACAGAAATCGATCCATGTAATGCCGGGCATATTCGACATCATCGGGATCCACCTCGGCGTCCCGCATGACGTAAAACAGGGGAATCATAATGTCGAATCCCAACCAGCCGTAATGACAGTCGTCGCAGTCGAACACGTGCAGCCGGCCGTCGGAAAGCAGGAAATTACCGTGATGAAGATCGGAATGGATCAACCCGTAACCGCTCTCGTCGACCGGAAACGACCTCAGCCGCTCGAATGTCTCTTGCCATCTGTCGATGATCTTCGGTTGGGCCGCCAGGCAATCGAATTTGTTCAAGCCCGGATCGGTATCCCAGTGAAATCGCCTAAATTTTTCGCTCGCCGGATGATATTCCCGCGTCGCCCGATGTATCCGTCCCAGCGTTCGGCCCCACACCGCAATTATCTCGTCGTTCCAATCCTCGCGCTTGGTGCCCCGTCCCGGCACCTTCTCAAAAGCATAAGCGATGAAATAATCGTCACCCAGCGGCACCACCGACGATCCGTCGATCACCTCGATCATATGTCCGGCCGACGATGGAA
Source organism: uncultured Ignavibacteriales bacterium (assembly GCA_964549765.1). Lineage (GTDB taxonomy): Bacteria > Zixibacteria > MSB-5A5 > GN15 > JAAZOE01 > CAZJWR01. The sequence continues at coordinate 28,799 of CAZJWR010000018.1, forward strand.
TCGGCCGGCACACCGAAACACCGTGATCGGCCAGATACAGCACCCAGTCGACCTCCCCCTCCACCAATTCCGGCGTCCGATGCAGGCTGTGAGTCAATTTCAGGATATACTGCTTGCCTTCGCGCTCGAATTCAAAGACATAGCTCTCGAACGACCCCTGTTTATCAAGATCATTCCGGCCTATCCCATACCGGCGGGCCGCTTCAACAAGAATACTCTCCCGGTGCGTTTCGAAAATATCTTCACTTCGTTTATCCAATCGTCGCTTTCCTTTCATATCATGCCACGGCTTGTGGCATTCAGAGGCACGGAAGATGAGTCTTCCTCCGTGCCCCGACAAAAACAACGCCTACAGCAGCCCGCGTTTTTTCAGGTCTTTCTTCGCCTGATTGTACTGCCGTATCCTCCGGTCCCATTCCCGCACCGCCCGCCGCTGCGCCGCCTGATCCTTGCGCATTGCCAGAAAGCGGTTTTCCTTTTGCAGTTTCATATATCTCAGGTAACGGTCCTCGGACAGACGGCCGTCGCGAATTGCTTCCCGGACGGCGCATCCCGGTTCGGTCTCGTGGCGGCAGTCATTGAACCGGCAATCCCCGATCAATTCCTCGACGTCGGCGAACGCCTTGCTCAACCCGCCGTCGTCCCAGATCTGCAGCTCGCGCATACCCGGCGTATCGATGACGATTCCGCCTCCGGGCAGAAACAGCATCTGGCGGTGAGTAGTGGTATGTCGTCCCCGACTGTCGTATTCACGGACCGCCTGCGTCTTGATCCGATCCTCACCCAACAGGCGGTTAATGATCGTCGATTTGCCGACCCCGGACGATCCGAGAAAGACCGTCGTCTGCGCCGAATTCAAATACGGCTCCAGCGCCTCCAGGCCGCGATTCTCCTGAGCGCTGATCACGAGCACCGGCACGCCGAAGGCGACCGAGTTGATTTCTTCCAAATACTCTTCGACGTTATCGCAAATATCAGCTTTATTAAGCAGAATCACGGGCGCGGCCCCGCTATCCCATGCAGCCGCCAGGTGACGCTCGATCCGTTTGGAGTTGAAATCGCCGTCAAGACCACTGACCAGAAACACCGTATCGACATTGGCCGCCAGCATCTGCTCATCGGTCCGGCCGCCGGATTCGGGCATTCCCCCGGAGCTGGCCGCCTTACGCGAAAAGCCACTCTTGCGTTTCAATAAACCATGGATGATGCAGCGATCCATTTCTGCGGTTGGAGATACCGCCACCCAGTCACCCACGGCCGGAAATCCGGCGGGCGTTTCGACCAGGTGACGAAAGCGCCCCGACACTTCCGCCGGGAGTGTACCGAATTCACCGATCACCGCATAGCGGGCTCGATGCTCCTCGGACACCCGCGCCGAAACGTATCCCTGTTCCCGCCAGGCATGGAACTGACTTTCAAAAAACTGACTCCATCCCAATGTATGCAAATTCATCGCTATTACCTCGTCTATGTTTCCTCGTTCCGCATAGTGCGGATATTGTTCACTTTTCGATGAATGAGACTTTATGCCCGGCTCTCCGAGACTCACTCTCGCCTACGAGGATAAATCGGGAGAGTTGACCGCGGTAAATATGGAAATGAAAAAACCGCGGACCGATGGAACGCCCGCGGATCAATAGTGAATGACAGCCGATCCCGACGAATCGGCCGAATCAGATCATATGGAAAAACACCGAACCGTCAGCAGGCCTCACCGAGGCGCACCATCCCCTGGGCATTGAATACATCAGCAGTCATTAACGCCTCCTTTCCTGTCAGGTCATGTTACGGTTTCTGTGACAACTGCTATAACTTAACCTCTGCCCGCCAATTGTCAAGCACAAAAACGGCCCCGGATAATCCGGTAGCCGCAGATCGAGACACTCTATAAAACGCCGGGCCGATCTCGCTGTATCTGCCCGGCTTATAGTTGTCGTACGGAGCCTTTCAGCCTCTGATCAAAAACGTCATCCGCGCTCGATCATCCGGCCTGGGCGCCGCGTTCAGTTACGGCAGGGCCAGAAACACGCCGCCGGCAAACGTATTGTACTTAATATCGTCACCGGGCGTGTTGATCCGATTCATCCGTCCCTCGAGGAATACTCCGACCGGAAATGCCGGCACATTCACCTTGGCGCCAAGCACTCCGTGATACCCCGTGTACGTCGATGTCCCCGGTATGGACACGCCGTTGTCGGACAGCGACAGTGACATCGGAACGAAGTAATCGTATGAAAACGAATACGTGCCGATTCCGGCGCCGACATACGGAGTAACGATCGGTATCTGCTTGAACGGATACACCACCGAAGCCGTCACGGCAAAATCGCGCAGCTTGAATTCCATGGTTTCACCGGCGATATCATAGCTGTGCGTGCGCCAGCCGTATTCGCCCGCCACGATAAGATCGACCACCGGCAACTTCGAGAAATAGATCTGTCCGCCGACCATATTGAGACGGCTGAGACTGTACGTCCCCATATCCAGGCTCGGCTGATTGTAGTTACTGAACACGCCGGTACGGAAACCGATTTCGATTCCGGTTACGGCGCCTGCCGATCCGACACAGACCAGCAGCCAGGCAAGAATCCATAGCATCTTTTTCATATGTAGTCCTCCACACATACATTATCGGTCGGAGGTACGGGAAATTGAGAATTTTCAGTGAGATTCGCGCCCGAATTGGAGCGCCGGAGAACCGTCAGAAATCGCGAAAACTGCGGTAAAGAACTTCATCGTCAATCAGGGAAATCACCGCCTCGGCCAAACCGCCGTAACTGCCTTGGGCCACCGACAGGCAGGGGCTCCCTCCCGGATCGATTTCCGGATAATCCAGACCGTTAACGATAACCGGGAATCCGGCCGCCCGGGCGCGCGAAAGAAACATCCGGTTGACCCCGCCGGGAGACAACAACATAACGCTATCGGCCTCGGCAAACAAACCCTGCATTTCCACTTCATCCCGGGGAAAATAAAAATTGGCCGACCGACTGATTTCGTCGATAATACCCGGATCGAAGTCAGCCAGCGACACCAGGAAAAATTCCGTCCGTGGATATTTCTGTTTTATCATATCATGGGTTCTTACCGCCAATGAGATCGTCCCGGGACGCCCGAAGTCACCATAGACGATAACCCGAGGAACCGCCGTCTCTTTCGCGAATTTCCGGTAACAGGAAATATCAACGGGATCATATCGGAAAGACAAATTCACAACCCAGTCGTCGTGATTCCGGCAGGCCGTACCGTCACCATATTCCACGCGGCGAAAAAGCGTCGGTCGTGCATCGGCGCGGCCATTTTTCCCGGTACGCCGGAAACCGTAATCGTGAAAGGTAACTGGCAGGCCGATCAGTCGGGCAAAAACCGCCGCGATTATGACGCAACTCGCATCGAGAGTCCGATCCAGACAATAGAGATGCATCTCATGACAAACCGGCGCGACCCGGAGAAGACGGCCAAAAAGCCCCATGCCTCCGCGCAGCCGGCGGCCGATGGATGATCCCGAAGCGTCGAACGGAATATAGTAATTCCTGTACGAAGCTTCGTCATCCGGCACGCGAATGAGTTCACGGAATCCGATTGTCGCGGGATAGACAATCATCCGCCCCCGGGCGCTTTTCCGTGCGGCCAGGGTCAATCGCCCGGTACCCATCGTGGCCAGTTTTTCCAGATATGACATCGCCATTGCCGAGTTCACCTACTTGTCATGAAGTTATACAGCGGGAAATGACAAAAAATCCCATTATTCGACGAAATCGAAAACGGCGATTTCGGGACGGGATAAAAATCGCAACGGGATGACCGACGTCCCGATCCCCCGATTGGAATACAGGTTCATCCCGTCGACCTGATAAGGCCCGGCGGTATACATTCTTGTCGCAAAACAAACGGTGTTTCTCGCCAACGGACCGTAAAAGGGCACGATAATCTGGCCGCCGTGCAGATGCCCCGACAGGATCAACTGCACGCCGTCGGGATCAATCTTTTCTGAAATTGCCGGCGCATGCCCCAGGACGATCCGAGGCGCTCCCGGCGGCACCCCATCAGTGGCGGCAAAATAATCATCGCGCCACAGGAAATTATCCTCCAATCCGATAACGTACACCGAATCGGCTCCGTCAGTCAAGACCGCCGCTTGATTTTCCAGAAGCATGATTCCGGTCTTGCCGAACGCCTCCTCCACCCGCTCTTTGCAGCAATAATCGTTGTTGCCCAGGGAAGCTATGGTCGGAGCGATCTTGTCGATATCCGTCAGAAATTCTTCGAGCTGATCGAAGTCGGTATTGGATTCGACGTAATCGCCGGTCATGATGATTAAATCCGGCTTGATCTCCCGCAGGGCGCGTATCGTCAACTGTTCCCGCCAACTCATGCGCACCGTGTGAATATCAGTAATCTGCGCCACCACCCGCCCGGAAAAAAACGACGCCAGCGCCGGAGATTCGATACGCGTCACCGTCACCTGCGGGATGACCGTCTCGACCATATACACGACCACCAGCAGCGCCGCCGTCACGGCCAGAAGCAATAAATTAGTCGCCCGCACCGTCATCCCGAACCAGCCTCATATAATCCATGTAAAACCGTCCGCCCCCCGGCGGAAAATTGAAATGCAGCGATTTCCGATGCGGCAGCGATCCGAAGACGGCGATAATATCCGCGATGGGAATCGAAACCGTGTTCCATCCGGGCTTCAGAAGAAAATCCCGGGCGTATTTCTGCGACGCGATATAAAATTTCTTGGCGTCGTACCGGTCGCCCAGCCGCACCCAGACCGATGCCTGCGTATCGGAATCGTTGAAGACATCGAATTGCATGCGATCATATCCCTCCCAATCCTTGGGAAAATGCACTGTCGCCAGCTCAATATTTTCGTCAGGCCGCTTTTCGATCTCCAGCGACGTCGCCCCGTGGGTAACATGCTGCTTTGAAAGCACGGTCGTGAATTCCCCGCCCTGCCAGTACATGTTCATCCGGTCGTTCCATTTTTCGAAATCGTTGAGCACCAGTGTGTCGGGTTTCGGACCGGGAACCGGCTCCACCCGGTCTATATTGAACGGCCGCGGATTGCGGGTTTCGGCGCCCACCGTTTTCGAACCTGCCCGGATAATGATGAACACTACCAGCGCCACGTTGACCGCAAGCAGAATGTATGTTGTCTGTTTGCTCCTAAGCATCACACCTTGTACGCACTATGGGGAGTTTCAGCGCCCGACTAATGAAAGAAATAATTCCTCGAATTTCGCCACCGAATCCCGGACGGAATATTTGTCCTCGACCTTCCGGCGGGCCGCCCGGCCTAGGCTCCGCCGCCGATCTTCATCATGCAGCAAATCCAAAATCGTTCGGCCGAAAAGATCGGGGTCGCGGCCGGGCACGATGATGCCGTCGATACCGTCGTCGATGATTTCCCGGGGACCGATACAATCGGTGCTCACCACCGCCGCCGATGATGCCATCGCCTCGACCGTGGTCAGCGAAAATCCCTCCGATACCGACGTCAGCGCATAGACGTCGGCAACGGCGTACAGCGTCTCGATATCGTTGACGAAATCCGCGAAAACAACCCGATCGGAAAGCCCATATCGCTCGATTATCGGGTCGAGAAATCGCTGGTGATCAAAAAAATCGTTGCCGCAGATCATCAGGTACAGCGACGGCTCGGCGGCGGCAATACGGGCGAACGATTCGACGAGAAAATCATACCCCTTGATGGCCCGCAGATTTCCCACCGCCAACACCAGCCTCGCCCGGGACGGCAGGCCGAATCGCGCCAGCGTCTTCTCCCGGTCGACCGACGATCCGAATCGATCAACGTCGATTCCGTTGGGAATAACCGTCACCTTGCCTTTGCGCACCATCGTGTCGGCCACGAAGCGATCCGCCAGGTTCTGCGATACCGCGACAATCTTCCCCGAAAAATTCCCGAATGCCGAATAATACGCCCTCCCCAGGAAATTTGAGAATTCGCTCAAACCGTGCACGGTCATCACGTTCTTGGCAGGCGTCAGCCGCGATGCCACAAAACCGTAGGTATTCATGCGGGCCAGATGCGAATGAACGATATCTATCCTATGCTTCCGTATCAAATTGCGGATGGTCCGCACCAGCCCCCAATTGTAGCTTTTGTTGAATGTGCAGGTATCGACCCCGTACCCGTGCTGCTCCAGACGTTCGACCAGCTTGCCCCAGCCCACTACCAGCGCCCGCACCTCGAACCGGGATTTGTCCAGGTAATGCGCCGTGTTGAACGCCACCGTTTCGGCCCCGCCGATGCCGATAGTCTGGATGATTTCGAGTACCCGGATCTTGTCCATCGTTCCGTCCATGCCGTCAGGACATTTCTCTGTCAGGCGAATCGGCGGCGGCGATCAATTCCATCGGATGCGGCCGCAGGATTTTTTTGCCCATTATCGATCGATAATCCACCCGCCCGATTTCATGATACCCTGTCCGGGCGCACGTGCGCAACATCGGCGTCTTATCCGTCCGCACATGCATAACACCCCGCGTGAATCCACGCTTTTTCATCTCCAGCGACGCCGCCGACACCAGAAACGGCCCGGCCCCCGACCCCCGGCTCTCCGGACCGATAAAAATATCGATGACGAAAAAATCGCCGGGATTGACGCGGATATTCAGTCCATAGTCGAGCACATACACCGTCTCCCAGCCGAGCTTGATGAAGCCGATTATCCGCTCGCCGTCCATAACCCCGGCAAAAATGTGCCCGCGCTTTTTCATCGACTCGATTTCGACCGGGTCGTTCATCCCCGGCAGGTTCCGCTCGCGGATAAAATCCAACACACGATCCGGATGATCGAAATCCATCCAACCCTCGAATCGGGGCGCAACCACTTCCAGGGTGTCGTCGAGTGGCCGCGAAAACCAAACCGACTGATGCCGGTCGTACGCCTTTCGCCCGATCGTTCGCATCAGCGACGACACTCCCTGCCGCCGGAATAAACGCCACGCTTTGCCTATTGCCGTCGATTCGTTCATGACACGCCTACATCCGGGTCCGCCCCAGGGCGCGGTTGACATAATCTCTGATATTCTGGGCCGGCGTCGGGTTTCGCTGCACACCCACGATACAATGATCGCACAACTTCATGTTGCGCCGGCCAAAATGAGCCATAAACTGTCTATGCTTTGTATTATTCCAGATGTTACGCAGATGCTCTTCGCGGACGTTGCCCAGAACCCATTCTCCGAAGAAGGGGCATCCCAACACATTGCCCCTGGGATCGATGGCCACCTTCCCGCGCGTGATATAGCATCGCCGGTTGTCGCAAAAGCCGGTCACCATCTGCTCAACCGACAATTTATCGATATTCTCGCACTGCAGACTGATGTTCAACTTCCGCGCGTCTTTTTTCATCTTCGCCACTTTGGCCTTGACGATCCGCGCCTGCTCTTCGTTGACCAGAACCGAAATATCCCCCTGCCGCACGAAATACGGGTTGGGGCGAACCCCGTCGATGACCGATTGATCCAGTAATTCCTCCCAGAATTCCCCGACATATTCGAGATGATTGAAATCCATCCCCATCTCCTCGGCATACGGCATGACCCGGTCGAACGTATCATAATTGAGATTGGACACGGTCGTATTGGCGTGCAAGAGAGGAACTTCGGTATCGCCGCGCGCATCCAACACCCATTGAATCGTCTTTTCCACCTTCGAGAATGTTTTGTCGCGTCCGCGCACCTTGTTGTGATCCTCGGCCACGCCGTCGATGGATATCCAGATATCGTCGATGTGCGCCTCGACCAATCCCTTGGCGGTGCGCTCGGACATCAGGTTGCAGTTGGTCACCAGATCGCACGCCAGGCCGGGCTGCGATTTGATATATGCCGTCAGCGGTATCAGCACGTCGGGACGAAGCAGCGCGTCTCCGCCGAACAGCTCGAAATACCGCGCCCCCATGTCGGCGCACATATCGACCGTCCGCTTCCAGTCGTCGAGCGACATCTCGTTCGACCGGTCGGTGCGCTGCCACAAGGTGCAGGTCTTGCAGCGAGAGCTGCATCGATACGTCAAGAAAAACAGCGTGTCGATGGGCCGCCGGCGGTAATACCGGACTTCGCGCGCCGCCAGGTAGCGAAAAAACCGCATACTCGCCGTCAGGTAAGCCCACGGCGTTCGCCGTTTCAGCAGTTGCTGCGGATACCGATCCTCCTCCCATTCAACCCCGAAAGACGGGCGCGTATTCTTCACGGGCGCCATGATTATGATTTCTCCAGTTGTCGTTTCAGTTTTCTCAACGCCTTCATCCGGCGCAGGCGGTCGCCCAATCCGAAATACAGCGCATGGGCAGCCAGTCCGGCTGCCGTCCGGTTGAATATATAATATCGCACATACCGGGTACAGGAATTTGTCCAGCGGAGTTTATACTGGTCGGCATATCCGAGCAGATCGTACACTTCCGTATCGGAATCAAACGCCCGTTTGACCAACTCCAAATCCAGCACCGCTCCCGGCGATACCTTGTCGAACTCCTTCGAATACTCCGCTTTCAGGCAATATTCGGTTGCCCCATGCATGACGTGAAATTCAAAGGCTGCCGGTTTGTTGTCAAAATACAGGACTGATACGGCGCCATAGCCGTTTTCCATGGCATGCCTGATCAGTTCCCGGTAAAACCGATCGGTATCGGGCCGGGAAAACAATCCGCTCCCTTCGTCCCCCTGCCAACTTTTCGCGGCAATCGCTTCCAAATCGGCCAGCGCCGGATCGACCTCAGTCCGATCGGCGAACGTCCTGATTTCAAAACCGCCCGCCCGGTTTATCCGGTTCAGGCGGTTGTTGAGCAATTCACGGAATTTCTTGGACAGGATTTTTCGGTAATCGTCGAAACTACCCGAGGTCGGAATAAACGGCGACGACCTCACCTGCCTGACCACTAGCGGCAACCGCCGCGAACGGCAATACTCCCGCCACCAATCGCCGTCCGGAGACGTCTCCGGGATATCCTCGATATAAACCAGATCGACACCTTCCTCGCGAAGCCGGTCGAGCATAATCTCGATAACATCGTCCCGGCCCGGTTCAACGATAATCCGGTTAACATGGGAATGCTCGCCGGCAATCAATCGAGCCTCTTTCAAGGGAATCCCGGCCAGCCGCCTCCGCCCCAGTACCCCCGGAAATAACCCGACCAGACGCCCGCCGTCGTCGCGGACGGCAACAACGAACAGCGGCCGCCCGGCAAAAAAATCCCGGTAATAGTTAGCGAACCAGAAATGGGAAAAGAACGGGTGCCCGTCCAATACCAGGGCCGTCATGTCATCCCAATCCGTCTCGATCGCCACGAATCGTCCCTGATCCTGTACGACCTCCAGTTTCATCGATTCGTCCGCTTAAGCCCATGATATATCCGCCAGATTGTGGAGTAGATGTTCGCTTTCAAACCCGAGGAAAAAACGTAATAACGATACGTCTTACGGTCCTGCTGCGCCCAATGCCGTTTGTATGGCTCATCTCCCCGGAGGAAATCAAACCGTTTGACGCTCCGGGCGATCAAATCCTCTACGACTTTGGCCAAAACGACAAAACCGGGCCGCCATTCGGAAAACATCGGATCGTATCCCGTTTGATAATCGTAATACACGTCATCCACGATAAACCCGTACCGAAAGGCGATTACCTTCCGGTCCATCATCAGGAATTTCGCGTACAACGATTCTTTCTTCCCCAGGGTTTGCGCCAATTCCCGATGAAATTCCAGGTACCCCTCCCGCTCAAAGCTCCCGATATCGCCCTTCTGCTCGCGCGAAAGAGTATGCAACCGGCGGGCCTCCAAGAGGACGTCATCGATCCCCCCGAGTTCGGTGTAGTCGACCAGACGCACCCGGCTATCGGTCCGTTTCATCGTCCGGCGGATTATTTTTCGCATATTGGACGAAAATCCTTCCAAGAGCGCGTCAAAACTGTTGGGAAGATCAAGATAGGGACAGACATCCTGAATCTCGCGAGTCACGCGAAGACCCCGATGTTCAAGAAACTTCATGCCGGCGTCAAAATTTACGGCATTCTCCGCAACCGAATCAAAAACGGCGAAAGCGCATCGGCACAATTCCTCCTTGATGTATTTGCTCAGGAATTCGAACCATTCGTTTTGAGCTTCCCGCTTGATGGCAAAATCGAGATGCTCCGGCGAGACGACCGAACGGGTCCCCAGAAAGGCCAGCACCTGCGGATGGAACATTTTGAGAAACGGTGTCCGCACCAAAGAGAGATGGATAGAACCGTTGAGGGTTCCGTCGCCGTTGCGCCCGATTATATGTACAATTTCCCGGCCATCGCCCAGCACCCGTTGAAACGGTATCAGCCAACTGGGGCTGTAAAAGAAGCTGTCCGGGAAATCCGCGAGATTGGCCTCGATTTCATCTCGAAGGGCAACGTACTCCGCCAGTTCTGTGACAACGTCGAATTTCAATCTGTCAAACGCACCTATTTTCCAGTTCTTTTATTACAGTTATCGGAAAGAAAGCAAAATCGCCTAATGTATCAAGAAGAAATAGTAAAAAAGGAAAGCCCGCGTAATCACGCGGGCTTTCTTGCACTACGTGCCGCACCGCAATACCAAAATCCCTGTTGCCGATAATCGAAGTCGACGGCGTCGGCACACCTCGTAAACCGCCATTATTCCCTTTTCGCCCCCCTTTTGGCAAGTAATGACAGAACGATATAAAGCAGATCGCATGCCGAAATATCGCAACCCGGCGGGTCCGTGCCGGCCCGACTGATAAGCCTATTATCATCAAGGGATTATTATCCGTAAACCGAAGATCGAAAACGGAGCGCGCAGCCATCACACCGCATCGTGTCCCGGAATGAAACACCGGCGTGTTTCACCCCGGAACCGGTGAAACACTTACTCCATTCCGATTTCCAGATATGTCGGCGTCGACAGGTACCGTTCCCCGGTATCACAGATGATCGTCACGATCGTCTTGCCTTTGTTTTCCGGACGAGACGCCACTTTCAAAGACGCCGCGACATTGGCGCCGGCCGAAATTCCCAAAAGGAAGCCTTCCTCCCGCACCACCCGACGGGTCGTCTCGATCGCTTCGTCGTTGGTAACCGTCACGATCTCATCGATCAGATCCAAATCCAGCACATCCGGCTTGAATCCCGCCCCGATCCCCTGAATCGGATGCGGCCCGGCTTCACCCGTGGACAAGAACGGCGACGACGCCGGCTCCACCGCGATCGCCTTGAATCCGGGCTTCAGCGGCTTGATATGCGACGCCACACCGGTGATGGTGCCACCCGTGCCGACGCCGGCGACGATAAAATCGACGTTGCCGTCGGTGTCCTCCCAGATTTCGGGGCCGGTCGTCTGGTTGTGGATGAGCGGATTGGCGGGATTCTTGAACTGCTGCGGCATGAACGCGTTCGGATATTCTTTGACCATCTCCTCGGCCTTCGCCACCGCCCCCGACATCCCGTCCGGGCCCGGGGTGAGTACCAATTCGGACCCAAACGCCTTCAACAAGTTCCGCCGCTCGATCGACATTGTCTCGGGCATGGTCAGTATCAGACGATACCCTCTCACGGCACAGACAAACGCCAGCGCGATCCCCGTATTCCCGGACGTCGGTTCGATAATGACGGTATCTTTCGTGATATCCCCGCGCTCTTCGCCGGCTTTGAGCATGGCCAGTCCGATCCGATCCTTCACCGACGAGGCCGGGTTATGCGATTCCATCTTCCCCAGGATCCGGGCGGGCAACCCCTTGCCGATCCTGTCCAGGGCCACCAGCGGCGTTCTGCCGATCAATTCAAGGATACTCTCAGCTATTCTTGCCATCGTTTTTTCCCATCCTTAGATGTAATACATGTGTTCGCCGGTGTTGGCGCGCTGGAGCAGGTCCTCAATGGTCGCCTGCTTCAGGTACGCCACCAGATTGTCCTCGGCCTGTTTCCAGAACCCGGCCACGGCCATCTCGATCGGATCATCCTCATTGACTTCGTGCGAGGAAATGAACGTGATTTTCCCCTCCAGCGAATTGATGACATCATAGACGGAAATCGATGACCCCGATTTTGCAAGGTAATATCCGCCCAGCTTTCCTCGGTTCGAATTGATCAATCGCGCCTTTTTCAATTGCGAAAGGAGCAATTCCAGATAGCGCACAGGGACATTTTGTGTCACTGCGATCTCTTTGGCCTGAATGGGACCTTTCCCAGTGTTTTTCGCCAGATAGATAATCGCCTTCAGACCGTAATGGGCTTTTGCGGAAAACATAATAGTATTTTCCCGTTAAAATGGTTGGCTCAACCAAGCGCACACGGCCGCGATTCAGCGCCGCGTCGTCCAAATGGTCACTTGCGCATCCGAATAAACCGGATTCCAATTCAACCGAAAATTTGGAAACACCTTGCGCTCGGCAGGTCCGTAAACTACGTAGCTTGTTTCCGTCATATATACGGGGGGTTTTCGGAAAAATGTGAGTATTTTTTGTGCGCGAGCCCGCCAGTCGATGCCCAGGTGGGCCACGTGAGGAATGAATCCCAGATATACCGCCCTGGTTTCCATCAGACGACAATGCCAGCCCGACTCTAGAATCGTCGTCAGCAGAACCGATTCCGGCGGCGTATGCTCCTTCAGCCAGCGCGCCGCCCCGGCATAGGCCGGGTCGAGATGCGGGACAAAATTCTCATTACTCGGATTATATTTGGCGATCGCCCCCGCGACGAATCCGACGAACAATATTCCGGCGACGGCATAAGCTATCACGGCATCCCTTCGGCGGGGGGCAAATATTTCCATCGCCGCCCATCCCCCGGCGATATACAGCATGAATACCGGGAAAAAGGGATTGTAATGAAACAGCAGGCCGAAAATAAAGGCTACAAAAAATAGAATATAGATATGGACCTTCCGGGCGAATACCACCAGCGTCAGCGGCAGCACGGCATGCATCCAGAGATCGGTCAGGTCGAATCGGAATCCCTCGACAAAAGGAAAATAAAAGGGCTTGTCGGCCACGCCCAGCGTAATACTCGCCGCCGACACCAGGCCCAGGAAACAAATGGCGGTATCGATAATCCGGCGGCGGTCGAATCGGTCAACGACGGCGACTCCGGCAAAAAACAGTAGCGCCAAAAGCGCTGTGAACGAATGCAGCCACCCCAGAAGAAACAGGCACGCATACCTGAGCCATAATATCTTTCGTTCGAATACGGCGATGAAAAAAGCGATGAAGAACGGGAAATGATTAAATCCTCGGGCGATAAGATCGATCCCCAATGAATTGATAAGTCCAAACCCGACCGAGCCGGCCGTGATAATCGCCAACCCGACGCCCCACCCGCGAGGAAAATATCGCCTCAGCACCAGCGCCAGCAGCACCAGATAAAGCAGATTCAATATTCGCATCGCCACATATGGACTCATCACAAATGATAGCCCCACGACCGGATAATACTGAATGAACGATTGACTTAGCGGCACCCCGCCATAGGCGGGATTTTGCGGCGGGAACGAATATTTCATCTGATTGACTATTCCGGCATAGTACAAGAAATCGACATCCGCCGGAGCATCGTAATGGAAAGCGCCGTCTGAAGGAAGATACGCGCCGATCAATGCCTGCCCGGTGATATATACCGCCAGAACCAGCAGGAAAAGCAGCAGATCAATGATAATGTATGAATCGCGTTTGGGCATGCGCCAATATAGCGCCAAAACACCGTATGAGTAAATGCAAAAATGGGCGGTCCGTGGTCGGCCCGCGCACGGAGCGTGAACGGAAAGCCCGGTCTACGATACGACAGCCGGCGTCTTCGGTGCCCGCCGGTTGAGATCGACCTGAACGATTATCCACACCGCCGGCGCAAACACGATCCAGAGCAAGAACAGCAGCCAGCGGTTGAATCCTTCTTCCGAGACCTCCTCATAAAGCTCGCCGTATTTGTAATAGGAATAAAGCCCGGCAAAGGGGATAAAAAGTAGCACCGTCCATAACACCGGCTCGGCGTCTGAATCCTTGGTGATCGCCTGCAGCTCACACGCGGTCACGTAGAACCAATAGATGGCATAAAAGCCGAGGGTGACAATCATCAAAAGAACTTGAATAAGCATGTTGCGATACTTGACGGGACGGTTCATCGGTTGCACCTCGCTCTGTGGTCGGCGGATCGCCCGCCGGGGTTGTCATACGCTATACAGTCTATTGCCGGATTTTATTCACAATCCGAAATTCAATTCAGACCGGCGGCACGGCGGCTATTTCTTGCGCCCGAACCAGATCTGGCGCGGCGAATCGGACGTCATCGCCCGGCCGTCGTAATCGCCAAGAATACCGTCGGTGACGAGCCGTGCCGCGTTGACCAGCGCGCCGAACTGTTCCGGGCGATACAGACGCACGCTTTCGATATAGGACCGGCTTCCGGCAGGATCGTCGATAACCGTAGTTTTTTCCACCCGGCGATTCACGATCCGCCGCGTTTCTGTGACGACCGCCCGTCCATGAGGCCCCTCCACGGTTCGCCGCGATTTTCCGACCAGGTTTTTTTCGAGATATGCCGGGTTGGGCAAATCAATAAGCCACCAGCCGCCGTGCTTCAGAGCCGCCGCCAGCCCTTTCATGACTTTGATGTCCTCCGCCACGGCATTGAAATACCCCAGCGACGTGAACCAGATCGTGGCCCCGTCGAATTCCTCACGATACGACAACACCCGCATATCTCCCCGGCGCACCGTCGCCTCGACCCCCGTTTCGGATATCCTGCCTCTGGCGATTTTCACCAATATCTCCGATAAGTCGATTCCCGTAACCCGGGCGCCCAAACGCGCGAACGCCAGTACATGCCGGCCCGCTCCGCAGGCAATATCCAAAATCGTCTGCCCCGGCGCAAACGGCACGATCCGGGCCGCCGTCCGCACCTGCTTTTCCGCTTCCCGCTCATCCCGATGAGCGTACAGCCAGACATAATCGTCGGCAAACGCCCGCCGATACCAATCCTTCCGGACGGTCGGTGTTGTCCGGCCGTGCCCGGCCGAGTCTTTATTCTTCAACGGTTAATTCCCAAACAATCACTATCCATCACGATGCAACAAATCGGAATCGCCGTATAATATAGGTATCGTTGCCGGTAAAACAACCGCTAAATCGATCCGGCCGCCGAGGAAATGCTTTTATTTCATCGGCAATTGTATTACACTATGGCTGCTCGTAAAGAAGAGCGCTAGAAGCAGGCGTGCTTAATGGTCCGCAACCGAAAAGAGTAAAATATCATTCCTGCGCAGGCGGGAATCCATGCGGATCAATGAACTGTGGATGCCCGCTTTCGCGGGCATGACAGAACCATATGCCTCAGCTCATGCGAGAGGTTTTTTTCAACACCTACATCAGGAGGGCCTGCTTTTGACGCCGTTACACAACGTGAGGCTAACATGAAATACGCATCGATCGCCCTGCTGGTGGCCCTGACCCTGGTTTCAGCATCCGTTTCCCATTCACAAAATTCTACAATCACCGCCGATAAGCAAAACGGCTATTTTCGCTATCCGGCCATACACGGCAATACCATCGTCTTTACCGCCGAAGGCGATCTGTGGAAGGTAAGCGCGGACGGCGGTATCGCCCAGCGTCTCACCTCCGATTACGGACGGGAATTATACGCGTCGATATTTCCCGACGGCTCAACCATCGCTTCTACCGGGTCTCCCGAAGGAGCACTCGAAGTCTTCACCATGCCGATCGACGGTGGCCTTCCCACCCAGCGGACATTCGACGGCGGCTGGGCGCGTGTCGTCGGTTGGACCCGCGACGGCGATATCCTCTTCGCCACTACCCGATATTCGACGCTTCCCGACGTCCAGATGGCGATGATCGACATGCCCTCCGGCGCAATTCGGATGATCCCTCTCTCCCAGGCCCATGACGGCTGCTATGATCAAAATGAAGAGACATTTTATTTCACGCGGGAGCCGTTTCTCGGCAGCCATACCAAACGCTACCGCGGCGGAGCCGCCCAAAATATCTGGAAACTCGCACCCGACGCCGCCGATGCGGTCTCGTTGACGACAGATTATTCCGGCATCAGCAAAGACCCGATGCTGTGGAACGGCCGCATCTATTTCCTCAGCGACCGCGACGAGACGATGAATATCTGGTCGATGGATGAAAACGGCGGCGATCTCGTCCAACACACCTTCCACGTCGGCTGGGATATCCAATCCCCCTCGCTGGATAACGGCCGGATCGCTTATCAATTGGGCGCCGATATTCACATATTCGACATCGCCGCCAACGAAGACGGCCTCGTGCCGATCCGCCTGGTCTCCGACTTCGAGCAGATGCGCGAGGAATGGGTCAAGAAACCGTTCGACTATCTCACCGCCGCTCACATCTCGCCCGATGGCGATCAAGTCGTTTTGACGGCGCGCGGCGAGGTCTTCACCGCGCCGGCCGGGGAGGGACGGATCGCACGAGTGACCCACGAAGACGGCGTCCGCTACCGCCGGGCCCGCTTTATGCCCAACGGCAAAAACCTGCTGGTCTTATCGGACAAATCCGGCGAGGTCGAATTCTGGCTGGCCCCTGCCGATGGCATCGGCGACCTCACGCAGCTTACCGACAACGGAGAAATTCTCCGTTTCGACGGCCTGCCGTCGCCTGACGGCAAACGCATCGCCTATACCGACAAGAATTATATCCTCTGGATTTACGACATCGACAAAAAGATCCATACCAAGGTCTTCGACGACGGCGAGGACAAAATAACCGGACTGGCCTGGTCTCCCGACGGCCAATGGCTGGCCTTCGTCGCCGCGGCCAAAAATTGGTTCCAGCAGATTCGCGCATATAATGTCAAGACTTCAAAGACGGTTACATTCACGACCGACCGATACGATAGTTTCAGCCCGTCGTGGAGTCCCGAAGGCAAATGGTTGTATTTCCTATCCAACCGCAATCTCGTTTCTCTTGTCTCCAATCCCTGGGGAGCCCGCCAGGCCGAACCGTACTTCGACCGCAAGACAAAAATCTACCACATCCCCCTCGTCGAAGGGCTGCGGTCCCCCTTCCAGCCCGAGGATGAACTCGTTCGGGATTCGGCGAAGGCCGATACCGCTGCAGCGAAAAAGGACGAAAAGAAATCATCCGACAGCGTTGACGTCAAAATCGACGCCGAAATGATCGAAGATCGAATCATGGACATCCCTGTTCCTCCGGGCAATTATACCTATCTGTCGGTCACGGGAGATCATTTATTCTGGTTATCAAGAGAAGATGTATCGAAGGGCAAGATAAGCCTGGTATCGACCAAGATCGATGACAAAGAGCACGACATCGACACCCTGATCGGCGACGTCAAGAATTACGAGCTATCTGCAAACCTTAAAAAACTGATGATTCGCAAAGATGACGCCGTTTATATCATCGACGCCGACGGCAAGAAACCATCGGAGATGGCAAAGACCAAAATCAAACTCGACGACTGGACCTTCACCCTCGACCCCCGCCTGGAATGGCGTCAGATGTTCATCGAGGCCTGGCGGCTGGAACGCGATTATTTCTATGACCGCAACATGCACGGCGTGGACTGGCCGGCCATGCTGGACAAGTACCTGCCGCTGGTCAATCGCGTCACCGACCGGGACGAACTGAGCGACCTGCTGGGCCAGATGATCAGCGAACTCACCGCCCTCCATATGTACGTCGTGGGCGGCGACGCCCGCCGCAGTGAGAAAGACTATCCGCCCGCCACGCTCGGCGCGGTCTTGGCCCGCCATGATAATGCGGGTGGGTACGTTATCGATCATATCTATCTTTCCGATCCCGACCGGCCGGATAAGCGGTCACCCCTCGCCCAGCCCGATTTGAACATATCCGACGGCGATATTATCGTTTCGATCAATGGCGTCTCCACGCTATCGGTCGCCGATCCCTATCTCCTGCTGCGGCACGAAGCCGGAAAACAAGTCTTGCTCGAAATCAAATCACCATCTTCGAGCGATACTCGGCGCATAATTGTTGTCCCCATAACTCAGCGCGAAGACGCAGACCTGCGATACTGCGAATGGGAATACACCCGCCGGCAACTAGTCGACGAGCAGTCCGACAGTGCCATCGGTTACGTTCACCTGCGCGCAATGGGCGCCGGCGATTTTACCCAATGGGCGCGTGAATTTTATCCCATATATCTCCGCAAAGGCCTGATTGTTGACGTGCGCCATAATGACGGCGGCAGTATTGACAGTTGGATTCTTGAACGGCTCCTGCGAAAACCCTGGATTTACTGGCAGTCCCGCACCGGAAACCCGTATTACAACATGCAATACGCCTTTGCCGGTCATGTGGTTGTCCTGTGCGATGAACTGACCTATTCCGACGGCGAAATGTTTACCGAAGGTATAAAACGGCTCGGAATCGCCAAAGTGATCGGTACGCGCACCGCCGGTGGTGAAATCTGGTTGTCGTTTAGCAATACTCTCGTCGACCGGGGCATCGCGTCGGCGGCTGAATCGGGTGTGTACGGTCCCGAGGGCATATGGGTGATCGAGAACCACGGCGTCGACCCGGACACCACCGTCGATAATCTCCCGCACGAGACATTCAAGGGCAAGGACGCACAGCTCGAGGCCGCCATCGACTACCTGAAAGAACAGATTCGCCTGCACCCGGTGCTGGTACCCAAGCCGCCGCCGTACCCGGATAAGTCCTCACCGGACAACAGGTAAGCGCACCGGCCATCTTTCGTTCGATGTCGGCTATGCTCATTGCGGATTGCGCCTGCCGCACCGGCCGCAAATTTTTTCGCTGGACAAAGACTTTGAGATGTATCACCGTATATTATCAGAGACGGTGGGAAACGAATAGCCTCCCCGTGAGAGGGTGGCAAATTTAATTTGGACGCCGATATATAGATAAAGATATCGACTATGTCACATAGTGAAGTGAGGTGGATATGGATAAGGAAATCAGACGCAACGACTGGTCGCGGTTCTGCAAAAAATTCAACGTCGACAATCAATTCCGCCCGACCACGATGAGCGTCAAGCGCCGCAGCGAGGGAACGGCTGCCATGGAAATGAGCCCCTTCATGGGAATCGCACTCAGCAAGAAGGGACGGCTCATCGACGGCGTCCGGTTTTATGCCGGCCGCTGGGACCCCGAAAAAGTCGCCGATCCGGTCATGACCGTCACGGAGCCGGCCTCGATGAAAGTCGAAAAGGACAAGGACGGCCGCGATGTCCGGCTTCGTATCCGGGGCAAGGACGGCACTGAAGTGCAGTTGGAACTCATGGGAGACAAAAACGACAGCCAGACGCGCGCTTTCATCGAAAAAGTCGCCTACGCCATGTATGAGCGGCGCGGGTACACGCCCGGTAACGACTGGAACGACTGGTTCGAGGCCGAACACAAGGTGCACGAAGTAAAAACGCAGCTGACAAAGTAGATGCGCTTATTCAAGGTAGAAGCCGGGTTACGGTTTGCCGTCGCCCGGCTTCTTCTCTTTATCGCCTCGGCGTTTGTCGGTGCTCCGATATCTTTCTTGCCCGATCCACAACCGATCCATATCTTCAACACAGACAAACACCTGATTGCTGGAGCGCCATAATGCCAAACGATGAAATCCGCGATTTTCTCGGAAAAGTCGAACTGTTCAAAGACCTCGCCGACGACGAACTCACCCTGCTCACGACTCACATCGAACAAAAAGATTACCAGGCGGGCGCCCTGCTGTTCTCCGAAAACAGCCCCCGAAAATACGTCTATCTGATTTTCAAAGGCGAAGTCGAATTGTACAAGACGTCGCCCTATGGCGAGGAAACGCGGCTGGCCTTTTTCCGCAAATATGACTTCCTCAGCGAAGGTGCCTTGATGGACGATTATCCGCATTCGACCTCCGCCCGCGCCCTGATCGCCACCACCGCACTGATCATCAGCCGCGAGGATTTCGAGCCGATGTTTGATTCGGAGCCGTATTTGGCGTCGAAAATTCTTTCCCATGTCGCCCGCGTCATTGCCCGCCGCATGCGCCAGGCCTCGACCCGCGTCGTCAACGTCGCCGCCCAGTATATTTCCGGCCGTACCCGCCGCGAACACGATCTGCTCGGCGAACGCGACGTTCCCTACGAGTATTACTATGGCATCCAGACCTTGCGCGCTCTGGAAAATTTCAATATCAGCGGCATATCGCTGACGCATTTTCCGGAATTAATCGAGGCTCTCGCGATGGTCAAGTTGGCCGCAGCCAAGGCCAACCGCGAACTGGGTCTGATCTCCAAACCGATCGCCGATGCCGTCGTCCAGGTCTGTACTGAAATTCTGAACGGTAAATGGCATACCCACTTCGTCGTCGATCTTATCCAGGGTGGCGCCGGCACCTCGACCAACATGAACGCCAACGAGGTTATCGCCAACCGGGCGCTGGAGATCCTCGGCTATGAAAAGGGCGATTATCCCAACTGCCATCCCCTCGATCATGTCAACAAATCGCAATCGACCAATGACGTCTACCCCACCGCCCTGCACATAGCAATCATCAGCACCAATAAAAAATTGACCAATGTGCTCATTCGCCTGATCGATTCGGTACAAACCAAAGCCGGCCAGTTCCGGCATGTCCTCAAAATGGGCCGCACTCAGCTTCAGGACGCCGTGCCGATGACGCTGGGGCAGACCTTCGAGGCGTACGCATCCACCCTGCGCGAGGAAATCGACCGCCTTAAGCAAAACGCTGACTTGTTCACCGAGATCAATATGGGCGGCACCGCCATCGGCACCGGCCTCAACGCCGACCCCGAATTCGGGCCGCTGGTGATCCACTATCTGCGCGAGGTTTCCGGCCTCGACCTGCACGCCGCCCCCGATCTCGTCGAAGCCACTCAGGATACCGGGGCATTCGTTATGTATTCGTCGGCCATGAAACGACTGGCCGTCAAACTCTCGAAAATCTGCAACGACCTGCGCCTCCTCTCCTCGGGGCCGCGCGCCGGCTTCAATGAAATCAACCTGCCCCAGATGCAACCGGGATCGTCGATCATGCCCGGCAAGGTCAACCCCGTAATTCCAGAAGTCGTCAACCAGATCGCCTTCAAAGTCATCGGCAACGATCTGACCGTTACCTTGGCCGCCGAAGCCGGTCAACTCGAACTCAACGTCATGGAACCGATCATCGCCCAATCGATATTCGAATCGACCGAAATGCTCAAAAACGGCATGGCCACCCTTCGCTACCGCTGCATCGACGGCATCACGGCCAACGAAGACCATTGCCGCACCCAGGTCCAAAACAGCATCGGCGTCGTGACGGCGCTAGTCCCGACCCTCGGATATGATATCTGCTCGTCGCTGGCCAAAGACGCACTGGAATCCAATCGCAGCGTGTATGATCTTGTCTTGGAGAGAAAACTTCTTTCGAAAAAGGAACTTGACCGACTGCTTGACCCCGCCAACATGATATCCCCCCGCGACAGCATGAAATAATCTTGCCGACGACAATTGCGGTTTTCTGTTCCGCCGGGTCCTGGTATGACCCGGCGGCGCCCGGTCTGCCCCGGAGGCGGAGAAAATCCCCGGTAACGCCATTGAAGACAGCATAGTACGGCAAAATGGGTTCGTTCGTTCATTTTTATGTTCTCCGGAGTCGCATATCGGCAAATCGATTGCACTAATATTTCCGACAAAGAGTTACGCCGAATTGGGTTCGTTTTGTCATTTTTACTTTTTATCAGGCTGCAATTCCTATTCAGTCGGTGGCCCACCCCAGCTTTGCTGGGGTGGGTTTATTCTCCTTTCTGACCCACGAAAATTCACTGGTGCCGCCCCGCAGGCAGTACGAATGCGGCGCGTAATCATTTCCTCCGGGCGTTCGCATAGACGCTCCTTTACAGCAAGCCTTCTATATATAGGCCCCGTGCGACAAACTGCATCGATTCGCTACAATTTTGAAAGGGTTGGCAAAAGGAACAGTTGACCCGGCGGGAGAAAATGATATTATTGTCGAGTGGAAGTATTCTGTTATATTTGGTTAGGGTTGATATATTATTTGTGGGGCCAATGGGTGCGGGGAGGGACCCCGATTGAAGTGTCCTAAAAGAGTGTTTCTTGCCTTGATCTCGTTCCTGGCTATATCTCCGCTCGCACACGCCGATTGGATCAAGGGCGAGTTTTCTGAAAAGGCGGGCATTGATTCTATAGAACGGTTTCTGGTCATTCGTGATATTGACTCTTGTCGAATTATGGGTGACCCCATTATTCCTTTGGGTGACATCAATCAGGACGGGTGTTCCGACATCATTCTGGTTCGCAAAGCGGCCGGTTGCCTGGATACCAATAGCTCATTTCTTTGCTATGGTGGGAATCCCCCCGATGGCATATTCGACCAAGTGTTTCACCGCTTCAGAATAATTGCTGCAAATATAGGCGATATAAATGGTGATGGATTTGACGATTTGGGAAATTTTCAGTGCACTCCTGATTGGAGAACCGAAATTTTGTTAGGAGGGACAGTTCTGGACGATTCTGCGGATTATGTAATTTCCGGGACGCTCTCATTCTTATGCCGCGCTGCCGATCTGGACAATGATGGTTTTCTGGAATTACCATTGAGTACCAATATCAACGGCGGCTTTGTAAACATATATCAGAGTGATGCTGCTGGCATCCATACCCCGGCCGAATATTCCATACCAGATACTTCAAAAGGTTTTGGCGGTAATCTGGCCACAGGTGATTTCAATGGAGATGGATATCCAGACCTCGCAGTAGCGGCCTATCTGAACCGTGATTCCAGCTTTGTGAAATTCTATTGGGGCGGACCAGATTTTGATACCATACCTGATTTCGAAATCTGGCGGAAAGCGACATTATTCGGAGAGACTTTGCTTCCGCTAGGGGATTTCAACGGCGATGGATATGAGGACATTCTTATCGATGGCGGAGTCACTGACGGCTATTCGATCCCCGGTGGCGTCTTTTTTGGCGGCCCCGATATTGACAATAATTTGGATATTGTGACAAATCGATTTATATACAGCGGCTATCTGTCAGCGAGATCAGCTTCAGTGGCAGGCGATGTGAACAACGACGGCTATCCTGATTTGCTTATCGGCGTGGTTGTCGAAAATGCGAGTCTCTATGAAGCGAAAGTGTTTTTGGGCGGCCCTGATGCCGATTCCGTTCCGGATGTCTATCTTAGCAATGCGTTGATCACTCATCGCCAGACTGACTTTGGAGCAGTAGTGGCCGGAATCGGCGATTTCAATGGGGACGGGATCGACGATTTTGCCGTACGGTCGCGGACGACGAGCGGTTGCTGTTGCTGGGGTGAAGTGAATTTCTTTGCCGGTTGGGATGGTAAGGTTACCGATGTCGATGGGGAATCTCAACTCAATATTCCCCGCAATATAGATCTTCGACAGAATTATCCCAATCCATTCAATCCCGGTACACGAATAGAATTCGACCAGCCCCGCATGCAGGCCGTACGTCTCGCCATCTATGACGTGCTGGGTCGGCTTGTCCGGGTGTTGATTGATAGCGAACTGGCTCCGGGGCATTATCGTATCGACTGGGACGGCAGCGATAATCGCGGGAATCCGGTCGCGACCGGAGTATTTTTTTATCGAATCGATGCAGGGGAACAATCGGAAACTCGGAAAATGATCCTCATCAAATAGGCCTGCTTACTGCAGATCGGCAGGTCACACCCCCGCACAGCGGGGCCAAGACCTGCCGGAACGCGGAAATAATCGATGTCGGGAGGGGGGCTCCCGACCTACGTCCAAAATCCATCCCTCGCCGTTCCGCCGGGTCCTGGTATGACCCTGCGGAATTCAATTATCCGCGTGGATTCCCAATAAAGCAAGCAGCCGTGTCATCACACCTGACACGGCTACTTATGGGTGGGGCTTTGAAAGTAGTTGCCCGCTCAGCACCCTTCCGACCAGCCCCAAGGTCAAGTTATCCTGCAAAGAACTTCAAATCATATACGGTCTCGACTCCGATGCCGTAACCGTCTCCAGTCGTCGCGATCCGCGAGCTCCATGATGTTTGCCGGCGAATCGAGACCGTTTTTATTGTCAAAGGCGTTCTCGGAATGCGCGTCGTCCCGATTCCCGTTGTCCGTCAAAGAACGCCTTCGTCATGTGCATATTCCTCATTCTGCGCCTGTCATCAGACCTTGGCATGCTGGCCGACACTCTTCATCGCCTTTTCGTAATTCTCATTGGCCTGCTTCCAGTTGACCACGTTGAAGAAAGCCTGAATATATTCCGGCCGGCGATTCTGATACTTCAGATAGTAGGCATGCTCCCAAACATCCAGACCGATGACGGGAATCATGCCGTCCGATAAGGGCGTATCCTGATTCGCGGTCGACATGATTTCCAACTCGCCTTTCTTGTTCACGACCAGCCAGGCCCAGCCGCTGCCGAACCGGGTCGCCGCCGCCGCCGCAAACTTCTCCTTGAACGTGTCGAGATTGCCGAACTTCGACTTGATGGCGTCCGCGATGTCACCCTCGAACGGCACGTTCTTCTTGAGCAACGGCCAGAAGAAGGAATGATTCACGTGGCCGCCCCCGTTGTTGCGGATGGCCGTGCGAATGTCCTCGGGAACGTCCTTGAGGTTGGCCATCAGGTCTTCGATCGTCTTCTTCTGCAGCTCAGGGTATTTTTCCAGAGCGCCGTTGGTCTTGTCCACATAACCCTGGTGGTGCTTGGTATAGTGGATTTCCATGGTTCGGGCGTCTATGTACGGCTCCAGCGCATCATATCCATACGGTAATTTGGGTAGTGAATAAGCCATTCTGTTTACCTCCGTTCTTTTCGATTCCACGTATCGTTACCTTTCGTTCATCCCCTTCGGCCGGCTTCCTGTGCCGACCATGTAATATGGATATAACAAGTCCATGTATTTATTTGTTCCGCCTGGGGCCGGGATTTGGGAATTTTATCAGCTTTGGGGAGTTTTTGGCCGCGCCCGCCCGTCTGCAGATTGACGATTTTCGTCCTTGACCGTCGGGCATTTGCACATTAAATCTGGTAGCGGATACTCATGTATCCGGCGGAATATGGAAAAATGGAGAACAAATGCTCGACGAGGCCCGCTACAACGAAATAAAGCGATATATCGAGAAGCTGACCGGTCAAAAGATACGGGACAAAAGAATCCGCGCCCTCGGCGTCAATCCGCCCTATCACGGTGTTCCGAAACGGCTTATCGAAGTGGGAAAATCCTACACCGACCTCGAGCCGGGCTCGCCGCCCGAGGAGATTCTGGCCATATACGAATCAAAATCCTTCTGTGTCTGCACGGCCGAACGCGGCGCTCTCACCGGCCTCCCCTACTTTTTCACCCGGGATTCGATCTACAAAGTAATCGAGATGGAATAATTATCCAGAAGGCGCATCCAATTCCGTCGGAGCAACCTTCTCGACGACAAGGCCGATCCAAGACCGCGAATAGTTGACATCAATGATCATTCTGTCGATGAGTTCTTCCGGTGTGCCGCGCTGCTCTTTCCAGATGATTCCATTCACGATTTTCAGGCCGGCCTTCAGGCATGCCACGGCGTACTCCTGCTGGGAGAAAAACAAATCGGTTTCGCCGAGCTTATCATACCAACCATTGCCGGTTTCCAAGGCAAATTTCTCGATAAATTCGAAAGCGTCGTCGATATCCGACAATATCTTTGACCCTTCTTCAATATATTCGATATCCCGCATATTGAAATCCCGAAAGAAACGATCAAAACGAATTCTCAGGTCGGGGTCGGTGAAATCGATCATCACCCTCCGGGGCCCGGATCTGACCCGGTCATAGAGTATCAGCCGCCCGCCATACTTGAGGGCTCGGGCGGCGCTGGAAAGCGCATTCGCGATGCCGTCCTTTCCGGATTCGGAATAGACCTCGTGCAGAGTGGAAATGATAAGAGCGGTATCGACGCTTTCGTCCCGGAGGCAGGCGGTCCGGATGTCACCGCATAGGGCATGGGTCGCCGGGATGGATTTGAGCGAAGCCAATCGGCCCGCATCGCGATCCACGCCGATAATCATGCCCTCGGTGAGCCTCTGCTCGACACACTCGGCAACGAACCCGGAGCCGCATCCCAATTCGGCGATAATTGAAGGCCGGATGAACGGGAGAAGATATTCCAGGTAATACCTTTTCCGTCTCAGTTCGTCGTCCACAGGCCCGTGGATAATTTCCGGCAAGCGAAACAAATCTGCGTCACCTCGCCGAGTAAATCAAAAGTACGTCCGCATAAAAAAGCCCCGCCTGCGAAGCGGGGCTGAGGGGGATACTGTCGAAAAACTCAATTGATATCGAGTCGTTTTGGATCGATGTTATATTGCTTAAGCTTTAACCGCAATGTCGATTCGGGAATATTCAGCCAGTCGGCCGCCCGCTTCTTGATACCCTGCTGCTCCTTGAGCGCCTTGATGATGAAGCGCTTTTCGAATTCAGCCATGTATTCATACAACGAAAAGCCGTCCTTGTCGCTGAGCGGCATTGCTTCGGAACCGTCGACGATCTCCGATCGGTCCTCGCCGACGATACGAGATGAAAGCAGCGACGGCGCGATAATACCGTCGTTGTTGGCCAAAAGCACCAGCTTCTTGATTTCGTTTTCAAGCTCGCGCACATTTCCCGGCCATTCGTAGTCGATCAGATACTTCATGGCGTCCGGAGACATCTGGCATTTGCTGCCTTCGAGGAAATGATCCACCAGAATCGGAATATCCTCTTTCCGTTCCCGCAGCGGCGGAATCGTGAAATTCAGCGCACACAAACGATAATACAGGTCGCTGCGGAACCGCCTATCCTCCATCTCCGCCTTGAGGTCCTTGTTGGTGGCCGAAATCACCCGCACGTCCACCGTCCGGGGCTTGGTGTCACCCAGTCGGGTAATTTCCTGCTGCTCCAGAACCCGCAACAGCTTGGCCTGGATCGATACCGGCATGTCGGCGATTTCATCGAGAAAAAATGTTCCGGCGTCGGCCTCTTCGAATAAACCCGGTTTATCCCGATCGGCGCCGGTAAAGGCGCCCTTCTTGTAGCCGAACAGTTCCGATTCCAAAAGCGATTCCGGGAGAGCGGCGCAATTGACCGACACGAATCGCTTGTCGCGACGATTCGAATTATAATGAATTGCCTTGGCCAATAAATCCTTGCCGGTGCCGGTTTCACCCGTGATCGACACGGCCATATTGGAATTGGCCACCTGCCGCACCCGCGCCAGCGTTTCCATGAATGGCCGCGATTGGGTGATAATATTCGGGAAGACACACTTCTCGAGCAACTGCGCTTTCAGGCGTACGTTGTCCTCGATCAATTTTTCCTTCTGATAATCGGCGGTTTTGAACGCCGCCAGATCGGCGAAACCGACCGCAAAGTCGATTTCACTCTGCGTAAACGGATTGATCCCCTTGCCGTTGTTGACGGACAAACGATCCAGGTAGATATACCCGACGACGTCCGCTCCCAAAATCAACGGCAGCACGATCAGGGACGTCACCGTGCCGTCCTCGCTCGGCAATAGATCGCTGAAATCGGGTTCGTTGGTGCAGTCGAACACCAGCGTCGGCTTGTCGAGCTGCAGCCGGTCGCCGAGCAATTCATCGAACGATTCAACGATCGAATCGAATTGAGACTCGTCGATATTATGGGCGACCGAAATCTGCGGAAGTTCGCCCTGCACCGTTTCGACGATGAAACCCCGGTCGGCGCCGGTCCTCTTGATCAAAACCCCCAATAGATAATTGATCGAACCGGACTTGAGATGCTTGTATTCGGAGCCGGAAATCAGATTTCCGAAAATCTTGTATTCGTTCTCTTCCGACATTGCCCGCGTGATCGCGCCCTGGGACAGCGAATGAAGGAACTCGTTCACCCGGTCGGCGCCGTCCCGATCACTGATCGATCGATACGCTTTGAGCGATTCCTTGAGATATTCAAGGGCGTCGCCGTTCTTGCCGGTAAAATAGAGAAAGCGGCCTATCTCGAAACG
This sequence comes from uncultured Ignavibacteriales bacterium, assembly GCA_964549765.1. Taxonomy (GTDB): domain Bacteria; phylum Zixibacteria; class MSB-5A5; order GN15; family JAAZOE01; genus CAZJWR01. The sequence goes on from CAZJWR010000018.1 coordinate 56,784, forward strand.
GCATCCGGCCAGATGATAATCGTCGCCCAGAATCGTGAATATCTTTTCGGCTTCCTGCAAAAGCGGCAGCGTGCGGCGGTCGCTCAGAGTCAGGCCGGCCGGCGGAATCGCACCGTAGGCGATAATCGATTTCCCCAACTCGTATTGATCGCCGATGTCGCGCAGGATTTCGATCCCCTCCAAGCCGTGCCGGCGGGCGTCGGCAAATTCGCCGCGCGCCAGAAACACGGCCGAGATTTCCCGATGCGATAACCCGATTTCGATCTTCTCCCCGAGCCGTCCGCTGAGATCAAGAGCCTTCTGCGCCGTTCGCATCGCCTGATCGTGATGCCCCAACTCCAGTTGGGCCTCCGCCAGGCGGCGCAATGATTGGCTGATAAGCGTCGATTCGGGAGCGATCTTCAACCCGGCTTCGATCGACTGATCCAGATACGTCTTGGCCACGACAAAATCCTGCTTTTCGAGAGCCAACTCGCCCTGATATTCGAGGAGGATGGCGCGCTCGCGATGGAACCCGTTCTCGGTGATAATCGTCGCGGCGGTTTCGAACGCGATCTCGGCCTGATGGAATTGCCGGCGTCGAAGATGCAAATACCCCAGCGACAGATGACAATTCACGATAAATTTGGGCAAATTATGCTCGGCCCCGACCTGCAGAGCCAGGCGAAGATTCGATTCGGCCTTGTCCAGATCACCGGTAAGGATATATATGCGCCCCAGGTTACCCATCAACTGGGCGTTTTCGACCGGATTCGAGCCGGAGTACAGAAGCGCTTCATTGACATATTCGGCGGCCGTGGCGTAATCGGATCGCATATAATAGATTCGCGCCAGGGCGTTGTAGGCATTGACAATTCCCTCGGCATCCTTGACCCGACGATACGAAGCCAACGAATCCCGCGCCGATAGCTCCGCCGCTTTGAGGTCCCCCAGCGCCGCGTGCGCCCGGTACATCAAATACTGCAACCGGCCGATGCGATAATTCAGGCTGGTAAACCCGATCTCGTCGAATGCCTCCTGACAGAGCGATATGGTGCGCTGATAATCGTTGTCCGTAAAAGCGCGTTGCGCCAGCAGCAGAAGGTACAAACCCCGATTGACTCCCTGCGGTGAATAACTTTCCTTCTCCAACCGCTCCAACGCCGTCACCGCCCGTCTGGTCGCTCGCTGCTTGAAGCATGTTTCTATCTCCAGCAGCCTGGAATCCAGTTCCACGGAATGTTGTGAGGCAGAATTCATTTTTTCTCTCGGTTTGAAGTTAGTCACTACCGCATCATTTCATGCTGCCATTCGTTTGATTCCGATTTTCACTGTTCATCTTCCTGGTGTCGGCAGGCGTCACGACAGATGAATTCTGCACGACGCTGTTATTGATTTCGGGATTCAATACCAGTTCAAACCACCAGAAAAACGTTCCTTGCGTCGCGACGGTTAAAAACGGCGCCTGAATCGTGTCACCACTTGGCGGTGGAGTCGAAGTGCCCGGAGTCTGACCGTTGCCGCTTCCCGGGGATTCACCTTCCTCCCACGGGTGCTCCAAAGCAATAGCGGGCGTGGCGATGTAGAGCACTACCGCCAATAAGGCAAGACAGCATATGACGAGTAACTTGGATACCTGCATGGTACCAACCTCCTCTATAAATCCGCAAATGATTGATTACAAAGAACCGAAAAGAACATACTCGCAGATATTGCTCTACCATAACTTACGATTTAGCAACACTATTGTCAAGTGTTTTTTCGGAATTCGCAAAATTTGCGCCTCGCGAATGCGAAAGAATCTTAGCGCCGATTTCCAAAATCTCTTCCTCCACTTTCAAAACAAATCCCGATGCGGTCCGGTTCCGCAAAATCTGTTGCGATCAGAACCCAAATTCATTACTATGGCCCATAATTACGAATCACAATCGAAAGGATCACATATGGACTGGGGAATAAAGAATCGTCTGTCGCGGATTTTTGCGCCCAGGACAGGCAAAACCGTCATGCTCGCCATCGATCACGGGTACTTCCTCGGCCCGACTTCGGGTCTGGAAAAGCCGGGCGAAACCATAAAACCGCTCGTGCGGTACGCCGATTCGCTCATGCTGACCCGGGGCGTCCTGCGCCGATGCGTCCCGCCCGAAACTGATATCCCGATCGTGCTGCGTGTGTCCGGCGGCAACAGCATCCTCAGCAACGATCTCTCCAACGAGGACATCACGACCACAGTCGATGAAGCCGTGCGGCTCAACGTGAGCGCTATCACATCATCCATATACATCGGCACCGATCACGAACACCAGACCATCATGGGACTGGCGGAACTGGTCAACTGGGGCGAAGAGTATGGGATTCCGGTGCTGGCCGTGACGGCCGTCGGCCGCGACATGGTGCGCGACGCCAAATATTTCTCCCTATGCTGCCGCATCGCGGCCGAGATGGGTGCCCATTTCGTGAAAACCTATTATGTAGATGATTTCGAAAAGATCGTCGAAAGTTGCCCGGTCCCGATCGTCATCGCCGGAGGCAAAAAATTGCCGGAGAAGGATGCCCTGCAGCTGGCGTACGACGCCATCTCACATGGCGCCTCCGGCGTCGACATGGGCCGAAATATCTTCCAGTCGGATAATCCCGGCGGCATGATTCAGGCCGTTCGGGCCATCGTCCACAAAAAGGCAACCGTCGACGAGGCCTACGATATCTACAAAACCAGGAAATAGCCCGGTCAGGTCAATGTATGAAGGCAGCTGTTTACCATAGCAACGCAGATATCCGGATCGAAGACTATCCGACCCCGAAGATCGGGCCGAAAGAGCTGCTGGTCAAAATCCTCGCCAGCGGTATCTGCGGCAGCGACGTCATGGAATGGTATCGCATCAAAAAAGCGCCCCGCGTGCTGGGGCATGAAATTGCCGGCGAAATCGTCGAGGCCGGCCCCAAGGTCGATAAATTCCGACCGGGCGACCGGGTATTCGTCACCCATCATGTACCCTGTAATCAGTGCCGGTATTGCCGGATGGGTCTGCACACCGCCTGCGATACCCTGCATACCACAAATTTCGACCCCGGCGGATTCGCCCAGTACGTTCGCGTCCCCGATATTAACGTCCGCTTCGGCACTTTTGAACTGCCCGACGACATGCCGTATGACATCGCCACTTTTGTCGAGCCGCTGGGATGCGTCGTCCGGGGCCAGCGCGTCGCCGGTGTGGAACCGGGACACGTTGTGACCGTAATCGGTTCGGGAATCTCCGGCCTCCTCAATATCAAACTGGCCCACACCAAAAGCGCCGCCAAAATCATCGCCACCGATATCAACGACTACCGGCTGTCGGCCGCCCTGGCCGCCGGAGCCGACCTGGTCGTCGACGCCCGCGATGATGTCCCGGCCAAAATAAAGGCCGTCAACGACGGCCGCCTCGCCGACGTTGTTATCGTCTGCACTGCCGCCGAAGCCGCGTTCGAGCAGGCCTTCCATTCCGTCGACCGGGGCGGGACGATTCTTCTGTTCGCCCCCGCTGCGCCCGACGTCCGTATCCCCATGCCCATATTCGACCTGTATTTTAACCTGACCAAAATCGTTTTTTCTTACGCCGCCGTCGGCGAGGACGTCGAAAAAGCCATGCACCTGTTGCAGTCGAATCGCCTGACCGTGACCGATATGATTACCCATCGACTGCCGTTGGATGAAATACAAAAAGGATTCGATCTCGTCGCCGCCGCCGATCAATCGATCAAGGTGATTGTCCAACCCTGGGACGATTGATAAAATATGTTCATATAAATACAATAGTCCGGGTTACTATTGCTCGATATCTTCGGACGCCTCATGCTCTTCGGTGCTGGGAATTGCCGCATATTCCGAAAGCGCTTTCTGTATCGTAGCGAGCTCCTGGGTCGATATTCCCCATAGCCGTGCGACTATTTCGTCAATTTCACCCTCTATCTCCGACGAATCCTTACTCGATGCATCGCACAGTGCGCTACGTTTCTCGGATAATGAAGCAAGCAATTTGCAATCATCTGATTTGGCCACAAACTTTGGAATAGAGATGTTTTCTAGAACATGTGTAGATGTAGATAGCGATAATACATAAGAGTGTATAGCCATTATACTGGGCGATGAATTCAAAAATCCTGAGAGATAATGCGCTTCCATTGAATCTTCGCACGGTACAAGCATTAATTTATGATCCGGAATAACTGGTTTAGTGCCCACCGGACCTATAACCGAGGATTGAAATAGCGCAGACTGTTCACGCCATATTACTTTCCATTCAGCCAGAGGTGGTTGCGGAATTTCGGACAATTGCTTAAGGTGGATTTAAGACGTATTT
>CAZJWR010000019.1:0-60603 GCA_964549765.1 uncultured Ignavibacteriales bacterium
GATAGATTCAAAACCGGCTCATCCAATTCCACCTGACCGAAATCAGGATTTATCGTGGCGTCAAGGGTCATGTTCGAGGAAATGCCGTATTTAAGATCGAAACCCGCATTCTCCAGGTAATCCCGCCCGTCGATATTCCCCCGGCTCTTGGGTTCGCTTTTTAAACTGGTCACGGCATACGGCAATATTTCGAGATGACGCGCGGGTTGGATACCGGATATGCCTGTCAGGTGGCCGAACTGGGATACGGAACCGCCCTCAGTCGAGGGCGAAAAGGCCCACCAATCCGATTCGAGCTTACGGCTGATATACCGGGTGACATTGCAACCCCAAACGTATTCGTTTTGCTTGTTGAATCGCAGGCAATGATATGGGATCCTGATTTCCGCCGACCAGCCCCACGGCTGGATTTTGGCGGCGCCTTCCCAAACTCCGTCCCACGACGTATCGCTGTTGGTGTCGTCGAATAGTCTCATGTCCCGCTGGACGCCGGCGGCGTTCAATTCAAACCGGTATCCGGTCTGGTGATCATGATAGGGATCGAGTCGGACGGTGACCATATCCGCCTCCACCCAGCGGTCGCGCCGGACAAGATGGCTGCGTATTTTCTCCGGCTCTGAATCATAATTCCAGAAAGCGAAATAGACGGCGTCGTCGTCATAGACCACCGCCACCAGCGTCGATTCGCTGGCAGGCGCGCCCTCGTCCGGTTCCATCTGCCGGAAATTCCGGGCAAAATGAATTTCGGGGCTTTTCCAGATTGCATCGGAAAGATCCCCGTCGATTTGGGGCGCATGAGGATTGATTCGCACCGCTTGGAGCTCGGGCACGTCTTTTTCGTCGGTTGGCTGATGGTCCCCAATGCAGAGACTATGTAGGCAGAAGTAGGACAGAGCAAAAAAGAAAAGGAATCCCTGTCTGCGGCGCATAGGAGCCTCCTGATTAGTGCAGACAGCGGTAAACCGGTTTACCTTTTGTCTTTTTTCCTCTTTTCACTTTCTTCGACGACGCAAGCAGGCAGAAGGTTGCCGCGAATCTCGCTACAAAAATGGGTTTTCATATCAATATTTTATTTCGGCGTAATAGCGGCGACGGCGGCATCCCCTGATAAATCGCTGACGGCACAGACGACTTCCCGACATCCGGCCGGAATTCCATGAATCCGCCATTGATTCGGTCCGTCTGAGACAGGGAGAATGCGGGAGAGATTTCCCACCGTGTCCACGGCGGCACAATATGGAGCGCGCTGGAATATCGGTCTTTCAGTTCGGATGACAATGCCCGATTCCGAGAGATTCATCGATATCCGGGGCGGACTGCTGCCGTCGATCCCGGCGATGGCGGCGGCTGCTTCGGACGCCGTGGAGAATCTGGTTTTGATACCCAGCGAATCTGGCAGATGGAGCAGGCGCCCAAGGAATTTATCGATATCGGTCCGGATATCATCATAGGTATGGGCGGTGAAGCAGAAAATTTGATCCTGTCCGGCGGAAGCCCGCAAAAACAGCCGGCCCCATTCCCGTTCGGTATTGGGGGCGATGGTCCGGAATATCCAGCGACGCATCGTTCCGGGCTTTTGATAATCGAACCGATCCGGATGGTACCCTCGGCATGAAATCGGCGCACGAGACCAATCATAGACATTCCTGAGTGGTTCGCGGATAACTTTGCTTCCGGCGTTGCGAGGATACGCCGAAAAATCGAACGGAATGATATCCTCCAGCCACTCGGACAGTTCGTTGTTTTCCCATGTCCATCCGCCTCGAAATGCGGTCGGGAAGAAGCGCCGTTCGACAAGAAGGGCGTTTAACGAGCGTTCGGCGATTTGAACGTCCGACCTGTCAGTATAGGCGGTTCCGTCAAACGTTGTGAGCTGATTCCAGGACTTTTTCCCGTCGCGGTCGATGTCGATCCAGTCGGCGTGATGATAATGCCAGCCGATTTCATCGCCGAATCTACCGATATCGTCCGCGAATTTCATCAGCGAATCATAGACCATCGTCCCGCTCCCGCTACGGGCATGGAACAATGCCTCGTGAGAGAAAACGAACCAGGTAAAGCGGGGGAGACCGCCGAATGAATCGCGATACGATTCCCGCCAGCCATAATCCATGACGGCGGCGACTCTGGCGTTGTCGCCGACGGGACCGAAATCGGTAAAATCAAGAACCGGATTTTCCTCCCAGGGAGGAATCCGGGCCGGCTCGGTATCGATGGCGAAGACGATATAGATGATTCCCGCTGAATCGGTAGATGGCGCAGCAGCGCTACCGGCCGTGCCGCTCAACCCGATCGGCCGAGAAGCCTGCCGGTCATCTCCGGCGATCAGCGGACATAATGTCAGGAGGAGGACGGAGGTCAGGCAAATCGCCCATACGACGGATGCGTATCTCATGGCGCTATTCTTTCGACTGTGGCGGGCGGTAACCTCCTCGCCGGATTCGCAATCATTCTTTATTCAAGGTAATATGGTTTTTCGATTATGCAAGACGAATTGTCGGCGATGTCCCATTGCCAACCGCCGTCCGGGATTCACGGCGGCAATAAAAAAGGCCGGTACCGCGCACCGACCTTTTTACACAAGTGACCCGTAGCCGTTATCTTTTTTTCTTCTTCGTTTTCGGCTTCCATCCCTTGTGCAGATGGCAGAATTTCCCCGGCGGCGTCACCATCCGTTTGCACCGCTTCCCGTCCTTGGTGGTGGCGGCGCAGCGGACTTTCTTCACTGCTTTCTTCACGACTTTCTTTTTGGCCGGTTTTTTCTTCGCGGTAACGCGCTTCTTGGTTTTACGCATGCTACATCCTCCGTAAAAGTGATTAACACGGGTTCATGGTATCCCCGGTCAACAATAGTGTCAACAAAAAAACATCATCATATCCTAAATATTTTATCGGATGGATGCAAGATTTCATGATAGCATATCGGTTGCTATTTCGAATGATGATCATGACGTCCGTACTCACCGGGATTCGCCGGGATCGTCGTCGTCCAACTGATCCCGGTCGGCGGCGTCGGTCCTTCCCCTCGGGACGGAATAAATGCCGAAATCGCTTGAAAATTCTGCCGGTTTGATGTAGCTTCCCTGCGATTTGCAGCTGACGGCAGGTTTGATAAGACAGGACGCAAGGTATACACGATATGGACGATAAATTCGATGCGCGGATACATTATGACGAAACCCGGAAATTGATCGGATACATCCCCCGACTAGAAGCCGATGCCGAGGTTTACGACAACATTGGATTCAAATGCGGCCTGGAGATTCATCAGCAGTTGCTCACGAAGAAGAAGCTGTTTTGCCGCTGTCCGGCCGGGGTATATCAGGACGGCGACGATTTCGACGCCGAACTGGTTCGGCACATGCGCCCGACGCTGAGCGAACTCGGCGAATACGACGGCACCGCTCTGATGGAATTCCGAACCCGGAAAAATATCATCTACCGGATCAAAGACGAGACGGCCTGCACCTATGATATTGACGACACGCCGCCGTTCCCGATCAATCGGGAGGCACTCGATATCGCCCTTGAAGTGGCTTTGCTTTTGAAGGCGAATATCGTCGGCGAACTGCATATCACCCGCAAGCAGTATCTCGACGGCTCGATCCCGACCGGATTTCAACGTACCGCTATCGTCGGCATCGAAGGTGAATTTCCCATAAGCGGCGAAACGATCCGGATTATTCAGCTCAGCATCGAGGAAGATGCCTGCCGGGAAGTTTCCGACGTAGCGCATCTCCGCGTCTATACCACCGACCGGCTCGGCATGCCGCTGATCGAGACGGTGACCTATCCCGACATGAAAACGCCCGATCAGGCTGCCGAAGCGGCGCAATATCTAAGATTCCTCACCCGCAGCACAGACAAGATGCGCACCGGGATCGGCGCGGCGCGGGAGGACGTCAATGTCAGCGTCGCCGGCGGCGAGCGGGTCGAGATTAAAGGCGTGGCCCATATCCGATGGATTCCCGAACTGGTCCACATCGAAGCCTTTCGTCAGAGGGCGCTTTTGGAGATACGGGATATTCTTCGGAAACGGATTGGCGATCCGGCCGCGTGGAAAATGCAATCGGTCGATTTGTCGCAGAATCATCTGCCGCTCGGCAGCGGCCCGGTCCGGGACGCCAGACAGCGGGGATCGCACCTGATGGCGATAAATCTGCCGCAATTCGGGGGAGCGCTTTCGTTTTTTACCCAGCCGGACAAGATGTTCGCCGATGAGATCAGCGACCGGCTAAAAGTCATCGCTTGCATCGAACGGCCGAATATGACCCATTCCGAGGAGTTCCGGCAGGTTCTTGACATGAGTCCGCTGGCTCCCGACCAGTGGCATAAGGTGCGAGAGCTGTTACATGCGCAGGCGGACGATGCGCAAATTATTCTCTGGGGTCCGAAGGAAGACATTAGCACCGCATTGCAGACTATCGAAGAACGCTGCCGGATGGCCTTCGACGGCGTGCCCAATGAAACCCGCAAATCGCTTCCGGACGGCACAACCATATTTGAACGGGTGCTTCCCGGCCCGGATCGGATGTATCCCGATACCGATTCGGCGCCGATTCCGATCGACGACCAAGACATCGAAGAGGTTCGCGCCCGTCTGCCCGTCACCGTGGATCAGCGATTGACCCAACTTCGCGAATGGGGTATTCCCGGGGATACCCATCCGTATCTGCTCAAGCGCAACCTGGCCTGGATAATGCAAAAGGTCATCGATGATCTCGGGATGCCGCCCGTACTCGTGGGAAGTGTTTTCGGGCATACCCTGCGGCATCTGGAAACCACGGTCAGTCCGGCGGCGGAATTCAAATACTACACGCTGTACGGCCTGTTCAAATTTATCCACAGCAAAAAACTGGAACCGACGATCGCCAAATCGATGCTCCCGGAAGTCTACGCTCATCCCAAGATGGTATTCGATTCGGTCCTGACGACCATCGGATATAAGAAATATTCGGCCGATGAAATCGTCGCCAATATTCCCATCCTGCGGGATAAATTCACCGAGATACGGACTTCAACGAGACCGGACGCCGCAGTCGACTGGATCATGGGCAATCTGCGCCGGATGGCTCTGGGCAATATGCCTCTGCGGGCATTACGAGTCAGCGTGGAAAAGGAAATTGGTCATGAGTGAGATGTTCAAAGGATATCGGGGAGAGGCGCTGGCGGCCTTGAAAAAATATAATGTCCGTGTCTGGAGCGACGCCCGGATCAAAACCACCCGGGGTGATTTCACGGGTATCATTCTGCCCCGGTCGGAAAATGACGACGACCGCCATATCGTGCTCAAGTTGCCCAACGGCTACAACGTCGGTATCGCCGTTTCCACCTTGACCGACATGAAGGAGCATGGATACAAAGAGGCCCATTATAAAATCCCCGAAAAGGAATTCCCTTTTTCCCCGGACAAGCCCAATGTCAAATTGTTCGGAACCGGCGGCACGATTGCGTCGCGGCTGGATTACCGCACGGGCGCGGTAATACCGGCATTTTCACCGGGCGAATTATACGGAGCCGTACCGGAGCTTGCCGATATATGCAATCTGACGACAGAGAAGCTTTTCGCCGTTTTCAGCGAGAATATGGGGCCGAAGCAGTATATCGCCCTCGCCAAGGCCATCGGCAAGGAGATTGAAAACGGGATCGACGGTATTATCGTCGGCCACGGCACCGACACGATGCATCATACTGCAGCGGCGTTGTCATACATGATTCAGAATCCTCCGGTGCCGATCGTGCTGGTCGGTTCCCAGCGATCCTCGGACCGCCCGTCATCGGATGCCGCGCTCAACCTGATGCATTCGGCCAAGGCCGCCTCCGAATCGGACATCGCCGAAGTCATGGTGTGCATGTTCGGCCCAACGTCGGATGAATACGGTCTGCTCCATCGCGGCACCCGCGTCCGCAAAATGCATTCGTCTTACCGGTCGACCTTCCGCACGATCGGCGACTTGCCGCTGGCCATGATCGACCGCGAAAAGATCACACCGATCAAGAAAATCTATAATCGCCGCCGCAAGGATAAGGACGCGACAGTCCTTCCGTATTTCGAAGAGCGAGTGGCGCTGGTCTATTATTATCCCAACATGCACCCCGATATCATCGATTCTCTCGTGGCCAACGGCTACAAGGGGATCGTCATCGCCGGGACCGGCCTCGGCCACGTCAATAAACCGGTCTATCCGGCCATCGAGCGCGCTGCCAAGGCCGGCGTCGCCATCTATATGACGGTGCAGACGCTGTGGGGATACGTCCACATGTTCGTCTATGACACCGGGCGCGACTTGATGAGCCTGGGCATAATACCGGCCGAAAACATGCTGCCGGAAGTAGCTTATATCAAGCTGGGATGGGCGATCGGACAGACGAATGATCTCGGAAAGGTCAAGGAGCTGATGTTGCGTCCGATCGCGGGAGATATCACCGAACGGGAGCCGTACGACGGTTACCTCATCTTCCAGGGCGGCGTTCCGGAAATCCGCGAATTTCTGAAATCGATTCATAGATAAGAAAAAGACGGCTTGCTGCCGCCTTTTCAAAATCTGCGTTTTATCCGGTTCTTGTTATCTCTCTACAGCCGAATAGTGATAGCGCCGGAAACCGAAAAATCATCGTAGTAATACAGAGGTTTGTTCGATCTGTTTTCGGTGTAGTCCAGCCGGATATTGGGCTCGATGAAAAGATGACTCTTGGTCGTTATGGGCCACTGGAGGTTAACGAAATATCGCGATTGATAATCATGGCGAGCATCCGCCCGGAGCGCCTGGAACCAATACAGATGTTCTTCCTCGGCCGTTTTCATAAATCTTTTATCCCAATAGCCGGCGCCGGCCGTCAAAATTATATGTGGCACAAGATAACTCTTCAAGCTGGCAGATACTTCTTGTCCCTGCCAGACGCCTGCCCAAGGGGAGAGGTATGATGTGGAAAAGCCGTAAATAATTTGCCGGTGGTAATTCTGGAAATTCCGTCGTGAGAAAAGCACGTTCAACCCCGTTTTCGGGGCAATCTGCCCGGACAATCGCGGGGAGACGAAGTACATCCAGAGATCGGCCCCGGCGTTAGGAAGGCTGTCCGGCGAAATGATCGGAAGAATAATCGGAGAATAGTTGATTGTGTCATTCACGATATACGTGTAATTCGCCCGGGCGAATCCGGTTTCGATATCCAAACCGCCGACGCCGAAGAAACTCACATTCCCACCCCAATAAACCTCGAAATCACGCTTATAGGGAACATCCAGTCCAATGTACGCCGTCGAACTATAGGCTACGCCGGCGCGCGCATTAAGCTTGTCGGTGATGGCATATCCGGCAGCCGCTTCGATCTCGGCCGAGTTGTTGTCGAACGAACTGAACTCGTGATGATAGCGGACGCCGGAAACATCGCCCGAGAGATACAGCGAAAGCCGGGACGTGTCGGAAAGTGGAATGAAGGTCATTCCGAATTGCCCGGTTTGGCCGCTCAGTCCCGTCAATTCCCGATAATAGGAATTTTCACCGGAGAGGCTGACCTCCAGAGAGGGCAGAGGATAGTAGGCTGCCCGCAGGGCCGACGTGGTATAGGTGTCAAAGATTTTGCTGGAATCATCCAGCAGGTTTTCAGTCGATCCCTGCGAATTCGAAAACTCAACTCTGAGATCAGCCGCTTTGGCGGAGTTGGTAATGATGCCCAATGTCATGATTAGCAGAAGGCCCGGAAGTAGTTTCATCGATATCACGGTGCGCAGGCTCCTCCCGAACATCCTCCGTGGCCGCCGAGCGATCCGCATCCAATGCCATTGCCGGGGCCGAAATCCTGCTCGGCGCCGAACCCATGACACCTTTGCGACAACGATTGCGTCCGGAATTTCCGCTGGCCGAATCGTTCCTCGTTGGATCGCAGATCTTCCATTCCGGCCATGGATATTTCACTGCTGAAAACATCGCCCAGAACACTGCCGACCCTCGGCAGGGAAACGTCGGATTTGCCCCATTCGTATCTATCGGGGATACCGTCGCCGTTATTGTCGGCCAGATTGTCGTTGAAGCCGTCGCCGTCAAGGTCGACGAAGGCGGTCTTTTGAGGCTCTTCCATATTCGCCGTCGATGGCGCGGGCGGGAGCAGGAAGAATATGACCAGCAGGAGAATTCCCAAAGGTGATTTGTCAAATTTCATCTCATCCTCATCTCACTGGCGCAGTGTATCGGGAGCCGATATAATCGTACCGGCTCCCGAAGTCAACGATTTTTTGCGATCAATAGCATCCCGGGGCGGGGCCGCTCTTGAAAATATAATTGATCAAATAAACGGCGTCGCCGATATTGACCGGCCCGTCGCAATTGGAGTCACCGACGTCGAGCGGGTCGGGAGCAGGGCCGCCTTTGAAAATGTAATTGATCAGGTTCACGGCATCGCCGATGTTGATGGCTTCGTCGCCATTGGCATCGCCTCGCGCCACCAGCGTGATCGACGCGGGATTCGACCAGGGACTCTCCTCGTCATACTGGTCTTTGACTTTGACCGCCACGGAATGCGGCCCGGTGGTCGTCCAGGTATGACCGGCCATGGCCGTTTCCCCGGAATTGTAAGGGCCCAGCCACGAACTGGTTTCTTCGCCCCAATCCCACATGTAGTATAGCTGATCGCCATCGGGATCGACCGCCGCGGCGCTGAATGTCTGCTCCAGCCCCTCCAACCCGGTCGCCGGACCGTCCGGCGTCTGCGGGCTGTCGGGCGCGAAGTTAACAAAATTGTTGTTGGTGATCGACACCGTATATTCGACATGCGTCGGATCGATATAGGTCATCGAAACGTCGAGATCGAGGTCTGGAACCTCCCACGCCGCGGCCGACGCAATGCGCGACGTGTAATATGATTGCACCGACGTCCCGCCGACCAATACCTGGTGACCGCCGTCGAAATAGCATGAGGGTGTGCCGGCCAGGTTGTACACGCCATTCAGATACGCGCCGCCTTTGGGAATCTTGTCGATTACCAAAGCGGTATAAATGAAGTTGTATTGTCCACCATTGAAGATACTTGAGAGCGCCGCACGGGTGCTCGGACAATACGGTCACGTGGTTGCCGTGGCTTCTTCAATGAAGACGGTATGTGTACTGGCCCCATAGGCGGTATCATACCCGGGGACTCCCGGAATAGCCGAAGCCGCCGCATCGGCTGCATGGATGGTGAACGGGCTGCTGGCGGGAGGGTCGGAATAGTTCGTTCCCCCGCTCTCCTGGTTGAACAGTACCGCCATGACCATGATATTGCTGCTGTCGATATGCCCCAGGCCGAGGGGGCAGGTCCAGGTGCGCGTTGTCTGATACGATCCCAGATACGGAAGCGACAGAGCCGTATCAATACCGAAATCCAGGAAACCGAAATCGTAATAGTAATAGCCCGTATTATCGGCCCATCGGGATTCGGGTTCGACGACAAAAACCCGCAGCCAGCAGTTGTAATTGGCCCGTGAATCCGCGGACTGAACCGCAGCTGCTATCGGCGCTCCTGAGGATAAATCGCTATTTTCCACCGGGGTCGCGATTTGAGAAAGGGGTGATTGTAAAGTGGGTACATCGACACGGTCGGCGGCATAAAGCATGCCACCGGCTGTCAGCGTCAAGATGCAAGTGAGCAGTAGCTTAAGGCGCATAGACATCAATTCCTCCCGTGACGTTTAATGCCCCGATATCCCGGGGCGGAAATTAAAACAATACAAAACAATATACATCATCATTTCCTGTACCAATATATCCTCTGAAATTACAGGTGCAACCATTTTCTTCATATCCCCGGTTTTCCGATCGGTTCGCGGCATTGACAGGTCTTTCGTTTCATGGATTGCAGGGTTCGGGTCCGCCCTTGAAGATGTAGTTGATCAGGTACACAGGGTCGCCGATATTGATCGCGTCGTCCAGGTTGGCGTCACCGGCCTCCATCGGCTGTGGCGGCGGACCACCCCTGAAGATATAGTTGATCAAAAATACCGCGTCTGCCACGTTGACCGCGGCATCGCCGTCGGCGTCGCCGCAAAGGAAGCCGAGGGATATCGAACCCGGCACAACGCGGGGTTGATAGGCGATATAGCCGGCATCGAGCAAGGTGGTATCGGTTCCGACGGTGGCGGTATCCAGATCAGCTGTGCCGCCGGCTCCGAGAGCGACGAAATGGAGATTGATGATTTGCCCCGAGCCGGGCGCGAGCGGAGGCCGGCCGACATCGATACCGGGGGTGAATCCAAATGCCAGCCCGTATGTTTCGGCACTGCCGCCGATAATGCCGACGTCGCTGAAATAATCCGTCCGGCACGAATCCGTGTCGAAGCCGACATACTCCAGATTCGGCGGGCCTGCGAATCCAACCGTTATGACAAATTGATCGAGCGGGTGTGCATTGGTAAGGTGGATGGGGGCCTTGACCGTGTCTCCGGCGCCCGCCGCGATGGACGGGAAAATCAAGGTATCCGCCAGCACGATTATCAAGTTGCGCTCGGCATGATTATGCCAGCCGTCCGGCAAAAAGGCCTCGTGGTAGATATCGAAGGCGCCGCCGGTTTCATAGATATGGGCCGGATTTTCGTCAGTGGAAGTTCCCCCGTCGCCGAAATCCCAACGCCATTGCGACGGATCGACGGAATTATCGGAGAATTGCACGTTCAGCGGTGCGAACCCGACTGTCGGATCGGCGAAAAAGGCCACCGGTGCAGGATTAGTATTCTCGAAGGCCATATTGTAGGTATCCCAATTGGACGTGGTCAGATCGCAGGTGAACGAATATTTGTAGTAAATGGCGATGCTGTCGGCGGGAGCTTGACCCAGCGCAATCCAGCCGGAAAACAGATCGTAACAAAACCCATCATTTGATAAAGATACTCCATCGACGACGATTGAATCCACCGCCTGCAGGGGAACATGGGACGCATAGAGAACTTTCTTGCCGCCGACGGCATAGATCGTATCGGCCCGGTTTTCGACTCCGTGTCCATCGATGTCGACAAATGCCATTTCCTCAACCACCGTCGCGGGCGCCGCCTGCCATTGGGGAAAGGACGAAAACACGCCGCCGGTATTGGGATAAATCCGGGGACGATCCCACCACCTTCCGGCGGCCAGATCGAGATCGCCGTCGTTGTCGTAATCATAGAGAGCCAGCGCCGAGCCGTAACCTCCGTCACCCGACTGCCAGCCGGAATTTGTGTTCAGAATCCCCGCTCCGTCGTTGTAATAGACCCGGTAATAGCCGCCTCCGCCCAATTGGCTGTTAAACGCGATGATCACGTCCAGCCACCCGTCACCGTTGACGTCCCCGAAAATGATCGTATTCGCCGATTCATTATCATTCGCCTGCCAGACCGGAGAGGTGCTCATCTGACCGTTGTCATTTTCGCACAACGCCGGCGGAAGATTGTCATAGCAGAAGGCCAGGTCAAGGTCGCCGTCGTTGTCGACATCACCCCAGGCCACGTCCAGCGCCTGTGTGCCGTCTGCGGTTTCCCAACCGGGAAGATCCTGTAATGTCCCGTCGACGTTGTAATAGATCCGGTCGGTGATGTTGATATTGTTGTATCCATCGCCGGTGGCGATAGCCAAATCGAGGTCGCCGTCGCCGTCGGCGTCGCCCAGGGCGCACGAAAACGAGTATATGCTGTCACCGGTGTACCAATCCGGGCTGGTGCTCGGCAATCCGTCGAAATTCATGTATACGTTGGACAGATTGGCGGTCGAAAATCCACCCGATCCCAGATAATTGGCGACGGCAAAATCAGGCAACCCGTTGTCATCGATATCGCCCACAGCGCAGTGCCCGGAGTATTCGTTGTTATCCGAAAACCAGGTGGCGGCTGCGGGCAAAGTCCCGCGATTCGACATATAAATGGTATTTTTCGCTTGGACAATATCGTTGCCGTTGGAAAAGAAGACGTCAATGTACCCGTCGTTATTGCCATCGCGCCAAACCATGCCGGTCGAATACATATTGGATTCGCTCGACTGCCAGAACTGGTTCTGCTGATACGGGATCTGACCAAATGCCGTCGCCGTTGTCATAAGAGCGGCGAAGAATAGAAAAAACAGTCTCGAAAACATAGTCACTTGCAAACCTCTATGCCGATTACATAGTCGGCTGCACGGCGGCGGGTATCGAACGGTCAATTACCACGGTCGGTACGGAATCATTTGCGGAAAAAACGCGTTCGTGATCATTTTCTTAAATATAAGTAGCTTATTGATTAAAGCAAGCAACAATTTGCCGGAACAGCCCGGAAAATAATCTCTGCGATAGAGACGGCTGGTTATATCATTAAAGTATTACTAAATATTAATCTCGTAAGATGCTCAATTATAATATATTGAAAAATCGATGCTCAATAGGGGTAAAATATAAAAAACAGGGCCGACAGAGCGCCCAAAACCCACATCCCCGGGTGAATTCCCCGCCATTTTCCCGAGAATAATTTGACCAGGGGATAGGTGACGAAACCGGCGGTGATGCCTATTCCGGGATTATAGGTGAAGCTCATGAGGATTATCACAGAAAACGCCGGGATGGACTCGGTCAGATCGTCGAAATTCAATTTGGTGATCGGCGTCATCATCAGGAGGCCAACGAAGATAAGCGCCGGGCCGTAGGCGCAGGCCGGAACGGACGTAAACAGCGGCTCCAGGAACAGGGCGAGCAGAAACAACAGGGCCGTGATGACCGATGCAAACCCGGATCGACCACCGGCTTCGATGCCGGTCGCCGATTCAAGGAACACACCGGCGGTCGACGTCCCCAAGGCCGCAGCGACTACCGTCGAAGAGGCGTCGCAAATCATCGGGCGCTCGATATTGGGCAAATTACCGTCTTTGTCGAGCAAATTCGATTTCAGCGCCAGACCCAATAGCGTGCCGGTCGTGTCGACAAAATCCAGAACGAATACCGTGAGGATGACCGAGAAGAATCCCCATTGGAAAGCGCCGCGAAGATCGAGTTTCAGAAAAATCGGTTCCAGGCTGGGAGGAGAGCTGATAATCCGCGCCGGAGAATCCGCGACGCCGACGATGAATGCGATCACCGATACCGCCAGGATGCTGATGAGCAGCGCACCGGTTATGCGCCGGATCGATAGGAAGCCGATCAGGAGAAAGCATACCAAGGCCAGAATCACCGGTCCGCTGGTGAGATGCCCGACGTGGACCGGGGCGCCCTCGGCGCCCAAAACGACTATTCCCGTATCGTTGAGGCCGATGAAGGCCAAAAACAGCCCGATGGCGACGGCGAAAGATATTTTCAATGAATCGGGGATGGATTCGGCCAGCCAGCGCCGGATTCCGAGAGCGCTGACGATGGTGAACAACACGCCGCCGATGAAGACCGCGCCCAGCGCCGTCTGCCATCTGTATCCCAGGACGCCGACGACGGTATAGGCGATAAAGGCGTTTTCTCCCATATACGGCGCGATGGCGAACGGCCTCCGGGCGTAGACGCCCATGGCCAGCGTTCCAAAGAAGGCGGTGAGGATCGTCGCCACCATCGACGGCCCGAAAGGGATGCCGGCGGCCTGCAGGATTTTGGGATTGACGATGATGATGTAAGCCATGGTGACGAACGTCGTCGTCCCGCCGATGACCTCGCGGCCGTACGTCGTCCGCAGTTCATCGAATTGGAAGTATGATTTAATCGGATCGGCCACGTCGCACACCCTGCTTTTGGCAATCTATCCGAGCGGTAATATATTGCACTCCCACCGGATTGACAAGACATAAAAAAGCGATCATATTCTGTGAAATTGTCAAGCATGATATTATAATGCGGGGAAGATTTTCCGGATGAAGAGGCTTTGATGCGAACGATCCTATCGATACTTTTTACCCTGACGCTATTATCGGGTGCGTTATCTGCAGCGGATAATATCGATTCGGCTGCGATCCGCTCCGAGCGTTTGGCGGGGCTGTGCCGCGTATGGGGCGCCATAAAATATTTTCACCCGTACCTTGCCTACAGGAATATCGATTGGGATTCCGCTCTAATCCGGACTATTCCGAAGGTGCGCCGGGCCGTCACTGTCACCGACTACAAGGCCGCCATAGAGGGGCTGCTTGGTTTTATCAAGGATCCCAGCACGCATGTTCTTGATACGTCGTATCAAAGGCATCCGTCGAGAATCACCCAGGAAGATTCACTGCAACCATATATGCTCACGACCGATAATGATCTCGCGGTCGTCGTCGCCTCGGATTATAGCCAATTTAGCGGAGATATCTATAGGACGGATCAATTGCGCGATTTATTCGTCGATGCCACGCAAACTCATGGCGTGGTCGTCGATATCCGCCGCCTGGATACGTCCGACGATTCCGTGACCAACAGTGTCACTCAAGCGACCCTCCGAACGGCCTTTCTGAATGCCTTGCCCGTCTTGTTGCACGGGGATGTGCCGTTGGCGTCCAGCCGGCGACGAGTTCATGTCGGATATATTCCCCAGGCGACGGCAAATGCCGGCGACTATCTTTCGGCGTTCGAATATCGAAACACCACGGCATTGACCGCCGCCGGAAAAGACTATCAATCCGTGCCGATCGTGTTTGTCGTCAACGAGGGCAGCGAGGCGCTTTTCGACGTGCTTGCCGGTCTGCAGATCGCCCATCGCGCAACAGTAGTCTACGAAGGCTATTTCGACCAGGAAGGGGGAATTGAAACCTACGATATGGATCTGCCCGATTCGTTGACGGTGCGGATGCGTGTGAGCGAGATGATCAAACCGGATGGAACGGTCAGCTTCGATCCCGATCTGGTTCTGCCCTTCACGACCGACACGAGCCTCATGGCAAGCCCGCCGATCCAATTGGCGCTGGATATCCTGGCCGGAACACGGGTGGCGCCGCCGGTCATCGGCAGGCAGATGCCGTCGATAGTTCCGAATATGCCCGAAGACGCTTATACCGAAATGGCGTATCCGGACGTCGAATACCGTCTGCTGGCCCTGTTTCGCCTGTGGAATATCGTCGAATATTTTTCGCCGTGTGGTTTCGATCTGGGGCCGGCGTGGGATAGCGTGTTGCTCGAATTTATTCCCCGGATGGAGACGGCGTCGGATTCCCTCGATTATGTGCTGGTGCTGGCCGAATTCGGCGGGTTAACGCATGATTCCCGTGTCAGCATCGAAACGCCGATCCTGCGGTATTACTTCGGCGTCTTCTATCCGCCGATCAGCGTCCGATACGTAGCCGGGAAGACACTCGTTTCGGGCGTCCGCGATGATGCACAGAATATCCCGGATATCCGCCCCGGCGACGTTATCCTCACAATCGACGGTGAGGATATCGTTTCGCGGCGTAAACGATTGTCCCGGCTGTTATCCGGTTCGACTCCGCGGGTAGTCGATCATAAGGTCGATTCGGTGCTTCTCGGAGGGCGAAACGGTTCGGAGGTGCGGCTGACGATTCAGCGCGGGGATGGGAATGAGGAAGAAATCGTTCTGACCCGCCATTTCCAATATCAACCGGAACGGAGGAAGGGCAAGGTATATGCTGTTCTACCGAGTGGCGTGGGGTACATCGACCTTGATCGCCTTACACAAAACGAGATTGACTCCGCGATGGATGCTGTGAGGGATACACCGGAACTCATCCTCGATCTACGTGGCAATATCGATTTCCCGCCCGAACAACTGATTTCCTATTTTGCGCAAGCGAGTGCCCCGGCCTTCAAAATATGCACACCGGAACGGTATACGCCCGATTTAAAATTCGCCGGAGTTCGCGAAAAGTTCAAAAGAATCGGACCCGGAGGGGAATGGGTATACAACGGCCGGGTGGTCGCGCTCATCGACATGGATACCGGCGATATCGCCGAGCGATTATGTTTAATGCTATCGGCTGCAGATGATATTGTGTTCATCGGGACGCCGACCGGGGGAGGCGCGGGCGATATAACATCGACAGTGCTTCCGGGTGGAATTCGCGTCATCTTCACCGGAAGCGATATCCGCTATCCCGATGGTCGATCATTACGAACGGCAGGCGTTCAGCCGGACATCTTTGTCGAACCGACAATCGATGGTATCGGGAACGGGAAAGACGAAATCCTCGACGCTGCCGTCGAATACCTTCTGCAAAAAAAGTAGCCGGGATACGCTCCTGCACCCCGGCTTGATATCCGAATATCGCTAGAATCCGTTTATGTGCAAACCGGCGCCGGGCCTCCCTGGAAGATATACTGAATCAGGTATACGGCATCGCCGATATTCACAGCGCCGTCGCCGTTGGCGTCGGCCGCCCACATCAGCGGCGGCGGCCCGCCCTTGAATATATAGTTGATCAGGTATACGGCGTCGCCGATATTCACAGCGCCGTCGGCGTCGGCATCGCCGCAGATTATGGCGTCGCAGACATCGCCGATGCCATCGGAGTTTGAATCGGCCTGGTCGGGATTAAAAACCATCCAGCAATTATCCAGCGTACAGGTATTCGCGGGATACCCGGGGTCGCCGTACCCATCGTAATCGGAGTCGGTGCAATCATCGCAAATATCGCCGATACCATCGCCGTCGGCGTCCGCCTGATCGGCGTTAGGATCATCGGGGCAGTTGTCGCAGGCGTCGCCAACCCCGTCGCCTTCGCTGTCCGCCTGCGGGTCATTGAAGATGCCGGGACAATTGTCGATCGGGCAAGTGGTCATGGGATATCCCGGCGTCCCGTACGCATCACCATCGGGATCGACGCAATCATCGCAGGCATCTCCGATGCCGTCGTCGTCGTCATCGTTCTGACCGGTATTCGCCGCCGTCGGGCAGTTGTCGCAACCATCGGGAACACCGTCGCTGTCGAAATCAGCCAGATCGTCGTATCCCGGACATTCATCGCAGGCGTCGCCGACTCCGTCGCCGTCGGAGTCGGTTTGACTGTTATTGGAAACGTACGGGCAGTTGTCGTTGCAATCGCAGACGTTGTCGTTGTCGAAATCATCGCAGCCGAGATCGAGGTCGCGGATGTCGCCGCTCTGCTGTTGATAAATCGCGGCGAGGCCGTCGCCGGTGATATCCGAGCAGCGGTATTCCGTGAAAACGTCATGATCCAGCGGTCCGACCGCACGCGGCTCGGTCCACGTCAAACCGCCGTCGCAGGTGGTCGCAGAATAAAGCTGATCGTCGGCGACGAAGGTGCAGACGAATGTCTGGCCGTCGATATATTCGACTTTGGGCGCGGTGGAGGGATGGGCGGGGTCGGAGACGATGGCGCGAAACGTCAGATCGTCAACGTCGCCGGTGGTCGATGCCCAGCAAATGATTTCCCTGTCGGTCGAATCGCTGTCGGGGAATGATTCGGTTACAAGTACGACGATTCCATCATGAACCGCCACCGAAGGATTAACCATGTTCATCGTCGAATCGTCGAAATAGATGAAGGCTGCGTCGGTCGTCAGGTACCAGTAGTATTGGAAATCCTGGCGAATAAACAGCCGCCATTGTTGGACGGTGGAGTCGAACCGATCGTAGACGGCGTATGTTTTTCCGGTAGCATGGTCAATATCGACCGCCGTGGTGCGGCAGCCGGGGAGATCGGGATACCAGCTCAATTGGACGTGTCCGAGCGAACTCAGCTGGCTGTATATTAGCGGGGCGTCGACTACATTTGTCGGGGCATTGGTGTAACTCATGACGAGCGAAATCAACCCCCAGTTCCACGACTGTTGCCCATTGTCGGAGGCGATGTCGCACATGCGCATGCTGTGCCAGCCGTTATCGGAAAAATCCGTCCACCAGGGAACCCATGTCGACGAGTCGGTAGCGTCGGCGAATTCGAGCAGGATGACGCCGCCGCCCATAAGGAAGCTCGCCGGGGTAACGAACGTTCCATAAAAGGTACTGTCCGAACCCCAATAATCAAGCGAGGGATAAGTCGCATCGTTCACCGTGAAGGCGGTCGATTTTATCCAGGTGGCGCCGTAATTGGGCGACATCTCCCAGCGCACCCACAATGGATCGGGATCGTTATGGGACTCGTATCCCCGCATATAAAGCCACGTCGAGCCATGATCGATCGTGGGATGGAGCATGTACGTGGCGCGTTTGGTGGCTGCGGAATTATCAGCGGTAGTGCCGGGCAAAACGCCAGTTTTCATCGGCTCCTCGACAACCATCCGCCGGGGTTGTTGCGATACATGTTCGGTGACGGCCGACCGCGAGTACACCTCCGTCTTGGACGCGAGGGTAGCATCAGCGTTATCCTCATTGGCCGCGGATAACAGTCCAACCGCCGGGGCGGCGAGAATGAGCAGACAGCAGCCGATTATGATCATACTTCCATATAGTATATGCTTTTTCATCGGAAATCCTCCGTGTCAGAGATCATAGAGATTGGCGCTTGTTCGGATCAAGACGTTATACGATCCATTTCTCAGAAGTCTAATCTCAATATAGTCCGATGCCCCGAATCCGTCAACGATTTGTTTGCGGATATGAAAAGGGAAGGGCTGGGGCCCTTCCCATTCTTGTCTCTTACGTGTCCCGTCTCACGGGCAAATATCGGGCAATACCCAGTCTCCGGCAGGTGCCGGACCGGAGCAGAAGTAGAAATTGGCCAGGTAAAGCACGTCGGCCGCGTTGGGAGCGCCGCCGGAGGCGTCGACGTCGGCAAGGTGAAGAAACAGCGGTCCGGGACCGCCGGCATTGACCATGTTCCACAACGCCACAACGTCGGCCAGGGTGATCGCGCCATCATTGTCGATATCTCCGCGGTCGAAGCCGGCAAACCGATTTACCGTCCTCGCCAGATTCCGGAAGAAAGCATGATCGGTCACGTCGACCCCGGCAAATCCGAACATGTAGGTGCCGAATGAATATGTTTCATTGGCCGCAAAGTCGCGGAAAACGTAACCGGACCACTCATCGCGGTCATCGGACTCTGTCGTCGACGGGAAAGCAATGTCAATACCGATTTGCGCTGTCTGACCCCGAACCGTGCTCAGATAATAGTATACGGAATCGAGCCAGACATTGTCCGTTTGCCACATCGACTGCTGGGCATCGATGGTGGTGGCCCCCAGCATCGGATCGACACCCATCGGGATCTTGCCGTTGCCCCAGACAGCACCATTGGTGAAGTCATAAGCGGCGGATGACGACGCACCCCGCGAAATCGAGTAGTCGGAGTCGAACAGCCAGCAGTCAGACACGTTGTACGACGAGGACATGTCATAATCGTTGAAGGCACCGATACCGACATTGACGATCGGTGAGGCGTTCCGGTTGGTCACGTCGTGACGGAAAATCACCACGTTGGCCAGGGCCGGCTCGTCGATAACGCCGTACATGGATTGCCGCACGCGCAATCCGATGGTCAAGTCATTGTCATACGGACATTCCACGTTGCTCCAGTCCCAGCCGGTGCCATAGCAGTCAAAGTTGATCACCGAATCGATATAGGCCGCCACGGAGGCGTATCCATAAACATTGTTGTAGGAGTGGCCGCCGTCGTGGGAGATCTTGCCGAGGACGATGGGGTCTATCGTCACGTACGGCTCACACCGATTAAAGCAGTTGGGCTCAGGCAGCAGCGAGTTCCAAAAATCGGGAGGATCAGCGGGGTGCCAGCTGTCGGTCGTCCACGCCAGGCGGTGCCCATCGGCGCCCTCGGCAGCGAAGAATAATCCGCCCTGCCAATAGCGGGCGTTGTCACCGTCAAAGCCCCACAGACACGAACCGTTTCGATTGCCCAGTTCGCCGGTGCTGAATACCGGCGCCTGGTTGGTCTCGCCGCTGCCGAAGTACAGGATATCATCGCTCTCCATGCAGCCGCCGATCACCCCCATCTGCACCACGGGGGCGTCCGGTGCATTCAAGAAGAACTGATCGTTGCTGTGTATCGATAGGTAAGCCCGGTGAGGACCTTGAGTCACCAGCGGGCCGTTGACGTCGTATAACAGGCTGTATGTCCCGCCGGGAGCCACATCGAAATATGGCGTTACGACCGCGTTCAACCATATCGGTGGGCCGTAGGCGGCCGTCTTGCTGTAGCTATCCTTGGCATATGCCGAGGCCGTGAAATCTGGATTCAGTTCCGATGCAGGAACCTTCTGAGCCTTGACCAAATGTTTGGCCACGGACTCATAAGTGTTGTCAACCATACTGCTGGCCAACGTCGACATCCGGGAAATCCGTCCCGGATCGACCGACCAGGCATAAGCTGCCGGAGGATTCTCGTCGACCGTCACATACCCGGTCAGGTTGGCGCAGCCGTTGTTCATGAATATATCGTCGAATTCGACAAGAAAGCTCGCGGGTGAGAAAAACGGCACTGGTTGATACTCGTCGAACTTCAGTATGCGCAAGCGCGGACGATCGGCCTGAATGGTCAGACAGAACAAATCACCGTTATAATTATTGAAAACCACGTGAGTCGAGTCGATGGCGACGCCGCATCCGTTGGGGCCGGCGCCGCCGGCGTAGTTGTACTCGAACTCGACGGAACCGTCGTCGGAATTGATGACCAACATTTGACGGCTGCGGTTGGTCACGTAAAGCCAATTGGGGGAAAGCACTTCGCAGGAAAGCGCCCCTTCGAGGAAACCGGAACCATCATAGAATGAATCCGATTCCCACACTTTGGCGCCGGTCGATTTTCGCAAAGCTGCCGTCGCGTTCCGCTCGCCGGTCCAATAGCGGATCGTGGTGAAGTATACGGCGTTGACGTCGATAACGGGGCCGGCATAATACGGGAGACGCCCTGCCGTGGCCCAAAAGACGCTGCCATCGGGTGTTATTCGATACCAGGCCCCGGATGGGGTGCTGTTATTGTCGTCATTCCAGAAACCGGACTGGACATAGATTGATCCGTCCTGATCCACGCCTATCGGTCCGTAGAACGCCTCGCCCGGGTTGTCCGTCCCCGTTAAATACGACCCCGCCAAATCACCCTCACCGAGGGTCCATAGTATGGCGCCCGTGCACGCATCGATGGCGTACAACGTCCCATTTCCCGATCCAAGCAATCCGTCGGTACCCGCATAAATGACACTCGATCCGTTTGATGACAGCGTCTGCCTCGGGTCGCCGTCAAGCATGACCGGGTTCACCGGCCAGCCGGTGAAATTCTGGCCGGTCAGGGCATCCAGGGCATATACCGCGCCGTTGGCGCAGGTCACATAAAGAACCTCAGTACCGTCGCAGTCGAGAAGCACCGCGGTCGTGTTGATGGTGCTCCCGGTCAGGTGGGTGAGGTATATGGGGTTTCGGGTCCATATGAGCTGGCCGGTATACACGTCGGCTTTGGATATGGACCTGGCGCTGCCGCCGCCATAGTAGACATAGCCGTCTTTGACCGTCACCGTATTCTGGAAATCGGCCCCGATTCCATTGAGAGCCCCGGCAATCGTCCAAAGCAGCGCCCCGTCGTCGATATCGAATGCCTGCAACTTCTCGTTGTAAGCAGCCAGCACGATACCGTCATAGATGATCGGGCGCGTATACCTGAATCTGGCGGCATCCGTGTGCATCCAGGCCAAAGCCTGCCGGCACCTGGCGTCGCCCACTGAATTGTATGACGCTGAACTGCGCCGGAAATCATGGGCGGCGGTAGGCCAATTGGGATCGGCGGGACCACAGACCGGCGGGGGATTGTATACGCAGCAGATAAGGGCGTTGATAAGGAAGTTGGAGCCGCTATAATTGATCCACGATCCGTCGGCATAATAGGCATAGGCGTTGTTGCCTCCGCAACTGCCGTCGTCGCCTATGAGGAAGAAATCGGGCTGATTGACGACGTAAGGATCGGGGGCATTCGACTTTATGCCGACCCACAAAGGAGAATCGAACGACATGCTCTCGGAAATGAATTCCCAGTAAATAAACCCGGGATATTCAACCAGTTCACCGGGCTGGAGAGTCGTATCCGCCACGACGGACCCCGGCTGACCCCCGGCATCCTCACGGATTTCAATCGTAGTGGAGAAGTTAAAACCGGCGGGATAGCCGTAATAGACGGGATTATCGATCGCCACCCGGACGTCGTAAATGTGGCACCCGTCACCGATCGGCTCGATCTTCTCAAAGCCCCCAATACGGCCGTCACCCGAAGCCGACGGCATGCTGTAAACATAGTAAGGATCGCAATAGTTTCTTATACGAACGCAGGATGATGGTATCGCCCTGCAAATGTCGGCATAGATCAGCCAGTTGTTATCATTCTCCAACACGTCAATATTCAGATGCCATGCCCCCTGATATCGCAGGGAACTGCGAAACGTCCCGCAGGTTCCGTCATCCATGAGACCGGCCAATGTATCGCCCGGGGCATTTGCCACCGTCTCCCAACCGATATGAAAGTCGCTGGCCGGCGGAAGCAATAAGCCGGTACCGGGCATGTCAATGTGATTATAGGACGGGTAATACTGGATGTCGGCGTTCGGCACCATTGTCTGATAAATGACATTCGACAAATCCGGGAACCCGCCGCTGCTGCCCCAGACGAAAATATCGACATCGGGCGAACCGGTCGACCCGTCGGCATAGAGAGCCACGCCGAGTGCCGTCAGCGTGTCCGGGCCGTAGATGGAAAATCGTGTATTGTAATAGTCCGTGCCGTAAGGCGACGGATGCTGAAAATAGGCCGACGGTCCGCAGTCATACTCCTGGCGATAACACTGGCTGTAGGGAATGTCGGCGCAGCAATAGTCCACCCCGATACCCCAGTTGTAGTCGTAAAATCCGTTATCGGCGAGATTGATGAATGCGCCGGACGATTTATCGTACCATCCGCTGCGCCCGTGGCCGTTATTGCCGTCATCGAGGAGGAGAGCCAACACGTTTGCTCCCGATGGATCAGAGGTGGAAATACCAACGTAATAATTCTCGCCATCCGCGAAAACCAGATTAAAGCTGGAGAGGTCGGCTATGGCATACCCAATAATGGCGGGTAGATTTTCGTAGGGTACCGTGACACTGGCCAATTCGCCGCCGGGAAGCCCGAAACCGTCATCCTCCCAGACCTTGACCACGAGATCAGGGTTCCCGACAAAATCAGTCGGAAATACCGCCACGTAGGCGGTCAAAAGCGTACAGGTGTAATTTGCCGCCGCGGTGAAGCGCATATTGTAATAATCGATATCCGGATCGGGGAGCGTCGCGTAGTGTGTGAATTCGCCCCCGGAATAATCGGTAAATTCACAGTAGTAGGGAGGAGTGTACAGGGTCACATTGGCCGGGAGCTGCTGTATATCGGGAGGGCGCGAGATAGCCTGCTGTGCGATCGGCGTCGGAGAGAGTTTTTGAATAGGATTAATTCGCGATGTTATCGGTGTGCGTTCTTTATTGCCGGGATTGCCGGAAAATGCCACGGATGTGATACAGAGAATTATCGCCGCGATGAATAATCCCGACAGGACCTGCTTTGCCATTTCTTCCTCCCTGCCCCAGGGCGGGGCCGCCGCTTACCCTTATCTATAGATATTCCACCTCATGTGGGTAATATGTCAACGCCGATTTTGAAATCCGTATCCGGCAGGACTCATATACATCATAATAAATTAGGATCAGGTGTCAACAGAAAAGGTCCGGCCCCGATTATCGGGCTCACTAAGCCTGTATAGTACTTCAACAATTTCCCGCCCTATTCGAGAAGGAAAAACCTAAGAGCCGTACCGTGGGAATCATCGAGTTGTCTGGATGCGCCGGGCAAGCCGGAGGCCGTATTCGCGGCCTCCGGCAATTTTCATCGATCAGGTTTTTTCTTCGGCGACCTTTTTCAGCTTGTCGTTGGCATAAATGGCAATATCGACGCGGCGATTCATTTGGCGGCCTTCGGATGTTTCATTGCTCGCCACCGGTTGCGCATCGCCGTATCCCATGATCGTAAAGCGGGTCGGGTCGACGCTGAGTCCGGCCATAAAGTTCGCCACCGATTGTGCTCTCCGCCGGGATAGCTCCAGATTATAATCCTCGGTACCGGTCGAGTCGGTGTGACCCTCGATGAGGATTTTTGTGTCCGGATACTTATTCAGGATGGCGGCCAGGTCCGTGAGGTTTTTCTCGGCCGCCGGTTTGAGTTGGGCCTTGTTGACGTCGAACAATATCCCCGAATCGAAGGTGATCTTGATGCCTTCGCCGATACGTTCGATTTTTGCCCCCTCGAGATCCTGCTCCATTTCCGCGGCCTGCTTATCCATATAGTTGCCGATATATGCCCCCGCGGCACCTCCGACGGCGGCGCCGATAATAGCGCCGATGGCCGTATTGCCGGCCTGATTGCCGATCACACCGCCCGCGGCCGCGCCGGCAGCGGCGCCGATGATCATACCCTTATTCTTCTTGCTCATGGAAGAACAGCCGAAAGTTCCGACCAGAAATAGGCCGATGACGGCTATCACCAGTATCCTTTTCATATTCACCTCGCGGTTTATCGGTTTACCTATTCCTATGAAATTATCGGGCCGCCGTCAATTAAAATCGCACGAAATCGTAGCGGGTAATATGGGCGGCCTTCCCGCCGCCGCGACCGGCTGACGAAACTGCCGCCGAGCGAAAATCCTTGCCCGATCGCCGTCGCCCGGTTAGCTTGGGTTTACAATATGAACACCAAAAACATACTCATCACCGGCCGTCCCGGCGTCGGAAAGACGACGCTGATTCGGAATTTGGCCGAAAGGTTCCGTGATTACGGCCCGCAGGGTTTTTATACGAGGGAAATAAGAATTGCGGGAGTAAGGCAAGGATTCGAATTGGTCGACTTGAGAGGCGGCCGATTTACCCTAGCCCATGTCGATTTCGGGGGACGGTATCGCGTCGGCAAGTATGGTGCGGACATCCCATCCTTCAACGATTATTTGCGGGCACATGATTTTGCCCGGGGAACGGATCGGCTGATTATTATCGATGAAATAGGGAAGATGGAATGTTTTTCCGCGATATTCGTGCAGATGGTCGCCGCGATTTTTGATTCGGATAATACAGTGGTCGCCACGATAGCCGCAAAAGGAGGCGGGATTATTCAACAGATAAAAAGCCGCCGGGATATCCGCCTCGTCGAGATCGATCCCTCGAATCGCGATGCGACGGCCGCCCGGGTCGCCCGGATGATTGCCCGAGACGGAGCCGGGCAATAGACGAGATTTGTCCCGACAGCGTACCCTCACCTAATATGCGGCGGATGGACGTGCGGCTCAAAGCTCCGAGGGTTCCTTCTTTTGTGACATTTCGTCGGTCAATTGCAGGATACGCTCAAACGGTATCGCCGGCCAGCTTTCGATCTGATGGGCGCCGTAACCGCGGCTGATGATCGATACCTTCACGGCCGTCTCCTCATCGGGCGCTTCATAGATATCCATGAAGTCCCAATGTCCCAAGAGCGCATAATGGGCGATAAAATTGACTTCCGGGCATTGCCGCTTGATGTCATCCAGCCAGGCCCGGGCGTTGCGGGCGCGGTCCTGCAATCGGGAACCGACCTCGACCAAATTGGCGTCGTGCTTGGCGACCTTGGTCATCATTACGTAGGTTTTCATCGCATTACCTCCCGGCATGAGGTGCTTTTGGGACAGGATCATTGCCGATGTTGAAGGAGTGGTCGGACGTGCTGAAGGTGTGGCCCAGCATATGTCCCATCCCATATAATATACGACATTTTCAGTATAAAGAAACGCCAAATTTCGCGGCGATTTCGACCGTCCCGGGGTGAATTTTTTGGTTGCCTCCCATGATAAAAAGCCGCATTTAATAATCGGGATCGGCCGGCGGGTGCTTGACACGGCATTGCCCGCGGGCTATGTTGCCATGGACTCTGATCAGGGGAGGCAGATGAAGAAGTATGCCGCAATTGTGGGGCTGGCGTTGTTGCTGATCGGCATCGCTTATGTCCGAGCCATTTTTTCGCATCAGGATCATAGCGGCGGGATTCCCAATGAAGTGGAAACCGCAATTCCAGCAGATATTCTCGAAGATTATGTAATGAAGGAGGAGGCCGCCTCCCGTCTGGATTCGATTCAGTGTTTATACGTCGATTCCCTTGATAAGATGCGGGCGCTCGTCTCGGCGTCGGCCGATGGCAGACAAGCGACCGATTCTTTGGATTCCGTGATAAATGCGCTCTCCCAAAAGCTGGATTCCGCGGAGAACGATGCCCGGCGGGCGACGACGGAAAAAGATGCTCTATTCGAGAAGCTCATCGCCGGATTCTATCAAGGCGAAATGGAACGACTGCCCGCCGATCTCAGTCGATACGAGCATGAAGTATCAGTTAAAGAGATTCGCGATAAAGCAATGAAATACTTCGGAGTAACTTCGGAGAAACTTGATCGCATCATAAAAAAATATCGCTGACGTGGGACCCAAAAAAGAATCCGATTTTGCCGAGGTGCTGGTCGACCGACTCTTCATGGAATCGTTCGCCAACGAGGCTTCGGCGTATTACAAGGCCGCCGAGGATATCCGGCGCGACGAGCGGTTGGAGAGGTATAAATCCCGCCTGAGATGGCATATGAATCACTCGCTTTCGAAACGACAAAAACAGGTTATCCGGCTCTATTTGGAGGGTAAAAAACAGCGGGAAATCAGCGAAATTTTGGGAATCAAACAACAAGTCGTAAGTATTTATAAAAAACGGGCTATCAACAAGTTACGGAACGTCCTCAAACATTAGGTGTATG
The DNA here is from genome assembly GCA_964549765.1 of uncultured Ignavibacteriales bacterium. Classification (GTDB taxonomy): domain Bacteria; phylum Zixibacteria; class MSB-5A5; order GN15; family JAAZOE01; genus CAZJWR01. The sequence goes on from CAZJWR010000019.1 coordinate 26,605, forward strand.
TAAAAAAACTATTTTATGAGAGAAAAGACACTAAAAATACTGACGTTTTTACTCCCGTATGGTATTTGGGAATAAAAGTACCCCTCACGCCACCGCCAGTAATTCATTTTACGAAGGAGGTGATAGCGCCAAGAGATTTCTCCCCGCTGATTACCGTCATATCACTTGATACTGCAAACTTTAGTTTGGGGAGGTGTTATGCCCAAGAGAAAAAAGGCAATTCAGTACGCTCGCAAGGGCACAAAGGAGCTATGGCACCCGTACGGTCTTCAGGGCTTGTCGACAGATAAGTTTGCGAAAGTTGTAGATCGCATTCTAGGTGGGCGATTCATCCTGCTTGACCTGCGGTGGCCACCATCGGTACAGAATCAGTCGGGGGTGTAAAAGGGGTTCAGGACTACATAGCTATTGACGAACGAGGGGGAAAAGACATGGCCGGCGAAAACGCCGGCCTTTTTTTATCCGGAACAGTTGATCGGAAAATCCGTGTTAGCTATAATTCATCCAATTCCACCACCTTGACGACGCCGAACTTTTGTATCTGGGGCCGAATCGTCTCGGCCACACCGATCACAACCACACGCGATTTATTGTCCGGAAAGTACTTCTTGGCCTGAGTGAGCACTTGCCCGGGTGTCACGCCTGCCAGACGTTCCTGAAAATCCTCATAGGATGACTTATCCAGGCCGTACAGCCACATATTCTCAAAGACCGTTACGAGATCATCGTTGGTTTCAAAATCGAGAGGGTAGAGACCCGAACGGTAATTGACGGCGCTGGTCAATTCTGAATCCGAAACCGGTTCGGTTCGCATGCGATTCGATTCGGCCAGGATAATATCGATTACCTCGCCGACCGTTTCATTCCGCGTAGACGTGGAAACATAATCGATTCCGCCGGGCTTGAAATAATTCGCCCGGTACCGGACACCGTAGGTCAGACCCCGATTGACCCTGATCTCGGTCATCAGGCGGGACATGAACGAACCGGCAAATATGGTTCGCGCCAGCTCGAAGGGCACATAATCGGGGCTGTTGCGGGGAATACCGATACTCCCCACCCGTATGTGCGCCTGGGTCGCATCCGCTTTGTTCACCAGGAGGATCTGCGTCTCCGGCGCAGTCTCGAATGGCGCCGTTTTGGCAATCGCGCCCGCCCGGCCTGTCCATGAGCCAAGGTATTGTTCGATTCGGGCCCGGATGGTATCGGTATTGACATCGCCGCAAACGATGATGCGGCAGTTATCGGGTGTATAATAGCGCTTGAAAAAATCAACCGCGTCCTGCCATGTGATGGAATCTAGGTCGGCAACAGTACCCATCGGGTTATGTGCGTAAGGACTGTCGCCCAGGATTTGTTTGAAGATGAGTTCGTTGGCCAGCGTGGACGGGTCGTCGAAACGTCCGGCGAGGTAGCCGTTGGTCTGGTCTTTGGATTTCTGTAGTTCGTTCTCTGCGAATTGGCTGTTGAGCAGCATATCGCCGATGATCTCAAAGCAGGACTGTTCATACTCCGCCATGAACTCTCCCGACAAACCGGCGTCCTCGTGATCGCAGTAAATGCTTAGCTGCCCGCCGCCGAATGATATCTCGTCGGCGATATCCTTGGCGGAACGGACGGCCGTACCGCGCATGATGAGGTCATTACTGATAGACGCCAGGCCGGCCCGGCCATCGGGATCATAAATCGACCCGGCCCGGAAGACGACGCTGATGGAGAACAGGGGCAGTGTGTGCCGTTCGATGACGACCGCAGTGAGTCCGTTATCGAAGGTCAATTCTTTGGCGGCCGGAAGTGCAATTTTGGCGGCGGCCGACGTTGTCAGCACGGCGCAGACCAGGAGTACGACGATAATAATCCGTTTCATCGGGAGCCTCCTTCCGGGACCAGCACAACCGTGGTCGAGTTTTGATCGGTCAGGTAGCGGGCCACAACCCGCTTGATATCGTCGGTCGTGACGGCCCGGATGTGATCGGCGTAATCATACATCGTCGTCCAATCGCCGTACAGGACTTCATAGAAGCCGATTTCGCCGGCGATTCCCGAGTTGGTTTCGAATTCCTTGTAATAATCGGCGATCAATCCGTTCTGCGCCCGAAGCAGGGCGCTGTCGGCGATATCCGCCGACACGAAATCCGTCATCACCGAATCATAGGCGTGTTCCACCTGCGCGACGTCGACACCTGGGTAGGCGGCGATATAGATATAGTACATCGAAGGATCGATAGCCCAGTTGAAATCGCCGTAGACGCCCATGGATATCTGCATATCCTCGACCAGGCTCTGGTAGAGCAAGCTTGATTCGCCGGTGGTTAGTAAGCTGTTAATAATCTGCATGACGTAGAGATCGGGATCATCCTTATCGCCGATATGGTATCCACGGGCGAAGTGACCGTACTGGGCCGGCCTTTCGAGTTGCACCCGGCGCGGCCCGCGCTGCTCCGGTTCATCCCGGACAACCGACGGCGGCGGCGAGCTGGCGGGAATCGACTGATAATAGGCCGTGATCAAATCGATGGCGCGCTGGGTCTGAAAATCTCCGGCCACGACAGTGACGGCGTTGTCGGGGGCATAATACGTGGAGTAGTATTTATAGCACTCGTCCCGGCTGATATGCTTGATATCGGCCATCCACCCGATAACCGGCCAGCTGTACGGATGCGCCATGTATACCGCGGCCGAGAGTTCTTCGTACACCAAACCGCCGTTGTTGTTGTCGATCCGCATCAGGCGTTCCTCTTCGATCACGCTGCGTTCCGATTCCAGAATGGTGGAATCGAGAGCCAGGTCGGCCATGCGATCGGATTCCATGTCAACCACCAGTTCCAGGTTGTCGGCGGCGATATTCTCGAAATAGACGGTCATATCATTGGTGGTATAGGCGTTGGAGTATCCGCCGTGGGATTCCAGAGTCATGTCGAATTTTTTCGGACCGTATTTTTTGGCGCCGTTGAACATCATGTGTTCGAGCACGTGGCTGACACCGGTGATGCCCGGATGTTCGTTCCGCGAACCTGCCTTGTAGAAGGTGTAGTACGATACGACCGGTGTTTCGTGATTTTCATACAGAAGCACCGTCAGGCCGTTGTCCAGTCGGACGCGGGTGACGTTATGCCGAAAATCGGCCCGCCCGAAACCGGCGAGACATAAAAGCGCCCCTATCAGAACCGTAAAGCGAAAAGTGGCCCTCACGCCGTAGCCTCCTTGGGTTGAATATCCGTTGAGTTGTAGTATACGAAAATTCCCGTCCCGGGGATACACCGATTTCTGTTGACCTGATTGCCATTTTTTTGTATCAACTCCGGATATTTGTCGTGCCGCAACCGGTCTCGCCTGAACCGAACGACAGGAGTGACTGACTATCGATTTGTTGGTTCATCTCGGGCGTCGGGCGCGTATAAGGTTACAATATCCGAATGACGACCGGCGACGATGCCGGTTTGCTATGCACGTCATTAATTGAGGACGACAGCCTGATGAAAAATTGGTTCCTGCAGATTATCGTTATTTTGATCATAGCGACGGTGGCCGGATTGGCCGTGAATGCCGCCCGGAGCGGCGGGCTGGCTCTGGTCGGAAATTGGCCGTCGAGTACGTCGCACGGCGAAGGTCCGGTGGTGCCGCCCTCGGCGCAGCCGGGCGACCCGCCCTTCATTACCCTTGAAGATGCCGTCACCATGTTTCAGTCAAAGGATATCATATTCATCGACGCCCGCCCGACCGAGGATTATGATTACGGTCATATAAACGGCGCGATCAATATTCCCTATGATTACCTCGACGACACCTGGTACGCTTTCATCGATTCGCTGGATCATTCCCGGGCTTATGTGGTGTATTGCGGCGGCAGCGAATGTGAGGCCTCGTTGAATCTCGGGCGGTACATGTCGGACCAGGGATTCAAACATATTAATGTATTCTTCGGGGGATGGAGCGAATGGCTCGACAATAAGCTCACGATTACGGGGCCGGAGGCGGAATCGGAGGGGGAAGGCCGATGAGAAAGATATTATCGAACGACTGGCTGACCCTGTTATGCCGCTTGTTTTTCGGCGGGATATTTGTTTACGCGTCGCTGGACAAGATCGCTCACCCCGATCAATTCGCGCGGATAGTGTTCAATTATCATCTGGTGCCGGGATCGATGATCAACCTGATGGCGTTGATTCTGCCGATGTCGGAGTTTATCGCCGGTGTTTTCATCATCCTTGGAGTTTTCTACCGGGGCGCCCGCGCCTATCTGATCATTCTGCTGTCGATTTTCATGATCGCGATCGCGATAAACGTGTTTCGCGGAGTTAATCTGGAATGCGGCTGTTTTACGGTGAGTTCCCACGCTAAATCAGCCGGATTGCTGTTAATGCTGCGTGACCTGGTCTACGCCATTCCTGGGCTGATAGTGTTGCTTTCCCGCAGCCGCCGCTGGATGTTGGATAATCTCTGGCTGCGGCCCTAATCGATAATTTTGGGCGTGATCATGATCAGCAAATCGGTGGTCCGATCCTCGACCGATTTATTCGTGAACAGGCCGCCCAATATCGGTATCGATCCCAGAAGAAAGATTTTATCTTTGGTTTCCAGCCGGTTTTCCTTCAGCAGGCCGCCCAGCACCAGCGTTTCATTGTCGCGGACAGTGACCGTCGTCGTGATGGTGCGCTTCGAGGTGATCGGCTTTTTGTTTTCGACGTCGCCGACATATCCGATGATTTCCTCAACGATGGGCGTGACCTTCATGGTAATCGCCGAATCGCCGTTGATGCGCGGCGTGACTTTCAAAGAGATGCCCACCGCTTCATCCTGGAAGGTGACCACGTCCTGGATGACCGCGCCCTCGGAAAAACGATTGATGGTCTGAATGGGGATCACCGTCTCGATCCTGATCTCGGCGGTTTCGTTATCCATGGTCGTGAGACGCGGGTTGGACAACAGCTTGGTGTTGTTTCGCTGCTGCAGATAGTTCAAGACGACATTCAATTGATTCACGGACAGATACCCGAGTTGCCAATCGCCGGTTTCGAGAGGCATGACGGCGGCCTCGGAGGCGTTCGCGCCATAGAGAGTTTGCGACGGCGACTTGACTCCAGTGATCGAGGCTTCGACCGATTTGGGCCAGTCGATACCCAGTTTTTCGTCATCGGTCAGGTTGGTTTCAATGAGCTTGACTTCCACCGATACCTGCCTCTTGCGCCGGTCAATCTGCGCCAGCAGTTGAGCGACTTCGTCATGAACCTCCGGATAGTCGACCACGACCAATTGTGAGCCTGATGGTTTTTTATCGGGCTCGGATGATTGCGTCTCCGGCGATAACAGAATCACCTGACCGTGGGGGGAGAGGATCGGCTTGACCGCGGCTGCCGCCTGGGCGGCGTCGATATATGTAAGGGTATAGGTACGAGGACGGAGTTCGCCGTAAACCTGCTGGTCGGCTTCCTTGACGATGATAATATCGTCGTTGATATAATAATTGTATCCGTTGGGAAGGAGGATAGCGTCGAGCGCGGCTTTGAGTGAGACGTCGGCCAGGTTAATCGAAATATTGCCGTCCACGGCCGAGGATACAACCATGTTCAACCCGTTCTGGCCAGCCACCATTTTCAAGACGGTCGCGATCGGCGTATCGTCGAAATTCAGGCTGATACGTGTTCCCACGTCGATCGGGTTCCCCAGGCCGAAAGTATACATCCCGATCAGGCAGATCGCCGTCAATACGATTAAGCTATTCCGTTTCACGATCGCTCCTTTTCAACGCGCAGAATGATGGTTTTTCCGCCGTCGCTAATCTCCACGTGATCCCGCTCGATCCGCTCCACCCGGAAGCCGGAAAGCGTATCTCCCTCGCGGACCACCCGGCCGTTGATCAACGCCTGGGCATCGATCTCGCGATAAAGTATCCCCAGCAAGCGCAGTTTGACCCGGTCGGGCGCGGCCTGCCCGGGCTCGGACTTATGCGCATGATAGAACGGATCCATCCCCCAGGATTTTCCTTCATATTCCGAGACCGTCTGCGGGCTCAGAACGGACGCCGCCAGCGTGATGGCCGCAGGCTGGACGGCCGCCGGGTGCGGCCGATTATCAGTGGCGCGTTCGGGCTTTCGTCCGCTGAAATTGAAATAGGCCCAGATCAGGGACCCGATCAACAGTCCGAACACGAGGATTTTTCGCGTCTTCTTACTCACGTCCAAACAACTCCATGCGATTGCCGAGCCCCGCGATGAAGGTCATATCCAGAGTACAATCCGGGTACAACTGATCGGAGGCGTGAATCCGGCAATCGTCCATTCGGGAAAAATTCCGATGCCGTTCCACGGTCGCTATCAGCCGCGCCAGGGATTTGAAATCGGCGTTTATCTTGATCCGGATCGGCATTGACAGGGTCGTATCCGCATCGGCCCACTGGCGAAGAAACCTGACCGTTTCTTCCAACGACGGCGTGATTTCTTCGAGCCGATACCCCGGTCGATGACAAAGCGAATCAAGCGATTCGTACAGCCCGATTATTTCGTTTTCGCCCGAAAATGGGACGGCCGGCCTTCCCGATTTGGATTTCAAACGGCGAAACTCGTCGATTTCATTGTTGAAACGAGCCAGGGCCTCACCATACGCTGCCAGTTTCTTCCGCTCGACCAGAATCTGCTTATTGAGTTCGCGGTGTTCCGATGCCAGCGGTCTTCCGCAATATAAATACCATGCGCCGGCTATTCCCACGAGGACGAGGATGGAAATGAACGTCATCTTTTTCATACACGGGCCCCCATCTCGAGGACAAATGAGAGATCGAACCGCCCGCTGTCATTTTTCTTCAAGTGCCGTTTAACGGTGACATTTTCGAAAAAGGGTGATTTGGCCAGCGCTTCCATGTATTGCGCGAGGACAATTTCAGGGGAGAAGCCCGAAAGGCTGACAGTGCCTTCGAGTCGTACCATACCTGCGCCGTTTTCGTGCGAAAATTCCACATTCGTCAAACTGATATCGTTCGGTATGGTCCGCGAGAGTTCCTTCAACAAAAGATGAACGTGAGACGGTTGCCGGGACTGCGACAGCGCTCGCCGTGTCTGCAGGCGGCTCAATTCGCCCATCAGGCTGAGATAGGCATGATACGCCGCCGAATTTTCATAAGCCTGAGAGGCCGATCGGGCCGCATCCAATTCCGTGCGCAGACGATGATTCATGAGTAGCGACTGGGCATGGAAGTTCCCGATGATCAACAGGGTAAGCATCACCACTGTCGCCAGCCTGACCGCCGTCTTTTTTCGCTCGATTTTCTGCCGCGTCGCGTCGGGAATCAGCCGATGGCGGCCGATATCGGCCAGCCCCGTGGCGATGACATCAAGCATCGCTTCGGCCCGCGCGCCTTCGGCGGAGCGCAGCGAGGAGGGGAGGCATTTATATTCGGAAAGTCGACGGCAAGCGAGGCCCGTGTTGCCGGTAAACACCTCCGCCGCCTCGGTATCAAGCGCGTATTTTCCCGCCAATACCACCTCGTCGACGGTATTGCCGGACCGTTGCCCGTTGAACAGGTCGAGAAATGTCGTCAGTTCGGCGGCCATGGCCGCAGCGTTCATCATGCGCCCGCCGTCGGCAGGAATCGGGCTGGTGACAAATTGCTGGAAAAATTCCAAGCGGCCGCGACGCACGAATAAGGCGAGACTCTGGTCGTCATCGAGCAGGAGCAGCAACCGGCGCCTGACATCATCCGCGGAATCCGGAACAGGAAAAGCCTTGGCGACGACGACGGGCAAGAAATCGACGGTTCCGATTCGGAACCCGGCCGATTCCATCCGGTCGTACAGGTTCTCGACGATCTCGCGTTTGACGGCGATCAGGTTGACTCCGATTTGCTCGTATTCGCTCCGATCCCTGACATCGACCATTTCGTGATACATGTGGCATTGGTTTAATTCGAACGGAAACAGCTTCTGGCCTTCCCATACGATTGCCGTTGCGAGTTCCTTCCTGGACATGCGCGGCAGATACATGCGGCGGAAGGCGATATCATCGCCGACAAGACTGACGTTGACCGGGATACGGGGGAGACCCCGTTCGCTCAGATATCCCGCGACGGCTGTTATCGCGGCATCGATGCGCCGTGGCCAGGATGGGGTTCTCTGCGGATCGAACGGGAAACTCGTCGTGTCAATAACGCGCCGCCGGTGCAGGACCTGTTTTACCAGGCATATCCGGGCCGATTTATCGGTGACCACCAGCCCCAATTGGCGGCCGATACGCAGCGACGACAATCCATGGCTGATACGCCTAAATCGTCGCCGCAACGATGTCATCAGTGTCGATATTGCTTTATGCGACCACATGCATTGCCCTGGTATCCGATGTGCCTCCGAAGGAACGGGTAAGTGGCTGCGCCCTCCGGGAGACGGTGTTATTGCCCTGCGAAGGCGGATCAAAAGGACGCGATGATGGTATCCGATCCGCCTACCGACATGATGGTTCTGAGCGCCGGATTGTAGACATAGGCGGCGCCCCAGGCATCGGTGAGATATTCGCCGCCCGAGGTGTCGATGTAAGGTCCGTTCCAGCCGATCCGCGTGAATTTATCATATGCGGGAACCGTATCCGGCTTGCTCCCCAGTTCCGCGAGGCTGGCCGGCGGATGACCGACGTCCCCTTCGAACCCGACATCAAAATATCGTCCTCCGGCGATCGCCGAGGGATTTCCGATAATGGCCCGCTTCAGCATGAGCATCTCCGATTCGGTGGCGTTGATGCGGGAGCTTTCCGATAGGCCGCCCATCCGGGGAACGACGATCGCCGCCACCAGACCCAGGATGACAATCACCATCACCAGTTCGATCAACGTGAAACCGCGCTGCCGCGGCAAACCGGATCGGCGGCAATTACCACGAATTTTCGCCGGTAACATTGGTATTGGCCCAAAGTTCTCCGGTCGCGGGATTGTACGCCCAGCCACAGTCAGCCCCCACAAGCGTGCCCCTGGGATTGGCTGTGCTGACAATGCTGTCCGGGTAGTTGGCGTTATCGCAATAAGGATTTTTCGGGATTTCCTGCTCCATGACCGAACCGATGGTGTTGACGTCGCCGATTGTCGGCCACGACGCGGTTCCGGTCGTGACGGCTTGGTTGGCGTACCAGATGGTTACGCCGGAGCGAAGTCCACCGAGAGCACCGCGACAAGCGGCTTCCTTGGCCTCCGAAGAGATATCCTGGTATTTCGGAATGGCGATCGCCGCCAGTATACCGAGCACGACGATGATGATCACCAGCTCGATAAGGGTAAAACCGGATTTGCTCGAAAATTTCATGCTACATTCCTCCAAAAATGGCGGTTTCTTAAACTGCCAAATGCTTATAAGTATTTATCGGAAATTCAGTTGAACAATTTAGGGCGCTACCGAAATACCTTGATCAAATTCCACATCGGCAGGAAAATAGACAACGCCAAAATCAAGACCATCACGCCGATCACAACCGTCAGGATCGGCTCCAGAAGCGCCGTCAAATGCCGCGATTTGTAATCCAATTCCATCTCGTAATGGGCCGCCAGTTCTTCCATGACAGTTTCCACCGAGCCGGATTCGAGTCCAACCTGAAACATATCCAGGGCGATCGTCGGAAAAAAGCGGTACTTTTCGGGATCAGGCCCGATCTCCTGTCCGCGCTCGAATGACACGGACAACTGCTCGACCTCGCCAGCGATGATTTTGTTGGACGTGGTATCGCGGATGATGTTTAAACATGCCACCATGGGGACGCCGCTCTTGAACAGAATTTTCAACATGGCCGCGAACCGGGCAATATTGGCTTTGACGATGAGATCGCCGACAATCGGAACCTTGAGCATCATTTTGTCCCATCTCAGACGTCCGTTCTTGGTCGACAGAAACTTTTTCAGCACAAATATCATCAGCCCCGCGACGGCCAGCAGGACAAACCAATACGCGGAAAAGATATGGCTGACCCCCATGACGATTTTTGTTGGCAACGGCAGCTCGGCGCCGAATTTTCCGTAGAGGCTGGCAAAGCGCGGAATGACGAATGTCATGAGAATGAACACTGCCACGGCGATAGCCCCGATAACCAGCATCGGGTAGCGCAGAGCCGATTTCACCTGACGCGCCAGAACCATTTCCTTTTCGATCAGGATCGCCAACTGGTCGAGGACTTCGTCCAGCGAGCCCGAGGTTTCGCCGGCGGCGATGGACGCGATATAGATCGGCGGGAATTTTTTCGGATATTGAGCGAACGACTTTGAAAGAGTCATGCCGGATCGCAGGTTGCCTATTATGCCCTCGATTTCCTCCGCCATGCCAATATCTTCGGCCCCCTTCTGTATGCTCGAAAGCGCCCGAAGGAGGGGGATACCGGCGCGATGCATCGTCTTCAGTTGTTTGGTGAAAATGATAAGCTTTTCCCGATTGGCCGACCCGAAATTGCCCAGGATAGTCGCCAACGACGCTTTTTCTACGCGTGGCCGGATATCGGTGGGGATGAGGCCCCGTTCCGAAATGGCGCCCAGGGCGGCTTCGCGCGTGTCGCTTTCAATATCTCCTTGAAAGCGATTGCCCCGCGGATCACGGGCGATATACGTCCAAACCTGTTTCATGGCGTACTAACGGGAACGGCCGGGGAGAGGCCCGGGGCGGAAAATCCCACCGGAGCCGTTACTTTGAGGACCTCGTCAATGGTGGTGATCCCGGCCGCTACCAAATCCATACCAGCCCCGGCCAGAGGATGATAGCCGCTTCGCGACGCCTCGGTTCTGATCGCCGTTTCGGAGGCGTTTTCCAGAATCATCTCGCGAATTCTATCGGTGACGCTGACCAACTCAAACAGCCCCGTCAGGCCGCCGTAACCGGTCCCCCGGCAGTCGCGGCAGCCCCGTCCCCGGTAAAATTTTGCGTCCGGATATCGATCCAATTCCGGCAGACGTTCGCGGACTGCGGGCGAGATTTCGGCGTCTTCTTTGCAGCTCTCGCAAATCGTCCGCACCAGACGCTGGGCCAGGATGGCCTGCGACGCCGACGCCACCAGGTATCGCTCGATGCCCATATCGACCAGGCGCGTGATGGTCGCGACGGCATCGTTGGTATGAATCGTCGAAAAGACCAGATGCCCCGTCAAGGCCGCGCGAATGCCGATGGCCGCCGTGTCCGTATCGCGCATCTCGCCGACCATGATGATATCCGGATTTTGCCGGAGTATCGACCGCAGAGCGTTGGCGAAAACCAGTCCCGTCTTTTCGTTGATCTGTACCTGGTTAATGAGCGGCAGGGAATATTCGACCGGGTCCTCGACCGTGATAATATTCTTCTCGATGCTGTTGATCTCCTGTAGCGAGGCGTACAGCGTCGAGGTCTTTCCCGATGAGGTCGGCCCCGAAATCAGAATCAGCCCCTCCGGTTTCCTGATATGCAGACGCCAGGCGTCGAGGATATCGGTATGCATGCCCAGTTCGGGAAGCCCCGTTTTCATTTTGCGCTTATCCAGAATTCGTACGACGACCTTTTCGCCGTGGATCGTCGGCAGCGTCGAGACCCGCAAATCGACGACAATGCCGTCAACGGTAATCGACATGCGGCCATCCTGCGGCAGGCGTTTTTCAGATACATCGAGGCTCGACGCGATTTTCACGCGGGAGATAATCTCCGACTGTAGTTTCTTCGGCGGCGAGGCCTCTTCGCGCATCACCCCATTGACGCGATAGCGAATACGCAGTTGGCTTTCGTCCGGCTCGATATGGACGTCGGAGGCGCCGTCCCCGACCGCCCGGGTCAGAATAAGGTTGACGAGTTTGACAACAGTGCTGTCGCCGGAGATGATTTCATCGGTTTTGGCCGCTGTCGTATCATCGGCCGGGACAGCTTCCTCGGCCTCGTCACCCAGAATGTCGCGCACGGAATCGGCCACGGAATAGTAGCGGTCGATAGCGTCCGTGACGGCTTTCTCGCCGACGACAGCCCGTTTGATAACGCATTTGGTGATGTACTTGATCTCGTCCAGGGCGATGACATTGAGCGGGTCGGCCATGGCCAAGGTGAGGGTGTTGCCCATCCGAAATACCGGCAGGAGTCTGAATCGTTTGGCCACGTCGACCGGGACGGAGGCAATTACCTGCGGATTGATGACCAGCGACGACAGGTTCAGTTTCGGGATTTTGAGCCGCTCCGATATCACCTCGACCAGGTGCTCTTCGGTGATGATTCCGGTATCGACCAGAATACTCCCCAGCTTTTTGCCGGATGTCTTCTGTATCGCCAGGGCCGTCCGGAGCTGGTCCTCGGTTATATACCCCTTATTGCGAAGGAGTTCACCGACTTTTTTTTGGGTTTCCACTGGCATAATTAATTGCTATTTTAGCAAGTTATCGGTATATGCCGGCTTTACTTGATGGAGATGCCTTTGTCCAAAACGCCGCCAACATACGCCCGGCCATCGGCCGGGATCGCCGCCACAAAGCTCAGGTTGATCTTTTTCAGTTTGATTCCCGTCATCCTGCTCCTCTTCGGCGCCGCCGGCGCCGAACCGCCCTCCGATTCGCCGCCCGTTATCGACTCCATCGATATCCGGCCCGGAAACGTCTTCGATCTTACCAATCCGGAACAGAATAATCTCTTATTTCGACTGGCCGACAAGACCCATATCGTGACCCGCAAGTCGGTCATCCGCCGGGAATTGCTGGTCAAGGAGGGCGACGTCTACGATTCCGCTCTGATCAACGAAAGCATGCGCAATCTGCGCAGCCTGCCGTATCTGCTCTACGTCAATATTCATATGAAAGTCGGTCCTCACGGCGAACATATCATGGTTGTCGAAACGACCGACAAATGGACGGCCTATCCTCGGGTATCGTACATGCGGAGCGGCAGCCGTAATGATATTCGGCTGGGCCTCAAGGAGAGCAACTTCCTCGGCTACGGAATCGAAATGGCGCACCGGTATTACATCCTCGACAGAGACCGCAATTATTACCAGACCGAATTTTCCGATGACCGCGTTATGGATTACGATTACTCGGTGTATCTTCTCTACTCGGATAATCCCGAGGCCGGCCAAGTTTCGGCCGTCCTGGGGCGGCCGTTTTATTCGCTGGAGCAAAAATGGGGCGGTCAAACCTCATATTCCCACTTGCGCCGCCGACTCGATTTCTACGTGGCGCAATATCTATCGGCTCAGGAAAGGTACGATCGCGATAATTTCTTACTGCAATTGTCCTATAGAATTGGCGGGAACAATATCAAGTATCACTTTACCCCAAGGTATGAGTACACAACGCTGCGTTCGCGAGGACGCAACATCTATGTGGCCGACGCCGATACGTTGCTTCCAAAGCAGGCTCAGGATACGATTTCAAACTATTTTGAGTTTACATTTCGCGTCCAGCAGATCAATTACACCGTGTTCCGGCGGATCAACCGGTTCTATAAGCCGGAGGATATCAATCTGGGACTGGACGCCCGGGCAACCGCCGGCGCCGCATATGAGCCTGGTTTCCGGGGTTCGTTGTATCAATATCTTGCCATGTGGCCGCAATTCACTTTTGCCCTCGGTTCCAATCTCTGCATCGCTGGTATCCGGGGCGATCAGTGGTTTTCGGCGGGAGAGAAGGTCCGGCGGGATATAAACAGTTACTTCATATTTTATGGACAATATCTTAGAAAAAATACGCTTGCGATCAGAGCAAGTTATAATTCCATTCATCTTAAGGAGAAATCATTCACCCTCTATCTCGATGAAGATTACGGTGTCCGGGGCTATCCCGCATACTCATTCAATGGGGAGGACCGGTTGCTCCTGACCATCGAAAACCGCTATTTCTCCGACATTGAGATTCTCACCGTCGGTTTAGGAGCAGCGGCCTTTGTCGATATTGGCAATATATGGGCCCGTGGCGGCAGTCCAACCCTGCGGGAAACCAGATACTCGATCGGCTTCGGGTTGCGATTCGGTGTCAGCCGCAGCACTAATGCCGAGGTTGTCCGATTCGACTTCGCATATGCTCCGGAAAGGGGAAAGTGGGAAATTTCTGTCGGAACCGGACAATATTTTTGAACGTCACGGAACGATTCAGAGGGTATAAGCTGTTAAACTATGTAAAGTTGTCCAAAATTTATACTTGACTGTTGAGGGAACCTCTGTATCTTTATAGTGTGGGAAATAATGTCCTCGCCGCAATGCTACCGCCAGACTACGTAGAGGATTTCTATGCCGCATAGACTTGAATGGAAATCGCTGACAACGGCCTTGTGCAGCCTGCTGGCTTTGTCATGGCTGGCCGCGGGAGCGGCGGCGGCCGTCGGGACGTCCAGTTACGACAAGATTGAGACGGCCTTTGCCGACGGGCGGATTGATCACGCCGAAATGCTTTATGAAAAGGCGTTGGCATTTTTCTCGCCCCAGGAATTGGCCACGGAATATAAAAGTACGGCCCCCGGCGTTCTGAAATCGGGCACGGAACTAGTGATGCAGATTCACGACGATTGGGACGCGTTCTCACCCGAACAGCAGGTGGCGCTGTCGGCGTTCATGACGCGGCCGTCGAAGCAAACGAATTACGATTCCCCCCAAGGGTATTTCAATATTCATTATGACACCACCGGCCCGGAAGCGGTGCCGCCGCAGGATCTCGACGGTGATAAGATTCCCGATTACGTCGAACGGATCGGTCTCTATTGTGACAGCGCCCGCGCCGTTTATTTGGATCATATGGGTTTTCTGCCGCCGCCGATCGATACGTCACTCGCCGGCGCCTACGATATCTATCTGCTGGCCATCGGGGGATATGGCGCGACCTTTCCGGAAGCACCGGCCGACAGCCCCTGGACCGATTACACCAGCTACATAGTCATTCATTGCCGTATGGATTTCAATTTGTTCCATAATGATGATCCTGAAGGGGACACGGTCGGCGCCCTGAAGGTGACTTCGGCCCATGAATATTTTCACGCTGTCCAGCTGGCGTACAAGTACGATCTGACCGAATACCTGTGGCTCATGGAATCGAGTGCGACCTGGATGGAGGAGGTTGTGTTTCCGGGCGTCAATGACAACCAGAATTATCTTCCGGATTTCTTTTCGGTCCCATACACGAAACTTACCTCGACCACGGGCAATCATGAATACGGCGCTTTTGTCTGGCCGGGATTTTTGTATCAGCGATTCGGTGAAGATATCATCCGGCGGATCTGGCAGGCAGCCCGATACAACGCCTCGTTGGCGGCGAATGATTCGGCTCTGGCGTCGTACGGGTCGGCCCTCAACCATGCCTTCCCGGAATTTGTCGTCTGGAATTATTTCACCGGCGATCGGGCTATTCCCGGCAAATATTACGCCGAAGCGGCCGATTATCCGCAAGTTCCCGTGGATCAAACATTCGCGAGTTTCGTGCAGGATTCGGTAACCCCGATCCATGCGCCCGATGCTTTGGCCTGCAATTATGTCGAGTTCACGGTGGATACATCGGCCCGGGGAATAGCGGAATTCACTCTCGACGGCGCCGGCATCGCCCGGTGGGCGTTCAGCGGCGTCGGCTCTCGGACAGATTTCGATACCGCGCAGACGGTTGTCAGCGTGGTAAGCGAGGACCTGAAAATACGACTGCCGTATATCGATGATTATGATCATCTGATCGCCATGCCGACGGTCATATCCAAATCGGCCCTGGCTAACCCCTATGTTCTGCAAGCGAGCGTGCTGCCTTACGGCGACGCCAATTACGACGCCGCAATCAATGTCGCCGACGCGGTATACCTGATCAATTATATTTTCAGAAGCGGCCCCGTCCCGGTGCCGGTGATTGAAAGCGGTGACGCCGATTGCGACGCCAGGATCAACATCACCGATGCCGTCGCGATCGTGAATTATGTCTTCAAAGACGGGCCTGAACCGTGCGCGGGGCGATGATTCCGGCCCTCGGTCCATCCACTACATTTTCCCGATCCATGACCGTATCCGGATGATCCATGCATCCGAATCCGACGATTCATGCATGCGGTATCCTGACAAAAAACCCCTGAACAGTGGAATTTTTTTAATTGACAAGTTTTTCCACCACTCGTATATATCGACGTCAACGGCATGGAACGACAACACATGATGGTAAGGTGAGAACATTACAGGGAAGTAATCGAGTCGGCCAAAGAGGGGGATCATGGAATCTGGTTTTGAAACGAAGATCCTGATCTGCGCCGAATGCGGAGAGGAATTCGTGTTCACCGTCGCGGCCCAAGAGTATTTTGCAGAGAAGGGATACACGGAAGATCCCAAGCTGTGCAAGTCATGCTACATGCAACGGAAACGCGATAGGAAGGTACATACTCGCGAAGTCAACTCAGACGTCGACCATCTACCCTTCGCACACGAGCAGTAACGCCAGCGGCCCGCGCCGAGGGCACGGGCCGGTTAAGGATCATCAACGGAAAATCCAAGGCAACTCCGGCGACGGATGTCGACGGGGCGGCTATCGGTGAGCCGGCTAACGCAGTAACGCCATCTTTCGGACAACTCGTTCGTCTTCGTTGGTCAGTTCATACAGGTATATCCCGCTGGCGGCGTCCCGGCCGCTATCGTCGCGGCCGTCCCAGGCGGCGGTATGTTTTCCGGCTTGAAATGTCCCGGAAACAACCTCCGCGACATGCTGTCCCAGCAGGTTGTATATCTCTATCCGCACTTCGCTCTCCGACGGAACGGTGAATTCAAACCGGGTTGAGGGGTTGAACGGATTCGGATGATTCTGCCCCAACGAAAATTGTGGCAGAGCAATGACCGGATCGTCGTCATTGTCGGACGCGAACGAAACGGCGAAGTCGGCCGTCATGGTCGCCGCCGAAGAAGAAATATTGCTGACCGCGACGAAACTGCTTGAGGCGCCATACCCGTCGGAATTGGGGCTGGAAACGGGCGAGAACGATACATTTCCGGTCGCACCCGGAAAGGGATCGCCGCTATCGCCGCCCGATAGTTTTTTCTCGAGCTGGTATTGATTATCGGCCTGCTCCAGCGCCACCAGATAATGCCCGTAGTCGGTGTGTCCGGGATACCATTCGTTGCTATTGCTCCCGGCTGCTTCATCGATATGCCAGATAAGCAGACCGGAGGCGGGAAGGCCTGCATCGTACCCGGTCCGCTGACGGTTTTCCACCAGAAAATATTCATTTCCGACCGAACCCGACGTCCAGAGGCGAAATATCGTTGCGTTCGATTCGACGGCGGGAATGGAAACACCGGGCATATTGCTGTTTATATTGGTCGGCGTTATCCAGCCGAGATGGGTGAGGCTCCAGGCGTCGAGATGCGCCGGACTGCTTCCGAGGCTGCCGTTCCAGCTTCCCGTCGACATCAGCGACCAATAGCCGGTTCCGTGAGAACTGCCGTCGGTATCGTACAGGTCAGGCAGACCGAATACGTGACCCAGTTCGTGGCAAAAGACGCCTATGGTCATATCGCCGGGGGTGATCCAGTATTCCGGCATGATCGTGTAATCGTGAATAGAGACGCCGTCCTTCTGGCGGGGGGTGATAGACCATTTGTGCGACCAGATATCGTTGACCGACCCGGTGAATTCCGCGCCGCGACCGGCATGGACGATCATGACGACGTCGACATATCCGTCGCCGTCGTTGTCATACTGGGAAAAGTCGATTATCGAATCGGCCGCATCGACCAAATCCTCGCAGAGTCCCTGGCTGTTGTGGGGATAGTCTGACCCGGTCCCGTATTCGCCGTTTACGTAATAGGCATACGTCTCCGGCGCCCGCTGCCAGCCCGATGAGGAGGGGAGATCCAGCGACACCAGATCTACCTGGCCGTACGACACTTCCTGATAATAATCGCGGACGGTGCCGGTTTTGTCGGTGAAGATGAGCGTGTCGAATCTGACCGGAGTGACCTGCGAGACCTTGTCGGAGAAATCGACCAGCAGACAGAGCGCCCGGAACGGCCCGGTCATCCCCGGTGAATTCACTGCGGACGGCGCATTTAGTTTCATCGCCAAGGGGAGATACTTCATATCGTTCAGCGCCTCCGGCGGCGGGATTTCGCCCCGGTCGATCTTTGCCTGTACGTCCGGGTAGGGGGGCATCGCCTTAATGCGATTAGTCGGGACCATGACTGCCGCGGCCAGCAATGTCATGGCCAGAATAGTAGTAAAGATGCGCCGGTTATGTATCCGTGTCGTCATGTTGTCCTCTCCTTAGAAATGAACGCCCCCGGTGATCGCAAAATTTATGCCCTTGCCGGACGATCCTACAACGGCGTTATAATTCGCCACACCCACATCGAGGTTTACCGGCGCGAAGTTCAGCCCGATGCCGCCGGCAAAGGTTGTCCCCTGTTTGCCGCCGAGTCCGAACCCGGCCCGCACCGGCAAAAAGCTCAGAAACCGATATTCCATACCGGTCGATACCCGCGGCGTCGGGCTGCTGCCGGCCGCCAGTTTGAAGCCTTGTTCCCAATCGATCGCCCACAAGAGCGTGCCGTGAGTCTTGGCCAGGCCGACCCGTATCGATGACGGCAAATCGGTCGTAAAGGGATTGACCGCGATGACGGTGTCGACGGTCGTGATCAGGGAATCGTTGTCCATGTTGACGGCGGTCAGCGTATCGAAAGCGAACTGATAATGATGCTCCTCGGTTTCCTTATTCCACCGGATAGCGCTGGCAAAGTTGTAAACCGCCGCTCCGACCGTGTAATTTTTATTGAGTTGGAAGGTTGCGCCGAGGTCCACCGAAAAGCCGGTTCCGCCCGATGCCGTCCGGGTTACGATGTTTCCGGCGCCATCGAATCCGGTAGCCAACGTCACCGCCTCGCCGTTCGCTTCTATGATTTCTTCGTACACCAGCCCCTTGAGCAGCCGCACGGTCGCGCCGACCGCAAGCTGCCGATCGAAATCTTTGTACAGTCGGTGACCATAGGAGAGATTCAATGACGCCAGACCATACCCGTCTCCGTAGATGCCCTCCATGTCGACGGATTCGCCGTAAGTGTTGCCGTTGAGCAGCAACTCGATCACCGAGCGGTTCATGTTGATCTCGGCGGCGCCGACCGCCGAAAGGGAAATGGCGATATTGCCCGCACCGAATCCGAGCGCGCTGACTTCGCCGTCCGCCGATACCTTAAGACCCTCAGTGGGAATTTTCGATAACAAATCCTGCTTATCGGCTTCGCTCAGATGAGCCCCGGTATAGCGGTTGTAATCATCCAGTGACAGGCTGTTATTATTGAATGAGACGCCCGCCCCGAATACCTGCATCCCCCGCATCTGGAAATCGCTGATGCCCAGATTGGCCGGATTGAAAGATGGCGAATAGTATCCCTTTGCCAGTGAAATCTGCGCGCCTGCCATCGCCGTCGCCCGGGCGTTGGACAATCCCGATGCCGCCAGCGACGGCGAATTCACCATCAGAATCAGCGCCAGGGAAATTGTCGAGATTTTCAGAAGGCCGCTCTTGTTCATACTCCGTGATATCATGCTCAGTCCTCCCACAGCCAGTCGGAAACATTGAGATCGAGTTCGATATAACCGCTGACGGCGAATGAATCCCCGGGCGAGAATTTGACCGTCTCGCCGTTGGTGCTGTGCAGCGTATAGATCTGCCCGATCCAGAACGGCTTATGGGCAAGAACCTGCACTTCGTCGGCATTCAGCCTCACTACGCCCTCAGACACAACGGCGCTCTCGACCGTCCCGTCGCCGGTCAGATTCGCAGCAGATACGGGCATCGGCCCCAGCACAACTTCGGGATCGGAATACAACGTGGCCGAATCGCCGCTCAGCAGAACCCGCGCCGACATGCCCACGGGAAGATGATTGGTTACCGTCAGGTGAAGCGTG
This sequence comes from uncultured Ignavibacteriales bacterium, assembly GCA_964549765.1. GTDB lineage: Bacteria > Zixibacteria > MSB-5A5 > GN15 > JAAZOE01 > CAZJWR01. The sequence continues at coordinate 46,409 of CAZJWR010000019.1, forward strand.
GCTTCATTGGTGTTGTTGACAATATCCGTCACGGTACCGTCGTCGATATCGCTCGATTCCCAGTCGCCGTCGATGGTGGTCGAATCGACGACCATTTCGATCGGTGACCGGATTGTCACCGAGGCCGTGATGTAATCATCCGCGTTGATTGATCCGGCCGTAACCCCGTCGCCGAAGACGGCGTTGCCGGACACGGTCAGGAGTTCCGGCACCGGATTGAGAAAATCGGCCAGATCGCCGTCGATAATCAGCGTCGTCGTCGGAGATAGCGGCGTTCCGCGAGAAATGGCGCCCGCCAGGGATTTCTGTCGTCCGTCGCCGTCGATAGTCAGCGCAAACGAACCCGGAATATCGACCGAATTTTCGATCTCTAGATACATCACGGCCGACGTCAACTGCACGTGATCGAATCCCTTGGGAAGTTCAATGGTCTGCTGCACATTGTCGAAAGTCGCCGACGTCGGCGCCAGAATGCCCCGTACCGAGGCCAGACTCACGTTCCGGATGCCGGTGCTGACCGAAATTTTGTCGCCCGCGTTGAATGTCACCAACTGTGATCCCGAGGAATCGATAATTGCCGCCACGGAGATGCTCAGCGCTTGCGGCATAATCTGGTCCGCAGGTTCGATGGTGTATCCCGCGAGGCCATAGACGAATTGCCCGGTCTGACCGCCGCTGATCGCTTGATCGATGGTCAGGGGAGAGGTTCCGTCTTTTATGTCATCGAGAGTGATCACGAGATTGATCGGAATATTCGTGTTGTTTTCGATATCCAGAACCGCCTCGCCGTTGCTCAGCAAGGCCGATTGCACCTGGTGCACGCTGGAGATGGTGACGGCGTCGGAAAATTCCCGGGTCACCTGCGGCAGCTGGGCGGTGGCCGAGGTCACCCGTGGCCCCTCCGGCATCGATACCGTCGCGGCCAGCGATTTATCCGCCAATGAAAAACTCGTTGCTCCCGGCGTATGGCAATGCAGGGAAAGCTCAAGCTGGTTGGATATGGTTTTACCGCTCAGATCGACCGTATCGACCCGGATATCCCCGACGGGAATGCCTCCGGGCACATCGTACACGGTTACCGGAGCGCCCAGCTGAAGATCATTCAGCGTGACGATGACCGTATCGAGGTCGAGGCCGAAATCGTTGACGATAGTCACGAGGGTATATCCGCTTTCAACACTGATAGTGGCGAATTCCCCCATAGGCGGCAGGGATTGGGTGATATCGAACGAGATCGGCGGAACCACTCCCGATTGAAGGGCGACATAATCGCTCAAATCGACGCTGACCTGTGCCCCGCCAAAAGGATTCAACTGCACCACACCGAGCGATTCCGCAATGGTATCGACGGCGTCGGCTATGCTGAATGATCCTTCCACCGAAACGGTGTCCAATACCGTTTCATAGAAAAAAAAAGGATTCCCGAGTGAGTCGGTCGTCAGGTTTTCCTGATCGATTTTGTCGATTAGTTCCGCCATGTCCCAGGCTTTATTGACCAGGGGAACGGTCAGTTTGGTTTCCCACGTCGGCGCTTCCGGTTTCTTGACGGTGCATTGTACCAGGGTCAGGAAGGCCAGGATAATAACGAAGGCGCAGATGATGTGGCTGAGCCAATAGAGGACGCGATGGGAAAACGCGGTTTTTTTATTCTTCTTCTTGCTTTTGGGCATCTCCACCCCCGAGCTTGATTCTTTGCTGTCACCCCTTTCTGCAAAGGCTGTGCCGGAAAGCGGCGGCGGCGTAAGACTCTGCCGGATGGTGGATTAGCGGGAGGCTCGACGCGAGGTGCGGATACTTTCTATGGGATATTCCCCATACAGCGCATGACCGGCCACAATAGGCGGCGGCGATTTGTGATTGTCGCCGGTTGCTTTTTGCGACGTAATACTATATTATGGTGACCCATGTTTGGGGCATAAGTTGCCGGTGACGATATCGCCGGATTACAAGAGACATGAGACCCACAAGGAGTAGACTATGACACCTCAACAAGCATATGACGAATTGATCGCTCAGGTCAAGGAAATCTCCACCCTGGCCACTTGCGAGGCCGTTCTCTATTGGGACCATCAGGTGTACATGCCGCCCGGCGCCTCCGAATTCCGCGCCAAACAGACCAGCATGCTGGCAGGGATGATCCATGACCGGTTCGTCGATCCCAAAATCGGCGAACTTTTATCGGCGGTCGAAGGTTCTGACCTCGTCAAAGACCCGAATTCGATCAAGGCCGCCAATGTACGGGAACTGCGGCGCGAGTACGACAAAGAAACCAAGCTGCCCAAGAAGCTGGTCGAAGAGCTGAACGAAACCACCATGCGGGCGCACGATGAATGGGCCGCGGCTCGAAAGAAAAACGATTTCAAGCTGTTTCAGCCGTGGCTGGAGAAGATAGTCGATCTCAGCATGCAAAAGGCCGACGCCTATGGCTACGAAGGCGAACGCTACAACGCCCTGCTTGACAATTACGAACCCGGTGCGACGGTCGATCAGATCGCCGATGTTTTCAAAAATTTGCGCGTCGAGTTGGTTGAGTTGTTGGGGCGCATCAAAGACGCCTCCAAAAGACCGGATAAATCGATCGTGGAACGAGGCTACGACGTCGGCCGGCAGGAAATATTCGGCGAAATGGTCGCGTCATTGATGGGGTACGATTTCAAGAACGGACGACTGGATATCGCGACCCATCCGTTCACGACCGGCCTCGGACCCGGCGACACGCGCATCACCACACGGTACAACCCGAGTCGCCTCAACGATGCGCTCTTCGGCACCATCCACGAAGCCGGGCACGCCCTGTATGATATGGGCCTCCCCAAGGATAAGCATTTCGGCACCCCGATGGGCGAAGCCATTTCGTTGGGCATACATGAATCCCAATCCCGGATGTGGGAAAATCTCGTCGGGCGATCCAAAGCCTTCTGGACATATTTCTTCCCGCAGCTAAAAGGGATATTCCGCGATTCGCTCGAAGACGTCCGCCTCGATGATTTCTACGCCGCCGTCAATATCGTCGAACCGTCCTATATCCGCGTCGAAGCCGATGAGGTTACCTACAATCTGCATATCCTCCTGCGGTTCGAACTGGAGCGGGCGCTAATGATGGGCGATCTCAAACCGGCCGACGTTCCCGGCGAATGGAACAAACGATTCAAGGAATATCTCGGGATAGACGTCGATAACGACACGCACGGCTGTCTTCAGGACGTCCATTGGTCAAGCGGTTTGATCGGCTATTTCCCGACCTACAGCCTCGGTAATATCTATGCGTCGCAGTTTTTCGCCAAAGCCATGAAGGATATCCCCGACCTGTATCAGCGGTTCGAGCGCGGCGATTACCTGACGCTCTTGGGCTGGCTGCGCGAGAATATCCATCAGCACGGCCAGCGCTACCGCGCCAATGACCTCTGCAAACGGATCACCAGCGAAGGCTTGTCGCATAAGCCGATGATGGACTATATGAAGAAAAAATTCGGCGAAATTTACGGCATATAGCCGGATCGCGATAACAATTCGATTACGATAATGAAAAAGGCCGGCTCCCGCCGGCCTTCTTGTATCATGTAATGATTACGAGTCTTGTAGGGTGGGTTCCGTGTGATCCCGCCGACGGGTCCCCCAGGTCTTCAGACCTGGGATTACAAAATCTCGATTCGAGACAGGAAGTGAGACATCTACAAGCGCCAAGCTCCTATCCCCGCGTCTGAAGACGCGGGGTCCCGGCGATTCTACTCCGTCAGCCCGTTTACCATCGCCTGTCGCTCATCCGGGCCAAGCAATAAAAACTCTTTCAGCTTCCGTTCAAACAGACGCTTGCACTTGGTCGTGCAAATGAGTTGCTTGGCGCCGGCGACGGTGAACCCAGTGCCTAGAAGAATCAGGCTGCCGTCGAGAATTGTCCAATAGCCGAAACCGAAGTACCGCAACAATACCAATCCGAATGTCAAAAAGGCCAGGCCCGTGCGCATAAATGCTAGTTCCGTCCGCCCGCGGGCGAGCAATGACCGATAGCACGAAAAGTCGGTTCGCCGCAGAGCCAGATCGTTGCGGGTTTCGGCCAGCGCCGTCCGTTCCACCGACAACGCCGTTCGATTCCAGGCCAGATCGGTCCGTTCCGCCGACAGGCAGGTGCGCTCATACGCCAGTCCGCTGCGTTTCTCCGATAGTTCGGTGCGGTGTTCGGCCAGTTTGGTGTTTGTGTCGCTGAGACCGGTTTGCTGGCGCACCAGCCGGGTGCGCTCTTCGGAAAGAGCCGTGCGCAGATCGGCCGCCGCGTTGCGTTTTTCGGCCAGCTTAATCAAGTTGTGCGTCAGCTGGTTTTCCTCATGCGCCAACTCGATCAACGTCGCGTTAATTGCCCGAAAATCCTCTTTGTCCCCATCGCCCGCCGGTTTACGAATCTCATCCATTGCATCTTCCCTCATCAGATCATAGCCAAATTCTATTACATTTTAATATATCCGAATTTTTCCGCAATCGATTTCTCGTCCCACCGCAGGTTCTTCGCGGAACACCGCGGGTCTCAGCTATCCCTCTGTTACATCTCCCTTTATACCCATAATGCGTACATAACATGCTACGTTTTACCGACATAAATGGACTAAATTGGAGATTAAAATTCTTTGTGGTGCCCACGACGCCGTGGGGACTGGGGAGAATTGAGTAGGTCAAAACCCTCTTAGGGTTTTGACTTATGATTCTTTGAGGCCCCGGATCTTTAGACTTGGGATTGCAAAACTTCAATTCGAGGTAGGAAGTGGAATATCTACAAGGGCCAGGCGCCTACTCCCGCGTCTGAAGACGCGGGGCACCCGGTTGTTTTGGGAAGTGCAATCCTTCTATCTATTCCTGCTATACATGTACCATGATCCATCCCCAATAAGGTGGTTATCAATCAGGCAGTTCCTTTACCGGCCCCAGACCCTTTTTACTTGACAGCCAACCCACCATCCGACTACTTTCGGGCAAAGTGAAGAGTGTGTCGACGGCCGGAATGGGCCGCTATTTGTATAGAGGCAATTCGACTGTCGGGGTATCTATCGTCCGCGGAGCGGAAAGCGCGCCCATCATCGGCGGGGAGGATGCGTGAGGATTGTCATTGTCGGCGGCGGCGTGGTTGGCTACAGCCTGGCCGAGCAACTGCTGTATGAAAAACACACCATATCGCTGATCGAACCCGATCCGCGCGTGGCCGATGAGATCGCCGCCAAGATGGATTTGCAGGTGATCGAGGCGACAGGATCGTCGCCGTCGGCGCTGGAATCGGCGGGGATCGAAGGCGCCGATATGGTCATCGCCGTGACGCCTGTCGATGAGATCAATGTCCTCGTGTGCAGCATCGCCCGCCAGTACGGCGTCCGCCAGCGTATCGCCCGTCTGCGCAGCCGCGAATTCGTTTCGACCGACCGCAAGGTCAGCCTCGAAGACCTCGGTGTCACCGATTTCATCTTTCCCGAAAAAGTCATCGTCGATGCCATCCGGCAATATATCGAAACCCCGGGCGCGTCCGACGCCGTCAATTTTGAGAACGGCAATATTCTCCTGCGTGGATACAAGGTCCGGTCCGGTATGCCGATGGTCGGCAAATCATTAATCGATATCCGTTCCATGATGGCACCGGAAGTGTTTCTCGTGGCGGCGGTGCAGCGGCGAGGGAGAGGCATGATCCCGCCGGGAGATTTTGTCGTCGAACCCGGCGATGAGGTCTTCGTGCTGTTCCATCACCGGGCGGTGTCGGCTTTCATGAAGCTGATCAATGAGGCGCACGACGTCAAGCGCGTGATACTCACCGGCAACAACATCTCCACGGTCGAACTGGCCGCCGAAATCGAAGAGGAAATTTCATCGGTTATCTGTGTCGATCCCGATTTGAAACATGCCGAGGATATCGCGGCGACGTTGAAGAAAACGCAGGTGATCCACGGCGACTGCACCGACGTTGAGTTGTTGAATGAGATTGGCATCGACAAGGCGGACTTTTTCGTGGCGTCATCCAACGAGGCCGATTACAACATGCTTTCCGGGCTTCTGGCCAAGTCGGAGGGAGCGCGCGAGGTGATAGCGGTGTCGACCGAATACCGGCATGACCGGCTGTTTCATTCGATCGGCATCGATCACGTGATCAATCCGCGGGTGACGGCGGCGCGGGAAATCATGCAGATCATCAGCCGGGGACATATCGGGTCGGTGGTGCGCCTGGGCGACGCCGATATCGAGGCGGTGCGGCTGACGGTCCCGGACGATTCGGATATATCGGGCGTGCCGCTAAAGGAAGTCTGGAAGAAGCTGCGCAAGGGGGCGCTGATCGGGATTCTCATTCGCGGCGACAGCATGATCATCCCCGACGGCGAAACCGTCATGGAGCCGGGCGATCATGTCATCACCATCGCCTATACGAAATTCCTGCCGCAGATTCGCAAGATGTTCAAAGTCAGGGGATGACGGGACGGGATAGAATATGAGCGGCAAAGCGGTCGCATACGCCATCGGCAAAATGATGCAGCTCATGGGCGTTATCTTGTGCGTGCCGTTCGGGATCGCCGTTTATGACCTGCCGAGGTTCACCTTTGCGGCGCTTATCGCCAGCCCGGAAGCGACCGGCTTTCTCATCACTATAATCGTATGCTTTGTGCTGGGGACAGTCATATCGTTAGCTACGCGCGCCGAACGGAACAACCAGCGTATCCGCGAGGGGTACGCCATCGTGGCGTTGGGGTGGATCGTGTTCGCTTTGATGGGATCGATACCGTTCTTTCTATATTTTATCGGTCAGAGCGGCCGCCACGATATCGGCAGTCTGCTGTTGCACTTCACCAACGCCTTTTTCGAAATCATGTCCGGATTCACCACCACGGGAGCGACGATCCTCAGCAACGTCGAGATCGTCCCGGATTCGCTGCTGTTCTGGCGGAGCCTGACCCATTGGCTGGGCGGTATGGGAATCATCACGCTGGCGATTGCGATTTTTCCGGCGATGGGCGTGTCCGGTTACCAGATGTTCCGGGGAGAAATCCCCGGCCCGACCGCCGACCGCCTGCGTCCCCGCCTGGCTCAGACGGCGGCGATCCTGTGGGGCGTGTATGCCCTGCTGTCGGCCATCGAGGCGATCCTGCTCATGTTCGGCGGGATGTCGCTGTTCGATTCGCTGTGCCATACGTTTGGCACCATGGCCACCGGCGGCTTTTCGACCCGCAACGCCTCCATCGGCGCCTATCACTCGCCATACATCGAATGGGTTGTTATTGTCTTTATGTACCTGGCCGGCGTCAATTTCCTGATCCATTTCAATGTCCTCACCGGGCGCTGGCGCAACGCCATCTTCAATCGCGAATTCCTGTTTTATACCGGCCTGATCATCACCGTCACGATCTTTTTCAGCATCCTTCTGTATGGCGGCAATCTCAAGCCGGTCGATGACGCCTATGTCCATTACCGGTACGACAAGATGCATATAAATGATTTCAGCCAGTACGTGCATAAGGAAGCCGAGAAATACAAAACGGTGAACACCTGCGTGCGGACGGCCCTGTTTCAGACGGTTTCGATTACTACTACCACGGGCTACGGGACCGCCGATTTCGACATCTGGCCGGACATCGGGCGGTTGACCATGCTGATATTGATGTTTTTCGGCGGATGCGCCGGGTCGACCGGCGGCGGCATCAAACAGATACGCATGCTGGTGCTGATCAAAGCCGGTTGGAGGGAACTGCGCAAATTGACCCAGCCCCGCCTGATCGCGCCGCTTCGGATCGGCGATATGACCATCGAGGAACATCGCATCGCCAATATCGCCGCCTTTTTTATATTATTCATGTTGCTGTTCGTGGTCGGGTCGGTGCTGATGACGTTCTTTATCCCCGATCTGATCACCTCGGCGGCCGCTACCGCCGCATGTATCAATAACATCGGTCCCGGCCTGTCGGCTGTCGGTTCGGTGGAACACTACGGATGGATCCCGATTCCCGGTAAATGGATACTGATCGCCTGTATGCTCCTGGGACGGCTGGAAATCTTCACCATTTTAATCGTTTTTCGTCCATCGTTCTGGAAGTAGGCGGGGGCCTTTCTCGGGTACGTCGTACCAATGATTCAAGGCTTTCCGCAGGGTCAAAGGACCCTGCGGAACAGGGGAGGGGACTTGAGTACGTTGTTTCGCGCGATCCTTCCGCGCAGCGGTTCGCCGAAGGCGAATGATCGCGCGACGCTTCCGCCGACCTGGAAGCCGAACCGCAAAAAAACCTTGAATTAAAAACGAATATCCTCCATACTGCGTATGTTGATTAAAAACGCGTCGCAGGCAATGGGAATACGCGGGACAATCAAGACGAAACGAGGGGTAATTGAGTAGCCGAAAGCAAATCGCAAAAATACATCAAAATAGAATCAAGGAGATGAGGGTATGGCAAAGAAAATTGAGGAATTGCTGGGCAGTGAAGCCAAATCGCTGCTGGCGCATCAATGCAAAACAATCGCCAAGGAGCATTTGAATCTGCCCGGGCCGGATTATATCGAACGTATACTGACCCAATCCGACCGCCCGGGGCCGGTGTTGCGTAATTTGCAGACTCTATATAATACCGGACGATTGTCCGGGACGGGGTATCTTTCGCTGCTCCCGGTCGATCAAGGTGTCGAGCATTCCGCCGGGGCCAGCTTCGCGCCGAACCCGATCTATTTCGACCCCGAAAATATCGTCAAGCTGGCCGTCGAGGGCGGCTGCAACGGCGTCGCCTCGACTCTTGGCGTGCTGGGATCGGTGGCGCGCAAGTATGCGCACAAGATTCCCTTCGTGCTCAAAATCAACCACAACGAGCTGCTGACTTATCCCACCAAGTACGACCAAATCTTGTTTGCCAGTGTCGACCAGGCGTTCGATATGGGCGCGGTGGCCGTCGGGGCAACCGTCTATTATGGTTCCGATGAATGCGACCGGCAGATTCAGGAGATCACGGACGCGTTCGAGTACGCGCATAGCCTCGGGCTGGTGACCATCCTCTGGGCCTATCTGCGTAATCCTGCTTTCAAGACCGAAAAGAAAGACTATCACGTCGCAACCGACCTGACCGGACAGGCAAATCATCTGGCGGCGACTATCCAGGCCGATATCGTCAAACAGAAACAACCCGAAACCAACGGTGGCTTCAAGGACCTGAAATTCGGCAAAACGAATGAGAAGGTTTACACCGAGTTGACCACCGATCATCCTATCGACCTGACGCGGTATCAGGTCGTCAATTGCTACATGGGCCGGGTCGGTCTGATCAATTCCGGCGGCGCATCGGGCAAAAACGACCTGGCGCAGGCCGTGCGGACGGCGGTTATCAACAAGCGCGCCGGCGGCATGGGGATGATCTCGGGCCGCAAATCGTTCCAGAAGCCCATGAAAGAGGGTGTCAAACTGCTCAACGCCATCCAGGATGTCTATCTCAGCAAGGATGTGACAATAGCGTAGACGCGTCCGATTCGGGCAGATAATGGTCGGGTAAACACGTAAATGAGAAGCGGGCGGATCTGTTTTCCGCCCGCTTTTGTATGTCGAGTTGGGAATGAACGATGTCACGTGGGGTTTTCCTTTGCCGATGGACGAAAAATCGTTATTTTCTGCACTATGAAGGCAACCGAGGCGAAAACGAAACGTCTTTATAATAATAAAGATTGTACAAGTATGGATAACATTGGGAGAATATGTGCCGATGAAACACATCGTAAAATTTTCCATGATCACCATCCTATGTCTCGCAATTGCGCAGGCGGCGATGGCGAATAAGTATTTTGACAATTTGCAGCCCGAATCTGAACGGAACGGCTTCATCGTCAAAAACCTCTACACCGACGCCCGCGATTCGGCCGTCGGCGCACGATTGGTTCACAAGCACACCGGCTTCACGCTTGACCTCTTCAACATTCAGTCCGTACCGCAGGCGATGATCTGGACGCAGACACCACCGACCGGCGACATGGGCGAACCGCATACCTGCGAACATCTGCTGTTGGGCAAGGGAACCAAGGGACAGTATGTCGCATCGCTCGAAGACATGTGGCTGGGCCGCAGCACCGCCTACACCAGCCAAATTTATACCGCTTACTTTTTCAGCTCCCCCGGTGGCAACGACGTCTTCTATGACCTGCTCAAGGCCAAACTGGACGCCCTGGTAAATCCCAATTATTCCGATGAGGAAATCCGGCGCGAGGTGTGCAACGTCGGCGTCAGTGTCGATCCCGGCGGGAAGCTGTATCTGGAAGAAAAGGGCACCGTTTACACCGAGATGGTCAGCTATTACGAAGGCTACTGGTACCATCTCAACACGGCTCTCAAGTCGATGATGTATGGGCCCAATAATCCCCTGGCCAACATCTCCGGCGGCAATCCCGATTCCATCCGCATGATGATTCCGGCCGACCTGCGCACATTCCATGACGAAGATTATCGCCCCGACAATATGGGTATGATCGCGACTATCCCGGAACAGATGTCCGCCGACGATTTCTTGACGCGATTCGACCGCATCCTCGGTAAGATCGACAGCTCCGGCGCTCACGGCGATTTGTCGCCGCGGCCGCTGGATCTTCCGGCGGCTACCCCGACCGAGGCGCCGGGCGCGGTGAAAATCGTTACCTATCCCGGTTCCAACAAACAGGAACCGGGTCAGGTCATCTGCGCCTGGCCACCCGACCGCGAGGTGGATGCCGACGGTTTCCTGATGCTGGAGACGTTCGCACATTGTCTCGGCGGGGATCAGACATCCAATCTCTACGATAAATTCGTCAACTCCAATACCCGTGAGCGCGACTGGGGCATCAGCAATGTCTGGACCAGTGTCAGCGATCAGGCCGGGTACGCTGTCAGCGTCGGCTTGTCCGATATCGACGTCAATTACGTTACCGAAAGAAACCTGAAAGAAGTCGCCCGGATGATTCAGGACGAAGTCAAGGCCATTGCCGCGTACCAGCCCGGCTCGAAAGAATTGGAGAATTTCAATCAGCGGGCGAGAGGCTACCTCAAGAAAAAAGAAAAAGACCTTCGCAGTTATCTCAATTCGCCGCCGGGGTTCGGCAATCGCGGTGGTTCCGGCGGCCGCTGGTACAGCCATATCAAGCACCTGGAATGGTCCGAGGGTTTTCGCAAATCGCTTCTCCAGAAAAACGAGCTGGCTCATGCCTTCGAATTGCTCGACCGGGACGACAATATCTGGACGGCGCTGATCGCTCAATGGGGACTGGCAACGACGCCCTTGTACGCCGCCGGGGCCAAGGCCGATCCGGGACTGCTGACGAAAGCGGTCCAGGATAAAGAAAAGCGGCTGGCGGTGTTCACGGCGAAGCTGGAAAAAGAATACGGGGTTCCATCAGACAGCGAAGCCATCGCTCTCTATAAAGAAGCCTATGACCGCAATACAAAGACCATCGAGGACCTGGCCGAAAAAATCCCGATGCCCACCTTTCTGCCGAATCCGCCGCTGACGTACGATCCGCAGCTCGACTATGAGGTCGATACCGTGGCGGGCGCCGTGCCGATGGTGGCGTCGACGTTCAATACCATGACCTCGGCCACGGTTGGACTGGCCTTAAGGCTGAATGCCGTTCCCAAAGACAAGCTTATCTATATTCCTTTCCTGCCCGATCTCATCACGGATATCGGTGTCATTGACGATGGCAAGCCGGTCGATTTTGCCGCTATGAGCCGGCGGCTCGAAGATGAGGTGCTCAGTTTCCGGGCCAGCCTGTCGCGGAATGTGTACACCGGACGGGCGGAGCTTCTCATCAAGGGGGCCGGCAGCGATCTACCCGAGAGTCAGCGGGCGCTGGCTTGGATGACGACCGGGTTGTTCCATCCGTATCTGGAAAAGGAGAATCTCCCTCGTATCCGCGACGTGGTCGACAATGAGATTTCCAGCCTTCGGAATCGCATGAAGCGTTCCGAGGAAGACTGGGTGAATTATCCGGCCAACGGCTATCGTAATCAAACCAATCATTTGCTGCTGGCCGCAGATTGTTTCCTGACGCAGTATCATTTTATGCACCGGCTGAAATGGCGCCTGATGGACGCCGGCGGAGACAGCGACGCGCGCGCCTGCAGCGAATTATTCGACCAACTGGCGGCAGCCGCCACGGGCCGCTCCAAAGAGGAACTGGTGCAGTTTGCCTCGACTTTCGGTGAAGGCGATCCGGCGGCATTCGACAACGGGCCATTCGCGGACGTGGCGCGGGCTTATCTGATGGCCGGCGATCATCCGCGCGAGATTTTCCTCGAAGCGCTTTCGGATATGGCCAGCCTCATCCCCGATTCTCCCGAAGAGAACGCGATCGATGACTGGACATATCTGGCGGGGGAGATGAATAATGACCTGCTTTACCGTCCGGAACAAGCTCTGGCCGATCTCGGCGAGACGCTGGCTCTCCTGAGGCATCGCGATAATGCCCGCCTGTTTATCGTCTCCAATCAAGCCGACCGAACGGCGTTGATGCCCGGCATCGACAGCATGGTGGCCAAGCTCGACGCCGACCGCGAACTCAAGACCTATGACGATACGGGCGCGCCAGTGATATGGGATCGGATGCGCAGCCGGTATCCCGGCCTGGATAATCCCACCTATGTCGGACTGGTCAACACCAACACCCGCAACGGTGTCTTTATCTTCGACTATCCCTGTGCCGGACTCAAAACCTACAGCGATGATTCATTGATGGTTTTCCTGGCCGCCAAACTCTACGGCGGCGGGGGGGCGCACTCCATGTTTATGAAAACATGGAGCGCCGGCCTGGCGTATTCCAACGGCCTGCGGTCGAGCGAAATTTCCGGAGACGTAACGTATTATGCGGAGCGCTGTCCCGACCTGTCGATGACCATGCGTTTCGTCGTCGATGAACTGAACAAAGCGCCGGCCGAACCGCAGCTGGCGGGATACGCCGTCGCCCAAACCTTTGCGTATAACCGTGCCCCCAACAGCTATGAGAGCCGGGGAGAGGGCATGGCCAATTATCTGACCGACGGCATCACCGACGACATGGTGACGGCGTTTCGCAGCCGAATACTGAATCTCCGTATTCAGAATGGATTCTATGATAAGCTGAAGGATCGCATGAAAACCGTCTACGGTCATGTGCTGATCGGATACGGCGCACCGTTGGATACCGCCGCCGGCGGCACCTATTTCATCATCGGACCCGAAGCCCAGTTTAAGACTCTGGAAGATTATATTGCTTCGGCGGAGCATCCGCAGACGGTGTACCGCATCTATCCGCGCGACTACTGGATCACCTATTGAGACGTCTCCATCAAGTAAACCGCTTTTCGCCACCCGCCCGTGCAAGGCACGGGCGGGTACGGATCGGCGACAGCCGGGATCGTATCGCACTTTAGTTTTATTCAAACGCCCGTGCGTGTGCTTTCCGGAGCGGGTGACTTTCCGAATTGGGAGGAAGGTGGATTCCGGGAGACTGGCGGGGCGATACTGCTCGTGCGTAATGTCTTGTCAGACGGAAGGTTATAAAAGAATCGGCAGGGCCGGAACAAATGTGAAATATTTTGCGTTAAATGCGACAAATCGCTTGACAAGGATATCTTGAGATAGTATTCTCTTTTGCCGATATAAAGACAGGCTGAAACCGTATAGGATATAGAGACAGAGACAGAACAGAAGACGGAAATAGTTGAAATTTTTGCTTGACAGCCTGTGACAACGTCGCTATCTTGTGAAACTGCCGACAAAAAACGTCGGCTGTTTTTTCGGTCTTTGACAAGTTAATAATACGATGCCCGCGATTGAAGAATCGCATACTCGTCGTGAAATGGGCGGGAATCGTCGCAAGATGGATTCCTGTCGTTCCAATTCGAGCAACAAGTAAGCGTCCACTGAGTTGGACGTCTCGGTTGTTTTGAATCGTCATGCAAATAACGATTTAAAATATACGGAGAGTTTGATCCTGGCTCAGAACGAACGCTGGCGGCGTGTCTAATACATGCAAGTCGTACGAGAAAGCCGTGGGTAATGCTTCGGTATTACTCTGGCAAGTAAAGTGGCGAACGGGTGAGTAACACGTGGGTAATCTACCCTGATGTTCGGGATAAGCCTGGGAAACTGGGTCTAATACCGGATAATATCCTTGGGCGGCATCGTCCGGGGATCAAAGGCGGGGCAACCTGCCGCAACGGGATGAACCCGCGCTCCATTAGCTTGATGGTGGGGTAACAGCCT
>CAZJWR010000020.1:0-2222 GCA_964549765.1 uncultured Ignavibacteriales bacterium
TGCAAAAAAATCCGTATTCGGCGCACGAAACTTCTCGTGCGCGGGCCTGACAAACCTCCATGTCCAGCTACGACCTTCAACACCGAAATCCGCCAAAAGTTCACTTTTTCTTTGGGTCAATTTTGAGAAATTATTCACAAATTTTTCACTAACAGCCTGTCGGTTTTGCCGGACAAACGGGCTGCCAGAAAATATATAACTCATTGTTATTAAATCATATATGATACCATTGCAGCGCCCGGATGAATAAATAAGCGGACTAATTATATCGCAATTGATTGGGCATAATTTCGCCGCATTTCTATTGACAAATTTTCTGCGAACGGTATATTTCAGCAGCGAATTGCAGGGTTGTTGTGACACCTTCGGTCTGACACCATTATCGCAACCCGGACGAAATCGGTTCACGCCGGGATGGGGTTGCCATGAATGCGGTGCCGCCACAGAACGCCACGCCTGTACTCGGACCTTCCCCGTACAATGATGAGCATTATCGGGAACTAAAACGCCGTAATATCATCCGGCTGCTGATCACCTACCTCACGCCGTTGATCCTTTTGACTGTCTATTTTTTCGTGCAGTACGATGCGATGGTGCGCGAGGGGCGCCGCCTGCATCTCCGGGCGATCGCCGAAAACCAGGCCAATACGCTCAATCTGTTTCTCAGCGAACGGCTGGTCAACCTGTCCAATCTCTTCAACGATCCCAAATTTCCCGCCTCGCCGACGTCGGCGGATATGGATGGATATTTGACACGTTTGAAACGGAGTAGCCTGGCCTTTGTCGATATCGGATTTTTCGATTCATCCGGGGTGCAGGCCGCCTACGCCGGTCCGTATCCCTCTCTGGAAATGCGCAACTACGGCTCGGAGGCTTGGTATCAGGAACTCAAGAATAGAGACAGCAATTTCGTCATCACCGATATCTACCTCGGCTTTCGCAATCAGCCGCATTTCACCATCGCCGTGCGCAAAACGACCGGCGGCCGCTTTCTGGTGCTGCGGGCGACGCTGAGCCCGGACAAGCTTCACGAATATATCACCAGCCTCGAGGGATCCAGCGAGGTCAACACCTCCATCGTCAACACCGCCGGATTCTATCAGGTGGTGACGCCCAATATCGGCACGCCGCTGGAAACGTCGTCGATCGTTCCCCCGCGGACACCGCGCCTGGGCGTGGAAAACGTCAATATCGAAGGTTCCTCCGTAACCTACGCCTATTCCTGGCTGCGCACCGCCGACTGGGCGCTGACGGTGCAATGGTCCGGCGATCATATCGGCAGTCTTCTGTCGGAATTCGGCATCAAGACGATCGCCATCGCCGCCGGTGTGATCCTGCTGATTTTCGTCATCATCATCAACCGCGCCCGCAAACTGGTCGACATGCAGAAGGATTCGGATCGCACCCGGGCGCAACTGGAGCACGCCGCGAAGCTGGCCTCAGTGGGAGAACTGGCGGCCGGGATCGCTCACGAGATCAACAATCCGCTGGCCGTCATCAGCGAGGAAGCGGGTTTGATGAAGGATTTGATGAGCCCCGAGTTCGGCGGCAGTATCAGCCGCGAGGAAATCACCGAGCGCCTCGACACCATCAGCGAATCGGTTTTCCGCTGCCGCGATATCACCCGCAAACTGCTGGGATTCGTCCGCAAAACCGATTTCGATCTCAAACCCCATAGCGTCCGGCGGTTGATCGACAGCGTCGTCGACGGGCTGCTGGGGCCGGAGATGGCCGTCTCCAATATCGAACTTATCCGCGATTTCAAGCCGAACGTCCCCGAAATCGTCACTGACGGCAATCAATTTCAACAGGTGCTTCTTAATATCATCAATAACGCCCGCGACGCCATCGTCGGGCCGGGGAAGATCACCATTACCACCTCCTTCGTCGACGGCATGGTGCAGATCACTATCGCCGACACCGGCAAGGGCGTCGCCCCCGATCGGATGGACAAAATATTCATGCCGTTCTATACGACCAAGGAGGTCGGCAAAGGAACCGGATTGGGATTGTCAGTCAGCTATGGCATCATTCGAAGTCTCGGCGGGACAATAACGGTCGACAGCACGGTCGGAGCCGGGACCACATTTACCATACGAATGCCGCTGCGTCCGGGACGGACCAACGCCTCGGAGCCGGCCGGGAGAAAGACTGTATGAAGGCGCAATGCGTCAAAGACATCATGATACCGATTGACAGGTACGCGGTGGTCCGCGACGACG
>CAZJWR010000020.1:2322-48124 GCA_964549765.1 uncultured Ignavibacteriales bacterium
CGTCATCGGGCAGATCGGCCATCTCGATTTTTTGGCCGCCCTGGGACCGCGCTATCCCTGGAAACACGACGTGGACGCCATGACGAGGGCCGGCGTCGACCCCGCCACACTGGATTCGCTGATGGAAAGCCAGCATTTTTGGCAGGATAATCTTGACGACGCCTGCCGCCGGGCGCGCGCCGCCAAAGTCGCCGATATCATGCATCCCGTATCGGACAGTATCGACGAGATGGCGCCCATCGCCGAGGCGATCCGGAAAATCGTCATGCTCCGGGCCATGCGAATGCTGGTGCTGCGAGGCGGCGAGGCGGTCGGGATCGTGCGTCTCGCCGATCTGTTCGCCGAAATCGCCGATCGTATCGAGGCTATCGAAGAATAATCATTGGCCCGGCGAATCAGACCGGGAGGAAGGTCGATGGATACAAAAACAGTCAAGGATTTGATGGTGCCGCTGGATGAGTACGCGGTGGTGCCGGAAGAGGCCACGCTGCTGGACGCCATCATCGCCTTGGAGGAGGCGCAGAAACGTCTTCCCGAAGGCCGCCAGCCGCATCGCGCCGTGCTTGTCGCCGGCAAAAACAAGAAGATTGTCGGAAAGGTCGGCCAACTGGCATTTCTCAAAGCCCTGGAGCCGAAATACAACGTCCTCGGCGATCTTGAAATGCTGGCCCGGGCGGGAGTCCAATCCGATTTCATTTCATCGATGATGGAGAATTACCAGTTCTTTCAGGACAGCCTGACCGATCTGTGCTGGCGGGGCCGCAACATCCGGGTGCGAGACGTCATGCGCCCGGTGGCCGAACACATCAACGAAAACGCTTCGCTCCGCGAGGCCATTCATCAAATCATCATGTTGCAGACGCTCTCGATTCTGGTCACGCGCGGGTCGGAGGTGGTCGGGCTGCTTAGGCTCTCTGACCTGTACGAAGAAGTCGCCGCGCAGATAAAAAACGCCCCGAGCGAATGCGAATAACAACGAGGGAAACGTGAGATGCCCAGAGTCCTTTTGGTAGACGATGAGGATAAATTCCGCGAATCGATGGCCAACCGGCTGCGGTTGCGGGGGTACGACGTCGTCGGTGTCAGCAATGGCGAAGACGCCATCAAGCGGGTGCGAAGCGATAACGAAATCGACGTCGTTATCCTCGACCGCAAAATGCCCGGCATGAGCGGCGAGCAGGCGCTCAAGGAAATCCACACCTTCCGCCCGGCCATCCAGGTCATCATGCTGACCGGCCACGGGTCGCTCAATTCGGCCATGGAGGTCGGCAAACTGGAAGCGTTTTCGTATCTGCAGAAACCGTGCGAGCTGGAGGATCTGGTCAAGAATATCGAAGAGGCCCGGGAAAACAAAATCATCGCCATGGAGCGCCACGAAATTCCGCACGTGGAAAAAGGATCGGCATGGAGATGGCTCAAAGGGTCGCATAATTCCCGGCCGGGGGTGATAATGCTGGCGGCGGTGCTGTTTATCGCGCTGCTCGTCATGCCGACACCCAAACGGATGATGCAGATCATCTCGGCGCCGAAAACAAGTCAATTAACCGATCCCAACATGGGATATGCCAGTTATCGTAAGATGAAAGACGGCGAAACGATCGCCGACTATTACAGCAAATCATCGGGCATGGGGGTTACGAGAGTCGATGCCGAGGGCAAGAAGCTCTCCGAACCGATGCCGCCGCAGAAAGTGGCCTTCAAGGCGCGCGTTATGCTGGGGATATTGGTGGTGGCGGCGATGTGCTGGGCCACCGGCGCCATACCGGTCGGCGTCACAGCGCTCCTGGTCGGCGTTTTCATGTATTTCTTCGGCATCCTTAAACCGGACGATATCGCCGCCGCCTATGCCAAAGATTCGGTTATCTTCATCTTCGGCGTGCTCGCGATTGCGCTGGCCATCGGCAAAACCGGGCTCGACCGGCGCATCGGTCTGTTGCTTCTGGGTCCGGCCAAAAACCTGGCCCTGTTTCTTTTCATTTTTCTCCCGATGCTGGGGATGGCATGTTCGTTCGTTTCTGAACACGCCTTGATCGCTTTTATCATGCCGCTGTTTATCATGGTCTATGCTTCGTCGGTACGGGCGGCAGGTCTCAGAAAAGATCGGGCCTTGGCCGTCATGCTTATTCTGTCGGTCTGCTATGCGGCCAATTGCGGCGGACCGGGATCGCCGGCCGCAGGCGGGCGCAATGCCGTCATGCTCGGCATACTCACCGATTATGGTATCGCACCGTCGTTCGGGCAGTGGGTGATGTACGGTTTGCCGTTCGTGCCGGTCATGGCGCTGGTTATCGCACTCTACTTCTTTCTCATGTTCCGCCGGAAATTACAGGTGACCGACCTCAATATATCATCGCTGGTACGGCAGGCCTCGGAAAAAATCGGGCCGATGAACAAGAACGAATACCTGACAGCCGCGACGCTGATCCTGCTGATTATCCTGTGGATCACATCCAGCGACGTCTACGGCCTAGGCGGCCCCGTGATCCTGTGCATCGTCCTCCTCAATATCTTGCGCATCCTTCGCTGGCGCGATATAGCGTCGATCCCCTGGGATGTCGTCGCGCTCTATGCCAGCGCCACGGCATTGGGCAAGGGCCTGGCGGTGACCGGTGCGGCGTTGTTTATGGCCGACGGTTTCATCGGCATCCTTCCCGATTTCCTGACCCACGGCACCGGTTTGGCGGTCGCGGCCAGCCTTTTCACCGGGGTGACCACCAATTTTATGAGCGACGGCGCTACCGTCTCGGCCATTGGACCGATTACCATCCCGATGGCGACCATTTCCGGCACGCACCCTTGGATGGTTGGGCTGTCGACGGCATTCGCGTCGTCGTTCGCGCACATGCTGATCATCGGCACGCCCAACAATGCCATTGCCTATGCCATGGCCAAAGATCCCATCACCGGCGAGCAATTGGTTACCCTGGGCGACTTCCTGAAGCACGGCGCGGCCATACTGGTGCTGTCGTTCATCGTTCTTTGGGGCTGGACATTTCTGGGATACTGGCGTATCATTGGCTTTTAGCCACACATGAGGACTATCGATATGGCGAGAAAAATAAAATTGCTGATCGTCGACGACGAGGTCAAATTCCTCGATTCCATGGCCCAGCGTCTGGAACTGCGCGATTTCGACGTCACCAAGGCTTCCAGCGGCGCGCAGGCGCTGGAAGCGGCTCGCTCCGGCAAATTCGACCTGGCCCTGCTCGATCTAAAAATGCCGGGCATGGACGGCACCGAGGTGCTACAGCATTTGAAGCAGGAGCACAAATATCTCGAGGTCATTATTTTGACCGGGCACGGTTCGCTCGATTCGGCGGTGGAATGCACCAAGCTGGGGGCGTTTGGCTATCTTCCCAAGCCGTATGAACTCGATAACTTGCTGACGGTGCTCAAGCAGGCGTATGAGGCACGGCTGACGAAAAAATTTCAGGCCGACGCCGAACGGATGGCGAAAATCCAGAAGCTGGCCGCCGGCTCGTCACCGCTGGGCATCCTCCGCGAGCTGCAAAAGCTGGACGATGACGTGAAGTAGGGGAATTTCGTTATGTCGGAGATTTAGCAACAAACCTGCGGCAAGCCGTGGGGCACCCGCGGACATAAATGCGCGAGCAATATTTTTAAAATACAAACGGGAGGGTATCATGCGCATCGTCTTTTTCATCATCTTGCTTATGCTGTTCGTGATGCAATATGTATATCCGGATCAGCCGGCTGAACGGCGGGACGCCCGGAATGCTCGAACTGTTTCTTCGGAAACATCGGGCAACCCGGAAAGTTGGCTGGTTGCATCGTGCAATCGTTTCGGGCTAGACTTATTCCACGAGATAGCGAAATCGGACGACCCGAATACTAATATCGTTGTCTCACCCGTCTCCGCGATTTATGCACTGGGAATGGTTTACAATGCCGCCGGAGGTGAAACGCGGAAGGCCATCGCCGATGTTCTCGATGCAAAGGGATTGTCCGAGCAGGCGATCAATGAAGCGTTCCGGCACCTGAATGGAATACTGACACACGCTGATCCGGAGGTTAATTTCTATGCGGCACGATCGGTATGGACCCGCCTGGGCAAACCGATTCAGCCAAGATTTATCGCCGCCTGCAGCACATATTTCGATGCAAGTGCGAAGGAAATCGATTTTCGGGCCCCGTGGGCGGCGGACACGATTAATGATTGGGTCAATCGGGCGACCGAGGGAAAGATAGCCGAAATGGTGTCACAGCCCCTTGATGAGGACTTTGCCATGATTGTCCTGAATGCCGCATATTTCGAGGCGTCATGGACGTTTCCGTTCGATTCCACTAAGACGCGTCTTTGGCCGTTCAGGCACGCCGATGGGTCGCAATCCGAGTGTCGCATGATGTTTCTCGACGACGACGAACATGTTGTAAAAAGCGGCACGCGCTATTTCGTGAACGACAGCGACGCCACCTACTTCGAGAACGAATTGTTCCAGGCGGCCAGCCTGCCCTACGGGGAAAGAAGATTCCGCATGACCGTGATGGTCCCGGATTCGTTGCTGTCGATAGATAGCCTTATAAACGCGATGACGCGGGAGAACTGGCCGTTCTGGCGAAACGGCTTTCATCCCTCGAAATTCGCGGTGGGATTGCCGAAATTCACGTTCCGTTACGAGAAGGATTTGAAGAAGGCTCTTGGGACGCTCGGGTTGGCGACAGCTTTCGATCCGGGCACGTGTGATCTGAGTAACGCCTTTGCCGACAGCGTGGGGTGGATTGATAAGGTGATGCAAAAGTCGTTCATTCGTGTGGACGAGAAAGGCACGGAGGCGATCGATGTTACCGACTATGTTGCCTCCGATTCCGTCACTCCCTGCGTGCTGGCGGATAGGCCGTTTCTGTTTGTTATCGATGAAGCGAGATCGGGAATTATCCTGTTTATCGGCAAAATCGCCGATCCGGTGTTTTAAGAGGGAATAAACCGAAGGACTCGTGATGACCGACATCAGGGCGTTTGAAAACCTGGCGAACGAATATGATAATTTCCGGCCGGGGTATCTGCCAGAGATATTAGAATCACTGCGAGAATTTATCGCTTCGGGGGGTGTTTCCAGCGGGCACATCATCGATGTCGGCGCCGGGACCGGTATCAGTACTCGTGCGTTAGCCGCAGTATTCGGACAGCGCTATTGCGTAACCGGCTTGGAACCGTGCCTGCCCATGCTTCAAAAGGCGATCCTGTATTCCAAGACAGACAATAATATCGCCTATGTGGTCGGCGCTGCGGAGAACCTGCCGGCACACGGCAAATCGGCATGCCTGGTTGCGACCGCGCAGTCGGTCCATTGGTTTGATCGGCCCGTGTTTTATCGGGAAGCCGCGCGGGTACTGCAGCGGGACGGCGGCCTGGCCATCTTGCAGAATAATCGCGATTGGCAAAAGAGCGCCTTTCTTGAAGCCTACGAGGAATTTCTGGAAAAGCACAGCGAACACTATAGCAGGTACTACCGATCATTCGATATCGCGGCCGAATTAGGCAATCTCCGGGATTTCGAGGTCGCCGAGCCGATTTCCAAATCATGGGATCGGCGTATGAATGTGGACGATTTTATCGGGTTATCCCTTTCATCAACGAAGACGAAAAACATCGTACGAAGAATCGGCAGGAAACAGACGGAACGGAAAATCAGAGATCTGGCCCGGAAATATCACCCGAAGGCCGAAATCCTGTCGGTCCCCTACAAGACAGAGCTGTATCTGGCGCGATGCAGACGATAGCGGCGGGTCGTCGAAACCCGCTTGGGCTTGGGTACACAGGCTTACCGAAATCCGGGCAGGGGGATACCGTATTCGCTTGCATCAAATTATTGCGTAAAGTATGTTGTGATTTAAGGCGGCCCCAACGTACTCCGGACGCGCCGCCTTCCTGCCACACGGCAGGATACCTCAGGAAGGGAGGTGACGCCATGATCTATCTGATTAATCCCCATGATGTACTCAAGGGCAAACCGTGCAAGACGAACTGCTATCCGGTTTTTTGCGCAATCAAACCTCTTTACGGCATCGGCCCGTAATGTAAAATCATGGTAGGAACGTTCGGCCGGTCTCATCCGCCGACGGTGGATGGGACCGCCGGACGATTTCCGACACTTCCAGCGCCTATTGCGCGACCATGACGAAGTCCCCATGCTCGTCTCCGACCACCACCGGCATCGACGGTTCCGAATCGGCATCGCACCGCATCCGGCCCCGCTTGCGCGTTCTCGCTACGGAGTAATAATTGACAGAATTTCCATAATCGGCTATATTGAGGTATCGGTTCCACATGGGAGGAAATCATGCTTTCGAAAGTATCAATCGCCGCCTGTTTGATACTTGCCCTCTGCCTGACCGCCGCGACCCCAAACATCAATGGACAAGTACGAAACGGTAATTCAATAGCCGCGCCGCCGTCGGCCGTGAAAATTCCGGACGCTGCGCAACCAGTCTCGCCGACGGCGGGCGCCAAGATCGACTGCTATTACCTCGACTATTCCGGCGGCATGGCAGCCTACTATTTTAACATCTCCGGCAATCCCGACCTCGACTCCTATGATTACCATAATATGCGATTCGCCCCCGAGGCCTCCAACCAAGGCTGGAACAGCCGCTGTTCCCTGGTGACCGTGTATATCGCGGTTTATCCCCAGGGATTTATCGGTGAGCCGGATATGGATATTGTCATCTGGGACGACGGCGGCTCCCACTATCCGGGGAGCGAATTGGCCCGCGTGACCGTCCCGTTCAGCAATCTCCCGACGGATTTGGCGTATGTCGGCGTCGACGTCTCCTCGCTCAATCTCATCTTTCCGCTCGGCGACCAGTTTCATATCGGCGTTACCACCGGCAGCGCCACGCCCGATGCGGCCATCGCCATCCTTTCCGATGACGGGTTTTCGGGAACCGGCCGGCATTCGGTTTGGGCCGGCCAATGGACCGAGTACACCACGGACTACAATTTTCTCATCGGTCTCAATTGGTGCTATATCGACGAAGCCCTCGACACTGATGATGACGGCGTCGGCAACGATATCGACAACTGCCGGTATGTCCCCAATCCCGATCAGCTTGACATCGACGGTGACGGCATCGGTGAGGCCTGTGACTACATGTGCGGCGACGCCAACAGCGACAGTTCAACCAATATCGGCGATGCCGTGCATCTGGTGAATTTCATCTTCAAGAGCGGCACGCCACCGGTTCCAGCCGAAGCCGGCGACGCCAACGGCGACGGCGATGTCAACATCGGCGACGGCGTGCGCATCATCGATTATATTTTCCGGGGCGGGCCCGCCCCCTGTTGCCCGCCGTACGTCTCGATGATAGCCGAAGATTTGTCCTGCAAGAGTTTTGCCAAGGGTTCCGAGACCGATACCATCCCGCCCGATCAGGAATGCGCCTTCTGGGAGTATGACGGACAATCGGTGCTGCAAATTCATCACAAGAACGCCGCCTTCAATTGCTGCCCGATGGAACAATTTGCCGAGACGGGCGGCTTTTCAAACGGCGTGATCTACGTACAGGAGCAGGAAATCCTGGTCGCCGGATACGGCTGCGAATGCATCTGCCTGTTCAACATCGATTATTCCATCAAGCGTCTGCCGCCCGGCGAATATACCATCAGACTGGTCGGCCCTGGCGTCGACCCGGACAGTGAAAACGTTCTGGCATTCACGGTAACGCTGACCGACGAGCCGTCATCCGGCAGTCACTGTGAAACGCGAACGGGCTACCCATGGGGGTGGTAGCCGGGGTGAAAGCGGTAGTGCAATCCGCCGCCGTTTATAGCATATGTGTTCGATATGGACGGGCCGGCAATAGCCGGCCAAATCTCGTGCCCCCTGTTGAGTAACAGCTGGCACCGGACTCTGAGCAGATAATTTGCTTGCATGAATCCGCAGCGGTCATTCCATAATATGGAACATATTTTGTCGCAATATGCATCTCACCATACTATCCTTTTGAGGAGGTTATTTCGTGATCTATTTAGTTGATCCCCAGGATTCGGCCGCTCGTCCGCCGTGCAACCCCAAATGCAAACCGTATACCTGGTGTGGGGTAAAGCCGCTTCATGGAGTGCCGATTTAATGTAGCCTCTATTATGCGGATTATGTTTGCTTTAAGGATCGGGATCGGATACGGTTCCGACCTTGTTTGTAGTGAATATCGCCGGGGCACACGTGTTCGATTTCGAGGAAATACATTCATTGATTGCCCATGTCCCAACCGTCGTTTTCCGGACTCCGCGCCTATCGGTTCGCCGGGCGACGCCGTCCGACGCTGACGTTGCGTTTTTCCATCAAATCTGGACAAATCCGGACGTGATGAAATTCGTCGGATTCCCCCAAGGCTTGCGGATAACGCCGGATGAAATTCGGACCCGAATCAATAAAGAAAAGTCCACCGCGTTCGATACGTTATTGATCGTTGAGCTGAAAAATTCGGGGGTGCCGATCGGTGAATGCAAACTGGGCTTACCCGATGCGGATGGTGTAGCCGAGACTGACGTCAAGCTGATGCCTTGCTATTGGGGAAACGGATACGGGACGGAGATCAAACGAGGCCTGGTCTGGTATCTGTTTACCCACACGGAATGCCGGGCGGTCAGGGCTACGCCGAACAAGGACAATATCGCTTCTCAGAAAGCGCAGGAGGCTGTGGGCGGACGCCGGGTCGGCGAAAGCGTCTATCTTTTCCCGGAGGCGATGCGCGATTTCACCTGCCCCGTGCCACATTATATTTATGTGCTCTATCGCGAGGACTGGGAAAGGCAGCGTTAGCCGCCGGCGCTCATCAATCGTTTCGCAAAGCCACCACAGGGTCCACCCGTGCCGCTCGACGAGCCGGGAAAAAACCGGCCAGGATGCTTACCAATACTCCGAACACAAATGCCGCCACGATCAGCCACAGCGGCAGGGCAAACAACTCAATGGCTTCCGCATCCATGTTTTCCATGATAGCGCGGGCGACCAGCGAGGCGATGCGGGTGATAATCCAGCCGCCGATGATGCCGGCAACGGAACCAATGGCGCCGATGACGCCCGATTCAATCAAAAACAGCAGGCCGACGTCGCGGTCATCCGATCCCAGCACCTTGAGAACGCCGATTTCGCGGGTGCGTTCGACAATCGACATGAACATGGTGTTAACGATGCCCAGCGAAGCGGTGATAAGGGCGATGGCGCCGATGACTCCCAGGACAAGATCGAAATAGAAGAAAAATTTGCGAATCTGGTCGAATTCCTCGGCATAACTGAAGGCTCGGAACCCGATCGCCTCCACCGAATCGCGCACGGCCTTGTGTGATGTGCGCGGCTCAAGAGCCAGCGTCACTCGCGAATACGATTTTCCGTCGGCGTCCCCCCCGCCGAATAGCTGCCTGCGGGAGACCGCGGCCATCAGTTCGGCGGGTTCGGTGCTAATGCCGCCGGTCGTCAGGCGGCGTGCCGTCGCGGCCGGGATGATAATGGGTTCGATATTGATTCGACGACCCCGGGTCGCTTTGATAACACCGGTAATAACCAGCGTATCGACAATTGTCTCCTGCCGATCCAGCAGCCCTACGAAAAACCGGCTCGCCGCCTTCTGAACTTGCTCCCGGATTACTCGTTGACGGTATTCATGGATCATCAGGGAATCGAGGCGTATCCGGAGCAATTGCTCACGAATCAGGCCGCTGTCGTCGCGCACCAGCGCCGCCAAACCGCTATCGAGGCTGGCGCGGCGGGCGCTGATGCACAGCGGCAGGCCGATGACCGAATCGGCAGTCTCGACGCCGATTAATTCCAAAAAACGATCGGTTACGAGCGCCTCGTGGGCAGTATCACCGGAAAAGCTCGTTCCCGCCAACAGGGTGGCGAACATCCGGGTGCCCGCCGCGGCGGCCGGCAGGGCCTGGGCGCGGGTGACCAGTTCGGTATCCGGAAGCGTCGCCGTGACCTCGACCGCGTCGAACGGATAGGCCAGCTCCACTCCGCTTATGCCGGCCAGCTTCCCGACGGCGTCATCATCGAGAACGGCAGTGGCGGTGGAATCATTGCCATTGTTTTCAGCGGGCGGATACACGATCATGGTCGTAAACAGGCCGAGGCTTTCGAATTGATCGGTTACGTATTTCTGATTGCCCGCCCCGAACGAGAGAAGCGCCACGAACGCGGCGATGGCAATAATCACTCCCGAGACGGTCAGAAACGTCCGCAGTTTCATGCGCAGCATATTATGAAGCGCCATCGATAAGAGATCGCGGAATATCATGACCGTTCCTCAGTCCCCGCCGGGGAGTCATTGCCCACCAGGGTCCCGTAACGCAGTCGCACGCTGCGATGACAATAGCCGGAGGCGAGACTGAGATCATGCGTGGCCATGATGACGGTCACGCCCGATCGGTTGCATTCGGCCAGAATCTTCCCTATCTGCTCGGTGTTGTCATGATCGAGGTTGCCGGTCGGTTCGTCGGCGCACAGGATTTCCGGTTCCTTAACCAGCGCTCTCGCTATGGCCACCCGTTGCTGCTCACCTCCCGAGAGTTCGCCGGGGACATGCTGCAACCTATCGCCCAGACCCAGCCGCTCCAGCATCGAAGCCGCCCGATGGCTGCGGTCCCGCTTGTTGTAGTCGGAGAAATACAGCGCCAGTTCGACGTTGCGGCAGGCGCTGAGGTGCGGCAGCAGATTGAACGATTGAAATATCATGCCGATGCGCCGAGCACGGAATTCGGCGATATCTCGCCGCGACATGGCTGTGAGTGATGTTCCGGCAATTTCGATGACGCCCGATGTCGGCGTGTCCAGCCCCGCCAGAAGATTCAGCAGGGTCGATTTCCCGGAGCCTGACGCACCAACCACCGCCAGCATCTCCCCGCGCTCGACATGCAAGTCTATACCATCGAGCGCACGTACCTCATGATGGCCGCGATGATAATGACGGCAGAGTCCGGATGTGCGAACAAGCGTTTCCATGGTCATATTCCCTTCGCATACGCAACCCGGGTGTAATAAGTTGCAAACCCGTGCACGCTCGAACCGATAATATCACTGCTCTTAATAATGATGTCAAATGCTTCCTGGAAGAATAACGTAGCCGCTGTGAAAACTATCGCGGAGGCCCATTATTATTGGGTTTGCCGCGTATTTTGATTGACACGCGCGAAACCGGTGGGTATGTCATAATGTTCTTACGCTCATACACCAAGATTACTACCGCACGGCAAAAACAGGAGGACTCTTAACATGCGAATGAAACTGGGTATTTTACTGGCCGGCGCGGCGCTAATGCTGCTGGCGTTCGGATGCAGCGTGGATAATCCGACTCAGCCGAATGCGAATCAAACGCGTCTCCGCCCCACCCTCGTTCTTCAGGAGCCGGGTATCGGAGACCTGGTGTGGATGGACGCCAACAAAAACGGGATTCAGGACGACCCGGTCGAGGAACCGGGCCTGAGCGGTGTCACCGTGGAATTGCTCGCATGCGCCGATTCGACGGTGGTGGCGTCGGAGACCACTGACAGCTCGGGACTCTATGGATTCGATGATCTGACCCCCGGCGACTATTTCCTGCATTTCGTTCTTCCCCAGGGATATGCGTTCAGTCCCAAGGACGTGGGTGACAACGATTCGATCGATAGCGACGCCGATAGCCTGACCGGCTTCACCGAATGCGTAACCATCGATTCCGGCGAAGTCGATCTCACCTGGGATGCCGGCATGTATGTGTTGCCGCCGGTGAAGGCGACCGTCGGCGATTTCGTCTGGAATGACGTCAACATGAATGGCATCCAAGACAGCGGCGAAGTCGGCATCGGCGGCGTCATGGTGATTATGGAACCCTGCCTGGTTGTCGACACAGGGGCTGTCGGCGATACGACCGTAACCGACAGCATGGGCCACTATATGTTCGCCGACGTGCTCCCCGGCGAATACGTCCTCCATTTCTATCTGCCACCGGGATACGCCTTCAGCCCGATGGATCAGGGTGACAACGATTCGCTCGACAGCGACGTTGATCCCATGACGGGTTACACCCAGTGCTTTACGCTCGAAGCGGGCATGGATGATCTCGACCGGGACGCCGGTGTGTATCTGTCCACCGGCGGTTGCACTCATTCCAAGGGCTACTGGAAAACTCACGCCGGATTCGGGCCGCAGACCGATATAGTGACCCCGCTGCTGCCGATCTGGCTGGGCAATGACGGCGGCGACAAGAGCCTGGCTGTCACCGATGCTCAGATCGCCTATGATGTTCTCCAGCAGCAGACCTACGGCCACCCGTCGAACGGGATAACCAAGCTGTACGCCCAACTTCTGACGACCAAGCTGAATATCGCCAACGGCGCTGTCGGCGACGCCATCGCCGACGTCATCTCCGAAGTCGACAATTGGCTGGCCATAAACAACTGGATGGACTGGGGCAACCTGAGTAAACAGGATAAGCGGATGGTGCTTCGCTGGAAGGTCAAACTCAATGCCTACAATGACGGGGACATCGGCCCCGGCCATTGCGGCGACCAAGGCGACCATGACGGGGATTGGGGAAATGACGACGACAACGATCATGACGGCAACGGCGATCATGAAGGGCGAAATTACCGTTACGTAAATCGTGGCGATTACAGTCACCATGAGCGCCGAAAAGACGGTCATTAATTCGCCGATGACGTCTGCCGGAATAACCGGCTGACGTCCGGCCTGTTTCACGGTCGGTAACTCTTAGACCGACCATCCGCAGGGATATTTTTGGGTGGCGGGATCATTAAGATTCCGCCGCCTTCTTCGCGCACCTCCTGTGCAACAGTCGGACAGATTCAGGATTGTCCGATTCCACCCAAGCGATCCCCTGTCCCGCATAGCGTTACCGTCAGTGGAATTATCCGGCCGGAACATGATGAAATTGGATTCGGCCGTGCCCACTGCCGATACTTAGACCATGTGCATCTGCCTGCGGAAGGCTGCCGCAGGTGTTATGTCTTGACATCAGCGTGGAGGTTCGACATGCGTACTGGTAAACTCGCCATTATTGTGGGGGCGGTTATTGCCTGCCTTATGGTCGGCCGGGCCGGCGCCGAGGTGACGGCCGGGATCAAGATCGACCAGGACGGCCTCAAGGGATTCTACCTCGCCATAGGCGACCATTTCAAAGTCGCCGCCGAACAGATCGATGTGGCCCGGGAGGAACGAATCGCCGACGAGGAATTGCCGGTGGTGTTCTTTTTGGCCAAACGAGCCGGAGTGGCCCCCGATGTTATCATCAAATTGCGTCACAGCGGCAAATCGTGGATGGAAATTACGACCGATTTTGGTCTGAACGCCGGTATTTTCTATGTTCCCGTTTCCGGCAACCCGGGGCCTCCGTATGGCAAGGCCTACGGTCATTTTCGCAGCCGGGGACGAAGCGACTGGGGACATATTTGGATGAGCGACGACGACGTAGTCAATTTCGTCAATCTCCGGTTCATCTCGGAGCATTACGATTATTCGCCCGACGAAGTCATCAAGATGCGTCAGAACGGCAACGGCTTCGTCGACATCAACGCTAAAGTGAAAATCAACAAAGCCAAGCACAAAGGGGACAACGCCAAATTTGCCTCGGACGAAAAAGTCAAAGAAAAGGGCAAGGGGAAAAAGAAGAAATAGGCAGCGTCTCCGAATCGTTTGACATTGCGTACATCCAGCCACAAATGCAAATGCGCGGCGAACCCGATATTCGCCGCGCATTTTTTGCTTATCGGACGGCTCAGGCTTTCAGCCACTCCTCCCATATTTCGGGCGTATATCCGATAGTGACCTTATGACCCAAACGGGTGATGGGTGTTTTGAAGAGCAACGGGTCTTCCAGCAGTTCCCGGACGATATCGAATTTCATATATTGGAGATTCCGCTTGCGGTACTGCTTGCCTTCCGTGTCAATCAGGTCCTCGATCGGAATAGCCTGCGTGATATTGCGCAATTCTCCGGGACCGACTCCCTTTTCCCGCAAATCGACAAAATGGACTTTGATACCGCGTTCTTTGAAAAACCGCTCGGCCTTGCGGGTATCTTTGCATTTCAGCGTCCCGAATATTTGTATGGTCATGACGATATCCCTCGTCCCGTTCGATTTCGCTCCGAGACTATCTCCATCATTCGTCATCGGCGGCGATATCCGCCAGCAGCTTCGCCGTCATATCCTCCCAGATAAAATCGGCGGCCACTTTTGGGCCAATTTCCTGCGATACCGCCGGATTGGATTCGAGCATTTTTCGGGTCGCCGTGCGCCACGCGTCGGCTTGATTGTCGCCGACCACCCTGACCAGTGATTCCGGAAACGATTTCAATTCTGCGATCGGGGAAGCGACCATGGGCAGTCCGGCGGCGGCCATCTCGTAAAATTTCAGCGGATTGAGAAATTCGAAAAAGGGCGTATCCCGGTAGGGCATAATACCGAGATCGAAGCTTTTCAATATCGATGGGACATCTTTATGAGGGAATTCACCGGGAAAATGGACGTTATGCAGACCGGACATTCGTTTGCGGATTTTGTCGTCGCTGATGCGGCCCACAAAGACAAAATTCCATTGCGGCTCCCGCGAGGCCAGATCCTTGATAAGCTTCCAGTCCAGCCGCTCGGAAATCATCCCGGCATAACCCAGGCGCGGCGAAGGTACCTGCATGATTTCCGGATAAGGTTCGACTTTCGGATCGGACAGCTTCTTGAAGGCTTCGCGGGCGAGACCGTTGCCAAACACATATGTACGACGATAATTCTTGGCGTACTTCTCATGGATTTTCCGTGACGTCGTCAGCAATAAGTCGATCCGGCCGCGGCGTTTTGCCTCCAGGCGGTTGACATAATCGAGTTCGTTGCCGTCGTCGTCGGTCAGGTTGTCGTAGATTTCGAAAATATTGAAACTACCGTCGAACAGCCGCGTGACATACCCTTGGTGCGGATAATGAAACCACACCATCGGCGCCGGTTCGGTGATATCGAGCCGCTTCTGAAGATGGGCAAATGATCGCCGCAGGGCCAGCAGGTTGGCTTTTTCGAACATGGGCACCAGATTGGCGATCTGGTCGTGGACATAATACTTGGGGCGATAGAGAAACAGGTTTTCGGACATGCGTTCCAATCGCGGCGGGGTCAGCATGTCGGGAATTTGCTTGGGGCGGCGGATGGCGGTCGTTTGCAGGCAGATCGGCCTATTGACGGCGACGACCGTGCTGCCGTATTCGCGGGCAGATTCGGCCAGCGCGTAGACCAGTGGCCGCCGCATATATATCCGCCAATCGACGGCGGTGAAAACGAGTATGAGCTTGGGAATTATGCTCAAGTATGGAATCTCCGTGTGTCGGTCTAACGATCTGCAGACTATCATAGGCATTTGGAGCACCAGAGACAAGAGGAAAAAGCACTCGGCGATCAAGGGGTTAGGGGACGCGGGTTCAGTTGGTTCTTGACTATTCTGCCGAAAATGGCCTTTATTTCCCCTATGCGGGCGCGGAATAAAGCGGCCATCGCGGCTATCGTGTTTACCGCCCTGGCGCTGGCGGCGTTCAACGCCGGCTGGTGGTGGTACTACCGGTCGATCCAAACCTATTTGGAATACCAGCTTTCCCAGCGACTCACCGGGGTGGCGGCCACGGCGGCGGTGCATATATCCCCGGAGGACGTCGAAGCGCTCCTGATCGACAATCTCGACGTCTACGCCGCCCAGCTTCTGTATCTCGATTCGCTGGCCCGGATCGATTCGCTCTCGGAAGCCTCGATTATCGATCTCGATTTCGACTATTTGGTTTCCACCCGCGATGATATTCCCCCCGAAGGCTATCTTCTGGCGCAACTCAATTTCGACTCCATCAGCATTGCGGTGGCCGGACGCCCGGCTGCGTCGGCGCTCTACGACGTCGACGGCACCTATTTGAAATCGGCCTATGCGCCTTTGTTCAATACCGACGGCGACGTTGCCGCCATATTCGTCGCCGAGGCCGGCGCG
This sequence comes from uncultured Ignavibacteriales bacterium, assembly GCA_964549765.1. Lineage (GTDB taxonomy): Bacteria > Zixibacteria > MSB-5A5 > GN15 > JAAZOE01 > CAZJWR01. The sequence goes on from CAZJWR010000020.1 coordinate 18,290, forward strand.
GGATATTTCTCGCTGTTGGGAAGTCTGCGCAAAAACCTGTTCGCACTGGCCGGCGGTTCGGCCCTCGTGGTGATCGTATTCATGGTTTTTTACATCATCTACAATCGGCGCATGACCGCCGCGGAGGAAAAGCTGTTTCAGGCCGGCTCGCAGGCGGCTCTGGGCCGCATGGTGGCTGTCGTCAGCCATGAAATAAAAAACCCGATGATGATCATCCGCGCCGCCGGGGAACGGATTGAAAAAAAATACGAAGATCAGGAAGCGTCGTTTATCGTCGAAGAGGTTTCGCGACTGGATAACATCGTCTCCGGTTACCTGTCGTTCGCAAAAGGAAGCTTTTCGCTGAGCCTTTCGGCCGTCGATCCGGCCGCGATGGGCCGCAAGATCGTCGACGAATTCCGGCCGCAATTTGAAGCACAGGGAATCGAATTGAGGATTGATATCGATAATAATCTGCCGCAAATAACCGCCGACCGTATCGGCCTCCGGCAGGTGATCATCAACCTGCTGCTGAACGCCATGCAGACCGTCTCCGGGGAGGAGCATCGGTCGCGGAAAATCGTCGGCATGAGCATGCATCGCGAAAACGACACAATAAGAATTCGCATTTCGGACAACGGGCCGGGAATCAAACCGTCGCAACGGGACAAGCTGTTCGAGCCGTTTTTCACGACCAAGACGCAGGGGTCGGGATTAGGGCTGTACCTCAGCCGCCGCATAATCGAGCAACATCGCGGAACCATCGGCGTATCATCGAATGACCGGGGAATGACGACGTTTACCGTGACCCTGCCGTTAGGAGAACAGGCATGAATCGGATACTGGTGATAGATGACGAACCGAAAATGACCATGTTGATTTCATCCACCCTCGCGGAGATCGGCATGATAGTCGATACCGCCGCCACCGGCCGGGAGGCGATGGAACGCCTGACCGATAAACATTACGATCTGGTGGTCACGGATATCCGCATCCCCCCCCCGGACGGCATGGAGATACTGGGATGGCTGCGGGAAAATCGGCCCGAAACCATCGTCATTATAATGACGGCTTTTGCCGAGGTTAAAACGGCGGTCGAAGCGATGAAACGAGGCGCCGCTGATTATCTCATCAAACCGTTTCCCCTGGACGAACTGACCCTGCAGGTGCGCCGGCTGCTCAATCAACGCCGCACCCGGGAACTCAAGGAAATGCGGGAGCAGGACTACGACGCCCTCGCCTACGACGATTTCATCGGCAAAGCCCCCGCGACCAAAAAACTCCTTGATCTGATCGAAAAAGTCGCCGTCACCGACACCACCGTGCTGATTTACGGGGAATCCGGCACCGGCAAGGAGCTGGCGGCTCGGATGATTCATAATCTGTCGCAGCGTCGCGACGAGCCGTTCATCGCCGTCAATTGCGCCGCCCTGACCGAAACGCTGTTGGAATCCGAGCTGTTCGGCCACGAAAAAGGCGCTTTCACCGGAGCCGTAGCGCGTAAACCGGGGCGGTTCGAACTGGCCGGCGGCGGGACGGTGTTCCTGGATGAGATCGGCGAAATGTCGGCCGGCCTGCAGGCCAAGCTCCTGCGGGTGCTGGAGGAAAAACGGGTCACCCGAGTCGGCGGTGTGGATGAAATCACCGTCGATGTCCGGCTGGTTGCGGCCACCAATCGAAATTTGAAAGAAATGGTCCGGGAAGGAAAATTCCGTGACGATCTCTATTTTCGCATAAACGTCTTCCCCGTTACCATGCCTCCCCTTCGGGAGCGGCGTCAGGATATCCCCCGGCTGGCGGAGTATTTTTTGAAAAAAAGAGGTTTTGGCTATCCTGACCTGGACGACGAGGTCATGGAGATGCTGACCAGGTATTCCTGGCCGGGCAATATCCGGGAGTTGAAAAATATCCTGGATCGCGCCGTGATCCTGGCCGGCGACAGTCCGATTGATCTCAACTGCATCGGCATTGATGAAGACGAGGTCGGCGATCCGGACGTTGTCGGTGACGGCGGAAAATCTTTGGGTGAAAAAGAGAAAGAAATGATCCTGGATGCCTTGAAACGGGCGGGAAATAACAAGACGGAAGCGGCCAAATTGTTGGGTATTAGTCGCCGCCGACTGTATTCCCGGATGAAAATTTACCGGATTGCCCCGTGATGTGTCCTCTGCGGTACAGATGGCCGAGGCGGTACAAGACGAAAGGGCTGCCTATTTGGGCGGGAAGCGGTAACTTCTTGAAATACAATTTCTTAATAGGCGGTAACAGTCGTTGCGCGATAGGCACGCCACTTGAAACCTTCTTTGGCAGAAAGAAGGAATGATGCGTATGAAAGCTAAGCTAATGATAGTCGCTTTTCTCCTGGCGATACCTCTGGCCGCGCCGGTAGCCGCTCAGAATGGCGGCATGAACCGAATGGACCGGCTGCGAGAAGCAGTCGATAAGACCCAAGACGTCATTGCTGAGGCCAAAGAAGCGGTATCCGAGAGCGGCTCGGAACGGGCCCGGAACCAGTTGGCGGTGGCGATCCGTCTCCAGAATACGGCGATGGAAATGATGCGCTCCGGCGCCGTCTTCGATGACGCTTTCGTGATGCAGGTCGGCAAGTATACGCTCAATGCACGCAGCAAGGCCCAACGAGCGATTGCGATAACCCGCCAGGCCGAGGAGAACGAAGACTACGTGCGGGGACGGCTGGAACGAACGGACGAATTGATCCGCCGAGCCGAAGAGGAATCTGACAATGACACGCCGCCGGGATTGAAAGTGCTGATGGATACCGCCCGGGATCAGCAGGAGCGGGCGCGGGAATTGTTCCGCAACCGTCGGCTCAAGGGGTCCCTGCAATTGACCCTGCAGACGGAACGGTCGCTGATCCGGGCCATGGAACAGCTGGGCACGCATGTACGGGCGCAGAAGCGTTATCAGGCCCAGCTTGACCGCTTTATCCAGTTGCGGGAACAGCTTGAGGCAGGCAGCGAGGCCGAACGTGCGGAGACAGGCAACCAGCTCAAAGAAGCCGAGATGCTCCGCGCGCAGGCGGAAAAATTGGCCGGGCAGGAACGCTTTGGCCGCGCCGAGAAGATCATGACGCAGGCGGTCGAGGCGCTTTCGCGTCAGGCGGAAAGGCTTCGCGAACCGGCCAAGATCAAGGCCGCCCTCGAAAATCTCACCCGCGAAATGGAACGGATTCAGGAACGGGTGGAAAACAGTGGCGCCCCGGGACTCAGGGAACAATACCGAAACGCCCGCCAGCACGTCGATAAGGCTTCGGACATGTATGCGCAGAACAATTATGAAGCGGCGGCGGCCCAGATTCAAGCCGCTCGACAACTCATGCACAGGATCGCGCGGGCGCTGGGAGAATAAGCATTTGGCCGACATTCGCACCGAGTTGTTTATCCTGCTTGCACTGACGGCGGTGGTGGCGACGGCCTCTGCCGCCGATTTATTGGATAACCGGGGTTTCTCGGCCAAAGTCGGAGGAGAATACCAACTCATCTCCCAGGAATATTATCGAGTCATAACCGACACCGTCACGGTCGATCTGATCGAAACCTGGCAGCTCGACCGGGATAAAATCGACGATTTTATCTTCAAAACCGATCTGGGATACAAGTACCGCGACGATCGGAATCGGTTCGATATTTCCACCGATCTGGAAGTCTCGGGCGAACGGTTCCTGGGACGCGCCGACGCGGTCTACCGATTCGGAAATAACGACCATAGCACCAAGATGGCGGCGACGGTGGAATCGAGGGCCCCCTACGGTGACGGCGACAATCGGCAGGAAGGATACAATCACCTGCTGGGATACCTGCGCACGGATCATATGCTCGGCGCCAAATTCGGCCTTAACGCCAGGATCGGCTACAATTGGGTGGGCTTTTCCGAATCGGTGGAAGCAAGCGGCGCGGGCGATACCGATTTTGTGTCCAGCAATATCTTTCCCTCTTATGATTATGGGATATTCACCGGCAGCCTCGGCGGCGTGCTTCTGTTTTCGGAATTCGGGCACGATCTGAGCTGGCAGGCGGTCTTTCGGAACCGTAAGGTTCCGGACAGCTCCCTAGCCGATTATGACAGCTATCGCCTCGAAGTGAATTACAACAACATCGGTCTGGACGGCTATGCCGCCATCACCGGCTATATCGAAGCAAAAGATTACGCCCGAGCCGATGACGAGGACGATTACTCGGCCGTCGAGCTCACCGGACTGGCCAGCCGCTCATTGGGGGCAAGATGGGAGGGGGCCTTCTATTTTCTGGCCGATGCCTACTGGTATGACCGGCCGGATGTGGTGCACCGCGATTACCGGTTGCTGCGCGGCGAACTCAGGAGCTCGTATCAGGTTGACGGCGTCGGGGCGGGGCCAATGGTGCGATTGGAGTTTCGCCATGAAAATACGTCGCCGGACAGCTCTCTCGATTACTTTTCCGACACCTACACTCAGTGGGAAATCGGCGCCCACGCCGAAATGCTCGAAATCCGCCGGCTGTATTTTGCAGCCGAACTCACTATTGGCCGTCGTGATTATGGTAATGAGGTGGAGGCGCTAACGTCCTATCGTCTGGTCTCTCCGTCATTGGTGGCCACCTACTCCCTCAATGACCGTTTTTCCGTCAATATATTGTTCGACGGCGTCTTCGAGCGGCACGACCGGGTCGAGGACAATACCACCTTGTATTTGCTGACAGTCGGCGTGAGCGCCCGCTTATAGCCGATGGTGTGCAAAGTTTGCACCAAAAAACCGCTTGACAATCCGGGGGAAAGTGTTACCTTGTATTCGTCTAGGGATTAGTTGTGTTTTGACGCACCTTTACGAGTTTCAGATGCACCTTAAGTAGCTTTTAGTACTTACTGCAAGTACATCAAGTTACATGTATGCTCTTACAAAAGGCCTTTTTACTGAGATTTGAACTCAATGTTTGACTTGAGGTAGGTTAGTGCGCTTTTCGTTCTGCTTCAATGCTTAGCATCTTCGATGAACGGAAGGTCGCAGTAGCTTACACCTCTTGTAAAACAGAGGCTAAAAAGTAAAAAGGTTCCTTAATTCATTATGGTGTCCATGTGGGTGCCATTATGAACTAAATTACAAAGGAGCAGTGTAATGAAGCAAAACAAGCTACTTATTTTATCATTGCTGGCCTCGTTTCTGCTTCTGTTTTCAGCTTCCTACTCGACTGCACAGAACGCGGTTACATTCGGCACTGTGGATGACTGCCCGAAACCTGCTGATGCGACGGTGACGGTACCTGTTTTAATTGACAATGATGTTGACTTGGCTGCTCTTGACATTATTGGCCAAGTAGTCTCGGACGGAAACGTTGATCTGGTGGTCACCGGTATATCTTTTGCAGATTACCGGCTCGACGACATTAATATCCTAGATCAGCGGTATCCGATCGGCGATCTGGGCGGTGGAATATTCCGTCTGGGCGCCGTCAAGATGACAGGCGTGGATCTTGCCAGCGGCAGCGGTCAGATTGCGACCGTGACGTTGAAGTATCTCTCGGACTGTCAGCTTGGGACGGCCAATCTTGATCCGGCTTCCGTGGATGTCGGTGGTGTTCCGACCTCGACGAATTTCGTCGATCCTGACGCCAACCAGATCGATCCCACGGTCAATGCCGGCGCTGTCAACGCTGTCAATACTCCACCCTCATTCACTGACTGCCCCGGTGATGCTGAAATCTATTGGGGTGACACGTATAGTCAGGTCCTGCATGCCGATGATCCTGATTTGGCTTGCGGCTGCGATGCCCTGAAGTTCTATGTGGACGAAGGGCCCGGCTCGATCGGTCTCACGAATGGTCTTTATACATTTACTGCGACCGCTCCAGATGTCGGCTGCCAGCATGTCAAGATCCGGGTTCAGGACAATTTCGGCGGTGTAGCATATTGCGAGTTCACCATTTCGGTGTTGAACCATCCGCCGGAAATTACGTGCCCCGACGAGGTTATCAATATTCTTTGGGGTCAGACTGCCGCCGCGACGGTGACAGCCATTGATCCTGATTCTGGTCCTTCGGGATTGACCTTCTCCCTCATTGACCCCGGCAGCTACCCCGGCAGCCCGGAAATCAATCCGGCGACCGGTGAGTTTACCTGGGTTACGGACGAAGACAATGCGTTCCTGGGTACGTTCGAATTCTGCGCGATCGTTACCGATGGCGCGAATGTCGACGAATGCAATCTCTTGAACGCTGACACGTGCTGCTTCACGGTACACGTGGATCCGAAGTTCCGGGTCACGATCGAAAAAGTCCACAACCAGCTCCAGGGTCATTATGCTGAAGTGGCCATCAACCTTGACGATTCCTATACGTCAATGAACATGGGCGGTTACGATCTCCTTATCGCCTATGATGTCGGCCTGACCTTCATCAGTGCGACCCCCGGCCAGCTGCTTACGGACTGCGATTGGGAATACTTCACCTATCGCTTCGGCGCCACCGGCAACTGCGGTGATCAGTGCCCCAGCGGTGTCTTACGCCTGGTTGCCATGGCCGAGACCAACAACGGAGCCAACCATCCGACCTGCTTCAATTCCGCTACCGGAACTGAGCTGGCCGTGTTGGAATTCTTTGTCTCCAACGACCGTACCTTGGAATGCCAGTACCTTCCGGTTAGGTTCTACTGGATGGACTGCGCCGACAACACCATTTCGTCGCAGTACGGTGATACTCTCTTCCTCGATGACAAAGTCCTCGAGTTTGAGGGCAACGAAATCACCGATCATACGTTCGGCTTCCCAGGATACTACGGCGCTCTTGACAGTTGCCTTGTCGGAGACAAGTTGTATCCGCTCCGGGCCATCGACTTCAAGAACGGCGGCGTTGACGTCGTTTGTGGTGACAGCATTGATGTCCGCGGTGACATCAACGCCAACGGCATTGGATACGAAATCGCCGATGCCGTTATGTTCACCGGCTACTTTATCAGCGGTTTGTCGGCGTTTGGTGGCCACATCGAGGCTTCGATTGCGGCTTCCGATGTCAACGCTGACGGGATCACCCTGTCCGTGGCCGACCTGGTTTACCTGGTCCGTGTCATCCAGGGCGACGCCCAGCCGTACGCGAAACCAGGTCCTGCTGAAGACAACTTCAGCGTCAGCACCCAAGTTCAGACCAACCAGTTGAACGTTGCGTATGACGCGACGACCTCGATGGGTGCGGTCTGGATGCGCTTCCAGTTCACCGGCTCCGTCGAAGCCCCCGTTTTGGGCGACGGCGCCTCGAACATGGAGCTGAAATACGGGATTAACGGCAATGAGCTGAATGTCCTGGTTTTCGACCTTGGCAATGACGCCATTCTGGCCGGCCAGCACAACCTCGTGACCATTCCGGTCAACGGCGACATCAAACTCGTCGAGGTTGATGCGGCCGACTTCAACGGCAACATGGTGAACATGTTCACCCGCAGTCTGCCCACGAAGTTCGCCCTGGCGCAGAACCATCCGAACCCGTTCAACCCCACCACCAGTATCGAGCTGGCCTTGCCTATCGCGTCCGATTACTCGGTCACGATATACAACGTTGCCGGCCAGGTGATCCGCACCTACAGCGGTTATGCCAATGCTGGTGTGGTGTCAATTGAATGGGATGGTCGAGACGCTTCCGGCGGCCAGGTTGCTTCCGGCATGTACTTCTACAAGGCCGTCGCGGGTCAATTCTCGGCGACCAAGAAGATGCTGCTGATGAAGTAACTCTGTTTGCACGAAATCAGAGTCAGCTAAAGTACCTTACCTCGCTCCCGGTTCCGGGAGCGAGGTTTTTTATCCCCCCGCCGCTTTATTGACTTCACCCGATGTTTTCCGTAGCTTGCCTCCGATGGAGGAGAAACGGTATCTCGGACTCGATTTTGGCGGGCGGCGGATCGGCGTGGCCCTGTCCGACCCCGGTGCTATAATCGCCCAACCGCTGGAAACCCTGATCGTCAACGGCATCGCCGATGCGGTCGGGCAGGTATGCCGCATCATCGGCGAACACGGCGTCGTCGCGGTCGTGGTCGGCCTGCCGCTCAGCCTTTCTGGACGAGAATCGGGAACGACCGAAGAGGTCAGGAAATTCGCCGAACGGCTCCGAACCGCCTGCCCGATTGCGGTATACTTCGAGGACGAACGGCTCAGTTCCCGCCAGGCGGAAATGATCCTGCATTCGCACGGAAAGAAGATCAAGGGCAACAAGGAGAAAATCGACAGGATTTCGGCGGCCGTGATTCTGCAATCCTACCTGGACCGAATGAACATATCGAGCGGATAGGGGTAAAACAGGTGAATTTGGCGACCCGGAAAGCCGAATCGTCGGCACAGACCGGCCCGCCGGCCAAATACCGTCCCACCGTCCGGGCCCGGCTTCGCAACACGGCCTGGACGATCGTGATACTGGCTTGCTGGCCGATCGCCATGGTTCTGACGCTGATTGAAAGATTGTGGACAGATGAGTAAAAGGCTGAGTCGTCTCCTGATGCTGAGCGTCGTCCTCGGCGGCATCCTGATCATCATGTTCGCCTGGTGGCTGTTCGTTCCCCACCGCATCTCTCCGGCGTCGATATTCGTCGAAAGAGGCGAGCCGTTCTATAAAGTCGTCCGTCAACTCAAGGACCGGGAGGTGGTCGCCTCGCCGTGGTTGTTTTCCAAAGTCGGTATAGTCGCCGGACTCGACCGGCGCGTCGTGCCGGGGCGCTACGATTTCAGCCGCAAGGCATCCAACTTCGGGATCATGCGCAAACTCTGGCGCGGCGACATCGCCTATATGACCCTGACCATCCCCGAAGGCGTCAACCTGAGGCAGATCGGTTCCCTGCTGAGCCGGCGCTGCGGCACCGACCGCAGGATTTTCGACAGCCTGGTGCGCGATTCACTCTATCTGGCAAACCTGGGGATAAAAACCGGTTTCGCCGAAGGGTATCTGTTCCCGGAAACCTATCGGTTCGAATGGGGCATCTCGGCGAATGACGCCATAACCGCCATGGTAAATCAATTCTTCGCCCATGTCGACGGCACCATCACAGCCCGCGCGGATTCAATGGGCTATTCCCTGCCCGATCTGCTGGCAATGGCGTCGATTATCGAACGCGAGGGATTCTTCTCCGATGAATATCCGGTCATCGCCTCGGTCTATTACAATCGCTTTCGGCGGGGGATGAAATTACAGGCCGATCCCACGGTCATTTATGGTATGGGCGGTCTCGACCGCGACCTCTCGGTAGACGATTACAAATTTCCCTCCGCTTATAATACTTACATCCACAAGGGCCTCCCGCCGACACCGATTTGTTCGCCCGGCATGACGGCCATCTCGGCCGCGCTCTATCCCGATTCGACCGATTATTTGTATTTTGTCGCCGACGGTTCCGGGCGGCATGTTTTTACGAAAACATATCAGGAGCATTTGGCGGCGATACGCGACGTTAAACGGGGGCGGCGATCCAATTAGTCGTCATCCAGCGTTGACAACCTTCGAGAAAACATCTTCGAGATCGGTGACAAAACGCCCGACCGTCGACTCACCGGCACCGTCAAGGTAGATACTGAACGCGGAATCCTTCGGCGAGGCAAGGCTGAGCACGCCCAATCGGTCGCCGTCATGGATAAGCGGGATGATCAGCACCGATTTGGTTCGGCTGCCCAACAGGATTTTTTTCTCGACCGTGCCGGCCGCGATTAGCTCCGGATAATTATCCGCGACGGGAAATCCCTGCTGAAGGATTTCATACAGTAGTGAACGGCCGTCTGGGAGCGCCAGTGCCAACCCGGTTTTGACCGTGCCATCATGATACAAATGGGAAACGCACAGTCGGGCGCCGGCGTGATCGTAGAGGGCAAGTGACGCTTTTTCGATGGGATAATAGTGATCGAGTTCGCCGAGCAGTCGCCGCATGAGGCGGGTGATGGCATCGCCATTGGCCGGGGTAAACCGAATTGATGACGGTTGCGCCTGCTGCGACCGCGGCATCAGGAATTCGCTGAAGTCCGAATCGTCGAAGCTATTGTCCTGCATCATCGTTCTCCCGTCGGCCCGGCTGCGGTCAGACTCCAGCCGGCTGTTTGAGATTAAATTTTTTGACCTTGCGCCAAAGCGTCGTGCGTCCGATGCCGAGTTCCCTGGCAGTGAGTGAATAATTCCAGTCATTATCCTCCAACGTTTTCAAAATCTGGAGTTTCTGCTGTTCCGCCAGCGAACTGCCGACATTGTCGGGCCGGGCCGACAGCCGGCGGGCGCGGGGCGAGATAAAGATGATATCGGCGCGGCTCACCCGCCCGCCCCGGCTGAGCGCGGCGGCGCGCTTGAGGGTGTTATCCAACTCACGGGCGTTGCCCGGCCAGTCGTGGTCCAGCATCAGCTGCATGGCGTCGGACGACAGGGAGATATCATCCCGGTCGCATTCCGAATTGATCTCCTGCAGGAAATGCCTCACCAGCAGCGGAATATCTTCGGGCCGTTCCCGCAGCGGCGGAATATGAATCGGCATGACGTTGAGCCGGTAATAGAGGTCCTCGCGAAACCTCCCTTCTCGGACGCGTCCGGCCAGGTCGGCGTTGGTAGCGGCGATCACGCGAACGTCGATAGACCGGGTGGCAGTGCCGCCCACCGGCCGGATTTCCTTTTCCTGGAGCACGCGGAGCAGTTTAGCCTGCGTCGGGTATGGGAGATCGGCGACTTCATCGAGGAATACCGTGCCCCGGTCGGCTTCCTCGAACAACCCCCGCTTGTTGGCGACGGCCGATGTGAAGGCGCCCTTGACGTGTCCGAACAGCTCGGATTCGATCAGATTTTCCGGGATGGCCGAGCAATTGATGGGAACGAACGGCCGCTGCCGCCGATGCGAATGATGATGTATGACCTTGGCGAATAGATCCTTGCCAGTGCCCGATTCGCCTGTTATCAGCACGGCGATATCCTTGTCGGCGATTCGGCTGACGATGCGCTTGAGATCGGCGATGGCTTTGGAGGCGCCGATGATATTATCGAAACCGTATTTATGGGCGATTTCCTGGCGCAGGTAGCGGACCTCATTTTTGAGGCCGATTCGTTCCATGGCCCGCTCGACTTTGAACAGCAATTCCTGATTTTTAAACGGCTTGGTGATATAATCCGAGGCGCCGTTCTGGATGGCCTGTACGGCCGTCTCGACCGTCCCGAAGGCCGTCATGATGATCACCTCGGTTTCCGGCTGAAGCCGCTTGCAGGTCACCAGCAGGTCCAGGCCGGAACCATTGCGGAGGCGCAAATCGGCCAGAACCAAATCATATATTTCAGTTTCCAATCGCCGCGACGCTTCATCGACGGTCTCGGCGACGGTGATGGTGTATCCGTAGTGTTGGAATGTGCGATCGAGGCTTCGGGCCATGATCGGATCGTCTTCGACTACCAGAAGCGATGACATAGCGGTTTTACTCTCCCATGTTGACGGCGCCCGACGAAGGCTTTCCGGCCGCTTCGGGCTGTTTCATTATGCAACACCTATTTCTGGTATCGGTCGAAATCCGAAACAGTTTAGCTGCCCCGGAATTGTGCGTTTCCGAATCGCAAAAAAATGTCGACCACGCGAAAAATGGACACCTTTCGCTTTTTGACTTGACACTCTTTGGCGTTTTTAATAAGTAGGCGTATGCCGATATCAAAGAAAGAGGTTGCCCGCATCGCCGGACTGGCCAGACTGAAACTCACCCCCGATGAGCTGGATAATTTTTCCCGAGACCTGAGTCGCATTGTGGACTATGTCGACTGTCTGGACCGGGTCGATACCCGCGGAATCGATAGCGGCGTCCGGACTGATTCGCCGGGACGGACCTGCCGTGACGACGTCGCACGACCGTCGCTTGCCGTCGATGACGCGTTGCGAAACGCCCCGGAAACACAAGATACCTATTTTATCGTACCCCGAGTGATTTGACAATGGCACGAATTATCGCCGTTATTCCGGCCCGCCTTGGAAGCAAGCGGTTTTCTCAAAAGGTGTTGTATCCCATCGACGGCCGGCCGCTCCTGTATTACGTCTGGCGCGGCGTCCGGCGATCTCGACTGATAGACCAAATCTACGTCGCCACCGATTCGGTCAAGGTCGGAAGGGCGGCGACTGCCTTCGGGGGAGCGGTCATCATGACCTCCCGTAAACCGCGTAACGGCTCGGAACGGGTGGCCGAAGCGGCGGCCGGTCTGAAATGCGATCTGGTGGTAAATATCCAGGCGGACAATCTCGGTTTGTCGGGGACGGTACTTGATACGGTTGTGGCTGACATGCGCGACGACCGGACGATCCGGTTCGCCACCCTGGCGCGGAAGATACGCGGCGCAGGATCGAATCAGAAGCTGAAAGATCCGAATATCGTCAAAGTCGTCGAGGGCGAAGACGGCCATGCGGCCTGGTTCAGTCGCCTGCCGATACCGTATATTCGGGACGCCGGGCGGCGGCCGGTCGGTCTTTTTCCGTATTTGGAGCATATCGGCGTATATTTTTATAGAAAGGCGGCGCTGGCGGAGTATGCGTCGTGGCGGCCGGGCCGGGCCGAACGAGCCGAATCGCTGGAGCAACTACGCATTCTCGAAAACGGCAAAAAAATTAAATTGTATAAGACGCGGGCCGGGGTTATCTCGGTCGACCGAAAAGAGACATTGAGGCGCGTAAAACGGTTATAACCGGAAAGAGGGTAGGAAGTGGCGGAGCGCAGGACAAAATTCATTTTCATCACCGGCGGCGTGGTGTCTTCATTGGGCAAGGGGATCGCCTCGGCCTCGCTGGGGATGCTTCTCAAAAAACGCGGCCTGACGGTCAATATCTTAAAACTCGATCCCTATTTGAACGTCGATCCGGGGACGATGAATCCCTTCCAGCACGGCGAGGTGTACGTGCTGGACGACGGTTCCGAGACCGATCTCGATCTCGGCCATTATGAACGATTTTTGAATCAATCGATGTGCAGCGACAACAATGTCACCTCGGGGCAGATTTATCAATCCATCATCAGCCGCGAACGGCGCGGCGATTATCTCGGCGCCACCGTCCAGGTCATTCCGCATGTTACCGAGGAGATCAAAAATTCCGTCAAGAAGCTGGCCCAGGTCAACGGCAAGGTCAACGTCGTGATTTCCGAGATCGGCGGCACCGTCGGCGATATCGAATCGCTGCCGTTCATGGAGGCCATCCGGCAGTTGGGCCTGGAAACCGGCGAACACGACGCCCTGTTTATTCACCTGACGATGGTTCCCTATGTTGAATCGGCGGGAGAGTTGAAGACCAAACCGACCCAGCATTCGGTGAAGGCCCTCCGCGAAATCGGGATACAGCCCAATATCCTCCTGTGCCGAACGGCCAAACCGCTGGACGATTCGATCAAAAAGAAGATCGGCCTGTTTTGTTCCGTTCCGTCCCGCAACGTCATCGAGGAAATCGACGTATCGACCATATACGAAGTGCCGCTGCGGCTGGAACAGGAGGAGTTTTCCGACCTCGTCCTCGAACATATGGACATCGTGGCGCCGCCGGCTGACCTCACCGAATGGGAAAACCTGGTGCAGCGGATCAAAAATCCGAGCCGGCGGATCAAAATCGCCATCTGCGGTAAATATGTCGGCTTGAAAGACGCCTATAAGTCGATTATCGAGGCCTTCTCTCACGCCGGCGCCGAAAACGACGCCCGGGTCGACCTCGTCTGGGTATCATCGGAGGATATCAAACACGGCGGCGCCGCCAAATTCATCGGCGACGTCGACGGTCTGCTGATTCCCGGCGGCTTCGGCGAACGGGGCGTCGAGGGCAAGATCGAATCGATCCGCTACGTCCGCGAAAACAAGATTCCCTTCCTGGGCATCTGCCTGGGCATGCATTGCGCCACGATCGAATTCGCCCGCAACGTGTGCGGCCTCGAAGACGCGCACAGCTTCGAATTCTATCGCGATCTCAAACATCCCGTCATCCATCTCATGGCCGACCAGGAGAACATCACCGAACTGGGTGGCACCATGCGGCTGGGCGCCTACCCGGCCGTGCTCGACAAGTCCAGCTTCAGTTATCGGGCATATGGCGCCGAAGAGATTTCCGAGCGGCACCGCCACCGGTACGAATTCAACAACGAATATCGCGAGATGATGACCAAGGCGGGATTAAGGCTGGTGGGGATTTCGCCGGATGGCAAGCTGGTCGAGATAATCGAGATCGCCGATCATCCCTGGTTCGTGGCTGTGCAGTTCCATCCTGAATTGAAATCGCGGCCGACCAAAGCGCATCCGCTTTTCCGCGATTTCGTCGCCGCGGCCGTGAAATACAATCAGGATCACGCCCTGAAAGCCCAGGACGAGGAGACCAAAGAGAAAAAAGTCACGCAGTAAGCGGTCGACTTTTTTCTCTTGTCGCGCCGCTGACAAAGGGAAAATGGGGGCATGGCGGTAACCCCTTATGGGGCCTTTTCGCCTTCGGACTAACCAAAATTTCAGCTTGACAATTGAATAACAATATAGTATGAATATGTATATACGGCAATCACCTCATACTGCTCATCGAATCTCTTGCACGGGAGGGCATATGCAAAGATGTTACCGTATGCTACCCGCATTCGTTTTTTCGATCATTCTAGGCGTTTATCTGCTGTCACCCCTCAAGGCCGCATCGCCGACTCTGAATGAGGACGGCGTCCCGGCGGCAGTCCAGGAACGGCTCGCCGCGCTTGGGCAAAATCCTATAAAGGCAATGAACCCGCAGGATAAGGAAATTTCTCTTTTCTATGCGGGCAGCGCCCTGTGGCAGGGCATGAACGTCGCCTGCGGCGACGGGAATTATATGTACGGATATCCGTTTCTCGGGCTTCAGATCATCGACGTATCGAATCCGTTCTCACCCGAGGTTATCGCCGAATATCATCATCCTGCCGCCGCCGAGGATATGGTTATTGACGGCAATTATCTGTATGTGGCCGCAGGATACGAGGGCGGGTTGCTTATTTTCGATGTTTCCGATCCACATGAGCCGATATTGACCGGTTCGCTCATGACGGTCGACAATATGCCATTGGAGCCCTACGGTATCGAGATCATCGGGGCAACCGCCTATTTAAGCTGCGGGCTGAAATTTGTCATCGCCGACATATCGGACCCCTCGTCCCCGCAGGTACTCCATGTGGTCGATCCGGTTGGGGTGGCGTATGATGCCATTATCATGGACAGCTATGCCTACATCGCAAGCGAGGTCTTCGTCGAACTATGGGACATTTCCGGCGATCCGGCTCCGATTTACGTGGGGGGCCAGAAATGCGGCAACGATGCCTTCAGCATTGCTGCGTCGGGAGAAATTCTTTACGTGGCCAACCGAGGTGAGGGCCTCTACGTCCTGAATACCGCCCTTTACGGTTGGCCGACACCGGTCGGTCAATGGGTGGATTCCACCTCCAACTATCCGGAAGTCGAAGCAGCCGGTACGTATGCCTATCTGAGAAGCCACGATACCATCAAAATCATCGACGTCCAGGCACCAACGGCGCCTGTGCTTGCCGCCGATTGGCCCACCGGGGGAAACACCTACAGCATGTATCTTTCCGGAAACGAGGCCTATCTTGCCGACTGGCACGAAGGCATCGCCCGTTACGATATTTCCTCTCCGACCGCACCGGCTCTCGATGCCCAATTCGTCAGCCCCGGGACAGGATTCGATCTGGCCGTCTCGGGGAATTTCGGATACGAGGCAAATGGATATAAGGGCCTGCAGGTGCTCGATCTTTCCGTCCCCGAATCGCCTGTGGCCGTGGCTTCATATGATACGCCGGGCCGCGCCTGGGCGGTGGGGAAGGCCGGTAACGCCGTCTACATTTCCGATGAAACGGCCGTGGTGACTGTCCTGGATGTATCCGATCCCCACTCGCCTGCCTATGTCGAAACGATCAACACAACCAATCTCATGCGCGATATAGTCGTTGTCGGTGAGTACGCCTACATGGTCGGTGTTGATTCCCTCCTGGTACTCGATATCTCCGATGCGCTTAGCCCGGTCCGTGCCGCCAGTGTTTATGTAAGCGGTTCGGCCAACTATATGGCGATCCAGGGGAATTATGCCTATATATCCGTGCATAGTGTGGGATTGCAGGTCGTGGATATCAGCAATCCGGTGTCACCGTCGCTTATCGCCACCTGTCCCATCGGATATTCCTGTTTCGGCGTCGGTCTGGTGGGTAATTACGTCTATCTCAGCCACGGGTACCGGGGTAATTTGACTATCATCGATATATCGGATCCCGCCAATCCGACCGTAGCCGTCGAATTACCTGAGCTCATCGGCTGGAATGCCTGGGTCCACAATATGCAGGTGGTCGGTGATTACTTATATATGGCATCGTATACGGCCGGTCTTGAGGTTTATAACATCAGCGATCCGCTGTCCCCGTATCTGGCAGGAGGATACAATACGCTGCCGCTCTGGGCTTGGGATGTCGACGTCGCCGGCGACATTATCTATGTCATCTGCGACAATGGCTTCATCGTCTTGAGTCAAGCCGACTGCAACGGCCCCGACGGAGCCGGCGGCTTCAATATTGCCGACGCCGTGTACCTGATCCATTACATATTCACCGGCGGTCCGGCCCCTGATCCTTTGCGGACGGGGGACGTCGACTGCGACGGTGCGGTCAACCTCGGCGATGCCGTCTATCTCATTGATTTCATCTTCCGGGACGGGCAACCGCCGTGCGGCGGATGCTATTGAAATAAACGCAAGCGTATAGACACACAGCCTCAGCTTGACGTGATCCGAACCCGCCGGGAATCCCGGCGGGTTTTTTATTTCCGGCAGAATCCGAACTCCGAATATACAAAAGGCCGGATTGTCATCCGGCCTTTCTGATTCAAGACAAACTAACCCCGCTGGATCAGGGCGAGCACGGCGGCGGGCCGCCGTTGAAGATGTAGTTGATCAAGTACACAGCGTCGGCAATATTTACGGCGCCATCGCAATCGGCATCCCCGGCGTCGAGCGGATCAGGAGCGGGACTGCTCTTGAAGATATAACTGATTAAATATACGGCATCGGCGATATTGACGACGCCGTCACCGTTGGCGTCTCCGGCCGGCGGGACGTTGATCTTGACGGAGCCGTCCCAGAACGCCACCGTCGCCGGATCGTAGCCGCCGCCGCTATACCCGATCGTAATTCCCTGGGGAGTGGCGAAATTAGTCTGATCCGGTAATTGGCTGATAATCAGTTGCACCGTCGTATCATCCGGAAAAGGCGGTAGATTCTCGTACGAATGGACAATCAGCCGGCATAGGAGGCCGCCGAACCCGGGCGGGATGGCCTTGGTGTACGGTGGCGTGCTGTTGGAAATTCCAAAAATCCTGATATCGTGATACTGGCCCGATAACGATTGTTGGGCGACGAAATCCCAATTTTCGATCAGGGTATTTTCGACGTCAAAGGCGATGCTGTCATCAGGAGATATCCCGAATTCGATCAGATCCGGCCGACCCATAAGGACGTGGAATTCGAATCCGGCCACGGAATCCTTAGGATTGCTGAGATACACGTCGATATAGATGGCGGTGTCGCCGAGATTGGCCGATATTGTGTCGATGGACAGTATCAGTTCCATGCTATCGACCGGAGTAATGTGTATCCCGCCGTTTTTGAAATCGGCAAAGCGAGGCGGATTGGCAGGATTGATAAAACACGAGTCCGGCGCGCCAAAAATTCCGGGAAGGCCGTATTCGGTATCGGTAATTTCGACACCGTCATGCTCATATACATGATCCGAAACTGCCAGGGTGTCGCCCGGGGAACCGAACGCGATGCCATTGTTGCCGCAATCAATCCAGAAAAAGCGCGCCGGCACGAACTGGCCTCCATAGGTCTGATCGGTCGTAATCGAACCAAAGAGCGTGAAAAGTGCCGTTCCGTCCGGTATGTCCGTTTCCAGCGGATGATGAGAACCGTTCGGAGTCTCGGCCAGGCCGATGACTCGAATCAGCCCCGACGGGCAGTCGCCGCCGCAATCGAATGGTCCGAAACTATAATTGAAATATTCCCATTGGTAATCACCGGACGATTCAAAAATGATTCCGGGCGCGACATCGGTGATGGAAAAACCGGCCGCATCATATCCGATAAGAAAATCGAATCCGGCCATCGCCTCCGATCCGTTTGTCTTGACGATGGGCACCTGGATAATATTCCCGAGCGCAGTATTGGAAATCTCTCCGATTTCGAAGGCATACGGGACGGCCAGGTCGCCGCCGGAGCTAAGGATTTGCGTATGGAATACACGATCATTGAAATCGGCGGCGTTCGCTTCGATCAGAAGGGCGCTGCCGGTATAGGTGAGAATCGGCCCATCGACGACGAACTGTGAAGGAAGGCCTCCGGGAAAATCAGACGGAATGATCATCACGATCGTACGGCCGCTATCGAGAATATAACTTGACGAGAAGCCTTCCTCGTTGACATTGATGGTCGGTGTGATTTCACCGTCGAAGACGAGCAGAAGCGCCGCCAGGCTATCGGTATAGTCGAGCGTTACCGTCTTGGTGTCATCGTCCTGAGTGAACACGACACCAATGGTATCGAGCGGGAACGGCCCCAAAGGCGGGTTGGAGTCGCCGAGGATTACACGGTATAGGTAAATCAGATCCTCGAACCGGAGCTCGTTTCCGTCGGCGTTGATGTCCGAATTCCCCTGACTGCATGCAGGATAGCTTCCAAACGCACTGATGCCATAAATGAAATAATTCGTGTACATCACGTAGTCGGCTATCTCGTACGGGATCATGTTGCAGTTGATATCTCCCCGTTCATCGATTTCGTCGGAGCAGTGGATATCGATTCCGCCGCCGTAGAAATCGATCTGCCTCGAAACGCCCGGAGCCGCAAGGCATTCGTCCGGAGCGCCAAATCTTCCGGGAAAACCATAGTAGACGTCGGTCTCATCCAGATAACCGCTGGCGCCGTCGGACTGATAAATCCGGTCGGATATCCCCAGAGTTATCCCTGTCGGATCGAGCGCCATGGCATTGTCGCCGCAATCGGTCCAGTAAAACCAGACCGGATCCCAGATGCATTGGTAGGTGGTATCGGTGGTAACGGTGAATTCGAGGGTAAACAACACGGCATCGTCTGCGAGATGATAGTCCACCGGATGATGACTGCCGTCGGCGAGATCGGCCACCGCCACGGCGTGTATCAATCCGGTTGGACTTCCCACCGAATCAACGGAATATGTGAAACTCTCCCACTCGTTCCCCCCGGGAATATCGAAAATAGGACCGGGGGTGACGCCGTTCAGCGTCAGAACGACGGCGTCATACTGAATGAGGAAATCGAAACCGTAAACGGGGTCCGAGCCCGCCCCCTTCGTCACCGGGATAGATAGCGTCGATCCCAGCGGAACGTTTGCGGCCCTGTCGATCGCGATGGCAAACGGCTCCGCGTCGACATTCGCCGTTGTCCCTGCTGTCATGATCATGATGGCGGCCAGAATCAGGAATAGCCCGCGAAGTGGAGATTGTACTGACATGTCTCATCCTCCCGCAAAAAGGTTGGTTGTTTGAGCTATTCCTTAGCTATTGAGCATGATTTTCTCTCTATTCTACTATCGACAAGATTCCGGCAAAATCACCATAAGTCTGAGCCGGAAGGAGCTTCTGATAAGCCTTGCAAGCAGAAATAGAGACCCGTTTCCTCCCCGAAGAAATTGGGGTAATTGGAACGCCGAATCTGAGAAACGGCGTACGTAGAATCTGTTATACCTGTGTCCCGAAATTCGGGATAACCTTTAACGTACCCGCCTTCAAAATACGTATTACCGCGGAATTGTCAACCTGTTTCTCGTTGCGTAATCAGGTCATGCGGTCAGGCGACCCGATTGAATCCGTTGGAATTGAGGCAATAAGGCCGGGGTATCGTACTTCCCGAGTATACCCCGGCAAAAAATTCGGATGTGAAACTACATCAGCAGTGTCAAAAACACGCCTGCAGCGACTGCCGAACCGATAACCCCGGCCACGTTTGGCCCCATGGCCGGCATGAGCGGGTTGACCAGGCCGTCGGTTTCATCGGAAACGAACTTTTGCACCACTCGCGCCGACATCGGCACCGCCGATACCCCTGCCGCGCCGATGCAGGGATTGATCTTCTTCCCCTGGGGCAGGAACACATTCAACAGCTTGGCAAAGATGATACCGCCAGCCGTGCTGAACGAAAAGGCGACGGCGCCGAGCGCCAGGATGTATAGAGTCTGGAGAGCCAGAAAATTCCCGGCGTTCATGGTCGCGCCGACCGCGATTCCCAAAAAGATGGTCACGATATCAATCAACGCGCCCCCGGCCGTTTTGCGCAGCCGTTCGGTGACCCCGCACTCCCGCAGGAGATTGCCGAACATCAGCATGCCGATCAACGGCGCGCTCGACGGGATGGCCAGCGAGGCGACGATGCCGGTTATGATCGGGAACAGCACGACGGCCGTTTTGGAAACCGCAATCGCCTGCGGCATATCGATAGCGCGTTCATGCCTGGTTGTCAGCATGCGCATGATTGGCGGCTGGATAATCGGCACCAATGACATATAACTATATGCCGCCACCGCAATCGGACCCAAAAGGTGCGGGGCCAGTTTGGTGGTGAGAAAAATCGATGTCGGGCCGTCAGCGCCGCCGATGATACCGATCGAGGCGGCCTCCTTGAACGTAAATCCCAGCAGGTAGGCCGCGCCGATGGCGGCGACGAATATCCCCAGCTGCGCCGACGCTCCCAAAAGGAACGTCAGGGGCCGCGACAGCAACGGCCGGAAATCGGTCAGGACCCCCACGCCGAGGAAAATGATCGGCGGCAAAAGATCGGTCTTGATCCCGGATTTGTAAATGAGAGCGATGATGCCCTCGCCATAGGATCCCATCTCGGCCAGCGGCAGATTCGCCAGGATGGCCCCGAATCCGATGGGGATCAATAGCAGCGGCTCGTACTGCTTGGTGATGGCCAGAAATATCAGAACGCCGCCGATGGCGAACATGACCCAATTGCCCCAGGTCAGATTGGCAAAACCCGATTGATGCAAAAGACTCGAAATTGTTTCCATGCGTCGGCCTTCTTATGAGACGGTGAGGATCGGTTTGGTTGAATCCACCTCATCGCCGATGGCCACATGGATGGAAGTTACCTTGCCTGGGATCGGTGTTTTGATGTCATGCTGCGCTTTCATCGCCTCGACCTGCGCCACCACCTGTCCCTTGGTGACGGTGTCGCCGACTTTCACTTTGATATCGACCACCTCGACCTGTCCCGCGAACGTCGAATAGACCGGCATGCCGTTGGCCGACGGCGGTTGCTCGGCGAGGGCGGTGGCGACCGCCGCACCTGATGGGTTGGCCGCGGCTCCCGTGAAATTGATCGGTTCCACCGTCACGGTAAATGTCCGCCGTCCGCCGTTCTCCTCCACCACACAACGGCTTGTCACCGGCCCGGTAATGGCGGGGCTAATCGACGGCGCCGCCGCCGGGGCCGGGGTTCCAGCCTTCAGCTCTTCGGCCTTCTTTTTCAACGGAATATCGATTTTGGCCTTGCCCGTCAATAGGCGAATACCTTCGTTCAGCTCCATTTTCTTCCCCGGCACCATCGCCGCCATGACCAGAAAAGTGTTTTTATCACTGGCGTCGAGCCCAAGCTCTTTGAGCGCGTTGCGAGCCGGTTCGACATTCTTGGGAGCCGCTTCCAGCGGATCGCCGGTGAACGGTTCCAGCTTGAGTTGTTCGGATGCGATCTTGATGACTTCCGGATCGGGCGGCAGCGGGGTTTTGCCGAAATAGCCCAAAATCGCTTTGCCGTACCCGGCGTCGATTTTTTTCCATCGCCCGTAGAGGACGTTGTTGAACGCCTGCAGCCAGTATTGCTGACTGCCGGGCGTAACGCTCGTCCACGCCCCGCCGGCTTCAACCACCACCGGAAACTCGGCCAGAACGTCTCCGTATTTATCGAGCACCCCGGCCTTGACCATCATATACACATTCGGTCCGATCGCGCCGCCCGGCATGGGAAAGCCGAGGACGCGCGCATCGGCGGTGGTTGTGGTGGGATTAAAATCATAATTCTGCATCAACTCAGTGAGCATATCCTCGATTTCGCGCATTTTGTCGACGTTGATATCGAGCGAATAGCCGGTGCCCTTGAGCGCATGCGCCATCGACCGCACGTCCGGCTGGACGGTGCCGCTGGCCATCGGCCGCACCGACAGGTCAATGCCGTCGACGCCGGCCTCGATGCCGGCCATGTAGCATGCCACGGCCATGCTGGCCGTGTCATGGGTATGCATCCAGAGCGGCATCTCCGGCGGCATGATCTTTTTCAGGGCCGTCGCGGCATCATAAATCGTCTTCGGGTCGGTCGTGCCGCTGGCGTCTTTGAGGCAAATGCTGTCGATATGCATGCCGCTGTCGAGCAGCCTTTTGCCGATGTTGAAATAAAATTCGGCCGTGTGCACTTTGTCCGAGTGAAACGGCAAACCCATCAATGCGATACATACCTGGTGATGCATCCCGGCATCGACGATCGGCTGACCGGTCTTGATCAGGTTCTCGACATCGTTCATGTAGTCGAAATTGCGGTCCCATGTCGTGCCGTATTGTTTCATCAGCCGTGCCTGCAACCGCAGCCCCTCGATCGATTGCGTCGTCAACGTAACGCCCGACACCGACCGCGTCAGAATCTGGAGATCGACGTCCGGACCGACCGCGTCGCGCATCGCCTGCATGTCGTCGAAAGGGTCTTCGCCGAGATAAAAATACGGGGCCTGGTAGCGGGCGCCCCCGCCGAATTCGAAATGGCGGACGCCGAGCTCCGCCGAGCGTTTCATGGCCGGCAGAATGTCATTGAGACGCACTTTGCCGCCGAACGAACTTTGCAGCCCGTCGCGGAAGGGGGTGAACATCACCCGTATCTTCTTGTTCGTCTTGGTGTAAATCATTTTTTCTCCTCGACCCTGGTTACCTTCGTCCCGGGATACAAGTTATGCATGACCGTCGTCACGGCCGCGAGCACGGCCGCATCACTAACAGCTTTCTTCTGGGGGAAGAACACAATGATCAGGCGCATCAGCACGGCCAGAACGGTAAGAAGAACAAAGACGGCGATAAAAGCCGAAATACATATCATCAGCAACTCAGTTGATTGCATGCAATCTTTCCTGGTTCGGCCCGCCGGGCCGGTACGTGTTTACGTGAAAGAACGATGGACGGCCGGAAAACCGCCTTCCCAAGAAGCATATTTCCCGATGCAACGGTTGCCAGTATACCAAATTTGCCAATTTCTGTCAAGGGGCTTCGGGGATAAAGGCCAGCCGCCCGCGGGTAACCGGCGCGTCGCGTCCATCGACATACAACTCCAGGTTGTCACCGATAGCCATCACGACACCGCGGATGGGAGCATCATCGGGCCGATGCGGGGAATCGGGCAAAATTTCCACTTCCCGGCCGATCACGATCGACCGGGCGCGGTACGAATCGACAAGCTGTGACAAACGCCCAGCCCGCAAAAGCTCATAATTGCCGGCCAGCGTTTCCAACAACAGAGCAAAAACGAGCCGCTGATCACACCCGGAATTTCCATCGAGAAAATCGCACAGGCAGGCGGCCCGGTGAAAGAACCGGTCGGGCGTGATCGGCGGCGTCGCCTCGACATTCAGCCCGATCCCCACGACCGTGGACGTGACGATGCCGTCAACGCCGGCGGTATGCGTGATATATCCGGCGACCTTGGCGTCGTCGATGACGATATCGTTGACCCATTTGATACCGGCCCTGCCCTGAAAGCCCTTGATACGGTCAATGGTTTCAATCATCGAGACCGCCGTCAGAAGGCTGAACCCGACGCCTATCTCCGCCGCGCTTTGATTGGGGGCAAAATGCGCCGTCAGGTGGATATTTCCCCCCAGGGCCACCCACGGCCGGTCGCGCTGGCCGTGCAGAAGATCGCCCGACCCGGCACTGCACAACAGGCCGTCGGGCAGTTCGACATTTTTCCGGCAAAGATCGACTACGACATCAAATTGCGACTCATGGGCGTGTTCAACGGCAAATAAATATCGCCAGAATTCACCCGGCACGGAGGCGGTATAGGTGATTTCTTGCGATGGATAAATTTTAGATGCCAGCGCACTCAAGCCCGGATCACGAAAACCCGGAAGTGCCGATGACCATTCAATATCACTCCCTAGGATTTTTCCGGCATACGATACGTTATCGGTGTATGCGATCATTCATCTTCCGCCGCGAGTGAGTCGTTCATATGATAAATGGCTCAATTTCAAATATAGGCAGGAGATGCGAATCAGCACAACCGATATTTCCGGGTTATAATGCAGAAGAGGCTGGATGAATCCACCTCCTTCAGCCGGATATCGGCGTTCAGGCCGGATGTCAATTCGCGAAACCGGCCCGGCCTTACGGTGGTCGCCCGGAAACCGTCGATGCAGACGATCACGCCGTTGCCGGTGGCGTCGTAATCGATTTCGCCCAGAAGCCCGTGCCGCGACTGCGATTCGAACCAGCGCAGGCGATCATCCCAGAATGACTCCGCGTAACTGGAGAATAACACTGTCCCGCCGGGTCTGGCAACCCGCACAGCCTCCTCGATCAATCGCCGCTGATCGACATGAAAAGCCGAGATACCGTTCTGGATACAGACGACAACATCGAACGCGCCGTCTCTGAATCCCGACGAAACCGCGTCCATTTCGACAACCGAATAAATCGCTGATTTTCGTGGGTCCAAATTCTTGGCCAGACGCAGGCTCTCGTGCGAGGTATCGATGCCGACTGTCAGCGCCGCTTTTTCCAATATCCGTTCAAGAACCCGACCATAACCGCATCCGAGTTCAAGGACGCAATCGGTCGATTCGATATGACTGAGGACGAAAGCGATTTCGGCGTCGAGATACTGCTTCACGCGCGGTGGAGCGATATCGTAGACTTTCCGGAGTTTTTCCGCCAATAATTTTTCCGAATAATATCCGCGCATACGTGTCGGCCCGATTGACAGGACCTATAACAAGAGCAGCGCCACGAAAGCCCGGCTGACACCTTCACTTGTCGCCTTCACGGCCTCGCCCCGGACGTCTTCCCCCGATGCGGCTTTTTGATACAGCTGCGTGGCGAGTTGGATATGGGCGATTTTCCCTTTTGCGGCCGGATTTTCCTTTAATCTCCTCGCCAGATCGTTGAGTCTATCGACGGTGTTCAAGGCGGCCCAAGTGCAGGATGCGACGAATAAATCCCGGATGAGCCCCCATTCCGGCGGCTGTTTGGCGCCGATTTGGTAGGCGGCATACCGTTCCGACGCAAACTGAAAAAGGATTTCGGCTTCGCTCACATCGCCGTTGTGGCGGCGCAGCAGGCCGAGATTGAGCAGGGCCGTGCCGTCGAACCACATTTTGTCGTCACCGGAATCGATGGACAGCAGCATGTAAGCGTCGCGGATAACCTGCTCGGCGTCGCCGCCGTAGTTGGCCGCCCAGCAGCGCAGCGCCAGCGCTCCGGGATACCAGTAGGAATCTATTTCAGCCGTGCTCAGGCAATCCGCTGCAGACTGTATCGCCTTCGTATAGTCGCCTTTTTCGAACGCCCGATAACCGCTCTTGTACAGTTTTTCCGGATTTTGCGCCATAGTCTCATCCCTTCAGTTAAAGCAAGATAGCACACGAGATGCGTTATGCCAATGAAAATACAGGCGCAATACGGGCGCATTCTTAGTTGCGGATGACCACAATGTCATAATGAGGCTAAGCGGAATAAATGGGCGCCTTCCGATGCAATCCTTCCAACAAAAAAATGTGACGCCCGGGTTTGTATCTTGACCCGGGCGTTTCGTATATTATAAACCATGGATATGTTCGAAAAGGACCGGGACGAAAAAACGACCGAACCGCGCGCCCGGCCATTAGCCGACCGCATGCGCCCGCAGACACTCAATGATTTCATCGGGCAGGAAAAAATCGTCGGTCCCGGTACGCCGCTGCGGCGCGCTATTGAGGCGGGACGAGTGGGGTCGATTGTATTCTGGGGGCCGCCCGGCAGCGGCAAAACCACCCTGGCGTATATTATCGCAACGTCCTGCAAAGGCGAATTCCTGAAATATTCGGCGGTCACGTCGACAATCAAGGAACTCAAGACTGTCATCGCCGGCGCGCGGAAGCGGCGCAAGATGTACGGTTCGATCACGTATCTGTTCATCGATGAAATCCATCGCTTCAACAAGGCCCAGCAGGATGCGTTTCTGCCGTATGTCGAAGATGGTTCGATTATTCTGATCGGCGCCACCACGGAAAATCCTTCATTCGAGGTCATAACGCCGCTTCTGTCGCGTGTGCGCGTGTATGTCCTCGAACGCCTGGCCAAGGCTCATATCAAGATCATGATCGAACGGGCCCTGACCGACAAGGACAATGGGCTCGCCTCGCGGAATCTGACGATCGAGGCCAAAGGAACGGATTTCCTCGCCGAGCAGGCTGACGGCGACGGCCGACGGGCGCTGTCGATACTGGAAGCGGCCGCTGATGATATCGCCGACGGCGGCGAAATCACCTATGATCTGTTGAAAGACATTTTCGGGCGGCGCAATGTCATTTACGACAAATCCGAAGAAGAACATTATAACATCATCTCCGCTCTGCACAAATCATTGCGCGGCGGCGATCCCGACGCCGCTCTGTATTGGCTGGCGCGGATGTTGAAAGGCGGCGAAAATCCATTATACATTCTCCGCCGCCTGGTGCGGTTCGCTTCGGAAGACGTCGGCTTGGCCGATCCGTTTGCGCTGACATTGTGCATTTCGGCCACCGAAAGTTATCGTTTTCTCGGCTCGCCCGAAGGTGAACTGGCCATCGCGCAGGCCGTGATCTATCTGGCGACCGCACCCAAATCGGTTTCGGCCTATCGGGCCTTCGGCGAAGCCATGGACGAAGTCGAAAAGACCGAAAACCTTCCGGTGCCGTTTCATATCCGCAACGCCCCGACACGGCTGATGAAGGAAGTCGGTTACGGCGCCGGTTATATCTATCCCCCGGACATGGACACCCCCTTTGTGGATCAGACGTTTTTGCCCGATAATATCGCCGACCGGAAGTTTTATCATCCCACGGAACGGGGCCGCGAACGCAAGATCGCACAGTATATGGCCGCCTTCCGCCGCTACCGCGCGGAGAAGGGAAAGGACGAGATAAAATGATGATTGCTGTGGATATTATCGAACAACCCTTCGCCGATTATTGTCATCGCGAGCCCGCCCGGCGGGCGAAGCGATCTATAAATGATCATAGCAGTTGCTTGGAAACATCTCAATGATCAAACACCACAATGATTGTCATAAATTGCCACCTTCGACCTTTTTTCTGAGTGAGATTAAGCCCCCATGAACAAATACGACCAGGCCTACCGCGACGTCCCCGATTATTTCGGAGATGAACCGACCGAAATACTGACGAAATATTTTCATCTTATGGATAAAGCCAGGCCCGTCCTCGATATCGGCGCCGGGCAGGGCCGCAACAGTATTTTTCTGGCCCGTCAGGGCTACACCGTCGACGCCATCGATCCATCGCCGGTCGGATTGGAAACGATCGATCAAATCGCCGCGAAAGAACATCTCCTCATCCAAACCTGCCCCGTCGGCTTCGAGGATTTCGCCGCCGATAATGCTCCTTATACAGGGTTGCTTTTATTCGGCGTCATCCAGGTGCTTACGCGAGACAAAGCCGATATTCTGGTGGGAAAAATCCGGACATGGCTGGCCGACGGCGGTCTGGCGTTCATTGCCGCGTTTTCGACCGAAGACCCATCGTACGAAAAATCGGTGGCGGCGCTGAGAAGAGTCGGTGCGAATTCATTTGTCACGGGCGACAACGAATATCGCACTTATCTGGAGCCGAACGAAATACTGACGCTTTTTTCAGAATTTACCGTTGTGCGTCATCAGGAGGGCATGGGGCCGATACATCGCCACGGCAACAGTCCATCGCATCAGCACGCCGAAATCATCGCCGTTCTCCGCAAATAGAAGATCGGCAGGAAGGAATTTGGTCAAAAAAAAACGGCCTCGAACGAGGCCGCTTTTTATCGCATAAGAGTCGGTCTACCATTTGGTGCGGCGGTTGTTCCGACGAGTGCGAGCGTAGCGGGTCGGCTTTTTGCTCCGATTGTATTTCCGGCCGACGGGCTTGGTCTTCGTGCCGAAGAACATGGTGCCTTTCGGCGGGGTCTTCCAGTTCGACGGATTGGACTTGCGGATGTTCAAGTTGCTGGCTTTGTAGCGAACGGAATAGACCGTCCGGCCGAGCTGACGAGCCACCCACGCCGTATCGTGGAAACGATAGTACTTGCGCAGGAAGGTAATTTCCTGAGGTGACCACACCCGAGCCATTTTGCCGCGCGGCTTGCGATAGTTCCAGCGGGGCTTTCTTACTTTACGCCGTGTCGCCATGAGAAACTCCTTTCATGAGTTTGTGTACGTACAGCGGTTCTTGCATGAATTACAAGAATCTTGCAATAATGAGCAATCTGCTTTGGATATCGGATTTTTCTTATGATCCTTTACGCCAATGAGTTGAAAATCTTTTTGCTTTGGCTATTTTTTGCCCTATTTTTGAACAGCGATAACGACAACATCGGCGCCGACAACGACGGGAGGTCGTATATGACGGTCTATAACAGATTTGCCCACGTCTATGACAAAATGGGATCGGATCGCTTCTCGATCAAAATGTTCGATTATACCCTCAGACTGCTGACCAAGCTGCGGTTTCGGCCGCATTCCATCCTCGAACTCGCCTGCGGTACCGGCACCGCCGCCGTGTTGTGGGCCAAAAACGGCGACCGCGTCCACGGCATCGATCGATCCGACCAGATGCTGGAAATGGCCCGTCGAAAAGCGCAGGAGCACCATGTGACGGTCGATTTCTCGAAGCAGGCGATGACATCGTTCACGCTCCCCGATCAGGTCGACCTGGTCACCTGCTATTTCGACTCGCTCAATTATCTCCTGACCCTGGCCGACATGACCGCCTGCTTCAAATGCGTGCGGCGGGTGATGAACGATCACGGCTATTTCATATTCGACGTCAACACGCCCGAGGCGATGAAGGTCATCTGGGGATCGGAAATCTATGCCGACGAAATCGAGGACGTCGCCTGGATATGGAAAAACTGCTATTTTCCCAGGGTCAACCGGGCCGAGGTCAAGGCGACTTTTTTTGTCCGCGGCGGCGACAACACCTGGGAGCGGTTTGAGGAGACGCACGCCGAACGCGGTTATACCGCGACCGAGATCCGGAGACTGCTCAGGGCCGCCGGGTTGAAACCGGTGAAAATATACGACTGCCTGACCTTCAACAAACCGAATCGAAAATCGATGCGGCTGGCGATCGTGGCGGTAAAAGCATAGAACGCGGGCGCGAGTCGGGGGTAGAATAAATAAGGTTTTCATTCACAGCGCAGGGGGAATAAGATATGAATTCATCGGTTCTCAATTCAGAGGTATCCTCGCAGGGGAAACGGCTATTGTTCTTCTCGGTCGTGGCCCTGATCGTTTCATTCATTATCTACTACCTCACGGCGTTTCGGACCATCACGTGGTGGAATAATCCGGAACAGGGGCTGGCGGCGGTCACGCTGGGCATATGCTTCCCCCCCGGCTGCCTGCTGGGAGTGCTCGGCGGATGGGTCGTGACCAGACTGGCCGTTTGCGGTTCGTATATTTTCGCACTGAATCTGTTTTCCGGTCTGGTGGCTTCGGTGACGGCGATGATGACGCTGATAATCGCCGCCGCCACGCTCCGACGCGCCGAATCGCCGCCCATGATGCAGTTTGGCCGATCAAACTCGACCCCGATGTTTTTAGGCG
>CAZJWR010000020.1:48134-56457 GCA_964549765.1 uncultured Ignavibacteriales bacterium
TTTAGGCGCCACGGCCGGAGCGCTGACGCTGGCCTTTTCGGAAACATTCTGGCGATATGCCGTCCAATTCACGCCGTATATGTTCACCGCCGCCATGACCGCGCTGATCATATGGGCGATGATCAAATGGTGGCAGCATGCCGACGACGATGCGGCCGCCAGCTGGTTGTTTGTCGTTACGCTTCTCTTCGGCCTGGACATCAGCGTCCATCGCACGAATATGCTGCTGGTCCCGGCCCTGATTATCTGGATGCTCATCCGTCGACCCCGCACATTCCTGAGCATTAAGACGTGGATATATGGCGCTTTCGGCCTCATCATCGGTCTGGCTTTGCAACTCGTGCAAATTCCAATGGCCGCGGCCGACCCGCTCATAAGCGCCGGCAACCCTGACACGCTGAGCCGGCTCTGGCATCTGGTTTCCCTCCAGCAATTGGGCAATAGCTGGCTGACGGTTTTCCCCCGCAACGCGCCCTTCTGGGACGCCCAGGTCGCCGATTACCTGCGCGCCTTCTCGGTGAATTTCTTCAATATTAGTGGACCTATCCCCGGCCTCGGGCTTTTGCCCGGTCTGCTGGGCATGGTTGGGCTTATTGTCCTGTGGCAGAGGAATACCCGGCTGGCGGTGGCCCTGTTCATCCTGTTTCTGTTCGGAAGTCTCGGAGCGATATTGTATTTCAACATCCCGGCCAATTTCTGGCGGTCGATGTTCCGCCATTATATGCCGTCGTTCGTGATCTTCGCCGTCTTCATCGCCTACGGTATGGGATCGATTATGACGTGGATTCACTCCATCAGCCAACGCAACGGACTGTTGATGATAATCATCGGCATCATCCTGCTGGCCGTCCCCGCGCAGCAACTGGCGCGAAATTATCATCAACTGGATGGCTCGAAAAATGATTTCGCCTATGACTTCGCCAACAATATGCTGGTCGGTCTCGACGACAACGCCATCCTGGTCACCTTCGGTGACAACGATACCTTCCCCCTGTGGTATCTTCAGGGCGCCGACGGCATTTGCACTGACGTGGTCGTGATTAATATCAACCTGCTCAACACGACCTGGTATCTGCATCAGGTCATGCGGCGTTATCCCGATTTGCCGATCAGCTTTACACCCGAGCAGATCGATTCCGTGCGGCCAATTGCATGGTCGGACAGCGTCGTGGCCGTGCCGGTCGATGGTATTCCCGCGGAATTCGACCTGCCCGATACCGTCGCCTGGCCGGATACCGCCTATCTCATGATCACGCCGACGATTCAGGACAAGTATCTTCTGGTGCAAGACCAGGTTTTGATGAATCTGATCCGGAACAACCGTTACCGGCGGCCCATCTATTTCGCCTCCACCGGGCGGGCGCTGGCCGGGATGCAGGATCATCTTCGATTCGAGGGCATGAGTTATCGCCTGATGCCGGATACCAGTCAACCGATATCGGTCGATATTCTGCATCGCAATCTTTTTGATCGGTACGCCTTCAGCGGCTATGCCGACTCCAGTGTCATCATCGACGACGTCGCCCGAAACAACGCCATAAACTATATGACGGCGTTCCTGCGATTGGCGACAGTCGACGCCGCGACCGGGGACACTTCGATGGTCGCGCAGGCGGTGGATCGGATGGTTTCGATTCTTCCGCCCGATCGCCTGCGCCCCTTGCCGCCGCAGATCGATTCTGCGATCGTGCGGTTTAAGAGATAACATCCGGTCGCCGATGCTCTCACCCCCGGCCCTCTAACTGGTTTCCCTCACCCCGGCCCCTCTCCCATGGGGAGAGGGGAGAAAAGACGACCGTGATGAAAATTCCTGGTAATCTAAACGGCAATATGGGCTTACGGTGAATTGGGTTCGTTTGTTCATTTTTGCATTTCCAAATATGCCGTATTGTGCCGCAACGGGTTATGCGATGGGGCGTCGGGCGACAGTCGATTCTAAATTCCGGGCACATGTGTAGGCCTGCCTTTCTGCGATGGTGTTCCTATATATAGGCCCCGCGACACAAACTGCATCGATTTGATGGCATTTTGGATGGCATTGTTTGGGGAACGCGATATTAAAGCGGGAACCCACCCTCGATTTCACCCCGCCAAGCGGGACGAAATCATCGGATGGGCCACCGGTCTGGACGTAAATGTTTTGAGCCGTATGTACAAGATTATCGAATTCCTTATTGCCAGCAACGATCATTTTATGGTCAGATCCCATTATACCTATACCATAGGTGTTGTTCGTGCTAATCTCATCCGCGGAGCTTACAACCTTTGTTATGCCAAGAGAATATAATTGACCGTAATAGCTATCTGCTCCGAGTCCTGCAGTATCGTCCTGCCCGCTAAGAACCTGATAGGGATCAATAAATCCTACCTTCTGAAATTGCCCCGCGACCACGTGCGAACCAATTAGAAGGGAAAATGCCAAAAGAAAGCATTTCGACTTCATAGTTACCTCTTTACTCCTTGGACACGTTATCAGTCTATCTGATAACGATTAGTTTTTTTGCCTCTTGGACACCTCCCGCATTCAATTGATAAAAATATAATCCCGATGCCACAGGATGCCCATATCGGTCGGTACCATTCCACTCAACGTGATGTGCGCCGGCAGGAAGGACCGAATGAACAAGCGTAGTAATGACTTCGCCGATCGAATTATACACAGATATTTCAGCGTAATTGCGGCTTGATAGCCAAAATTCGATTGTTGTTGCTGGATTGAACGGATTTGGATAATTCTGATTCAAACCGATCCGCCCATGTTCAGGGACTAATTGATTATCATGGGTATCTACAATTAGGCTTTCAGATCCCGCAACAACGAACACGTCATAGGGATTGTAATTGATCAAGAAATTCGTGCATGAAAACATAAAATCATCAATCCCATCGCCGTTAAAATCTCCAATATTCGAAATATTATATCCAATATCATCGAGAAATACAGGTGGCAGATCATCGCTCGTGATGATTTCATCGAAATTTGGATCGCCGCCGGGACCTCCCAGGAATAAAAATAGCATCCCTTCCCAAGATCCGGCCCCGCCGCAGGCAAAGTCATCAAAGCCGTCATTATTGATATCACCAACCGCAGATACAATTCGTCCCTCAGCATTCAATGCCCTGTCGGGCAACGTATCGGCGTTGGGCCCGCAAAAATATACTAATGGAAAGTATCCTCCAGTATCTGCGACGTAGACGACCCCCAAATCATTCCAGCCGTCGTTGTTAATATCCGTTATATTTGCTACCTTATAAGGGAAGCTGCGAAGTCTGATATTAAATTGTTCTATAGGGGGAGCAAGAACCAAGTTCGGCAGGCTGTCAAAATCGGGACCAAAAAAGATATCAATATAACCGCTCGTATCGACTTGGCCATTTATTCCTGCGCAAATATCTAAATGGCCGTCTCCATTATAATCTATCAATGTTAGGCCTGATACTAACCATATGTGCGATAGCACAAAGGACCAATCCGTCAACTTATCGATTATAGGACAACCAGAATAGAATCGGATTGACTGTCGTGAGCCGTCTTCAAGCACTACTAAATCCGCATAGCCGTCGTCATCAATGTATGCAACCCGGTTGAAAAAGCGAAAATAGGCTCCAATCGTGTCGGAGAAAAGAGAATCGAAGGGAGTTGAAGCCAGCGAGTCTCGATAACCTTCAAAGAAATATAGGCCCCCGCCGGGTTTTCGGATGATTAAATCCCGGATGCCATCACCATTCAGGTCTATCGGAGGAACAGCGCCGTAGTAATCGGGCCAAAAACCATCCGGCACCGCATCCTTCTCACGACCGCCTAAGAACAGAAAAGTCCCTACGGGGGATCTGGAACTAACCGCAATATCATCATAACCATCGCTATTAATGTCGCCCAAAGGTGTGATAATTTCACCGACATTAGATGTAGTGTCCTGGCCCTCGTAGTGGAAAATTATGAGATTTGGATCGGTTAGCCCAGAAGCCGAATGCAAGTCGCTAGTTGACAGAATCATGAGCGATGATAATATAATGACATCTATAACAATAGTGTAACAAACCCAGCTCGCAAAACACCCCGCAGGATTTAAATTTATTCGCCCCATTGGCCCTCCTTGGACAATATTGATATATATTAGCGCTAACCGATGTCAAGAGGATTTTTTCGCCCAAAAGCGAGGCGTCATACCACCCGGCGTTCCATCCCCGGATAAGATCGCGGCCCCATTGGGAATCAACCACGGATCGTATATGCGCCGCTGTCCGTTTGGGCAGCCGTCCCAGCGAATTGCCATCGGCGTATATCAGATCGGGATCATCGATGACGAATTCATCTCGGAACGACGCCAGCGGGTCGACGTTATCAAGTCTCTGCGCAAAGGCGCGGTTGCTTTCGAGTTTATTATCATGCCCCGGCATCATTCATCCTAATGATCGGCGCGGCGAAAACGAACGAATCGCGCGAAAATCGTCGCCAGAATGTACGACACACCGGCCAAAACAATTATGGTCGCGCCCGCGGGCAGATTGGGGCCGTAACTGACGGCGACACCGAAGGTGGTAAACAGGAGGCTGCAGATTGTCGCCACGACCATCATGCGTCCCAGCGTCTTGGTGAAATGCCCGGCCACCGCCGCCGGGAGGGTGATCAAAGCGATGACCATGATGATGCCGACGACCGTCACCAAAAGTACAACCGTAAGGGCTGTCAGGCACAGCAGAAGGATATAGAACAGCTTGACATTGACGCCGCGCAGCCGCGCGAATTCCTCGTCGAAGCAGACCGCTTGCAATTGATTATAGAAAAGAAGTCCGGTCAAAACGACAAGCAGATCGAGGGCGCCGATCAGCCACAGGTCGCCGGGGGTGACCATGAGGATGTTGCCGAATAGATAGCTCATCAGATCCTGGTTGTAGCCGGGCGTTTGCGCGATAAACAGCACGCCGACGGCCATACCGATGGCCCAGAGCGCGCCGATCACGGTATCCTCGCGCTGGCGGGCGTGAAAGCTGACCAAGGCGATGATGACGGCGGCGATCAGGGCCGATATGATGGCGCCATAGAGCGGTTCAAACCATGTCCATCCATGAACGACCTGCATATAGTGAGCCACGCCCATGCCGCCGAGAATGAAATGCGCGATGGCTCCGGCGACATAGCTGATGCGCCGCGCGACGACATAGCTACCGACGACACCGCAGGCGATAGAGGCCAGCACGCCGGTAAGCAGCGCATATTGCAGGAATGAATATTGCCCGACGGCATGGATAAAATCACCCATGGTGCGTGTCCTCGCCGGGGTGGGATTCGTCGATATGGTTGTGCCGGACGTAGCGCACGTAGCCGCCGTAGAGATTGGAAATCATCTCGCCGGTGATTTCTTGCGGGGGATGTTTGATGACGGTACGATTGACGCACAGGACCGATTTGACATGCGAAGAAACGAAAGCGACGTCGTGCGTAACCATGATGATCGCCAGGCGGGCGTTGAGTTGATGCAGGAAATCGAGCAGTTCCTCCTGGGCGTGCATATCGACGTGCGCCGTCGGTTCGTCCAGCAGGAGCAGATCGGGCTCGGTGGCAAGAGCGCGGGCGATCAGCACCCGCTGGCGCTGGCCGCCGGATAGTTCGGAAAAATGCCGGTAGCGGAATTCGGTCAGGCTGCCCTCCTCCAAGGCTCTATCGGCGGCTTCGCGGTCGGCGCGGGTGTATCGGCCGGAGCGCACCGATCCGGTCAGACGTCCCATCAGGACGACGTCGATGACTCGTATGGGGAAAAGCATATCGAAATTGAATTGCTGGGAGACATAGCCGACCCGCCGGCGGGCATCGTCAGGCGGGCGGCCGAAGACGCGGATCGCGCCGCGTTTGGGCTTAAGCAATCCGATGATGAGTTTCAGAAGCGTTGTTTTGCCGCCGCCGTTGGGCCCGACGACGCTGACAAAATCGAGGGGATCGATGCGGATGTTGACGTTTTCGAGCACCGGGGCGCTGTTGTAGGCATATGTCAGGCCGGTGATTTCGACGACGGGAACGGGAGTTTTCTCGGTCATTTTCTACTCCCCCCGCCAAGGGCGCGGTCGATTTTCTGCGCCATATCCATGAGGTTTGCCAGGTAATCGCGGGCCAGCGGGTCGAGCTGGACGACCGGCACGTTTACCTCGCGAGCGATTGCACCGGCCATCGTTTCGGCGAACTGCGGCTGGATGAATATCGCCCGGATTTTTTCGGCTTTGGCGTTGGCGATCAATTCCGCGAGCTGCCGCGCGCCCGGTTCCTTGCCTTCGGATTCGATGGCGACCTGGATCAGGCCGTAACGGTCGGCGAAATAACCATACGACGGATGAAAGACATAGAAGCGCGAACCTTTGATCGGCGCCAGAAGATCGGCGATGGCGGCATCCACCGAATCGAGGTCATGCCGGAAGGATTGCAGGTTCGATTCATACGTTTCGGCATGTCCCGGGTCGAGGCGTTTTAATTCGTCGCAGATGGTCCCGGCCTGGATTTTCACCAGTTCCGGATCGAGCCAGATATGCGGGTCGGGCGCGCCTTTTTCGTGGTCGTGGCCGTCGGATGCGTCGCCGGATTGAAAAAATCGTAGACGGATGCCTTTTTGCGTCGGGACGATTTTTAAATTCGGAATCAGATTGGCGAGTTTTTCCATAAGCCGGGTTTCGAACGGCATACCGACAGTAAAATAGACGTTGGCGTCGGATAATCCGGCGATCTGCTTTGGAGTCGGCTCATACGTCGCCGGTGATTTCCCCGGCCCGACCAATACCGATACGGTCACATGATTTCCGCCGACCCGTTCGACAAAATACGCCTGAGGCAGGATACTGACGAAGGCATTGATGCCGGGAGCGTCACCTGCCGGGGTTTCGCCTGCGGCCATGGCCGGCGATCCCGCCGCTATGACGATTAATAAGACAGCCAGGCGCGGGAGGCAGCCCATCGCATACTGTCTGGACTTTTTCAATCCATATAACATATTACCCCGCAGACGGTTTCGTTTGCTCGTGGGAGCACGTGAGATAGATTTCGTGGCAGTCATGGCAGCGCCGGATGGTATGGCCTTCGGCGAAACTGTCCCAGTGTTGTTTTTGGCCGGGGGTCAAAAAGCCCGCCCCCTGGCATAGGGGACAGATATTATCCAAAGCCGCCAGAACCGCAGAGCGAATAAACCGGGAGCGGTTGGGGATATCCTTGAGCGCCTCCGAAAGAGCCGCATCTACTTTGAACGTAATAACTTCCGATTTGGCGTTTTTCATACCGGAATCCTTTTGGAAATGATACGCAGGATAATATTACTTTGTAATACCTTTTGTCAACCGAATTATGCCGCCGGGGGCACAAAATCGCGGCGAAGACGTTTCAACGGTATACGATTTGGTACCGTATAGGTACCGGTTGCAAAAAACACGGGAAAGGACTATTCGCGATGATAAATATAAGAAAGTCTGAAGACCGCGGTCATTTCGACCACGGTTGGCTGGACACCTATCATACCTTTTCATTTGCGGACTACTACGATCCGGAACATATGAGTTTCCGCACCTTGCGGGTTATCAATGAAGACCGGGTTGAACCGGAGAAGGGTTTCGGCAAACATCCTCACCGGGAGATGGAGATTATCACCTATGTACTCGAAGGCGAACTGACTCATCATGACAGCATGGGAAATGGGTCGGTGATCAAGTCCGGCGAGGTTCAGCGCATGAGCGCCGGGACCGGAATCGAGCACAGCGAGGAAAACAATTCGCCGACGGACGAAGTGCATCTTCTGCAAATATGGATTCGGCCCAACGAGAAGGGCCTGACGCCGGAATACGAGCAGAAAAGCATCCCGGAGAAGGCCGAAAAGAACAAACTGTATCTGATCGCGTCCCCGGTGGGCGGGGACGGTTCGCTGAAGATTCATCAGGATGTGAAGTTATTTAGCGCGGTCATCGACGCCGGAAAAGAGGTCGAATTTGAACTCGAAAAGGATCGTCACGCCTGGGTACAGGTGGCGCGGGGGACGGTTGACCTCAACGGCAATCAGCTAAGACAGGGCGACGGCGCGGCGGTCAGCAAGGAGATCAAGCTGACGATCTCCGCCGACGAAAACGCCGAAATATTGTTGTTCGATCTGGCGTGATATCTCGCTTTGTAGACAATCAGACAAATATGACGCGGCGGGGATGGGACCCGCCGCGCCTGAGGGGGGATGGCAGGTAAGGACGCTCTACGCAGTCCGCTCTCTCCTTGTTGTTTTTATAGCAGGCTTCCCTTACAGCCGTTGCCGCAGGTGGCGGGATTCGGCGATCATGTTCGACAAAAACGGTTCCCGGCTGC
>CAZJWR010000020.1:56557-59293 GCA_964549765.1 uncultured Ignavibacteriales bacterium
TGCCGCAGGTGGCGGGATTCGGCGATCATGTTCGACAAAAACGGTTCCCGGCTGCGCCCGATGGCGTCTTTCAGCACGTTCAGTTCCATGATCAGATCCTCAATCGCGCACACCACGTTGCGACGGTTAGTCAAAAACATATCCCGCGTCAAATCCGGCGATGACGCCGCCACCCGCGCCGCGCTTTTGAAACTGCCGCCGATCAGATCAGGCAACGCATGGTAGGTCTCTGACCGCCTTATGGCTACGCGCGTCAGCGCCACCGCAAGTGCATACGGCAGATGACTGGTCGCGGCGATTATGCGGTCGTGCTCTTCGGGCGACATCACCACCGGGGTGGCGTCGATCGATTCCACCAAATGGGTGACGGTTTTCATCCAACCATTATCGGCGTGGGCGATCGGCGTCAGCACAAACGCACATCCGGCAAACTTGCCAGCCGAGGCGGCATCGATTCCGGCACCTTCATCGCCGGCCATGGGATGCCCGCCGATATACGTAACGGCCCGTTCCTGCCGCGCCACCAGTTGCACGATGTCGCCCTTAGTGCCGGCAACGTCCATAATCGCGGCGCCATCGCGGATCATCCGGCATACGGTTGGGGTAATCCGGATAATCTCGCGAATCGGCACCGCCGAAATAACCAGGTCCGCCGCCGACAACGCTTCCTCGAGCGATGTCGCGGCTTCATCGATGATGCCCATCTCCTCGGCCTTGTCCATAACTTTCGGATCGACGTCGTAGCCAACCACGCGCCGAACAATCCGTCGCCCGGTCAGATCCATCGCCAGCGAGCCGCCGATCTGGCCCAAGCCAATGATCAGCACATCCAATTCATTCAACTTCTTCATAGCCGTCTCCCTACTGCTTCGGATATCTTTATCAAATCACGCATTAATTCCGTGAATTCTTTCGGGCGGAGACTCTGCACGCCGTCCGACAGCGCCTTTTCCGGATCAGGATGCACCTCGATAATAAGTCCGGCGGCGATGGCGCTCCGCGACACCGGCGCGACAAGTTCGCGTTTGCCGGTGGCGTGGCTGGGGTCGACGATCACCGGCAGATGACTCAGATTCTTGATCAGAGGCACGGCGGCGATATCGAGCGTGTTGCGGGTGTAGGTCTCGAAACTGCGGATACCCCGTTCGCACAGGATGACATTGGGATTGCCGTTGGCGAGGATATACTCGGCCGACATCAAGAGTTCCTCGACCGTCGACATCATACCGCGTTTTAACAGCACCGGGCGATGCGATTTGCCGACCGCCTCCAGAAGCGAAAAATTCTGCATATTGCGCGCTCCGATCTGCAGGATATCGGCGTAGGTCGCCACCAAATCGACCATACTCGGCGACATTACCTCGGTCACAACCGCCAGGCCATATTTATCGGCGGCTTCGCGGAGTATTTCCAATCCTTTCTCCTTGAGACCCTGAAAACTGTATGGCGACGTGCGCGGCTTGAAGGCGCCGCCACGGAGTATTTTCGCCCCCGACGCCGCCACCGCTTCGGCGGCGGCCATCATTTGCTCCCGGCTTTCCACGGCGCACGGCCCGGCCATGACGACAACTTCCTCGCTGCCGATACGAGCGCCGTTGACTGTTACGATCGACGTTTCTGCTCTGAATTCTCGGCTGGCCAGTTTAAACGGTTTGAGGATCGGGATGACACTCTCGACCCCCGGCAGTACCAGAAACACCTGTGGATCGACTTTCCGCCGGTTGCCGACGACGCCCACGATGGTCCGTTTTTCTCCTCGCGAGAGGTGCGGCGCAAAGCCGAGTTCCCGGATTTTGTCCAGGACGACGCCGGTCTGGGCCTCGCTGGCCCCGGATTGCATAACGACGATCATTGCAATATACCTCCATTGATGTCGGGCCGGAGCCGCGCGGTTTCGCCCAGGTATTGATGTCGAATGTCTTTTTGCGCTCTTTCGGTGTTGACGTGCATGAGCACGCGGATGACGCCGGTCATGCTGCCGGGGACTTTCATTTCGTGCGCGCACAGAAGCGGCACCGTCACCCAGCCCATCTCGCGGGCGGCGTAGGCGGGATAATCGGCGTCGAGATCACCGGTCGCCGTAAAAAAGACACTGGCGATATCGCCGACGGACACCTCGTTGGCGTCAATTATGGCCCGGAGGAGGCTCTGCGTGGCCTTGAAAATGTTCTCCCGCGTGTTACTATCCACCTTGACCGCCCCCCTGATTCCGCGTGTCATGCTCATGGTGTAACCCTTTCGTGTTTCGAGCCGGTTATTTCGGTTTTTGGCCCGTCGCGAAACGGGCATAAAAAAAGCCCACCATCGTCTCGATAGTGGGCTGGGGGTCTTTTTCGTTCGACGTTTAGTCTGCGGTGAAAGCCTCGGGCCCACTACCGGATCGGCAATAATAATAAAAATAATAATAGCGGGCGGAATCTGCGCCGAAGGGGTTGGGTTGGTTGACAGAGCAGGCTTTCACAATAAACCTCACGTTTCGATATTGATATGATACTAAAGTAATCCGTTTTGTCAAGCGGTATTTTGCGTCAGCGTCGCTTTATTTCGACCGAACGGGGTCCGGCAGGCCGCCGGCAGCCGATCCGAGGCCGTAAATGGCCCCCCTCCGGGAGAAATATAACCGGGGCGACCCGCTGATCGTGTCCCTTTTGAATCTGCCAAGTACGGGTATTCGGAACCGCCGCGGTTGTGTAAATTCTTGTGTGTAAATTTTAGGTGATTTTGGCTAAATAAAGA
>CAZJWR010000021.1:0-56388 GCA_964549765.1 uncultured Ignavibacteriales bacterium
AGCATACCAAAACTCAAATTAAATGTCAAGATAATTACGACGCACTACACTAGCTAGTTGTTCTTCAATAAGACACAAATCTCCGCAAAGCTGCCCTTGAGCCATTTGTGGCCTATGCTCCTAATTACCAATTACTCAGAGATTTCGAATCCCTGTCTCCCTCACGGACGACACGGCTCCGGGCCGCCTTTGAAGATATAATCTATCAGAGTGACTGCGTCTCCAACGTTGGCAGCGCCGTCGCAGTTGGCATCCCCCGCTTCAGGCGGATCGGGGGCATCTCCGCCTTTGAATATGTAGTTGATAAGGAATACCGCATCCGCAATGTTGATGCTTTGGTCACCGTTGGCGTCGCCGCAGATATACGTCTGACAATAATAGCTGGATACTCTGACATCATCTATATTCCAGCCGCAATAATGCCAGATGTGATTACAGGGACCCATTGTCCACCGAAGATAGACGGTGGATTGAAAGGCGGCTATATCAGAAATATCGAATTGTATTTTCTTCCATCCGGAATCTTGGACAATGCCGGCGTTGCTCCAAATTGTCGTCCAATCGGCGCCATCGGTACTGACACTAATCGAGGCATTATCCCAGGGTATCTGTTCTACTCCGAGCCATCTATCAAATGACAGGTGGACATTATCCAGACCCGAACAATCTACGGCAGGACTGATCGCATATAAGGACGGTATGCTGTTATCATAATCACCGTTCAGATTATAACCGAGGACAGCCGGGCCGGCACAGCCTTCGGAAGGATCGGGCCAGCCTTTTTCACCCCCGTTTCCTGCCGGAAGGCCGCGTTCCCAATCTCCCGAAAGCGACCAACCCTTGTCGATTTCAAAGTCATCCGCAAAGACCACTATCGCTTCCGTCCGAGGAATCAATACAAATGGAGAATCCGGAGGGGGATCATAGAGACGGCCGGATTGTCCTTCTTCGGCGCCAAAATAGAATTGAATCGCATCGGTACGGGTGATGGCAGGCAAATCGGCTTCATACAATCCCGGCGAGATTTCGACCATATCGATCATCGAAAATTCTCCTCCATTGATTGAATAATAAACCTGGCCGGAACTGTCAACCGGAGTTCCGCCATACAAGCCCGAAACCTGCATCCGAACCTGGGTCGGCTGAAGCGGATCGGCAAATTCAGGTATGCCCTCGGGATAATCGAAAGCCAGTCCGGTGAACCGTTTGATCGGGACGGTCGGATCACCAAACAGATTCACTTGATAATAGGTCCAACGCATCGCGCAGTCATTAATTCGGTACAGATTATCTTCCTTGGAATCCTGGTTCGCCCGCCCGATTTCGGAAATGCCCTCATCGGGATTAAATATGGCATCCCAGAATTCCCGATGCAGCCTTTGCCCGGCGCCATCGCTGGTATTGACATGCGCATAAGATTCCACCCATCCGTAACGGGCATTGAATATCCCCGCGAACGCCCCGGCCTCGGTCTTAACCGTCACGACTTCCGCCCAGCATTCGGTATCAAGGGTATCGAAGCCTCCGGCATAACAACCTTGCACATACATAAATGACGGCTTGCTATTAGTCAATAAAGGTATCTGGCTGGTATACATTTTGAGGGCGTAGGTATAGAAACAATGCCCCAGATGATTGATAAAATGCTTTTCGGAGTTGATGCGATCGATGACTTCCTGAGTCGGCCAGTATCCACCAGGCCAATCGCGATCATAGAGCCGATCAATGCTGTAAAGATCTGACGGTATTCCCACCGTTTCGTATCCATTCGAACCGGTGCCGTCAACAAGTTCTTCCAGCATGGTGGATCCATAAGCCTTCATATCCGGGTAGCCGAGTTGTTCGCCCGTGAAGAGTATTTCGCGGAGGTAGGGATCGGATGAAGACAAATAGGCAATGGTTTTGTTGACAAAGCGGGAGACGTCCAGGGTATCATCCACCGCGGCCCGGCCTACATAAACTTCCGCAATGAGATCAACGTCGCCGCCCCCTTCTCCGTCAGTGGGTTCTCCATAGCGACCGTCCCCATCGTAGTCCCAGGTTCCATCAAGGCAGGCATAGTAAAGGTCCCCAGGCATTTTTTCGTCAACGTAATTGTACTGGTCATAAACCCAGGCTTCAACGTACAGGTATTTGGCGGCAATTACATTGTCATCATCCCCGAGTAAGACATACTCGATACCGTCGTACAGGTAGCGATTGGTGATATATTCGCGAATATGCTCAGGAGTCAGCCCGCCGGTTTCAGCAAAGATATCCGATGAGGTACGAATTTCCGTCGGTATCCCGGTCGAATCATGATAATCCTTGAGTTTCTGAAAACCATCGACAAATTCAGGAAGGGTCAGGATCAGTAAATCATAGTTGCCCTCCATATTTTTTTGACCGGTAGCATACGTTGAAGTAATTTCTGGATTTTTGACCTGTCTTCGGACCTCACGTTCATCGCCGGGAAGCCCCCGAAATAAAGCATGTATTTCGTCTGAGTTCTCAGTAGTCACGATTATCTGTAGTGTGGGGAAATAGTACAGCGAACTATCAGAGGGCAGGTATTCCAACGGATTGAGTTTCAAAATAAGAATATTATATCCTCGAAAAGACTGTACCCCGACATTCTCAAATCTTGCTTTGGGAAAAGGTTTATGGGAACGATATATCACGGGGTTCGGCTGTGGCATTTTGCGTTTTGTCTCATCCATCGAAATAGGCACCGCGCCGGCTGAT
Organism: uncultured Ignavibacteriales bacterium; assembly: GCA_964549765.1. Lineage (GTDB taxonomy): Bacteria > Zixibacteria > MSB-5A5 > GN15 > JAAZOE01 > CAZJWR01. The sequence continues at coordinate 2,725 of CAZJWR010000021.1, forward strand.
GGCGCGATAACAATATTATTCTGCACAAGAATTCTCTCCCCGGTCACGACTTCGATAGTCTCCACTTGTTGTCCGTAGGGAATGGCAATCTCAGCGCCGCATGCGGGTAATTTTGGTTCACCATATTTTCCGGAATTGGGGCAATCCGGCATGAAAGGAACATGGTACTTTATACCGTCAATGGCAATTTCGCTTATTTCGGGAGCGGAAAAGGTGTAGTCAATAGTCAGAGTGTCGGAATGTACCTGCTGGATACCCACGAATTGCAGAAGAAAAAACAGTATGGCAAATATTCTCATTGCCGAAGTCATTCTATCGCAGTTTCTCGAGCGCATGAGTCATTCCCACGTTTTTGATTCGAAATATGTACCGCTATGGTGTCATGGGCAGCATGGTCCCGGGCCGCCTCTGCAGAAATTGGTCGATTCCCGTGATGATCAAATCACCAGATCGATTTGCATGCGCCCAGAAAAAAAGCCATCATGATCGCTTTGAATTGGACTTCCGCCATAGCCAGAAAGCATAAATGAGGTGTATGGCGCCCGCTGTAAACTGGGACGCTGTGAGCAGCGTTCTTTCCGGTGCTTCAATCAAGCCAAAGATTCCAAAGCCTATCCAAACAAAGCCAAATATCACGATAAAACGTATATTTGTTTTCTTCTGTGGCATCGGCGTTTCCGGTATTTCTCAATAATTGTTTTCTTAGTTAAGACTCCACAACTGGTCGTGTAGATTAGAATATAGGAGATTTTACAAAGAACAGCCACTAAAATTGGCAGTTATTTCTTATGCCGCCACGCCCCCAGAGTTCGAAGATCATCAATGAAGGCCATATTGTTATTGCGTAATCATAACTATTTGATATTCAAAAAGTTACAAATCGCCTCAAGTCACGTTTTAGGCCATCGATGGTCTATCCGATTGACTGATAGCCACCTATCGATTTCGAATCCCTGTTCCCCCTACTCCATGGATGTTACGGCTATGGACTTCCCTTAGATATGCACTATCAGGCGATGGCGTTTTCAACCTCGGCTACGTATGCACCTAATTTCAAGAAGATATGAAATGGGGTTTACGATACGATTGAACTCTTCCTCCCCAGGTTACAGTCTGTGTCGCCCGTTATGGTATCTCCAGTGCTTGATTTCAAAGAACTCATATTATCTGACGCAGGTATATCGCCCCTATCGCAGCCACTATCGTATTCCAACCGCGACTTGCAAACCGCTGTTCTCTGATGAATAGACCATACGATAGCAGTTTGAGTGCGATGGCGCCGCAGGGTGAGTGAAAGATCCAGCCAATTTGGCGTCATGGGCTTGCTGATAAACGTGGATTTTCATGGGATTTTCATCTATATATCATTATATGTGCGATAGAGGCAGTGCATGAGAATTTTGCTCATAGAAGATGACAATAGGGTCTCGGCGGCGCTGGCAAAAAATCTGCGGGCCGAGAGCTTCGCGGTCGATATCGCTGCGGACGGCGCCTCCGGCGAGGAGATGGCTTTCGTCAATGAATATGACGTCATTATTCTTGACATTATGCTGCCGGGGCAGGACGGCTGGGAGACGTGTCAGAATATCAGGCGTTACGGTATCCTGACGCCGATTTTAATGCTCACAGCATTGGACGACGTCTCGGATAAGATTCGGGGTTTGGAAACGGGGGCGGACGATTATCTGACCAAGCCGTTTCATTTCGGGGAACTCCTGGCCCGGATTCGGTCGCTGGCGCGGAGAAATTCGGACGTCCGGGCCGTCAATATCGAACGATTCGGGCTGACCCTTGATCTGAATACTCATAAAGCCCATCGCGGGGAAAAGGAGATCTTCCTCACAGCAAAGGAATTCGCTCTCCTGGAACTCTTCATGCACAATCCAGATCGCATCATCTCCCGGCAGGAAATATCGGAGCACCTCTGGGATATGAATTTCGATCCCAAGAGCAATGTCATCGAGTCCTTCGTCAGATTCTTGCGGCAGAAAGTCGATAAGGGCTTTGACCGGACGCTCATCCACACCGTCCGCGGGGCAGGATATATTTTCTCGGATTCAGCACGGTAACAAACGGAATGTCGGAATGACGATAAAAGCAAAGATCATTCTCGCCGATGTGGCGGTATTCGGTCTCGTCCTCATTGCTGTCGCGCTCGTCGTCTATGATCGCACCCGGGAAAGCGAAATAGCCAAGCTCGATTCACAGTTGGAGGTATTTGCGACCGGCTTCATCACTGAATTTGAGAATGAATGGGAAAGCAATGAATTTCCAGAGGAGAACGAATTACAGGCGGTCGGCGCGCCGGGTTTTCCCGGCGTTAGAATAGAATTGATCGACACCTCCGGAAATGACATTTTCTCACGAGGATCACTTCCAGCGCTCAATAATGAGAGCCGTCGATGGGCTTTTGCCGGTAATTCGTTATTCGAAACGATTCGCGTAAACGATACTCTGTTCCGTCAATCAATCCGGCCGATCGAAACCGGTGAGACGGCCGATTTTGTTCTGCGGTTGGCGGCACCTATGACCGAGCTTTCTTCCCGCCTGCAGGACCTGACGCTGATCTTGGCTGTCGCCGTTATTGCGGCCTTGTTTCTTTCAGTGCTGTTGGTCTATCTGATCACACGTATTGCGCTTAAGCCAATGGTGCGGATGGTCGATGCCGCAGAACGGATTTCGGAGTCATCGCTTCATCACCGCCTGACCGCGCCCGACACCAAAGACGAAGTACATCGATTAGCGGACGCTCTTAACGAAATGATGAGTCGCATTGAAGATGCGTTCAATAGCCAGCGGCAATTCGTCGCCGACGCCTCGCACGAGTTACGCACGCCTTTGACGGTTATTTACAGTGAATTGGAGTTCTTGAAACGCCGCGTCGAAGATGAGAAATCTCGCGAGGGCATCGAGGCAGCCCTGTCCGAGACGGAGCGGCTGTCGCGTTTGGTTGATCAATTGCTTCTTCTGGCGCGGATTGACGCCCGGAAGCTCGCCCTCGACGTTCAGCCGGTTCGGCTGGACGAGTTACTGGCCGATATCATGAAGCTGTTCCAGGCCCCGGCCGACGCGAACAATATCCGGATGGAATTGCATGTGGATGAAGCGATAGAAATAGTCGGCGACGCCGGGAAACTGAAACGGGTGTTTCTCAATATCACGGAAAACGCATTAAAATATTCACCCCGGGGCGGGCAGGTATTCATTTCCCTCGGAAAAGAAAGCGGCATGGCAACCGTGACGATCCGGGATCAGGGGCCGGGCATCGCGGCGGCGGATAGACCGAATGTTTTTAAGCGCTTCTATCGGGCGTCTGCGGCACGGGGCGAGCGGGAGGGAAGCGGCCTGGGACTGGCCATCGCCAAGGAGCTTGTCGAGGCTCATGGCGGGCAAATTGCCATCGCCAGTGAGGCGGGTGCCGGCACAACGGTCAGAATAAGCCTCCCCATCGACAACTTATCCCAGCTCCAAGATCTGTCTTGATAAATTTATGGTGATTGTAGCATTTGCCTGCCCTTTTCATTTCCATTTCATCTTGCAACGGTTACATGTGTTATTAAGACAGGCGCCCGAGTCTAATGATGCCGGGTGAGATTTGCAGATGTCTAACGAAGGGAAATCACTATGAAAGCACGGACTATTCTCTTAGTGGTCGCTTTTTTCCTACCTGCTGCCGGGTGTTTCGCAGCGCCTGCCGGCGCTCAGAAGGCAAGCAGCGACAAGAAGGTCGAAGCGCCCAAGGCGGTAATGACGGCTTTTCACAAGGCCTACCCGAAAGCCGAAATCAAAAATGTCGGTCTGGAGACTACTGACAGTGCAACCTACTTTGAGATCGAAAGCGTCGATGGCAGCGTCCGTCGTGACATTTTATATACGGAAGATGGAAGTGCATTCGAAATTGAAGAAAGTGTAACGCCGGGCGATCTTCCGGCCGCTGTCAGGAAAGCGCTCGACGCAAAATATCCCAACGGTGATCTGAAAAAATCTGAGAAGATTACCCGCGGAGAGACAACCCAATTTGAAATACTCCTGGAAAACAATGAGGAGAGAGTGGAAATGGTCGTTGATGCCTCGGGCAAGATTCTTTCGCAGAAGACAGTGTCGGACAAGGATGAGAAATCCGAGGGCGACGAGGCTGACGAGGATTAACTATGTCGGTGACCACAAATGCCGCGATTGCACACCGCGTAGGATATCCGTAAGGAGAGATTTTGCGAGATGTGTATTCGGATGATGACAGCGCTCGTGCTGCTTGCGGCATTACTCAGTGCTTCGGCGCAGGCTACAGATTCACTGACGATAGACCGGTGCCTGGCTATCGCCAGAGCCAATAACCTCGATTTGTCCATCGCCGGGGACGCCAGACATGCGGCGGCTTTCGAGAAGACCGCCGCCGGCAAGGCGCTGTTGCCCCAATTCCGATTTTCAGGGGGAACCAGTTATGCGCCGTGGTCGCTCGCATTCGGTTATGATCCGGCGGTCTCGAACGGCGGAGAACTGGGGGCGCGAATCATCGGGGAACAGACTGTGTATGATGGGGGAATGCGGTCGTTGGATATCCGCCAGGCAGGTTTGGGTGTCGATTTTCAGGACCTCGCTTACAGGCAGACGGAGCGGGATGTCGTTCTTGCAGTACGCCAGGCCTTTATTAAACTCCTTCGGGCCCAACGAGAGCTGTCCTCTCGCGATGAAAGCGCGTCGCGGCTGTCCGAATATGTCGACCTGGCCAGACGGCTCAATGCCGCCGGCACGGTCGGGTATACGGATTTGCTGAGTGCCCAGATCGGACTCACCAACGCCCGGACCGCGGCGATGACGGCGGCGCAGGGAGTGGCGACGGCAAAATATCAACTGGTTCGTGCTATGGGCACTCCTGACGACACTTCCTTTGCCGTCACCGGTTCCCTCGACAGCCTGCTGGTGGTAACCGAAGATATCACCGAACCGCTTCCCCCGATCGACCCCGCGACCAATCTTGACATGCAGGCCGCGCAGGTTAATTACAGCCTGAGCCGAATCGCCGTCAGTCAGATTAAAGCGGAACGATTGCCTCAGATATCGTTAACGGGCGATGTCGGCGTGCTGACGTCCCGGCAAAACCTTCAGATGCCCACCTCCGAACGATTCAATTCCTTCGGCTATTCGGTCGGTATCGGGGTCGATATGCCGTTATGGGACTGGGGCGCGCGGAAGGCGCGTATTCAACAAAGCGCTATCCAAAGCCGCGCCGCCTTCGATCGCATCAAGGTCATCGATCAATCAATCCAGGCGGAGTACCGCACGTTGAGGGCGCAGATGGAGAATGCCATGCAACGTCTGCGAGGGATTCGGGCCATGCTCGAAACCGCCCGGGAAAATTACGCCCTTTTCATGGCCAAGTACGCTGATGGCGACGCCTCCGCCTACGATGTTCTCGCGACGGAGCAGAGCCTGACCGACGCGCGCCTGTCGGAGGTGGAAACGTTAGCGGAAATTCAATTCGTGCAGGCGCAATACAACCGGCTCTTGGCGAAAGGAAACGATAGCCCACGATGAATGATCTAATTATCGGGCTGCTCATGACGATGAGCGGCTTTCTCATTTTCGGTTGCGGCGGCGGATCGAAAAATTCGGACGAGCCTGTCGCAGCGGTCACGCTGGCCGTCTCGGTGGAACCGATACGGACCGGTACGGTCGAAGAGACGGTTTCGGCGACCGGCGAAACGGCGGTTACCGACCAACAGACGATAGTTTCGCCGTTCGAGGGCACTGTCGTTTCCATAAGCGTCCAGCCCGGTGAAACGGTTGCCGACGACCAGGAAGTGGCGGTCATCCGGACCCGAGATTCCGAAGCCTCTATCGCCGGAGCCAAACGGCTTCTGGCCGACGCCAAAATCGAAGCGCAAAAGGAAACCGCGCGGCGGGCGCTGAAGGTGGCCGAGGCGAATCAGCAATTGGTTCCGATCGTCGCTCAGCAGAAAGGCACGGTGGCGGACAAGATGGTCAGCGCCGGTCAGGCGGTCGCCCAGGGAGCCGAACTCCTGCGACTGGTCGATCTCTCGACGCTCGATTTTGTCGCCGCCGTCAGGCTGGCGGATATCGGCTCGATCAACGTCGGGCAGAAGTGTCGCATCGAATTCCCGGCTCTGCCGGACAAAAATTTCCCGGGCGCTGTGGCCTCGATCGAGCCTCAGTCGGATATCACCAGTCAGGCCGTGCCGGTCAGAATCAACTTCGCCCAGTCTTCCACGGAAATCGAAAAAACCCTGCGGACGGGAATGCGGGGAATCGCAGCAATTATCACCGGGGTTCGCAAGGACGCGCTGTTGGTTCCGCAGGCGGCCGTCATTCGCGACGATATTACCGGAATGCACCACATCTTCACGATTTCACCTGATTCATTGGCGATATCGGTTCCCGTCTCCACCGGTGTACGGATTGATTCGCTCATCGAGATCAGCGGCCCCGGACTCAAAGCGGGCATGGGCTCCATCGTCAACGGCAGTTATGAGGCCGCCGACTCCATGCGCGTGACTATCACGGGGGCGCCGCAGCCGTGAACCTGTTCGGCTATGCATCGAAGCACCGCAAGGCAATTCTTTTTGCGGCGGCCGGTCTGGTGGTCGCCGGCGTGGCTGTAACCCGGCTCATGCCGGTGTCGCTTTTCCCAGATATTACTTTTCCGCGAATCGTCATCCTCGCCGACAACGGTGAACAACCGGCGGAGCTGATGATGATCCAGGTGACCAAACCGCTGGAAGAAGTGGCGAGCTCGGTACCGGGCGTGGAGCTTGTTCGATCAATCACCGGCCGCGGCTCAACCGAAATTTCTCTGGGGCTAAGCTGGAAAACGGACATCCGCGAAGCGCTTCAGACCCTGCAAAACCGGATCGCCGATAAGCGTAATCTGCTTCCCGCGGGCGTGGCGATCGACGTAGAACAAATGAGCGTCGCCGTTTTCCCCATCCTTGGGTACAGCCTGACGTCGGACAGCATCAGCGCCGTCGACATGCGGGATCTTGCCTTATACCAGCTGCGTCCCGCGATCATGAGGATCGGGGGCGTGGCGCGGGTCGAGGTCGTCGGCGGCGAAACCAAGGAATTCCGGGTCACGGCTTCTCCCGATAAGCTTGCCGCTTATCGCCTGGACATCCGGCAGATTTCGGACGCCATCGCCAAAACAAACCTGATCGCATCTCCCGGCCTTATAGAAAATAATTACCGGCTGTACCTGTCGCTCGTTTCCGGCGCCCTTTATACGGCGGAGGATATCGAGAATGTTGTCGTGACGACTCGCTCGGGCGTGCCGGTATTGGTGCGCGACGTGGCCACGGTGGAGCCGGCCGTGGCGCCGAGCTATATCCGCACCACGGCTCACGGTCGACCGGCCGTGTTGATCAGCGTCGTGAAACAGCCGACCGGAAGCGTCGTGGCGATCGGACAGGCCGTTCAGAACGCCGTCGCCCGCATCAAGCTTCCCGCAGGAGTCAAATTCGAAAACTGGTACGACCAGGGCAGTTTTATCCGCCGGTCGATCCTCGGCACCCGTGACGCCATCGTCATCGGTATCCTGCTCTCCATGGTCGTCATGTTTCTCTTTCTGCAAAACTGGCGGGTGTCTTTGGTGATGGTTGTGGTAGTGCCCCTCACGATCGCGGCCACACTGGTATGCCTGAAAATCGTCGGCGAAACGATCAATATTATGACCCTGGGAGGCATTGCGGCGGCGGTCGGGCTGATAATCGATGATTCCATCGTCGTCATCGAAAATATCTTTGCTCAGATTGCGGAAAGCCGGAGCCGACCGCCGGCGACGGAAAAAGCGTTTGATGCGGCGGCATCCCGGTCGCTACGCGAACTGATGCCGGCCATAATCGGATCATCGGCCAGCACCATCGTTATCAATATTCCATTGATATTCCTGATCGGTCTGACCGGGGCCTTTTTCAAATCATTGGCCCTGACCATGATCTTCGCTCTGGCGCTGTCATTTCTGTTCTCTATTACGGTCGCGCCGCTGCTGGCCGGTCTCATCTTGAGGAAAGAAGACATCGAGCGGGAATCGCTTCAAGAGGCCCGCGATTCGCGGCTGACCAGGCTTTACTCGCGATCTCTCCGGTTTCTCCTGAAATATCGTATACTCGTTATCCCGGTCGCTCTGGGAATCGCCATCGGCGCTTATTATATCTACGGCCACATCGGCAGCGAATTCATGCCGGCGATGGATGAGGGAACTTTCGTTCTTGATTACGTGTCGCCGCCGGGAACGTCGCTCGAAGAGACCAACGATATGCTGATGGACGTCGAACGCATATTGATGAACATACCCGAGGTGGAATCGTATTCCCGGCGGACCGGCGCCCAACTGGGATTCTTTCTCACCGAACCGAATACGGGCGATTTCCTGATCAAACTGAAGGAAAAGCGGTCCCGGTCGATTGACGAGATCATCGCCGAAGTCCGCGGCAAAGTCGAGGCGTCAGAACCGTCTCTGCAGGTCGATTTCGGCCAATTGATGATGGACGTTATCGGCGATCTCACGAACTCGCCCAAGCCGATCGAAGTCAAACTCTTCGGCGATGACGTTCATGTCCTGCAAAGCGAAGCCACAAAGGTCGCCGGGATCATCAAAACCGTGCCGGGCGTCGTCGACGTCTTCGATGGCATCGTCATTTCGGGACCGTCGTTTGTCATGCAGGTCGATCCCGAACGGGCGGCGCTGGCGGGCCTGACCGTGGAAGATATCGAGGGGGAACTCGAAAGCATCGTCCAGGGGAAGGTCGAAAGCTCGATTCCGGAAGGAGAGAAAATTATCAACATCCGCGTCACCTTTCCCGACCAATACCATCGCGACATCGATACCATCAAAAAGATGACGATTAGCAGTAGTGACGGCGTGCTGATTCCTCTCGGCGATGTCGCTTCCTTCGAGATGACCGCAGGGCAGACCGAATTGGACCGGGAAAGCCTGCGCCAGGTAGTCGCCGTCAGCGGCCGTATCGAGGGCAGAGACATGGGTCGCACGATCAGGGATATCAAACGGGAGCTGTCGGCGCAATTGCGACTCCCCAAAAACGTCTCGCTGGAGTTTGGCGGTGTATACCAGACCCAGCAGGAATCATTCCGCGCCTTGCTGCTCGTCGCCATGGCGGCCTTTTTGATGGTGTTTATCGTTCTGCTGTTCGAATTCGGCGAGTTCACGGTGCCGATCTCAGTGCTGACCGTGAGCATGCTGTCGCTGATCGGCGTCGTAGCGGCCTTGTGGATCACGGGGGTGACATTCAACATCTCGAGTTTCGTCGGCTTGATAATGATCATCGGCATTGTGGCCGAAAACGGCGTTTTTGTTATGCATGAAACGAAGCGGGTTCGCGACGGCGGAGCCGACCTCGATACCGCCCTCGTGACGGCATGCCGAAGGCGCGCCCGGCCGATTATTATGACGACTCTGGCGGCGGTTTTGGCTCTCGCTCCGCTGGCGCTCGCTATCGGAACGGGGGCGCAAATGCAGCAGCCGCTGGCTATCGCCGTCATCGGAGGTTTTTCGGTATCGAGTATTCTGTTGTTTTTCGTACTCCCGACGCTTTATCGTCTCCTGCATAAATCAAAATAATAAAGAAAAGACCATTGTCCTGGAAAGGCCTAAAAGGGGAGTGGATTTTTCGGTCAATTCAAATTGTCGCTGAATCTTGTGTGACCATTTATAACAAGACATAATCATTGTCGAACTCCGTTCGATCGGAGAGTATGGCTCCGGATCAATATGTTGCTCCAAGATTGCAGCGCAGATCGCCAAAAAAATGCCCGGCGGAGAGAGTACGAACTCCACCGGGCGGTCGCCCCTTTTCACCCATAGAAGGAATGGAGCTGGATATCTTGTCAGATCCCCTATTTGCGCTTGGGCGTATTACATTTGATGATCATGATCGCAGGTTCCATGGCCGCCTTCGCAAGGAATGAACTGCGTGTTCAGCGTACCGTCGAGATATGCCTGGGCCAAACTCTCCGGCGCATCGACCGGCGCGCCGGCATACAGGTCAATGCCCATCTGCGTAAATAATTGAATTGCCCGCTGGCCCATCCCGCCGGCGATCACCGCAGATACTCCAAGCTGATTAAGCCACTGCGGGAAAATACCTGGTTGGTGAACCGGCGGCGCCATCGTCTCAATTGTGATGATCTGCCTGGCGTCGGGATCGAGATCGATTATCGCAAATGCCTGGCATCGTCCAAAATGCGAGGCAAGAACTCCCTCTTCCAGCGGAATCGCTAATTTCATATTCTATGCTCCAGTGCTATTCGGATTGTTGGTTTTCATGCGAACTCCAGCCGGCCGTCGTGATTCGATATCGTCGAGCCGGCGCCGCACGTTCGTCCAGAGTGACCGCATATTTCGGGAAATATCGCCGTCGGTGTACTCGATAACTGTCCTCGCGGCAACCTGGGCCTTGGTTACGATGATATCATATGGAAGTCTGCCGAGGATTTCGAACCCATTGTCCCTGGAGAAATTATCGATCTGATCGGCCACGGATGCGTTTATATCGCATTTGTTGATACAAATGCCGGCGGTAAAGTGGAAATGCCGGATGAGGCCGGCGATGCGCGTGAGATCATGCAATGCCGGCAGCGTCGGTTCGGTGACGAGCAGAACGTAATCGGCGCCTGTCAGAGAGGCAATGGCCGGACAGCCGATGCCCGGTGGACCGTCAATGATAATCATGTCGCGGTTTTGATCGTCGGCAATACGGCGGGCCGCCTCGCGCAAGAGAGCCACCAGTTTGCCCGAATTCGCCTCGGCGATGCCGAGCCGGCCATGGACCATGGGGCCAAAACGAGTATCGGATCGATACCATTCCCCGCTGACCGCGGGCTTCATCGTGACCGCTTTGTCGAGGCAGATATAACTGCATACGGCGCATCCTTCGCAACTCAGGGGATCGACCGTGTAAACCGGCAAGGCAGCATCCGGATATGATTCATCTTTGATAATGGCGTCGAATTCGCAACACTCGTAACAGATGCCGCATTGAATGCATCGATCCTGGATGATCTCAGCCTTTTCGCTGGCGGAAAAATCGTGTCGTTCCAAGATCTCCGGAAGGACGATGAGGTGTAAATCGGCGGCGTCGACATCGCAGTCCACGAGCACAGCATTTTCGGCGAGCGCCGCGAACGCACCGGTGATCGATGTCTTGCCGGTGCCGCCCTTCCCACTGAGAATGACCAACTGCTTCATGCCGCCGCCTGTCGTCTAATGCTGTCGTACAACCTCAACATGCGATCTCGATATTCGGGCCTGTGCGACAGCATCAGGTCTCCTTCGGAATACGCCGTGATAATATTCCGATCATGGGGAATGCGGGCCAGAATATGAATCATTTCCCGGCCGCAATATTCTTCCACGGCCGAATCGCCTATATCAGATCGATTGATAACGACGCCGAACGGTATATTCATTTTTCGGAGCATACCGACCGCGAGGGTCAAGTCATTGAGGCCGAACGGGGTTGGTTCGGTGACGAGAATACAGTAGTCGCAACCTTTAACGGTTTCGACCACCGGACAGGAGGTGCCCGGCGGCGCGTCGTATAATATTATGTCCGCGTCCGACGCGGCCTTTTTGACGGCTTTGATGACCGGGGGAGCCTGAGCTTCGCCAACTGTGAGACGGCCCTCGACCCATGCGAGGCCATGGCTGCGGCCGCTGTCTATGTCTCCGATTGGCCGGAAGGTATGCGTCATGGCCCGTTCGGGGCAGAGCAAAATGCACCCGCCGCAGCTGTGGCACAATTCCGGAAATATCAGAACCTGATTAGCAATGACGGCGATGGCGTGAAAGCGGCAGACGGAGGCGCATTCGCCGCATGCCGTGCATTTGTCATAGTCAACCTGAGGAAGAAGGACCTCGACCCTGATCGATGATTCGATATGTGGACGAAGAAATACCTGCGCATTCGGCTCTTCGACATCACAATCGACCAATTTAACGGAATGACCATCTTCGGCCAGCGCCACCGCCAAATTGGTGGCGATAGTCGTCTTTCCCGTCCCGCCTTTGCCGCTGGCAACTGCTATCCGCATCGCGCCGCCTATTTTCGAACCATAGGCTGACCACATTGAGGACATCTTATATTGCGACAGGGAATTCCCCGTTCATGCGAAACGGTAACGTTGCAAGCGGTGCAGACGCAAACATCTGTACTGCCGCTTCGCGGCGTGCCCCCCTGGCCACTCCCCTGTCCGCGTCCGCCGCCTCGGCCCCCACCCTGTCCACGTCCGCCGCCTTGGCCCCCGGCCTGTCCGCGTCCACCGCCTCGGCCTCCGCCCCCTTGTCCGCGGGCGGACAAATTTCGAGAATCTTGATTCGAAAATAATCGCGTCATCGTATCCCCTTTATTCTTTTATGTGCTTTTCGAGCTCTTCAATACGCCGGCGTATCTGGTCCAGCGTATCCTCAAGATGTCTGCTCTGTCCTTTAAGCTCGGTCAGTTCGGCCTGAGGATCGCCTTCTGCCGGCATCTCTGCCGGGGGCGGGGGCGCTTCCCAAAATTGAGCTCCATAACCGAACGACCCGCGCGCCCATCCTGGCACGCCGGTAGCATAGTATCGATGGCGCCATCCTCGACCGCCGCCGCGACCAAAGCCCATCCCCCGGCCACGACCATATCCCCTGCCGAAACCATACCCTCGCTCCCAGCCATACCCGGGATTCATGAATCCCGGCATACCGTATCCGGCGCAGTAGCCGGCTGTTCGTCCGGTGCGGGGTCCCGCTCCCACCGGCCCAGTTCTATCTCCACTCGGCATGTCATATCTCCTTTCCTGATCGCATATTGGTAATCACCCGTTGCGCAATTACCGTCCAAACCGTGACCTATGTGCTGCTCTTATCATCATGGACAATAATTTCCGCCTGATCGCCGATATCCAGCTCTTTCTTCACCCGATTGGAAGATAAGCGCAACCTGGAGACGGCAGTAGCGACGAGTCTGCGAATAATACTGTCGGGTTTTCGCAAATCGTTTACTATGTATCCGGCAATCGGGGCGGCAAGCGAGCTGAAACCGATTGCCCTGCCCCTCGATCCCGATAGACAGGAAGCCATCCTGCTCCGCCGGCGGCGCTGGCGGCCCCCTTCTTTCCAGAATTTTTCCGAGCTTTGCTTCATCGCGGTCACCTGTTTCCATCGTTTCATGCGAATATTGTTTCGGCCTCAGGTTTGTGCCGGGAGACGATTATGCTTTGCCATTTCAATCACGTCGGCCACAGTGCCCTCGGCCCATATCGTCGTCACCACCCCGGCAGCCTCGAGAACATCGGCTGCCTTGGGACCAAAATTCCCGGACACAATCATCTCGGCCCCGGCATTGATCACGCGTTGGGCCGTTTGAATTCCGGCGCCGTGCGCGACATCCGAGTTTTGGGAATTATCAATAACGTTCCAGGAGTCATCATCAGTATTGTAAATGATGAAATACCTGGCCCGACCGAAACGCGGATCGACCGTACCGGACAGCTCCGGCCTCTGAGATGCAATGGCGATCTTCATATGTCTATCTCCCACGGTATCGAAATTGTTTACTGGAATTGCTCTTGCTGCTTCGGACCCGGCGGCCCCGGCGACGGCGTCGATGCCCATTATCGAATCCCGGCAGGCGGAAATCTCCTCTATCAAGACCGCCGGTACAATAAGCAAAAATTACATCTTCAATATCGCCCCCGATCCAGGGGATGACGTCCATACCCGCGGCCCGCAGGACCGCTTCCTGCGAATTGGACACGGCTCCGCATACGACAGTTTTGACCCCGGCTCGGGCGAGCCACTCCCCGCGCTGAAATCCGGGAATCTGGTCAATCTTGTAAATCTGCCTTGTAAGGATTTGTCCTTTTTCGACTTCGACGATGAGGATCTGCGTAGCGGTATCAAAGACCGGCGATACGCGATCATTCCATACGGGTATTGCGAGTTTCATATCTTCACCGTGCAATATCAAAGCACAAGAAATGCCAAAATGGTTTTCGGACATCTAAATCCACGTAAGTCATTAATAAATAATTGATTATAATGTAGCCGGGACTTATTGCGTGCGATCTAAATCATCAAGAAGATTTCAAATATGAAATCTTCTGATGTAACAACACGTTTCATTTATGAAATTATTTTGAGTTCGATTCGGAAATATTCAACTTCTTCATCTTGCGCCAGAGGGTGGTTTTGCTCATACCCAATTCGGTTGCGGCCGGGGCACGCTTCCCGCCATGTTTGCGAAGCATTTGAAGAATCAGATAGCGCTCAAACTCCTCGATTGACAGCGAGCCCACGCGGTCGAAACTTTCCTGTTGCGCGAGATTTTGGGGAAGACAATCGGCAGTGATGACCGAACCCCGGCAAAGAACGAAAGCATGTTCGATGATATTTTCCAGTTCCCGGATATTCCCGGGGTAATCGTGAGTCATCAGGATGGCCGATACCTCGGGTGAAACATGAGTGATGTTCTTATTCTTGGTTTTGTTGAAGCGGTGGATGAAATGTTCCGCCAACAGCGGTATATCTTCCCGACGATCGCGTAGCGGTGGAAGCTCGATTTTGAGGACATTGATTCGATAATACAGGTCTTCCCTGAAGGCACCTTCCCTGACGCGATCGCGCAGGCTAACATTGGCCGCGGTAATTACCCGGACGTCGGCATGTACTGTCTCGGTCGCGCCCAGCGGCTCATACGAATGCGTTTCCAACACCCTCAGCAATTTGACCTGGAGGGCGGTGGAGATATTGGCAATCTCATCGAGAAAGACGGTGCCGCCGTCAGCCAGTGCGAAACGGCCCGGCTTATCGCGCCGGGCATCAGTGAATGCTCCCGCCTTGTATCCGAATAATTCCGATTCCAGGAGATTGTCGGGAAGGGCGCCGCAATTGACCGTTACCAGCGGTCTGTCTTTTCGATGAGACAGATTATGGATGGCCCGGGCGATCAGTTCTTTTCCCGTCCCGCTCTCACCCTCGATCAAAATGGTCGTATCGCTCTCGGCAACGCTGGGCAAGATACCGAAAATGCGCCGCATCGTTTCATTCTTGCTGATAATATCTTCGAACGAATAACTCTGATGAAGTTCCCGCCTGAGTTCCTCGACATCGCTCAGGTCCCGGAAGGTTTCCGCACCGCCGATCACCTGCCCCTGCTCGTCGCGAAGAATAGCGGTGGAAATGCTGATAGGAATCCGCCTGCCGCTGGGGCCGATAATGAAAATGATCTCGTTGATGATCGGTTTGCCCGTTTTCAGAGTCTTACGAAGGGCACAGGCCGACTCACAGATGGACGCCCGAAAAACGTCGCAACACTGCTGACCAATCGCCTCCTCGCGGGAAATACCTGTGATCTCCTCGGCGGCGCGGTTAAACGAAGTTACCCGCCAGTCGCTGTCGACGGTGAAGACACCATCGGCGATACTGTCAAGAATGATGTCTGTGGCGCGCGATTTATCGCTCATGTTTCCCTCGTATACAAAACATGGGTCACGTATGCCCGTCCGTCAACCTGCCGCCCTCATCTCGATTGTTCCACATAATCGAATTATAGGGAAAATCACGCGCTTCGACAACACTTAAGGGGAAGTCCGGCAAAAGCTCTCGCCCGTCGTCAATCGTCTCCTGCGAAAGCACCCTCGCGAATCGACGACGCCGAAGCGACCATGTCGACGCGAAATCCGCGCGGCCGGAGAGTAGGATGACATGTCCCGCATCGGGCCAGCTCCTGCTTCTTGGGGTCATCAGACAGCTCTTGTTCTCTGCGGTGACAGGGAATGCACGCGTTGTGCATGCTGTGGACAAAAGAGCCGGCAATACGCAGGTCGACCGCCTTTTGCGGTAATTGAGGCGGCCACATATCCTCCTTGTGGCAATCCCAGCAGTCTTTCGTATTGGCAACCGTTCTCGGTCGTTCAGGAACATGGCAGATCGAGCAGGTCTTATTCGCCGGATACCATCCGGTGATCCCCTCTTTTTCGACGACCGCCTTAAGGTGATAGCCATGATTGAACAGCCGTTCGCCGTCGATGAATCGGCGATGGCAGCGACTGCATGGAGTCGTTTTGTCCCCCGGCATCGACAGGTGATGACAGGTGGCGCAGGCGGTGGAATCCTTCAGGCGCTTTTGATGTTCGGCGTGTGCAAATTCGGTGGCGATGCCGGCCCGGTTGCCGTCTATTTTGAGGTGATTGCGTTCGACATCGACCCCGATGGCGGATTTAACATTCGCCTCTTCCTTGTCGCCATCGTGATACGGGGGATACAGGAAGACAAAGGCGATCGGCAGCGCAAAAACCGCCAAGAGTGAAATCCGGTGAAGCGAATCGGCAAGCGCCGTATGCCATAACTGCCGCACTGTCCCCATGGGATGCCGCAGAAGATAGGTGCGTGCGATCACCGCCGGCGATCTGTCGTCGAAGATGGGGAAATGTTCCGAAATGGCGAAGAAGACCAAACCGGCCGCGGCCACGACCCCGATACCCAGCAGCCATTCCGTCAGGGATGGGAAGTATACCGTCTGCGCGTCATGGAAATAGCCGAATATGCCGACGTCGAGACGATTGAGAGCCAGCCCTGCCGAGCCGAGAAAGGCCGCCAGTCCTAATGTGACCGGTGAACGGCGGGAAAGGGGAGAAAAAATCAGCCCGACCGGCACTATCGCCGCGAAGATAAGCTCAAACAGATACAACCAGCTCTCCCAAGTGCCGGCAAGAAGCGATTCCCAGCCCCCGTGGATGTAAAGATCCATAATCTTGAGGGCGGCGTAGACGGCCAGGATTGAACCGCCGATTACCGCCAGCCGCCGCAGCCGGGGCATCTCCGGCCCGGCCGCCGGAGCTCTGATTCCCGGCACGCAGGTCCCCGTCGCGGCCTGAATCAAGGAAGCGCTTCGTTCGCGGGCGGTTCCGAATATCGGCTCAGGGTCATACCAGTGGGCATAGAGAATTCGCAACAGGACAATCACCAGTATTCCCCCGGCCATGGCGGAGAGAATGAAAAACAGCGGCAGCCAGGGGGAGTACCACAGGGGATGAAGCCGCAGTGGCGTCACCAGAAACAGGGAACCCAACGAGGAATGGTGCAATGTCGAAAGCGAAATACCCACAACCACCACCCCGAACGCAATCTTGTGCAGCACCCGGACTATTTTGTCAGCCCGCATTCCCTCAAAAAAGGTCGGCGCCAGTTCAATGGCGGTGACCGTGAAATAGAGCATAACGCACCAGAAGACTTCAAAGAGAAAGGAATTGAAATTCCACATGATAAGAGGATGCCAGAATCGATATGGCAGCCCGATATCGAAAAGCAGCGCCAAGCATGAAC
Source organism: uncultured Ignavibacteriales bacterium (assembly GCA_964549765.1). Taxonomy (GTDB): domain Bacteria; phylum Zixibacteria; class MSB-5A5; order GN15; family JAAZOE01; genus CAZJWR01. Next base: position 20,057 of record CAZJWR010000021.1, read on the forward strand.
ATCCATAACCCAAAAACGCCACCAAAATAGCCGGTTTCATATATGGACGAAAGCGTTCCAATCCGAGCACGTACACCAGAAAGCCGACGGTGAACCCGCCAGTCGACAGGGCCACGCCGGCCACCATATTCAGAATCTTCCAGAGTCCCCACGGCATCGCATCCGATAGATTGGTCGTGGCGCCCAGGCCGAACCCAAGGCGCATGACCGCCGCCACCAAGCCGCTCAAAGCGAGGACCCATAGAATATCCTTGATTAGGCGGGTACGGTCGGAAGTCATGGTTCATTCCCCTCCGGCCGCCGCCGGGAGGTCTGATCCGCTTCTTCGGCCCGCTCGGCAGCCAATTTATCCCTTCGTTTCACTATCCAGTTCAGGGCGATGAGGCTCACTGCCATGCCCAGTCCAATGAACGGTGTTTTGTGCACCAGAGGTTCGGTAAGATTCGGGATCGCTTCACGAATCGCGTCGGGCCAACCGAGAACGGCAAGATCGACATCCGATATATACAGCACCGAGGTGCCCCCGAATTCGTTTTCGCCCCAGATATGGTTGCGATACGTTTCCGGATATCGTCGTATCAGCGACGACGCCCGCTGAAGCAATTGTCGCCGGGGACCGAACAAAATGGCGTCATAGGGGCAGGCCTCGGCGCAGGCTGGCCTTTTCCCCTCGTCGATGCGGTCGGCGCACATATCGCACTTGACCATATACGGAGTCGTCTTGCGCCATTCGTACCGGGGGACATGAAAGGGGCAGGCCAGCATACAATATCGGCAGCCGATGCATTTGGCCGGATCGTACACAACCGGCCCGTCCGGGCGTTTGGTTATACCGCCGACCAGGCAGGCCGAAACACAGCTTGGTTCCAGGCAATGCATGCAGCTTTTTTTCGCAAACCGTCCCTCGCCCACCTTTGCTACCGTGGTTAGCCGATTCGCCGTCAGGCCCTCCCGGCTCACCACCCGCTCGGATTCGGCCAGCAGAGGGTTCTTGTTATTCTGCTGGATGCATGCCGCGACGCATTCCTCGCAGCCGCGGCATTTGGTGACATCGATCAGCAATCCGTACCTCATACCTTGGCTTCCCTTCCATAAAGCGCTTCTGCTACGCGATCACCGGCGCCGGGACGCAGTTGCCAATGGACGGCTGAAACGCGATCAAAAAAGAACAGGACGATGTGGGCCAGCTTCGTGAAGGGGATAAGAATGAATAGCAGTTCGGCGCTCAGCAGGTGCATGAGCATCATCGCCTCCCATGATATCGGATTGACCGAGGGGTGCGACGCCGCATACCCGGTGGCAAACGGCATGAAGATGACCATTAGTAAATAATAGTCCGCCGGTTGACTCATAGCCCGCAGCCGTGGAAGGAGAACCCGGTAGCCGAAGAGGACGGCAAGCGCGGCCAGCGTAAATAGGGTGAGTGTATCCGCCAGCGTATAACCGATGGCGGGCAATGAGACACCCACGAAACGCTCCCACAGGACGATATGGTCGGCCAGAAACAGGGGGACGACTAATATCCCGATATGGAATAGAAAAGAGATGACGGAAAATAACTTCGTTCCCGGAATCAGGTGCCGGACCGGAACCACCCAGGTGAGGGCGTCGGCGAAAATCTTGCGCCAAGGGGCATTCCGCAACAGTCTCCCCTTCCTGCCCAACAGCGAATAGACCTGGATAATCACCAGTCGCAGCAGCCCCAGGACCATGATCAAAAACGTCAGAGCGAACAGGGGTCCCTTCGCGATGTCGATCCATTGTTCCATGATAATCTGTTATCCGGCAGGGCTTGCTCGATCCCTCGCGGGGTGTCACATTTCGAGCAGCGCCGCTTCCTCCTTTCGTTCTCGGGCGGTTTTGGCGCCGGGAATTTCGATCGCCTGCAGGATCAAGTCATGCAGACCCATGATCTTGCAGGGAATATGATAGTATTCCACCAGCTCCTTGAGTTGCTTCTTGCAATTCGCACACGGGGCGATACAGATATCGGCGCCGGTCTGCAGAAGCTGGTCCGCCTTTAGCCGGCCCGCCACACTCATGCGAAACTCATGGATTTCGTCGATCGACACCAGCCCGCCACCACCGCCGCAGCAATAATTGTTTTCCCCCATTGGTGTCATATCGACGTAGTCTCTGACAAACGAGCGCAAAATCTCACGCGGTTGGTCGACAATCCATCCCGAACGAGCAATGTTGCAGGGATCATGATACGTGACCCGCTCCGTGATAACCTCGCCGTTGAGCGTGATCCTGTTGCGCCTGATGCAGTCGAGCGTATATTCCATGAAGTTCATAACCGGATGGGGATTACGCCCCCCGAAAATCGGGACGAAATCGTGAGCCGAACGCGAGGCATGACCGCACTCGCCGATCAAGATTGACTTGCCTTTCAGGCGGTCCACTTCATTCACCAGTTGCTGTATTATTCGCTCCAAATGCCAGTCGCTGTAGAAAAGCCCATAGTTGATGCCGTCATAATTGCAGGTGCCGATCGTCCAGCGGTCCCAGTCACCGGCGGCGTACAAGACTGCGGCATTACCCATCAGAGTTTCGGGCTCCATCAGATAATCGCTGACAGCGCAGAAAAAGACAAAATCACGACGCTCGCAATCCACGGGAAACGCCATCTTGATGCCCAGCATATCCTCCAGTTCCTCGGTGAGGAACTCGAGCGTGTTCAGCAACGCCTCCTTCGGCACCTTGGACGTGTTATGGGTTTCTCCCTCCAGTTGCTCGCGCACACTCACCTGTAGCGCCTTTGGCACGATATTGATCAGACTCAGGATGTACCGCCCCAGACGGGTTATCAGCCCGTGATCGACCCCCATCGGGCATTCCCTGGTGCATCTGCGACACGCCGTGCAACGGTAGAATACATCCAGCATGTCGTCGATTATGTCTTCGGTCAGTTCGAAGCTGTCGCTGAATCGGGATTTGAACCATCCGCCTATAGTAAAGTACCGTCGATAAATGTCCAGAAGCAGGTTGGTGCGATAGCACGGTATATCGCGCGGATCTCCGGTTACGAGGTATATCGGGCAGGCGACGGCACAGCGGTTGCATTTTGCATTCGACGTGCAGTACGAATCCAACAGAGCCCGATAGTCGGTGAACTGCAGAATGGCGCTGAACGCCTCGAGAAATCGATCGACCCGGTTTTCGATGACGGGATTCTCGATGTAATAGGGATACTTGCGTTCTGCCGTCTTCGATACGACCGGCCGTGCCGCCGAGATATTCTCTCTTTCCATGCACAGGACTCCCGTTTCAACGTTCTTATCAAACTGCTCCCTGCAAAGGATATACCAAAAGCTGGGGATTCGTGAACCGGTTCGAATCGGTGAGCAGATCGGATGCGCATGGCTTGATGATCAGGATTGCTAACTGGCTGACTCGATTTTGATTACGATGACACAGGTGATCATGGATTTATTCCACCGTCGTCAAATCGTTCATTCTGTTCGAACGGAATACAAGGCAGCCTAATTCGTCGCACCCGTTGCAACATAGTGTTGCACCGCGCGACACCATGCGACAGCCTCGCGACACCTCAGCATGTGAAAGAAGGCAGAATTTGTGATTTCATGGATAGCATATTCCTATCTGCACGAATTAGTCGGCCATTGGATCATATTAATTGCTACTCAGCGGGCGGGCAACCACCTGTTTGTCTGCCGCGACGATATAATCGGTCTTATGAGTCGGTGTAGTTCCGGCGATTGCGGCATTATTTGGCACAGCACTTGCGTGAGGAAAAGCGAGAGGTACAACCGATGAGATACGCGATACCGATTGCGAATAATCGCATTGCGCCGCGCCCCACTTTCGCTGAGTCACTTCTTCTGGTAGTGGTTGTGCAAAATCGTATTAAGACACAGCAGATGGTGGATATGCCTGGCCCAGGGCTATTGCCGCTGGCCAAGACGCTTGCCGAAAATAGAGCCGACATTCTCATCTGCGGCGGAATAAGCCGCGAAAACAAGGCGTATCTGGAATCCCGGGATATCGATATAATGGATAATGTCGCTTCGACCATCGACCAGATTATCGAAGCACTGCGCAAGGGCATTCTGCGGCCGGGATACGGACTTGCCATAAATACACGCACCTTGTCTTCGTCAGCATCGTCATCCGGCAATCTCTCCAAAACGCCTTCGCCTCCGGGTGGGGCAGAGTCGAGTGATTCTTCGGCATCCTCGGACGCCGGGCGCCTGGATTGTCTCGCGTGCGGGGATCGCGTCTGCCTGCGAGGAAAGAATTGCATGAGAACACGAATCCAGCAACAGAAGCCGACGAAGGAAGACATGTGCATTTGTGAAGCTTCAACCGATATTGCTTGTGAACACGAACGAACTCTCTGCCGACTTTCAGAACTCGTCTATTTTTGCCTTGAGATGAAATATCGTACAATCGGTGTCGCTTTCTGTATCGATCTCCTGGAACCCACGGAAATTCTGGTACGCGTCCTCAGGCGATTCTTTGACGTGGTGCCGGTGTGCTGCAAAGTCGGCGGAATACGTATCACCGACCCTTATGGAGCCGGGGCCCAAAGCGGTCGGCGGCGGGGCGACCAGTACCAAATCGCCTGTAATCCGCTCGGCCAAGCCGAGATTCTCAATCAAATGAATACCGACCTGAATGTCCTGATCGGGATCTGTATGGGCGCCGATTGCGTCTTGACCCGGTACAGCAGATCGCCGGTGACGACGCTATTTGTGAAGGACAAATCGCTCGCCAACAACCCCATCGGAGCCGTGTATTCGGACTATTATCTCAAGGAGGCGGTAAGTGCTTCCGTCAATAGAAGTTAATCTGTGGTCGAATCGACGGAGGCGTCGGCCGCGATCAATAACCATGATAAGGAGGAAACATGGCTATACCGACTCTCAATGCTGTTGGCTTTTGCGCCCATTATTCGGACCCGGGTGACTGGGCGTTCGATTATGCACTCAGGCTTTCGCGGGAACATTCACTGCAGCTGAATGTGTTTCATTTTCTTTCGGACCCCTATGGTGTCGATCTCGATGAAGGCCAATACTTGAGCCGGCAGGAAAGGGCTCAGCGCGCAGTCGAACTCGAAAAAGAACTCCGGTTGTATTACGATCGCCGCGCCGGCGATTACCTTGAAGTCGGTTTCCGGTTGTGCGAGGACGCCGAGTGGACCGAACTGCATCGATGTCTGGTGGTTCGCGAGTTTCAGATTCTTATCCTGGGATGCCCTCGTCCAATGGCAACGTTTGGCGGTCGGCCGATTGAGGAATTCGCCGAGGCGTTTATTTCTCCCGTGGTCCTGGTCGGTCCCCAACATCCCAGACAGTACCGCCTAAACAGCCGCGCGGTCCTTATTATCGATAAACTTGGGTTAGACGAGGGCGAATGGACACAGATCAAGAAAATATCGGCCTGAAGCCGCTTTTGTCGGCTGAGATTACGGGACATCTTTATCGGGCCGCTGAAAGGGGAATATTTATTCCAAATGGGGGTTGTGTTTGCTGAGTAATGTCGCATATTACAGACAGGAAATGACCATCGGGCGGGTGCGCGAGATGGAAAAAAGGCTCAGTCAGCTCATATTCAATAGTATCAGTGACGGCGTTTTCACTGTCGACCGGAATTGCATTATCATGTCGTTCAACAAATCGGCGGAGAAGATCACGGGATTCAAAGCATCCGAAGCCGTCGGCAAGCACTGCTTTGACATCTTCCGCACCGACCTCTGCCACCGACAATGCGCCCTGAAAGATACGCTGAAAACGCATAACCAGGTCAAGAATGCCCGCGTTACGATCATCACCCGGGATGGCCGTGAATTGCCGATCAGCGTCACGACAACCATGCTCAAGGATGATCAGGGAAGTATTATCGGCGCCGTCGAGTTTTTCCGTGATTTATCCGAGGTGGAACTTCTGAGGAAGACGCTCGAGCAGAAGCGCGCGCTGGAGGATATTGTCAGTGTCAATCCCAAAATGCACGAACTCATCAACCTGCTTCCGGACATAGCGGAGTCTGAATGCAACGTGCTCATCGAAGGTCCCAGCGGCTCGGGCAAGGAACTGTTCGCGCAGGTTATCCACAGCATGAGCCCCCGTCGATATGGTCCCTATATCAAAATAAATTGCGCCGCTCTGCCCGCCAGCCTGCTTGAGTCCGAACTTTTTGGCTATGAAAAGGGCGCTTTTACCGACGCCAAGCGTGATAAGCCCGGACAATTTAGTCTTGCCAACGGCGGTACCCTCCTGCTCGATGAAATTAGCGAGATGGACATTTCCCTGCAAGTCAAACTTCTGCGGGTGCTCAATAACGGTGAGTATCGACCGCTCGGGTCGGCCAGGACCTTCCATACCGACGCCCGTATCATTGCCGCCACCAATGCCGAGATGGCGAAAAGCATCGCCCAGGGGAATTTTCGCAAAGACCTCTATTATCGAATAAATGTGGTCAATGTCACTATCCCGTCACTCAACGAACGACCGGAAGACATTCCGCTCCTGGTAGACCATTTCTTGAGTGTATTCCGCAATAAAAGCCGCAAGGCGATCGAGCGGATCTCCCCGGAGGCGCTGTCGGTACTGCGCCGTCATTCCTTCCCGGGGAACGTACGCGAGCTCGAAAATGCTATAGAGCACGCCTTTGTCATGTGTCACGGCGACGAGATTCAGGTCGATCATCTTCCCCCGCATATAACGGCCCACGACATCCCGGGACAGGCTTTGGTGTCGCACGAGAAAAGCGAGAAGGAAATGATCATCGAGACGCTGAAGAGATATAACGGCAACAGGTCACGCACAGCCATTGAATTGGGCATGCACCGTTCGACGCTTTGGCGAAAAATCAAAACGCTCGGGATCGGCCCGCAATAAACTCACTGCCCGCGCGACGCCGCCCTACTTCATGAATATCATCTTCCTTGCCTTCATTGTATGGCCAACCTGCAATCGGTAGGAGTATATCCCCGATGAGACGCGTTTCCCGTGACGATCCGTTCCATTCCAAAAAATCGAATGGTGCCCTGCGGGTTTGGTCCCGTCAACTATGGTCGCGATTTCCTGCCCCAGCGAATTATATATCGTAATCGAGACGTGCTCACGTCTGGAGAGAGTAAAGTCGATCCGGGTCGAGGGATTGAAGGGATTGGGATAGTTCTGAGACAGAACAAAATTACCGGGCAACTGAGGCTCTTCTATTTCATCATCGATATCAACGACGATTGTCCGATTCAAAAGGACAGAAACGTCATTCGAGCTATAATTGGCCACCGCCAGGTCATTATCGCCATCACCATCCAGATCGGCGGCGCAAACGGATACGGTACTGCTGCCCGCCCCGTAATTTTCCGGTACTGCAAAAGTTCCGTCGCCCGCGTTTAACAGGACAGATACGCTGTCAGAACTGAAATTCGCCACGGCCAGATCGTTATCGCCATCGCCATCCAGATCGGAACCATAGACAGCCGTTGGACCAGTCCCCGCCGCATGACTGACCGCTCCGGCAAAAGTACCGTTACCGGAATTGATCAGGATCGAGATACTATTCGAATAATAATTCGTCACCGCCAGGTCAATATCACCGTCGCCGTCAAGATCCGAACCGTGCACCGACCCGGGATTATCGCCCGCTACATAATTGACCGCTCCGGCGAAAGTTCCGTCGCCGGTGTTGAGGAGAATCGAAACATTACCGGTACCATGGTTTGTGACCGCCAAATCGATATCATCGTCGCCATCGAGATCGCAACTGCACACGCACCCCGGATCCTGACCCACCGCATAGTTGTCCAATTCGGGAAAGGTCCCATCACCCGCGTTAAATCTGATCGAGATGTTGTTTGAACCGTAATTTGACGCGGCCACATCAATATCGCCGTCATCGTCAAAATCGGCAGCGCACACGGACTGGGGTTCAGTACCCACCAAATAATCGATCGCTCCTGCAAAGGTCCCATCACCTGTGTTGAGCAGGATGGAAACGCTGTGTGATCCAAGATTGGTCACCGCCAGATCATTATCGCCATCACCGTCAAAATCGGCACTGCATACGGACCGGGGATCGTCACTCACCGCGTAGTCGACATGGCCGGCAAAGGTTGCGTTGCCGGCGTTGAGCAGTACCGAAACATCGTCCGAGAGATCATTCGCCACCACCAGATCAATATCGCCGTCTCCATCAAGGTCGGATGCGGATACGTAATAAAGGCGGCTGCCAGCAGGATATTGAACTGCTGCATCAAAAAGAGGATCGACGGCATACACTGTTGTCCACAAAGAAAGCAGGCCCGCCATCAGAAAAGAGCATTTACATTTCAATGCGGCCTCCGAACTGAAAATGTGATTTTTCGGCAGCGGTTGTTCGCGATTAATGATCTGGAAATTCAAATTCCGGGAATGAATCGATATGAAACTATACCCGGAAAACCCCTACAAGAGGAACATAATCCTGAATTTTTGATATGTCAAGTTCGAAACGGGCGGAGACTCCGGTTCAAGGACGACAGCGGTGCAATCCGACTCCGTCCGAATAGAGCAGAATAATCATGCAATGCCATCGATACAATCGGAGAGGGTGTTCGCGTGGCAAGATAAGACGTGGATTTCGATATGCGACGGTCTTGAAATTTCCCGTACCGGGCTTTGACCATCCCGGACCGTCCGGCGAATCTACCCGATCAGTTCTTTGACCTTGGCGAGGAGTTTGTCCTTGTCGACGGGCTTTTCAAAAAATCCCGCGGGCGATTTCTTCTTGCGCAGCCGGTCGAGAAATTCGCTCAATTTGGGCGTCGCCCCGGTCAACATGATAACCGGGATACCGGCCAGATTTTCCGCCTTCAGGAGATTCCAGTACATCTTGATGCCCGACTCGCCGTTCATGCTGATATCCAGCGTGATCAGGTCGGGATGTTCCGATTGCACCTTGGCGAATCCCTCGGCCCCGTCGGCGGCCGTTATGGTCTCGTAACCGTTTTCGGTGAAGAAAATGGACAACCATTTGACCACATCGGGCTCGTCGTCTACGATCAATATTTTTTTGGACTGTGCCATGAAGATATACCTCCGTCAATATTTTTCTCTCTTTTTTTCCGTCCGCGCATCACCGAACGGACGTAAGCAGACCGTCTACCGACCGCCGGATTTCTTTTCGATCAACTCCTTCAGTTTCCGGAGGGTGTCGGGGTCGGCGTTGTCGATGATGTTTTTGAGCTCATTCTGCATCCGCACCTGTTCGGCCGATTCATTCTCGTCGGGTGTCGTTTCCACGCCCAGCAGCTTTTTGATGGCCGCGATATAATTATGCGGCTTGACCGGCTTTTCGAGATAGATGCCGGGTCCGGACATGGTCAGTTCCCTGAGGTCGGATTTGCCGAGGTCGTCGCGGGCGTGACCGGTGACGATGATGATCGGGATTTTCGACCAGGTCTTGTTTTTGGCCAGGTCGTGGTAAAATTTGATACCCGATTTTCGCGGCATCACCAGGTCCAACGAGATAAGGTCAGGGACGTGCTTTTCCACGGCCTCGAGCGCCTCGAACCCATCGGAGGCGAGGATGACGTCGAATCCCGCCTCCATCAACGCCGCCTTCAGAAAATTGCGCACGTCGGCTTCATCATCGACGACCAGCACGGTTTTTTTCGACTTGTCTGCCATATATGTCTCCCGGGAAAGGCGCTCAATCGCCTTCCGTCTCTTCTTCCGATTCAAGATACAACGATTTTAGCCGGGCGCGGGGAAATTCCATGCGGAACCGGGCGCCTTTGCCCTTCTGCGAATCGACGATGATTTTGCCGCCGTGTTCCTGCACGATTTTGCGTGTCGTCAAAAGGCCCAGACCCGTTCCGCCGCCGCCCTTGGTGGTGAAAAATGTCGTGAATATTTTCTTCTTTATTTCATAATCCATGCCGCAGCCGTTGTCGGTGACCTCGAACACCAGAACATCGCGGTTTTCGCGGACGCGTATGGTCACCAGCGATCCCTTCTGCTCGCCCATGAGGCAGGCGTCGATGGCGTTCGATACGAGGTTGGTCAGGCAGGTATGGATGCCGTCGGGATCAAGCGGCGCCGGTTTTATTCCATCGTCCGGTTCGGCCTTCAATTCGATGCCCGATTTGGCCGCGACGTCTTTGTAAAGATCGACGATTTCATCGACCAGCGTCCGGGGATCGACCATAACCAATTTGGGGAGCCGGCCCTTGGAGAAACTGAGAAAATCCTTCACGAGGGTGGTCGTCTTGTCGAAGTTGCGCTCCAGCATCTCCCATCCCTGACTGACAAGGTCCTTGTCGTTCTTTTGCAGGCCGAGACTGACGATATACTTGCCGCCTTCAAGCCCCATCAGGATATTCTTGATGCTGTGGGCCAGTCCCGCGACCGTCTGCCCCACCGCGGCCAGCCGTTCGGCCTCGATAACTTCATGTTCGAGTTTCTTTTGCTCGGTGATGTCATTGCAGATTTCGATGACATGGGCGACACGGTCGCTGTCCCGGATCAAAGGCGAGGTGGATACGGCATAATGGATTTTCTGTCCGCGTTTGCCCGTGCCCTGGTGTTCGGAATGATGTACCCGGCCGTCTTTGAAGGTCTTGGCGGCGGGGCAATTGGCACAACGGGTTTTACGTCGTTTGTACATTTCGTAGCAATGCCTGCCCAGCACGTCGCCGAAATTTTCGCGGAAACTCTCATTGGCCCGGACGATACAATAGTCTTCGTCGATGACCGTGATATAGCAGGGGACGCGGTCGAAAAGGATCTGGTATTCCTGCTGCCACATGCCGGTCCCGGTGACATCGAGCGACATTTCCACGACATAATCGACACGCCCGCGGCCATCGGGCCGCAGCGGCGCGCAATGGCCGATATAATGCGCTTTGCGGCCGTACTGATCGATCCCATCGACGTCATTGACGCGCGGTTGGCCGTCGGCAAATACATCGCGGATGGTGCAATGAGGGCAGGGCGCGTTCAGCTTTTTGTAGACCGCATAACATTTCTTGTCGCGCCACTCGCCGAAGTACGAGGCGAAATTATTATTGGCCTTGACGACATTGTAGTCGCGGTCGATGATGGCGATGCTGAACGGAACGAGCTCGAAAATCGAGTTGAACGCCCAAGCGTCGAGTTCCCCGCCGTTTGTGGCTTTCGTCTCGGGCATTATCGTTCTCTCCCCGGCGACGCGGACAGGATTTCATTGACAACCGACAGGTAATGATCCGCCGATACCGGTTTTTCCAGATAATAATCCGGTTCGGGGACGGCCTGATCGGGCACGTAGAGCCGGAAGTCGAAGTTCCCGTCCTGGCCCGCGCCGCTGATGATGATAACCGGGATGTCCTTCAGAACAGCATCCGATCGCAAGCGGGTGTACATCGATATCCCCGATTCCTTCGGCATCATGATATCCAGGCAGATCAAATCCGGCCGTATCTCCCGCGCCATATGCAGTCCGCTTTCGACGTCATCGGCCACGGTCGGATCGAAACCGTTGACCCGAAGCACGGTAGCCAGATAGGTCGCAATATCGCTTTCGTCTTCGACGATAAGAATCTTGTACGCCATGACCTATATCGAATCCTTTTTCAGATACTGCTCCGGGATAATCACCCGGTTATATTTTCGCACCGCGAGTTCGTTTTGCATATTGTCCTTCAGATAACGCGGCGGCTCCTCTTCATGACACGAGGCGCATTGCGCGAGATTCTTCTTGTCCGCCAGTTCGGCGGCTTTTTTCGTATGACAGGTCACACACATCAGGTGCATGGCGTCGACATACGATACGCCCTGATAACTTTTTACCTTGATTCCGGCGTTGGCCGGGATGAGGTCGATGTGACAATCGTCGCATGCGGCAGCCGTTGCGGCCAGCTTGCGCTGACCTTCGGGGTGGCATTTGCTGCACGGAATGTCGGCTCCGGCCGGGTCGGCGTGCCAGTCGTGACGGAATACGTCCGTAGTCGTGTACATTTCGCGGTGGCATTCCCAGCAGCCGCTGTTTTTATCGAGCGGCATGTTCATGTGGTGGCAGAGAGCGCACGAATCCCTGGTAACGACGCTGTCAATATGTTTGGCATGGTCGAACTTCACCCCGTAGCCGTCGAAGTTGCCATCGATGAACAAGGTATCGCCGCCGCGGGCCTTCTGCGCGGGAACATGCTCGATACCTTCGCTATGAACCCGCGCTCCTGGCATGAAGGCAAAACCGAGCGCAAAGCTGAGTACGAACACCAGCGAATACTTGGTGCGCGCCGCCACGATCGGTTCTCCCAGCCAAGCCTGAGAGGCCATATCAAACTTGGGCCTGGCATACTGATCGGTTTCGGGATCGCGCGGCGGCTTTTCCCAGATGTGGAATTTCTCGACCGCGAAAAGGAATGCCAGCGCCGCCGCCGACACTACGCCGAGACTGATGGCGACCTCCGTCCACGACGGAATATAGGTACCGCCCGTGGCACGGAGCATCGTCAGGCCGCCGACATTGAGCCGATTGAAGACGACCCCGGTGACCACCAGAATCGACCCGACCCACTGCCCGGCGGCGCTGGTGCGGAACCGCGGTATGGAGAATAGGAGCACGGGAATAAGCACAGTTATCGTAATTTCGATGATGAACAGAATACTCTCCCATGAGCCGCTGACGATCAGGGGTAATTTTCCGGCAACGGCGAGATCAGTCATCTTGACGACAAAATAAAGAATCAACACCCACATCGCCGCCGTGGCCAGTTTGGCCACCCGATCGTTTCCAGCAGGTCTTTTGTACAGCCAATGAGAAAAGAGGCTCTCGAACGAAACCATCATCAGACCCAACGCCACCGCGGAGATGAAAAATTCGATCGGCAGAATGGGTGAATACCAGAGCGGACTAAGCTTGAAGGGCATTATCAAAAACAATGAGCCGAGGGAGGACTGGTGCAGAGTCGAAAGCATGATCCCGAGCAGCACCAGCGGGAAACGAAATTTCATGAGCACGGCGCGGATTTTAGCGTAGCGGCTAGTTTCTTCGAGCGGAACGGGACTGAATTCCAGAAGCAGGACGGCCGTATAGAGCATGACGCACCAGCCGACTTCGAACAGCGGTGAGTGTGGATTCCAGTAAATGATCAAATGCCAGATGTTCCACGGCAGGCCCACATCAAAAATTAATCCACCGATAACGGCCAGATATCCCAGAAAGGCAGTCAGCACCGCAGGACGAACCAACGGTTTGAATTCCTTGCGTTTCATGATATAGAAGATGGCGGTCATGACAAAACCGCCGGCGGCGAGGGCAACCCCGGCCATGACATCGAATCCGATCCAGAGGCCCCAGGGCGTGGCGTCGCTGAGATGGGTGGTCACGCCAAGCCCGAAGACAAAGCGGCTGATGGCGACGGCGGCGGCGATTCCGGTTATCAGCCATAAAACCAGTTTGACATTGTGCACCCTATTCATCGTCGCTATCCTCTTTCTTGCTCTCGGGTCGCTGCAATTCCATGCGGCGGCGGATAATCCAATTGAGGCCGTACATAACCCCTCCCATGCCGACGAACGCCGCCGGCACCGCCTTCATGGCCAGGGCGGTCGTCTGGGGCAACGGCTTGGGGCCGAGTTTCGACTGGTAGGACAAAAATCCCAGATCGATATCCGATATATACAGCACCGATGTCCCGCCGATCTCATGCTCACCCCACACGTGATCGATATACAGGCCCGGATTTTCCCGGATACGGCGGTGGGCTTCAGCCAGCAATTCCTTACGGCTGCCGAATATGGTTGCCTTCTGGGGACAGGCTTCGGTGCACGCGGGCTGTTGACCGATTTTGATCCGGTCATAACAGAGAATGCACTTGCGCACGTACGGCACCTGCTGATCCCAGTCGTAGCGGGGGATGCCGTACGGGCAGGCCATCATGCAGTAGCGGCAGCCGAGGCACTTATCGCTGTCGTATACGACGGCGCCTTCTTTGGTTTGATGCAGGGCGCCGACCGGACAGACCGAGGCGCAGGCCGGTTCCAGACAGTGCCGGCATTGCTTGCGGATGTAGTGTTTGTCGGGTTTCGCCAGAATCGACGTCCAATTTTCGGCGGACAACCCGTCGTTCTTCTGCCATACGCGCGGGACATCCAGTTCCAGTTTGTTCGTCCGTTTGCAGGCGATGACGCATTCCAGGCAGCCGATGCATTTGGTGACATCGGTTAGAATCGCGGCGCTCATACCGGCGCTCCTTTCTTGCCCAGCGTGGTGCAAACTTTGTCGTCAGTCTCCGGCGGGAATTTCCAGGCCAGGGTGCAGACCACCTGCGACAGCGGCATGAGGACACAATGGGCGATCTTGGTGAAGGGAATCAGAATAAAGATCAGCTCCCCGGATAGAATATGAATCAACATGAACGCCTGATAGACGGTCGGTCGGACGCCGAGATTGGCGCAGATAAACCCGGTAAGAAACGGCAGAATCAGAAGCAGCGGCCAGAAGAAGTCCTGTTTGCGGCTGAGAAAACTCGATGTGCGTTTGGCCACGCGCGAGGCAAACAGGAGAATGCCGAACAGGATGGTGGTAACCGTGAGCACATCAGCGACCGTTTCCGGCAGCGCCGGCCAGGCGATGCCGATGGCCGTATTCCATAGATGGACGTGCGCGAACAGGAAAATCGGAACGAGAATCAGCCCGATATGAAACAGTATGGAATAGATGCTGTACACCGGACGATTATGGAACATCCGCTTGATCGGCACGAACCATTCCAGACTGCGCCGGATAATCAGCCGCCACGGCATCGATTTGTCGCCGGCCTTCCGGTAGGCGTCGACCGCGGCAATGATGTCGAGCACGAGTATGCGCAAAAGCCCGAGTGCCATGATCGCAAAAGTGAGCCGGAACAACGGCCCCCGGGCGAATTCCAATACGGCATCCATAATTTATGCTTTCTCCTTCTCTTCTTCTTCTGCCTGCGGTTGCTTCTCATCATCCGAGGATTTGACGATGAGGGCATCATCGAAAATGATCGCCTTGTACAAGAGGTCGTGCAGACCGACGACTTCGCAATCGATGCCCTGGTCCTCGACTAATTCACGCAGTTGTTTCTTGCAATTGGCGCACGGCGCCACCAGGTATTTGCACTCGCTTCGGCGAATCTGGTCGGCTTTGAGTTTCCCGCCGACGGTCGTACGATACGGCCGGATCTCGTCGATGGAGACGGTTCCGCCGCCGCCGCCGCAGCATATATTCTCATCCCGATTGGGCGTCATTTCAACGTAATTGGGACAAAACGCCTTCAACAGTTCGCGCGGCGGTTCGAGAATCCAGCGCTGGCGGGCGATATTGCACGGGTCATGATAGGCGACTTTTTCTTCGATGGCGTTCGGGTTGAGCTTCAGACGTCCCTCTTTCCACACCTGATAGGTATATTCCATGATGTTGATGACCGGATAGGCGTCCTTGCCGCCGCAATACGTCGGCAGGAAATATTTCGCCGACCGCGAAGCGTGGCCACACTCGCCTATCAAGACTTTCTTGCCTTTCAACCGCCGCGTTTCGGCGTCGATCTTCTTGACCACCCGCTCCAGAATGCGGTCGCTATAAAACAAACCGTAATTGATGCCGTCGAAATAGCCGGTGCCGGTCGTCCAGGAATCGCCGG
Source organism: uncultured Ignavibacteriales bacterium (assembly GCA_964549765.1). Classification (GTDB taxonomy): domain Bacteria; phylum Zixibacteria; class MSB-5A5; order GN15; family JAAZOE01; genus CAZJWR01. The sequence goes on from CAZJWR010000021.1 coordinate 35,664, forward strand.
TAGCGGTGAAGACGGCGGCGATGCCCATTAATGTTTCGGCCTCCATCAGGAAGTCGCTGACGGCCGGGAAAAAGACATATTCTGCCCCCTCGACATCTATCGGGTACTTGATCTTGACCTGTTTCTCTTCGAACATATCTTCTTCGAGGAATTCGAGGGTGTCGATCAGGGCCGGAACCGGGATGGCGGAGGTGTTGCCGGTTTTGCCTTCGAGCTGCTCCCTCGTGCTAACGACCAGCGCACGGGGGGCGATGCCGATTTCGCTCAGGATATATCGTCCCAAATGCGTGATCAACCCGTGGTCGATGCCGGACGGGCATTCCAGGGCGCAGCGGCGGCAGGCGGTGCAATTGTAAAAGCTATCGGCCATTTCCTGGACTTTTTCGTCAGTGAGGTGTCCCGAGCCGGTCAGGCGGCCTTTGAGCAGACCCGCCACTGTAAAATGCCGGCGATACACACTCAACAGTAATTCGGAACGATAGCAGGGAATATCTTTGGGATCGCCGGTTGCCTGAAACACCTGGCAGGTGGTGGCGCAACGGGAGCACTTGGCGCTCATCCGGATGAAATGATCCAGCGCCATGCGGTAATTGGAATGTTTCAGAATCGCCGCAAACGCTTCCAGAAATCGCCGCGGCCGTTCGGCAACGTCGAAATCCTCTACATGGTATCGGACATCGAGTCGCTGCCGTTCGATCACATCCGGTTTCTTGGTCGGTTTGAACGCCTTCTGTCGTTCTTCGTCTGTAATCACCTTGGTCTTCATCAGTGCTCCGTGTATATGCGTGTTGTTAATCTCATTGTTATACCCCATGCCCCGGTTGCATCCCGTTGGATTCGTTGGCGGTATTTGAGCTGAATGCTTTTTCATGGCCGTGCACCGGTCCGGTCAGCGCCGGAATCGGCTGTTTGATTTGATCCCTTCCGCTCGGCCGGGCGTTTTTGGGATCGATAAACTCGATGCCGAATTCCCGACAGCAGGTGGCGATGATCGGATCGCCCGGATGGACATAGACGCGGGCGTTGAATCCCGACAATGTGGCATGATGGAATTCCCGGATCTCCAGATTGGCCCGATAGGTATGAGCGCCGCAGCAGATCGCCACTCGCACCGGTTTGCCGCATAAAGGGCATGACATCTCGGCGACCAGGTCGACCAGGATCGCATCCCCGCCGGGCCCCGGCAATACATGATAACCACAGGCAGTGAAATATTCCGTCGTCCAATCGACCAGTTCATTATGCGTAATTTCGCACGGACGACTCAATTCGTCGGCATCGTATGATTCCGCTTTCAGATCACCGTTGAGGAACTCGGCCAAGGCCCGCGCCGCCGGACCGCTGACTCCTCGAATCACCATGATCCCGGAACCGGTCAGCATATCCCGATAGAAGCTCTTGATGCCGTTGCAGATGAGCACGTCCACCGAATGCACCTGCAGCAACCGGACGCGATAGTAGCCTTCCTTGCCGGAGCAGGTGATCGGTTTTGACGATACGGGGATGTTGTCCCGTGTCGAAACGAGCGCAAAAAGACCGGCTACCTCAAAGCACGGGGCTATGTTGTCGGCGTATGTGGGAATGGCTATTTTCATCTCTCACCTTCACTGTTGCAAAGCATCAAGTGTGCCAAGAATGATCGGACCCTATAAATCGTTGTTGTATAATTGAATACATAAAGCGAGACTTATGTATATGTTGCATGCAATGCAACACTATATATTGCAATGCAACAGTATAGTGTTGCAGAATGTGATTTTTTTCGGAAAACCGTGGTGGGTTATTGAAACTGGTCGGGTTCGATTTTGAACCGTTTGAGCTTGCGCCAGAGGGTCGTGCGATGGATGCCCAATTCCCGGGCGGCTCGCGATAGATTCCCGCCATGCTTTTTCACCGCCGACACGATCCGGCTGTATTCATCGATCGATTTCGTAATGGGGGTTTCCGATGACGTATCCGACGGCGGCCGGGATGAATCAGTCTGGGTCAGCTCGGCGGGAAGATGTTCGCGCTGGATGATACTGCCCCGGCAAACCACGAAGCAGTATTCGATGATATTTTCGAGCTCGCGCACGTTGCCGGGGTAATTGTGCTGCATCAGGATACTCATAACGTCGGGGCTGACGCTGATGATTTTCTTTCCCATGCGGGCGTTGAACCGCCGGACGAAATGATCGACGAGATACGGAATATCCTCGCGCCGTTCTCGGAGCTGCGGCAATTCGAATTTGACCACGGCCAGTCGGAAATACAAATCGTCGCGGAATTTTCCCTGCGCCACCTGTTCCTTGAGATCCTTGTTGGTGGCGGCGACGATGCGGATGTCGGCCTTGACCGGCGACGCTCCGCCGACCGGTTCGTATTCCCGCTGCTGCAGAAGCCGCAGGAGTTTGACCTGAGTGGATAACGGCAGGTCGCCGATTTCGTCGAAAAACACGGTGCCGCCCTCCGCCAGGCTCAGCTTCCCCGGCTTGTCGCGTTGGGCGTCGGTGAAGGCGCCTTTGACGTAGCCGAACAATTCCGATTCGAATAATTGATGCGGCAGGGTGCCGCAGTTGATGACGACAACCCGGTTGTCCCGTCGGGGGCTGAGGCTGTGGATGGCATGCGCAAATAATTCCTTGCCCGATCCGGACGGTCCCTGGATCAAGACGGTGCTTTCGCTTTCGGCGATATCGGGCAGGATTGCGAACAGTTTGTGTATTCTCGGGCTTTTGGAAATGATGTCTTCAATAGAGTATTTTTTCGTCAATTCCTTGCGGAGGTGCTCGATGGCCGACAGGTCGCGGAACGTTTCGACCGCTCCCAGCACCTGGCCGTCGTCGTCCCGCAAAAGCGCCGTCGATATGCTAATCGGGATTTTTTCGCCGGAGTTATTGATGATGCTCACCGGACGGTCGATGGCTTCGACGCCGGTTTGGAGGGTCTGGTTCAGCAGGCAGTTTTCGCAGATGTCGGAATGGAAGACATCGGAGCAATGTTTGCCGACCGCTTTGGAGGCCGGAACGCCAGTTATCCGTTCGGCGGCCGGATTGAAACTGGTGATGACACGATTTCGGTCGACGGTGAAGACGCCGTCGGCGATGGAACTCAGTATCACTTTGAAAAATTTCAGGCTTTCAGTCGACTCATTCATTCCGGACCCGCTACGCTCCAAATGTTGCATCTGTTGCACTCGTTGCATTAATATCAACCATTTTTACACACAATGCAACCCTTCCGCCCGAATTTTGTCCGGCTCGCGACGGAGAACAATATGGTGGGATCGCACGGATCCCGCCCTACAGATCTACCTTCCTGCCGATGCGGACATCGGTCGGGCACAATACTAATGCCCCTGACTCATTGTATGCCACTCAACTACATCCCACCCGTGCAGGGCACGGGTGGGCCACCGACACTGAATTACTAAAAATCGAAACTTCTGGGACAGCCTCCTTCAATAGATACCCCCGGCTAAAGCCGGGGTTCTTTTGGCTTACGTCAAGCGCTTCGCGCCTTTGTTCCAACTCCTGACGGAGTTCGTGCATGGCGGACGTCCTCGTCTGCCATGTGGTGTTGGCGCACGAGGACGTACGCCAACCATGGAATGATTAAGTTCGCACCCCGAGCGGTGCGGCACCGGTATTATGGCGGTCGAGGCTGAGTATCGGTGTAGTCTTTGCGCTGTATTCCTGCGGCTGAAGCCGCAGGCCACCCGAGTAAAACTATGAGGGCCGGGGGAGACAGCTATCGCCTAGTAAACGAGTCTCCCCCGGTTCGCGTAATAGGCTACTTGCGGCGGCGGATCAGGGACAGGAGATTGCCGGGGACCACCCGGCGCAAATACCCGTGGCGTTGCTCACCGTGGAAATCAATTCCGGCCAGACTCATGGCCTCCTCCTCATGAGGCTTCACGGCCCCTCGTCGAAACCACCCCGCGACGTCAGCATCGGGGTATCCGAATTGCCGGGCGGCGTGGATGCCGCCGAGACAATCGAGCACGTCGCGGTTGGGATGATCGGTCTTGGTAATGGCGCCCACGACGACGTCGCGCCGCCCCAAATCCAAAAGCGCCTGAACCTCGTTGCGACCCTGAGCGAGCACCCGTGAGACCGGGTATTTGGGGTTGGATTTACGGATAGTCACGCAGATTTCCATCGGGACCTCGTTCCGCGCCAGTTTCAGCATCCACTGAATTCCGCCGAACATCTCACGCGTGTCGGCCGGTTTCCCGTCAACCAAGACGGCGCATCTATCGCGGACCTTCTCGCCCGCCATCGCGTTCAGTTCATCGACAAAGGTATTGTAGAAAACAAAAACATCGTCGACTTCGCCGATATCCAGATAGATCTGACCCGGCTTGAGAGAGATGGTAACATCAAGCGCCCACATATGCGCCAGGTCGGGCAGGTCACGCGGCCACCGGCGGTCGATTTCATCCAGAATCACACGCAAGCTCATGGGTGCCCCCCTTCCATTTCCTTTCCTTTTCGTCGAATTCCTCCCTGGTCAATCCGAACAGGAGGTCGTCGTAATAACGCCCGTTAAGAAAAAGGTGCCGCCTTCGTCGGCCTTCATCTCTGAATCCGAGTTTTCTGTGCAGCGCAATCGTAGAGTCGTTGCCCTCCACACAGCTCGAATTGCATTTCTGGTACCGTCGTTCCCAAAACGCATAGCGGAACAATATCCGCGCGGCATCCACACCGTATCCCTTCCGCCATTGAGGGCGGATGATGTCCAGTCCGAAGCTGAACGTACCGTTTTTGCGATTCCTCGTATGAAGCGAAATCCCGCCGACGTTGTTGCCGTCGAGATCGTCGACGGCGAAGATGATGATGCCGTCGACGTCCCTGCAATCGGCGTAGGCGGTCAGAAATTCCCGCCATTTCTCGACCGAACGCGGCAGTTCAATCCCGAGCTGCAAAACCTGCCGGGAAGGGCTGTCCAGGGAATCGATGAAACATTGTTCGGCGTCGTCGGCCCGCAGCGGGCGGAGGCGGACCAAGTCGCCCTGCCAGAAATATCGTGAGTAATCCATACGCTCTCCCTTCCGTTTGCGCGGCGGGATCATATGGATCCCGCCTTATGTCTTGCAATCCTTCCGCCGGATCACAATCCGCCAGGGGCGGATCAAGACCCGGCGGAACTGCCAGCGACCGGCAAATGCGACAGGTATATTTATCACGCTGCGCCGACCGCCTCTTCGAGCATGATCCGATGATAAAGCCGGCAATACAGGCCCTCGCTCAGGATCAACTCGATATGCGTGCCGCTCTCGACGATCTTGCCCTCGTCGAGCACGATGATCTTGTCGGCCTTCTCCAGGGTGGCCGGGCGATGGCTGACGATAAACGCCGTCAAGTCCGGCATAACCTGGTGCAGGCGATCCCACAGCGCCGCCTCGGTTTTGGCATCGAGCGCCGAGGTGCAGTCATCGAGGATCAATATCTTCGGCTTCCCGACCAGCGCCCGCGCCAGCGCCAACCGTTGTTTCTGGCCGCCGGAGATCGACACACCGCGCACACCGATGCGCGTCTGTAATCCTTTCGGGAACGCGGCCAGTTCCTCGCGAAGCTGCGACACCTCGATGGCCCAATTCATGATGGCGTCGTCGATGTCTTCGCGGTTGAACCGGATATTGCTCTCGATCGTATCCGAAAACAAAATCGGTTCCTGCGGAACATAGCCGATGATCCGCCGCAGGTCGTGGGTGTCATATTCGCGGAGATCGACCGCGTCCAGCGTGAGTCTGCCAGAGGTCGGGTTGACCAGCCGAGGGATCAGCCGCGCCGCCCAGCTTTTGCCCGATCCAACCTTGCCGACCAAGGCCACCCGTTCGCCCGGCTCGGCCACGAATGATACGTCGTCGAGTATTTCGCGCTCCTGACCGGGGAAATGGAACGACACGCGCTCGAACGCGACCCGGCCCTTGATCTTCTCGCCGGCCGGCCGGCCGCCTTCGTGTTCGTCGACCATGGGCGGATGATCTTCGAGTTCGGTCAGCCGTTTGATCGATACCGCCGCCCGTAGGCCTTGAACCAGGAAGTTGCCGACGTCGAACATCGGGTAGATCATAAAGATCACGAGTGAGTCGAAGGCGATAAATTCACCGATCGACAGCGACCCGTTGATGACGTAATAACCGCCCGCGAGCAGGACGATGATGATCCCCAGTTGCCAGATATACATCCACAGCGACTCGACCACGGTATGTGATTTGACCGCGAGAATCTCGGCCTCCTGCCGGTTGTCGGCGACCTTGGCGAACCGTTTGCGCTGGTCGCCTTCGCGGTTATAGGCTTTGATCACCCGCACGCCGGAAAAGCACGCCTCCATGGTATTGTTGACCGCCGATATTTTCTTCTGCAGAAAATCGAAACGGCGATCCAGCAGACGCGAGCTTCTCATGTAGACGAAGACGAGCACCGGCAACGGTCCCGCCGTCCACAAGGTCAGCCTGGGATGAATCGACAGCATCATCAACAGGCTGAACAGAATCAGCGTCAGCGCCTCGTAGAAGCGGAATATTCCGCTGCAGGCGAACCACGACAATTTCTCGGCGACATCGTCCGTCATGCGCGTCACCAGATCGCCGGTATGGAACCGGTTGAAGAAGTCCGGCCCTTTGGTGGTCGCGCCGTCGAAAGCCGCCTGACGGAACTCCCATTCAAAACGAATGTTTAAATACGCCCGGTGGCCAATCAGCAAAACGCGAACGATGAACCCGGCGAACCCGACGGCGATCATCAGGATGACATAATTGATGATCCGATCCGCCGTCAGTTGATGCAGCGCCTCGTTGATGTATGGCAGATGGGTCGGCTTGGTCGTTCCCGACTGGAGCAGATCGAAGACGTTCTTCAACAGCAGCGGCTGAATGACCAGCAGCGCGCTCGACACGAACGACACCGTCAGCAGAAGTGTCAGCGCCCGTTTGTGGCCGCGATAATATTTCCAGAACCATTTTGTATATTTCAACATGCTTTCTTCACTCCCATACCGTTGGCCGGCGTGAACTGCAGTTTGAGCAGCTTGGAGTAATATCCGTCCTGTTTCAGCAGTTCCGCGTGGGTGCCGCGCTCGATAATCTTTCCCTCGCGGATGACCAGGATGCGGTCGACGTTGAGAATGGTCGACAATCGGTGCGCAATCACGATCGATGTCCGGCCCTTCATCAGAGTCGCCATGCCCTCTTGTATCAGCCGCTCGGTTTCGGGATCGACCGAACTGGTGGCCTCGTCCAGAATCAATATCTCCGGATCGAATACCAGCGCCCGCGCGAACGACAGCAGCTGCCGTTCGCCCCGGCTAAGGTTGCCGCCTCGTTCCGACAGTTCGGTTTCGTACTGATCGGGCATGCGTTCGATGAACCGGTCGGCCGCCACCGTGCGGCAGGCGTCGATTACCTTCTGGCGGTCAAAACCGTTGGCCGACAACGACACATTCGTGGCGACGTTGCCAGGAAATAGGAATATATCCTGCAGCACCAGACCGAACTTGGCGCGCAAATCCTCTTTCCGGATATCCCGGATGTCGATCCCGTCGACCATGATGCGGCCCTTCTGAATATCGTAATACCGCAGCAGCAGGTTGATGACGGTCGTCTTGCCGCCGCCGGTGACGCCGGCCAGGGCGTATCGTTTGCCTTTCGGGATGGTGAAGGTTGCATCCTTCACGGCGTAATTGCCGTCGCCGTCGTATGAGAACGAGACGTTCTCGAAAGCGATCCCGTCTTCCAACCGGGGCCACATCACCGGGCGCACCGGCTCGGGGACGATCTCATGGGTGTCTAAAAGACCGAATATCCGCTTGGCGCCGGCTACCGCCTTTTGCACCACGGCCAGTTGTTCGGCGGCCAGATGCACCGGTTCGAAAAACATCCGGATATACGATATGAACATCACCAGCGTTCCGATCGTCAGCGTGCCGACTCCGGCCCAGCGAGCGCCGACATACAGCACCAGCGCGATGATCGTCGTCTCCAGGAAAAAGACGAAGCTGAACATGGCCACGACATAAATCTCGGCCCGCACTTCAACCTGGTATTTCCGCCGGTTGACGTCGTACAACCGCCGCCGGGCGTCGCGAACCCGGCCGAAAATCTGGATGATCTGCATACCCTGCAGCAGTTCCGTCAGGTTGGCCGTGACGTCGGCCATCCGCTTGCGGATGATCAGCCATTTCGGCGTGGTCAGGCGATGATAGACATACAGCAGCACCAGGATGACCGGGATAAACACGGCCACCACCGCCGCCAGTTCGGGCGAGATGAGGAACATCCAGATGAACATGCCGACGACGAGCAGAACGGCGCCGATCATGTTCACGACCGTATTGGTAAACATCATCCGCAACGCTTCGGTATCGGACTCAACCCGGGCCATCAGCCGTCCGGTCGGGTTGCGGTCGAAAAACGAGACCGACATGTTCAGGATGTGGTCGAACAGGCCTTTGCGGAGGCCGGTCATGACGTTCTGGCCAATAATTTCCATCCGGACGCGGAAAATATAGTTAATCACCAGAAACATGGCCTGGATAAGCACGTACAGCCCGACCGTCCCGAGCAAACCGCGATAATCGGATCCGGAGATATCGACGTCGATAGCGTGCCGGACCAGATCGGGGCCGATCAGGTAGAGCGCCTTGGATCCCGCCAGAAGCAGCAGGCAGATGGCCAACCATTTCTTGTGCGGGGCCAGAAGCGGCAAAAGCCGCCGAAAGGCCTTCCGTGACGATATACCGTCGTGCTTGTCTTCTTCGTAATAGGCCGAATTCATCGCTTTCTCCGTTAGCTTCCCTACGCGGGGTCGCCTTTTAAGGTTTCCGATCGGTCCGGAGAACGGAAAACAAAAAACCCGCCGGACCATGATGCGGTCCGACGGGTTTGGATTTGCCTCTATGTCCACAAATTATGGTCGTTTTCGGCAACCTCCGAAACCGAAGGACCGCGCGCAGCCGGAAAGACTGCCACCCGGAATAAATACGAAATATGTCTTAGTAATCATATTCATTGTGGTGCGTCCTCCCGAGCTTCAGCCGACGATGGCTGCTTGTATGATAACTCGGATTCTCATCAACATATCCTCGGTTTCGTTCACGTACATTTTTTTGGTTAACGTAAACAATTTAGCTTTGTTTCGCCCGATGTCAAGCTTTTTTGTCGCCGCCGACAAAAAAATTTCACAATCCGTCCACGCTCAGGCCTCGACCACTCTCGTTCCCGCGATCATGTCGTGGATGCACCGGCGGTCCTCCCGGAAAATGAAGAGAACATCCACGAGGGAATAGAGCGGAATCATGCTCAGGATACCGTTGGCGATTCCGCGCACGAGTACATTCGTGCCGAAGCCGCCGTTCCTATCCGTGTTGAGCTTGACGATTTTGATATTCATGACCATTTTGCCGATGGTCTGCCCGCGCGAACTCAGGAAATAAATCTGAATCGCGATCAGGGCGCAGATTCCGACCATGAACAGCGTCATGGAGTTCAGCAAAAAGGCGGCGTAGACACAGAGAAAAGCCGCCATATCGACGATAGCGGCCAGCAGCCGCGATCCGCGTGAGGCCGGCGCCATGGAGGTTATCGGGGCCGGTTTGGGTGGCGCCTGGGGGGGCGCAATCGGCGTTTGCATGAGTTTATCTCCTTGCATCAATTGAATGGATTACCGCTTCGGTCGTTTAATCTTGTGTCGGCCTGATCCGGACCGATTTGCACCATAACCGTTTGCCTTTTGGTCGAATGACGGCCATTTTGCTGAAAATTTGATCATGGGACAGGCCCGAGATCTTGAGATAACTGATATCGGGTTTCTCCCGCCGCCTATACAGGCTAATTCTTTTGTTGCTATTGACTCTCGGCGGCGTATCTTAGGGCTCAAGATCACGTTATGACCAAAGATATCATATATTTGCTGCGGCCCCAGCAATGGGTCAAGAACGGTATCGTCCTGGCGGGCTTGATTTTTTCCGGCAGCGCCAGCAATATGCAATTGTCTCTCTTGGCCCTGGCCGCCACCGGGCTGTTCTGCCTGCTATCTTCGACAATATATATCGTCAACGATATCGCCGATGCCGACGCCGACCGCAATCACCCGACCAAGGCCAACCGCCCGATCGCCTCGGGCCGAGTCAAAATTCCGACCGCGGTGACGCTGGCGATTATTCTGGGCATCGCGTCGCTGATTCTCGCGTTTCTTTTGGATCGGGACTTCTTTTATATCTCCCTCGGGTATGTCGTCCTCAGCCTGGCCTATTCATTTTTCCTCAAGCATATCGTCATCATCGACGTCATGACTATCGCCGCCGGATTCGTCCTTCGCGCCCTCGGGGGCGCCGTTATTATCGATGTCGAATTTTCGGGATGGCTGTTGATTACGTCGTTTCTGCTGGCGCTGTTTCTGGGATTTGGCAAGCGCCGTCACGAACTGGTGCTGCTCGAAAATGGCGGCAAGGATCATCGGCGCATACTGGCCAAATACACCAGCTATTTCCTCGATCAGTTGATCGGCGTGGTGACACCGGCGGTGGTCGTCTGTTATCTCATCTATGTCATTTCGCCGGAAGTTCAGGCGAAACTGGGGACGGACTACTTATATCTGACGACGCCGTTTGTCATCTACGGCATCTTTCGATACCTGTATCTGATTCATCTCGAAGAGCAAGGCGGTTCGCCCACGCGTTTACTATTGACCGACCGTCCGATTCTCATTACCGTCGTCCTCTGGCTGGCCACGGCGGTGCTGCTTTTATACGTCTTCTAGACAATCCGGATATCCTCTCCTGTGGCTTCGGGAACATCCGATGCCCGTAAGCTGTTGACAATACAGTCCAAAGTTGGTATTTTGGGTGAAATCGATAATTGACGGAGATTCTATGGAAAGCAGCGGTCCCTTTCATATGTCCGAAGAAGGTCTTGAGAAGCTGAAAGCGGATTTACACAAGCTCAAATACGAAAAGCGTCCCGAAATCGTGCTGGAAATCAAGAAAGCCCGCGAGCACGGCGACCTCTCCGAAAACGCCGAGTACGACGCCGCCAAAGAGGCACAAACGCATCTGGAGCGCCAGATCGCGGCGCTGGAATTCAAGATCGCCAATGCCAAAGTGGTCAATAAAGACGACGTGGCCAAAGATAAGGCCTATCTATTCGCCAAGGTGACCGTGGTCGACCTCGACGACGACGAAGAGGAAGTCTATACGCTGGTTCCGCCTGAAGAAGCCGAACCGGACAACAACCATATCTCGGTTAAATCGCCGATCGGGCAGGGTTTGTTGGGTAAAGGCGTCGGCGAACAGGTCGCCATCAAAATCCCCGCGGGAACCCTCAATTACAAAATCACCAATATCGAATAATCGTCGTAATCAGGAAGCGGAAAAACGGCCGATCGCCGAGTACGTCTATCGGGAGCGATTGAACAGCCGCAGGATCCGGGCAAGGGTGGTAATTTGAAGGTTGCAGATTGATCCCCTGCGGTGCGAACCGCTGAGGTCGGCTCTTTTGCACGCCGCATGATCGCGGTCGATAATGCGATCTTTGAATTCCGCAATGAGTTCCCGGTCGGAGATCACCGCCACCGTTTCCTCCTCGAAGCAATAGCTGAAATAATCGAAATTGCAGGAACCGACGATCAGGTAAGCGTCATCGATCAGCATCGCCTTGAGATGCGTCATGCCGTCTTGGTAAAGCCGCAGATCGAACCCCGAACGGGCCGCTTCCCAGTGGATAAAGTCCCGCATCGGGCGTTTATTGTTATCGTCGGGCGTCACCACTGTCACGGTCACACCCCGCCCGGCGGCATGGCCCATGGCGTCGGTGAACGGCGAGGAGAGATACGGACTCTGGACATAAATCGACGATTCGGCGCTTCGGATAAGATTGAGAATCGGTTCGAATCCGGCCCGATTGGTCTGCCCGTCGAACGAAAACAGCTCGATTTCCCCCGACTGGAACCGCCCGGAAAAGCGGTTGCCCTGCCACGACGACAGGAAATCCCCGGCCAGGAAATCGGCAATTTCGCGGCTTTCGATCCGCAGCATCATGTCGTGCCACAAGAAATTATGATCGCTGAAATTAATCCCGCCGATATAACTGACGGCGTCGTCGATAACGATGATTTTCTTATGATTTCTGGCCGGCATCCGCGCGAAAAGCGGCCCGATCGGATTAACGAATTTGACTCTCGTGCCATCGGCGTGGAGGTCGGCGATCATTTGTGTCGTAGCGCGATGTTCCCCTTTCAGTTCACGGTTGAACCAGTTTTTGGGAGAATAGCGGAATTTGTCGCTGAGAACATATTTCGTGTAGTAATCGACGATGACGCGCTTGTCCGTCGCCGGCGAGGCGGTTACGCTATCGGACAGCAATCGGCCGGCCCGGTCACCCTCGAACGATAGCGTCTGGATATAGACCCGCTTCGAGGCGTTCTTGATGTCTGCCTCCAGCCGTTCCCAGAACGCGCTCGCATCGATTAGCAGATCAAGAGCCGTCGTCCGCTCGACAGTATTTATTTTGGGTTTATCCATGAACCGGGTGAAAGTAATATATTAGCGCCCGAATGGCAAGCGTAGAGTGGCATCTTTTTATAGCGCAATGCATTATGCCTATCCAATGATCGTTTGCCCGTCGAAACAATCACTCCCCCTTGACGATTTTGCGATACATTCGGGCGTATTCCTCGACCGTGGTCGGGCTGCGGCCAAAAAGGCTGTCCGCCTCGGCGGGATTGCCGACGATGCCGGAATCATCGTTTTTATCAAAGAACGCCATGAGATTTACGATTGACCGGAGTTGCTTATTGAATGAAAACGCGGCCGCGATTTTCGCCATGAAAAGCGGAATTCGGCTGATTTTGACGTCGGGGTATGCGATTGACAAGAACTTGGCCAAAGCATCGCGCAGGGTCATCGATTCCGGTCCGAAAATCACCAGGCTTTTGCCGTCGGCTTTGTCGGTTTTGAAGCATTCGGACACGATCGCGGCATAATCGGCGGATGACAGAAAATGAAACGATGATTTTCCCGATCCGACCAGGGCCGCCTTGCCGTTGCCGAGTGTCAACGGCAGGGATTCACAGAACCAGGTCGGTTTGAGGATGGCATGGTTAAGCCCGGACGATTTCAGGGCTTTTTCCGATTCGACCTTGACCTTCTCGACGATGAAGAAGGCGTGTTTTTCGTCGGCGCGGGCTTCGCTGATCTGCACCAGTTTCTTGATGCCGGTCTCTTTGGCGGCGGCATAGACGTTTTTGGCGCCGGTTTCTTCGACGCGGATATAATCGGCTTTGGTCGGTCCCCCTTTGAGATTGACATAGACGAAGTCACAGCCCTCCATGGCCCGGCGCAGGCTGTCGACGTCGCCGACATCGCCCGAGGCGTATTCCACCCTGTCCCCGAAATGCCGCTGGGCGCGATTGATATCGGTTGTGAATACCCGGACGGGGAATCCCTCGTTGAGGAGTGTGACGACGACCGGGCGGCCAAGCATCCCGGTTCCGCCGACGGCCAGTATTTTCGGCATCAAGCCTCCCTGCGCTTCGGTTCGATTGATATCATAGAAATATAAACGAAATCAGCCCGAGGGCAATTGGAATTAAAAAAGCCGTTCGCGCTTGGCCAGAAAGGCGTAGAGGGCTTTATCGAACGGCGTCGAGGTGTCGATCAGGTGATAATCGACCCGCGCTTGGCGGCATTCAGTGGCGATCAGGCGGGCGACCTCCTCGAATTGGCGAACATAGTCGCGTTTGATCTGCCACGGCATGGTCGTGATCCGTTCGCCGGTTTCCATATCCTCGAAAATCGCCTCGCCCGAGAAGGCGAAATCGCGCTCGCGGGGGTCGAGAATTTGGAACACGATGACTTCGTGGTTCCGATGGCGGAAATGTTTGATCCCGGATATAATCCGCTCCGGGTCGTCGAACAGGTCGGAAATGACGATGATCAGGCCCCGGCGTTTGATCCGTTCGGCCATCTCGTGCAGAGGCAGCGCCAGGTCGGTTGTCGACGCCGTCGTCAATCCCCCGAATTGCCGCAACAGCAGATGCAAGTGCATGCCCGCCGAGCGTGGTGGAATATAGCGAAGGATTTCATCGGCAAACGTCGTCAGGCCTACCGCGTCGCGCTGTTTGATCATCAGGTAGGCGAGTGACGCCGCCAGCGTCCGGGCGTAGTCGAATTTGTTTTGGACGGCGGCGTCCGAACTGTAGCCCATCGACGCCGAGCAATCGAGCAGCAGGTACGCCTTGAGATTAGTCTCTTCTTCATACTGCTTGATATAATAGCGGTCGGATTTGGCGTAGACTTTCCAATCGATATCGCGGATGGAATCGCCCGGCATATACTGGCGATGTTCGGCGAATTCGACCGAGAAGCCGTGATACGGCGATTTGTGCAGCCCGGTGATAAACCCCTCGACGACCATGCGCGCTTTCAGTTCCATGCCTTTCAGCTTGGACACGACTTCGGGGCTCAGGAATTTTCTATAATCGGTACCGGGCATTTGATTTACCTATTCATTTGCATTTGCAAGTCGGGAATCCTGTGCTCCCGACAATTTCGCTTTCTCATTATACGTATCGGCCGCGATTCCGTCCAGCGATTAATGGGGATTCGACATATCCAGTCAGCAGGAAACCGGCTTTCGGAAATCGCCCAAACGACACCCCCCTCGCCTGCCCCAAAGTCAGTCCTGCAAACGCTCCCGCCAAGCCATCATGTCGGCATAGGCGGCGTCTTTGGTCACACTGTCGGCCATTACCTGCTCGAAACTCATGCCTTTGACGTTGATGAGGTACTCCATCATCAGCCCCCAGACGTAGTGCGGTCGGTGTGTCCTCGCAGTCATATTCCATCGGCTGTCATCCAGGTATATGTCTATCCTCTCCGGTATGGTATAGCCGCTGTCGCGAGGCGCCACGAATTGGTTGACGCCGTACTCGCAGTATCCTTCAACCTTCCACGTGGGCAGTTTTCGAGAGGCGAATTCACCGTAAGCATCACCCAAATATTGATGCATCAGTTCATGGGTGGCTACGTGTACCACGCTTCCTTCGCGCGTGTTGTATTTCGGTTGCCCGCCTGTTTTAGCCGCCAGTTCCTTTATGAAATCTATATTGACATAAGCATTGCCCAGGGTACAATAACCCATTACTCGTTTGTCCCGCAATGTAAACCGGGAAAAGAAACTGAACTTGTTCTGGGTCGAACAGAGAATAAGATTCATTTTTCTATCGGGATCATAAATAGGAACAGCATCAAGGCGCATGAATATCTCGGCCATTATCGAATCCGTCTCCGATCCGATTGGCGTTTCGGTGTGAACCGTTATGGCTCTGTATTGCTTATCCTCGGGCATAAATGGCCCCGGCGTGGTCAGCACGCCGACGGCCAGCAGGATAATCGCGATTACGACCCCGATTAAGAGTCCGAGCCACTTGATGGTCTTTTTGAGAATCTTGTTCATGTTTCGAGTTATACCTCGGGTGTTTGGGGACCATCCGATAGTTACCGATCGGTCGGCAAAATTCCCGGTTGCATATTATATATCATTAGCTTACGGCGAAATGGGTTCGTTTGTTTATTTTTACTTCTTTGGCCCACATTTCGTGGAGGGATGCCCCGGTACCATGAAACCTGACTTACAAAACTGCGGCGGGCCACCCATAAGCCAAGGATTTCGTCGCCAATGATAAGCTGCAATCCTGCAACTGAAGCTGCAGGCCACCCGCGGAGGAATTTGCTCTTTCAAGCTAGTCCTTGTTCTTCCTCCGTATTTTTTTCTCCCAGTCCCCTTTTAATAATCCTGTAATATATTCGTCTTTTATTTTTCCATCTGCCATGCATTTGAAGGCTTTCCGCCGCATTCCTTCCACTTTATATCCGAATCTTTGTTGCATTTTAAGAGAAGAGGGATTGCCTTTTAGATAACCGTTCTCCAGTCTTCGCAATTTTAGTTTATCAAATGCGAATCTTATTCGTGCACCAAAGGCCTCAGTCCCATATCCATTACCATGGTATTTGGCATTGATCCAAATGCCTCCTCCCGCCGTTCCCGGAAATTTGTTTATCTTATCCAAACTTGCTCCGCCAATCACTTTTTTCTCAGATTTAAGTTCGATTGCAAAATCATAAGAATTTCTTTTTGTTCCTCTTTTGGAATTCTCTATGCATAATTTAATCCATTTTTCTGCATCTTTTTTTGTGTAGGGGTACGGAGCGGATGCAAGCCATTTTGTGACATTTAAATCACTTAGACCTTCAACCAAATCATTCACATCTTTATTTTTCCATTCTCTCAAAATTAATCTTTCCGTTTCTAATCTCATCTTTCCTCTTTTTATTTTGTGCGTGGCCCATCATTCATGATGGGGTTTGTGCTCGTCGGGTGAGGCATATCGAATCAATATACCTGTCCGCTGATTTTGTCAATTACAATCATGTCTAATCTTCCGCTATTAATGGCGGCGTACCCCGCCGCTGTGATTATCAGGGGCGGACGATGGTCCGCCCACAAGTCGGGGGTTTTGGTTATTGCGGATAGGCTGCAATCCTGCAGCTGAAGCTGCAGGCCACCCGTCCGCTGATATAGGATCAAACGAGGGTCTGCCGCGGCGGACCGCCCACAATGTCAATCTGAGCAGTGGGGAATTATCGATGTGGGCGGGAAAAGCTATTCGTAGTCGGATTCGAGGTAGTCTTTGACGGCGGCGCCTCGGGCCAGGCGTTCGGTCAGTCGCCGCGAGAAATCCTGCGCCGAATGCTCGCCATAGACCTTGAGCATATGGTTCATGGCGATCACTTCTGAGATCACCGTGATGTTCTTGCCCGGCGAGACCGGGATGGTCACCATCGGGATTTCCACGCCCAATATGGTTGTGTATTTGTCCTCGATGCCCAACCGTTCGTAATGGACGGTATCCTCCCAAAACGTCAGGCGCACTTCGACTTCGATCCGCTTTTGGAGGCGGATGGCGCGGATGCCGAAGAGGGCCTCGATGTCGATGATGCCGATGCCGCGCACCTCCATATGCTGGCCGAGCAGTTCGGACGACGTCCCGACGATATAGCTGGAAGATTTGCGCGTGATTTTGATGACGTCGTCGGCCACCAGCCGGTGGCCGCGTTCGACGAGGTCGAGAGCGCATTCCGATTTGCCGACGCCGGCCTTGCCGGTGTAGAGAAGTCCGACGCCGTAGACGTCGACCAGGGTGCCGTGGACGGTGATGGTCGGCGCGAACTGGCTGTCGAGGAAGCCCGCCAGGCGGCTGATCAGTTCGGTGGTGGACAGGCGCGAGGAGAAGACGCCGATTTTTTTGCGGTCGCCCATGGCCAGCATTTCCTGGGGCGGGACGATGCCCTTGGAGATGATGATCCACGGCATGCTGAAGGAGAAGAATTTTTCGAGGGCTTCGAGCAAATCATCTTTGGGGAGGCTGGTGAGGTAGGCCATTTCGGTCTGGCCGAGCACCTGGGTGCGCCGGTGCGGAAACCGTTCGATGAAACCGCCCAGGGCAAGCCCCGGGCGGTGAATTTCCGCCGATTGGATGCGGCGTTTGAGACCCTCGGAACCGTTGAGGAGGGTCAGCATGAGATAGTCTTTGCGTTCACGGAAAACAGTCTCGACCGTGATTTCAGCCACCGTAGCTCTCCTCAGTAATCAAGCGCTTCTTCGTCGGTTTTCGGTCTGGTGGCGTCGGCCTCGGCCAGATTGATGGCGCGCGGTTTTTTCTCTTTCAGTTTGCCTTTGTATTTTTTCAGCTGGCCCCGGGCTTTGTCGAAGGCGGTCTCGATGGAGACATACATGTCATCGGTTTCGCCGGTCGATTTCAGCGTCTGGCCGAACACCTTAACCTGTATTTCGGCGAGTTTGCGATGTTTTTCCACATCGAGGATAAGGTGGCATGAAATGATATGGTCGAAATAGCGCAGAAGGGAGTCAAAATTTTCCTGGGCAAGGTTCTTGATCTCGGGCGTCAGGTCGAAACGACGGGCAGTGACTTTTGTATTCATAGTGTCCTCCTGTTTCACGAATGCCGCAAAACCTCGGCCGTTGAGTTTATCGACGCACATGCGTCGGAATTTTTGACGGCGATAGAGCGCCCTTGGGGCGACTGAGAATATAGGGCGTCGTCGTGACGCGATGAAATTGTCGGTTGGTGCACTGCAACGCGGCAGGTCATGATGTCTCCGGAACGAAGAGTGCGGTCCGTTTGCCCGAAACAAGCGCCGTTCGCCAATGGTTGTCGAACCAAAAAACACCGTACGCTAAAGCAGCAATGTATCTATATATTTCTACGAACAAGTATAGCCGCCGGATGAGAATTAAATCAATTAATTTTTTGAGCCCCGAATGGGTCATTCCGGTCAGCGGGCCCCCCCGGCTCATACCGTGCGGCGCCGGAAACGCGCCGGCAGAATTTTGAGTTCTTCGCGGTATTTGGTGACCGTCCGGCGGGCCAGTTGGATGCCGTCCTCCTGGAGCCGGCGATAAATTTCCTGGTCGGAGAGCGGCTTTTCGGGATTTTCGGCGTTGATAATCTCCTCGATCCGCCGTTTGACATGCCGCTTGGACATCTCCCCGCCGTCGGTTTTGGAAATACCGGTATTGAAGAAATATTTTATCTCGAACACCCCGTGGGGCGTCTGGACATATTTGCCGTTGGAGACCCGCGAAATGGTCGCGACGTTCATTTCGACCTTCCGGGCGATATCTTCCATGATGAGGGGCTTGAGAAATTCCACGCCTTTTTCGAAGAAATCGTACTGTTCCTCGACAATGGCTTCCATCACCCGGATCATGGTGTTACGCCGCTGGTTGATGGCGTTCAGGAGCCATCGGGCCTGCTCCAGTTTCTGACTGATGTACAACTTGGTGTCCTTGGAGGAGCCGCTGCCGCGTTTGACCAGCGAACGGTACGACGGGTTGATACGAAGTTTAGGCATATTGCGGTCGTTGTGGAAAACGACGTACTCGTTTCCGACCCGGTCCACGATCAAATCCGGGACGATTGACGCCGCCGGGCTTTGGAACCGGCCGTGAGCCGGGTATGGATTGAGCGTTTTAATCAGATCCATCGCCGCCTGGGCTTTCTCGAACGGAACGCCCATAAGCTTGGATATCTGGAGAATCGATTTCTTTTCGAGGTCGTAGAGATGCTCATCGACGATGCGATAGGCCAGCGTATTCTCCTGGCCGCGTTCGCGCAGTTGAATCATGAGCGATTCGCGGGTATCGCTCGACCCGACGCCGGTCGGGTCGAATTTCTTGATCATTTCGAGGACTTTTTGTATTTCCTCGACCGGAACTTCGAGTTCCTGGGTCATCTCTTCCGGCGAAACTACCAGATAGCCGCGCGGGTCGATATTGCCCAAGATATATTCGCCGATGCGGTGTTGTTCTTCGGAAAGCCGCAGGAGCGAAAGCTGCTCATGAAGATGATCGTACAGCGATTTCTCTATCGAGGTCGTGGCGAGAAATGTATCTTCCCGCGGTTCTTTCGTTTCACGCACTTTATAGCCGAAATCATCGTCTTGGTTGAGGTAATTCTCCCAGTCAATTTTTTCCAACTCGCTGTCGCTTTTGGAATCGTCCTCGGATTCCTCTTTGCCGACGTCGAATTCGGGTTCCTCGACCTGGTCGGTACTGGTTTCCTCGATTTCCTCAAGAAGCGGATTGGTCGCCAATTCATGCCGCAGTTTTTGCTCCAGCTTCAAAATAGGCATTTGCAGCATCTTCAATGACTGGATCAACTGCGGCGCCAGCGTCTGCTTCAGTTTTAATTGTAGTCCCAGCTTCATTATCTTAACCTGTTGCCCAAAATAGCGTTATCTTTGTTTCAGTAACGTTCCCTTATAGTTATCGACGCTTTGCTCGCGAAGCTAAACCGGATTCCTTGTTCGGCGTTGCTTTTACTCCTAATTAAGCCGAAACTTCTCCCCCAGATATACTTTGCGGGCTCCCGGGTCGGAAACAAGGAATTCGGACGTTCCCGACGTCAGGATTTTTCCGTCGCACATAATATAGGCTCGGTCGCAGATCGAGAGAGTTTCCCGGACATTGTGATCGGTGATCAGAATACCCAGTCCCTTGGTAGTCAGGCGCTTGATAATGCGCTGAATATCCTCGACGGCGATCGGGTCGATTCCGGCAAAGGGTTCATCCAGAAGCATATACGAGGGTTCCATGGCAAGGGCGCGAGTGATTTCGAGCCGTCGCCGTTCGCCACCCGAAAGGGTGTACGCTTTCGATTTCCGCAGGGGCGTTATATCGAGCTCGCCCAGGAGTTCTTCGAGCCGTTTCTTGCGCGAGGCCCGATTGATATTCTGCAATTCCAGAATGGCCAGGATATTATCCTCGACCGACAGCTTCCGGAACACCGAACTTTCCTGGGACAGATACCCGATCCCCTTACGGGCCCGCCGATACATCGGCAGGGATGTCAAGCGTTCTTCTCCCAAATATACCTCTCCGGCGGCCGGCCTGATAAAACCCATAATCATGTAGAAAGTCGTGGTTTTGCCGGCTCCGTTGGGGCCGAGCAGGCCGACCACTTCTCCGGGCGTGACCTGGATGGAAACGCCGTCGACAACATGGCGCCGCCGATAAATTTTGACCAGCTCTTTCGCCCGCAAATCCGCCATACCTTAAAATAAGAGCCGATCCGCTTCTATCCAACAAAAATCTTGTGTGCGCATAATATTGGTTGTGTCAAGGTTATTGTGTAAATTCGGTCATGGGCATATCCGGGTGATA
>CAZJWR010000022.1:0-24102 GCA_964549765.1 uncultured Ignavibacteriales bacterium
GGACACAACTGGAGGCTGACCCCTTCAGGTAATTGGTATGAGTGGAGTGATGCTTTTCTCGAAGATATCGGTTGGCCTGTTTTCATGCTCTACGGCGAGCCGGACTCCGACTGCGGCGGCATAACCTGTCCCTGGAATCCGAGTGATTCCGTCAAAATGCACTACCCGCAATTGCCCGATCCGGAGGGAATCGACGTAGGATTCAGCTATATTCACACGGATTCGTGGCTTGATTCATTACCTCCGAGGCTTGCCGATGATTGGCTCTGCACCGAAACCGGCTGGGTCAAGGATATTCATTTTTGGGGTTCGTGGAAGTGGGCGATAGAGCGTTACTTGAGAGGATTTTACCTGGAAATATATTCGGACATACCTGCCGGGGGCCCTACTAATCCCTACAGTACCCCGGGCGACCTGTTATGGTCGAAGTACGTTACTGATATCGAAGGGGTACACTTTTTCCCCCATGTGTGGCAATCGTGGTATGATGCGCTTCATGGCGATTATTTCGAACAAAACGCCACCGATTACTACCAATACAATATCTGCCTCGATTCAGCGGACTGGTTTTGGCAGGAAAACGGCACCATTTACTGGCTGTGCATCAGACCGGATGCGGAAATATATCCAGGTGAAGATAATGCCTGGGCCTGGAAAACAACTACTGAGCCATTTAATGATGCGGCCGTCATGTATCTTGCATGGCCATTGGACTTTTGGGCTAATCTCGATTCATTATATAATACTCAGATGCCTCCAGGGATCCCAAGAATGGATTTCGCTTTTGTCATAACCGGTGGTGGCGGGTCGCCGGAGGAGGAGGAGGAATCCTGTTGCATGCCTGATGGCGGCTGCCGAATGCTGGCGCCTTCAATGTGCACGCAGATAGGCGGATCGCCGGGAGGACCGGGTTCAAGATGTCTACCCCCCGTGGCCTGTTGCTTCGGTGACGGAAGCTGTCAATCTCTTGATATCCGCTGCTGCTTCGACATGGGAGGATCTCCGTCGCTTAGCGCCCCGGCCTGTCTCGGCGATGCTGATGGCGACGGAAATGACGACGCCTGCGTACCGCCTATTCCCTCTCGCGTCCACATTGATGTTGCCGTTGCAGACAAGGACTTCCCGGCCGAAACGCTGTATGCCGAAGTGCCCTCTCGTTTCCGGTTCTGGTTGGACAATGATGATCCCCTCGACGGTATGTCTCTCGGGTTCAAAGTCTGGGCCGTTACAGATTCAGAAGGTGTCTCCGGCGCCAGCTGGACCTGGGATGACGAGGGAACCATCGATGAAGATTCGGCAGGTCCGAAATTCATAAGCGTGATTCCCTGGAGTCGCATGGATCCAAATGGTGACGGTAATCCGAATGATTGCTGGGATGGGAGCAGCGGCTTGCTGGTGACTGAATCCGATATGGATGAGATCACACCGGATGTGTTTTTGCTTGGTGGCATAGCATTTTTCCAAGGGTTGGATTCCGGATCTGTTCAGCATATGATGAATGCCCACTTCATTCCGCATATAACCGGAAATACCCACCGCACTATCTGCATAGACAGCGCTTTTGTGCCGCCCAGCGGTTCGTTTCTCTTTGTCGCATCCGGTGCAGTGTCTCAAACTCCATTCATCAACGGCCCCTATTGCTGGCCGGTTGCCGAGTGCCCGGATAACGACCAGGACGGCATTTGCAATATGGCTGATGATTGCCCGCAGCATTATGATCCCGGTCAGAATGACACCGACGGAGATGGGGTCGGCGACGCGTGTGATAACTGCCCGGATGATCCGAATCCCGACCAGACGGACAGCGATGGTGACGGCGTGGGTGACGCCTGCACTCAGCCATGCGGGGACGCCACCGGCGACGGCTCCGTCAACGTGGCCGACGCGGTATGGCTGGTCAATTATATCTTCAAAGGCGGAGTTCCGCCGGAACCGTGCTGTATCGCCGACGCCGACGACAACGACGCGAACAACATCGCGGACGTGGTCTACCTCGTCAATTACATATTCAAAGGCGGACCCGCGCCGTTGCCGACTTGCTGCCCGCTGCCCGAATCCTGCGAATAAATCCTTGCCGCAAGGATTTTGCGGTGATCGCAAAATGGGCCGCACGTAACCGTGCGGCCCTCATATAACGGCCCGAGGGAACGACTGCGGCGTTTGCGAGGAAATTACTGATACTCATGTGGCGGCAATCTGTTCTGCAAATCGATGTATTACAGGGGCTGCAGTTATGAAGACAATGTGCCATGACTTGGAAGTGTGGATGTGTCGCGGTACCGATTGCAGATATACCAGGTTTTTCAAAGGAGGAGATATGAAGGGTCTATTAATCTTATTAGCGATTATCGCAATGGCGGTATGTTCAGCTGCCGCGTCTGCAGATGACTCGCGTATGTCGGATATATCCGGGCTTGAGTCCTCGCCGTCTATTTCCGATCTTTCACTGACATCCAATCTGGAACTTGAATATGTCGGAAGCGCCCTATGGACCGACTTGCAAAAAGTGTATGTTGATGTTGTAGGGGACTATGCCTATTGCGCCATGTCCTATGGCCTCTTGATTCTTGATGTCAGCGATCCCTATAATCCCGAATTTGTGTCCGAGACTTATTTGGGCAAGAATATTTGGGGGATTGATGTTGACGGGAATTATGCCTATTTGACAGGACAGGATTGCGCCGTCCGAATAATCGATGTCACTGATCCATATGATCCTTCCGTCCTCGGGGAATACATTACGCCTGGGGGCGGGGCAGGAATGGACATCGAGGTCGTTGGTTCCCTGGCCTATGTCTGCGGCGGCTTTGGCTTCAGGGTGGTGGATGTTTCAGATCCGAATAATCCCACGCAGGTAGGTTATTATGCCATCGGGGGCAATGCCCAGGCAGTTGATGTTCAAGGGAATTATGCCTATATAGCCAATGGAAGCGCCGGGCTTGTTATTCTGAATATAGCGATACCGTCGGCTCCCACCTTGGCGGGCGAATACGACACATATGATGCCCTTGATGTCGTCTACTATAACGGATTCGCCTATATCGCGGATAATACTTCCATGCAGATC
Source organism: uncultured Ignavibacteriales bacterium (assembly GCA_964549765.1). Classification (GTDB taxonomy): domain Bacteria; phylum Zixibacteria; class MSB-5A5; order GN15; family JAAZOE01; genus CAZJWR01. The sequence goes on from CAZJWR010000022.1 coordinate 3,068, forward strand.
ATAAACGTTACCACTCCATCGGCACCCAGTTTTGCTTCCAGCTATGCCACAAGCGGCGGAACCATCGGCATCCAATTGTACCTCGGTGGCGATTATAGAGACGGCAGGTACGCCTTCTATGCCTGTCTGACAAGCATGGAATATGGATTAGAGAGAGTAGATGTGACTTCGCCATTCAATCCCACCGCCGCCGGAAGCGTAGATACGCCGGGGTCTGCCCGGAGCCTGTTTGTCTATCCCTCCATCGCTTGGGTCGCCGATACTTACGGGCTGCAGATTATTGACCTTTCGCCACCCGGGCCATATAACCCGTATATCATCGGGAGCTATGATACTCCGGGGTGGGTTCAAGAGCTTGCAGTCAGAGATAATTTGGTTTACATCGCCAATGCCGATTACGGCCTTCAAATTGTCAATATCTCAGATCCTGCTGATCCCGCAATCGAGGGGCAGTATCCTATTGACGGTTACACGATGGGGATTGATATCGAAGGCCAATATGTATATGTTGTCAGCTACTCTCCGGATCAATTGTCGATCTTTAATGCAGCCGATCCCTCTTCGCCGTTGCTGGAGGGGAGCCTGAGTCTGCCGGGAGGCTATTCGTCCGGAATAGATGTCTTCGGCAATTTTGCTTATGTCACCAGCTGGAACAACCGTTTGACCGTTGTGGATATCACTAACCATGCTGCCCCTGCCATCCGGGGATATGTCACTCTGCCCGGTTCGGCCTATCGTGTGAAAGTCGTCTATCCATACGCCTATGTCGCAGATTTCAATTCGGGCCTGCAAATAGTGGATGTCAGCAACCCCGATGCTCCGTCGATCACAGGCAGCTACGATACTCCGGGACAAGCCACCGATGTTGCGGTCGACGGTAACTACGCTTACATGGCCGATGGCTATGCCGGAGGGCTCCAAATCATAGACATCTCGAACCCCTCGTCGCCCTTATTGGCAGGGAGTCATGGCACATATTATGCTGCCCAGAGTGTCTTTGTGTTCGGCAACCATGCTTACCTCGCCAATTATGCCGGCATGCAGATCATGGATGTCTCTGATCAGTCGAACCCGGAGGTGATTGCAGAAAAGACGATTCCGCGCTCAGGCTCTGATATTGCCGCCGAAGGTGACTATATTTATCTGGCCAATACCGGCCTCAGCATTTTCAGGGCCTATCAGGAAGGCCTTCCCCATATAGTGGCTGTCTCACCGCAAGCCAATTCATTGGGGAATCCGACCTTTGCAGCAGTAGCCGTCACCTTTGATACCGACATAAACGATGCGACAATTCATTCAGGTTCGTTTAAGGTCAGAGGAGAGCAAACCGGCCTGCACGGCGGTACATTCGACTATAACGCGGCGAGCTTCACCGTAACATTCAGTCCCTCCCCTGGGTTCAAACAGGGTGAACGCGTTTATGTGGAACTGACCACCGAAATTACATCGACGGCCGGCTATCCGCTTGAGGCCTGTCACACCTGGGAATTCATGGCTGATGTCTACGGGGGAAGCGGAGCATTTGACTCATATACGAGTTATGAAACGGGCTTCACTACCAGCTATTTCATCGCATCCGGGGATCTTGACAATGACGGCGACATAGACTTGGCGACACCGGGCTTCTATAGTAATGCCGTAGATGTATTTCTCAATCAGGGCGAGGGCACGTTTGTGCTCAGCGGCACCTACGATGTCGGACCATATCCGGATTTTATCGTTACCGCAGATGTCGACGATAACGGCACTCTCGATCTCTTGATAACGAATTTTAACGGCAATTCATTCTCGGTTTTGAAGAACATCGGCGGTGCCTCCTTCGCTCCACATGTGGATTATCCGACAGCGGAATACCCGAGCACGCTGGCCCCAGCAGACTACGACTGTGACGGCGACGTCGATGTCGCCATATGCCAGGGAGCGGACAACGAGGTTTCCATCTTTGTTAATGATGGATCCGGGGCTTTTACTTATTCAGGGGCATTTGCTGTGTCGCAGGGGCCTCGCCATGTGATTACGGCGGATTTCAACGACGATGGTTTGTTCGATCTTGCTGTAACCAACGAGTTCGAGTATTCCTGTTCCATCCTTCTGGGCAATGGCGATGCTACGTTTGATCCACAGGTCATATACCCCCTTGTCGGCACTCCGGACTCCTCGCCAATGATGGCGGCCGCCGGTGATCTGAACGGCGACGGTTTTCCTGATCTTGCCTTCTCCAATTCGATAGATCACAGCGTCGCGGTCCTGTTCAACGACGGCTACGGCGGGTTTTCATCGGGCCCGGTATTACTTGTCGCGGAGGATCTCAGGAATGTCTGGATGGCCGATATTGACGGCGATGATGATCTGGACCTGGTGGCGGCCTGCGCCAACGCCTGGGCGATATCAGTGCTGGTAAATGACGGTTTTGGATCATTTGCATCATATGTATCGTACCCTGCTGATGGTCCAATGGCCGTCATAGCCGCCAATCTTGACAATGACGGTGACGTCGATCTGGCCGTTTCCTCGTCGACCACAATATCTACTATGCTCAATGGCGGACGGTGCGGTAATCTCGCTTTCCGTCCCGATCCGGACGGCTGGCAGTTCAGCAACAGCCGGTCCAATATGTGGCCGGAGAGTTGGTGGATACAGTTCGATTACACGGCGCCGGAATATCCTCCAGACCTGTTCACTGACTGCAATTCGTCGGATTTTCCTGATTGGCCGCTCTTTGTGGAAGTTTTCGGTGAAGATCAGTGTTACCTCGGGTCCCCGCCCGATCTGACTCGTCCCGATCCTTTGGCCGTGGAATATTGGAAGTCCTGGAAATGGAGCTGGGGAGGCTCCTGCTTCGGGTTCGCCGTATCGGCCGGCCTATTCTTCAATGAATTCCTCGATTTCGGCAGTGTATTCCCGGGATACGAGAGGCCGTTCGAAAATTACCCGGTGACCGATGACAGCCGCGGATTGATCAATAAATACATGTGGTATCAAATCGGGCAGAATCATTGGCAGGTAATAGAGGACGGCTATTATTTCAGAACTCCGAACCAGACGCTGCAGGATATCAAGGACCTGTTTTGCGCCCCGGTTCGCGACGACAGGTTGCTGGTCATCTTCAATAATAATGGCGGTGGCGGTCATGCCATCAATCCTTGGAAATGGGAACCGGACCCGGCAAATCCGGATATTGAATATGTCCATGTATACGACAACAACTATCCCGGACAGGAAGACCGCTATGTAACCTTCAATACGGCAGCGAATACTTGGGACTACAACGGCTTGCCGACGTGGGGCGGATCTCAGCATATCTTCCTGATGGAGCCGATCAGCGCGTATACGACAACCCCCGTCCTTCCGTGGACGAGCGACAAAAGCGCGCTCTCGAGCGAAGCAGATCTCATGGGTCAGCGCGGAAAAATGTCAGTTTACTTCACGCCAGCCGATACGGTTCGCCTCGAATCGTCGCTGGGTACAATCGGTCACGATGGCGATAACATGTATTCCACTGTCACCGTGGCGACGCCGATTATACCTATCACCGGAACCGAAATCCTCCCGATTGGATATTCTCTGCCGGCTGGGGAGTGGACGTGCAACCTCGGCGGCACGTCCGGAGGGTCGGTGCGAGTTTGTTTTGTGCCCGAGAGCACCGGTAGAACAACTGCCCCGCCGATGTTGATATACAGTCGGAGCGAAGTTGAGTCCTTCGAGCACGAACATGTCAGGTATGATACCGCCGAAACTCCTGGTGAGTCCGACGGGTTAATGGTGGGCAATCCTGATCCGACTGCGCGGGATTTCAATATCAGCGTCATCCGTCCTATGGCCGATTCGGAGATGGTAATTAGGATCAGCGGATTCGATTCAGATCCGGACGACTCCACCGAATTCTCTGGGGATACGGACGGACGGTTCCTGATACGACACTATGGTATACCGACGTTATACGACCTGCAGGTGAGGATCATCGGTGAGTTCGAGGATACGGCTTTCTACCGTCACAATATTCCGATCAATACGAATAGTTCCCAGCTGATCGTCCCCGATTGGCGGCCGTATAACGACTCGATCCCGATTTTAGTCGATGATGACATGGATGGGCAGTTTGAAGATACCCTGCTGCTGTCGAATGAGGGACCGATAATGTACATGTGCGGCGATGCCAGTGGGGATGAGGCGGTTAACATTGGCGACGCCGTCCATCTGATTAACTATATCTTCAAAGGCGGGCCCGCTCCCGACCCGCTATGCGTGGGGGACGCCGACGGTGACAGCGCCGTCAATATCGGTGATGCCGTTTATCTCATCAATTATATATTCAAAGGAGGCCCTTCCCCAGTGGCAGATTGTTGCCCATAGAATATATTAGAACGCCGAAACCAAAAGAGCACGCCCCGAGAAGGCCGGGCCTTCCTCCCCGCCCGGCCTTCTTTCCAAAATGGGGAGCACAAGGAACCAGACGATTCTGATTGGGCTTGATATTTTAGAATGATATACTATATTGTCCGCAAAAGAGGGCAATAACGTGCCCGGGGATGTTCGTGCTCTCATCCTCGGGCAGTTTTATTTCGACCCGTAAAAAACCGCCTGACACGCTTTTTACGCACGAGCCACAAGCGGAGTTGACACCGCGCCCGACTGCCGGAGGCCAACCATTAATTAAGTAGGTGTTTGCGTAAATTCCAGTCGTTCGAAACTGTCAACTTGGCTTGCGCCCCGTGTATACTGATGTGTAAGCAAATGTCATGAAAACTGACACTCTCCGCGTTCCGTTTCGGGCCGATTCTAAGCCCCGGAACGTATTTCCGCAGCCCCCCCCTTTTTTGCGGGAGACCGTCGATTCTGGGCCACGCCGGAGGCCGGGAATTGATTCTGGCGGGATATTTATGCCGACACGGATCGCCAGAATCGCGCCGATTGATCGGCACACAGGGCCGACGTCGAATGTTCGACGGCGAATGATCACTCCCGGGACGACGCGGCGTCACGCGAATTATCTTTTAAAAATCTCTTTGCCACCCGCATTGTCTGGATGATAATTTTAGGATTATGTTCATAAACGGTCACGTTCTCGTCGGCCATCATTCTGACCATGTCGGCAAAGGCGCTGTTTCGCCCTTGACAATATGGAGTCAATTGTGTATTTATACCGTAGGTCGCATTTCCGTGGCCTGCTGACATATCACCTGGAATTCTCATCTCGACAAATTTCGTCGAATCCAATTATCGGTGAACGGTGATGAAATCATGAGTAAGCAGGGCAAGTACACGTAGGCCATTCCGTTTTTTTGGGGATAGTGATCTTTATTCGGGCGATTAAGGTTTCTCATTTCTTTTGACTGACACCCTGCCTTATTGAGACATAGCTGTGCACGACGGGTAATCTCGGCGAGTACGTATGCACACGCCCGGTCGTGCGTTTCCGCTTTGAGAGTGGGTCTTGGTTCAGTCCAGAATAGAAATCGGCCAAATTGAAAATACGGTCAAACACAGGAGGACGTTATGCATAGGATTACCAGTTGGCTAATCGTGATGGTGGCGCTGTTATCGGCCATGCCGGTTATGGCCGAAGTGCCGCGAATGATCAACTACCAGGGGTGGTTGACAGATAATTCAGGGAATCCTTTTGATACCACATTATCCATAACCTTCGCCATCTATGCGAGTTCGGAAGGAGGGACTCCCATTTGGACGGAGCTTCACACGATTGTTTATGTGGCCGATGGAGCCTTTAGTGTGATTCTCGGATCAGCTTCTCAGGAGACTGCTATACCTGACTCGGTGTTCAGCGATCCGGAACGGTACTTGGGAATTAAAATCGGTTCTGATTCCGAGATATCACCGCGGACACGTTTGGTATCGTCCCCCTATTCAATACGGGCTGGTTCCATCAATGGATTCACGCCCGGTCCCAATAACCTGATCACGGGTCAATTCAGTTTTGCCGCCGGAGACGAAAACACCATTGTGGGGGACTATTGTGTTATAGGAGGTGGTCATGACAACCTCATTACCAACGCACGTGCCCCAGAAAGCACAATCGTTGAATATGAAGCCAGATCCAGCAGACAAATCGACCGCGACAAAACCGAACTGAGGTCACCGCCGTCAATCACTATCGGCGGTGGGCAGAGTAACATCGCTTCCGCGTGGTTTTCAACAATTGGCGGCGGTTTTGCCAATGAGATAACACTCAGGAGTCGGTATGCGACTGTGGCGGGCGGTTCAAACTACTGCGATGGTGCTGCTGCCGCGATTGGCGGAGGTGTAGCAAATCAAGCGCTTGCTGATTATACTACAATAGGAGGCGGGGGCTGGTCTATAGAAGGAGACATGTTTACGGCCAATTTCGCCTTCGATAAGTTTTGCACCATCGGGGGTGGTGGGAATAATTGGGTCGGAACAGATAATGTAAATGAAGAAGATGCCGCCTATGCCACCCTTTCTGGAGGATTAAATAATCGAGCCCAGGGTTATTGTGCCACGATCGGGGGCGGAGCGAGCAATGAGGCCACGGGAGATTCATCCTTCATCGGTGGCGGGGCTCTAAACGTTGCGAGTGAACTGTTGGCCACTGTTGGCGGCGGTTTAAGCAATCTGGCGACAGATACCGCATCAACCGTCTCCGGTGGTCAAGCAAATGAGGCCTCCGGCAACAGTGCCACGGTCGGAGGGGGATGGGGTAATGGGGCGAGAGATACCGCGGCAACTGTCTCAGGTGGCTTGGAAAATTCAGCGCTTCAAGTGTATTCAACGATCGGCGGAGGAGCAGCAAATCTTGCAGACGGAATTGGCGCAACCGTAGGCGGCGGGGGGGTCAACCAGGCGAATGGGGAGTATTCGACGGTATCCGGCGGCCGGATGAATTCGGCCACTGGCGACACTTCCACGGTCAGCGGAGGAGTTGATAATACCGCTGGTTCTGTCTATTCCACGGTATCGGGCGGAAGGTTTAACCAAGCGACTGGCACTGTATCAACGATTGGAGGAGGGCGTGACAACGAAGCGTCAGCGAATGGGGCGACCATAGCCGGAGGAACCTTCAATCGTGCCACTGCATCATGGTCTGTAGTCAGCGGTGGAACCGACAACCAGGCAACGGGCCAAGCAGCAATGATAGCAGGAGGAACAGAAAACCTCGCAAGCGGCGATTGGTCATTTGCGGCCGGACGTCGGGCACTGGCTATGCATGATGGTGCCTTCGTATGGGGTGATCACACCAATGCTCCTCTCAGTTCTACGGCAGATGACCAGTTCCTGATCCGGGCAGCGGGAGGTGTAGGTATTGGTACGTCGGGACCCCTTACGGATTTGCATCTCGCGGGTAGTTTCTTCCTTGATGGTAGCGGATTTAGTCATGGAATCGCCAATACTGATGTGGCTCTGACTGTTGATGGTGCAACAGGCGAAGATATTGCCAGATTCCGCAGTTCTGGCGGTAGTCAAGTGGTCACCTTTGATTCTCAAGGCTGGGTTGGTATAAGGGAATCATCTCCGAGCCAGCAATTGGATGTCAACGGAAACGTTATAGCCAACGCATATTATTCCCATAGTGATAGGCGTTTGAAAAAGAACATCAACACCTTATCCGACGCGCTGTCCAAGATTACCGGCATACGGGGGGTGAGTTTTCGATGGCGACGGGACAACGTGCTAGCGAACGATTTCCCCACCGGGGCGCAAGTTGGATTTATAGCACAGGAGTTGAGAGAGCAACTACCTGAGACAGTTATTGAAAGCGAAAATGGGTATTTATCGGTAGACTACAACAAGATTACGCCTTTTCTCGTTGAGGCAATCAAAGAATTGAAATCCGAAAATGATGCTCTCAAAACGGAATTGGCTAGGCTGTCCGCGCTTATCGAAACGGTTATGGCTAATCAACAGAATATCAGTGGCAACGGAGGCGAACGATTTGCCGATAGATCGGGGGAGGTGGGGAAATGAAAAACAGATTAATTGCTGTCGCAGGTGCAATGCTTTTGTCATTTACCGTCCTCAGTTTTGCTGACGAGAGAGCAGGTGAGGACATCGAATGGCATGTAATATCGACCGGCGGAGGCAACGGCGCATCGGCAACCTATAGGCTGAACGGCACAGCCGGTCAGACAGCCGTGGGAAAAGGCGGTTCATCCAGCTTTGGCCTATCACATGGATTCTGGTATGCGACTGGTGCTGCCCCCGAATACATGTGCGGTGATGCCAGCGGCGATGACGCAGTCAATATCGGGGACGCCGTCCATCTGATCAACTACATCTTCAAGGGCGGGCCCGCTCCCGACCCGCTGTGCGTGGGAGATGCCGACGGGGACGACGCCGTCAACATCGGCGATGCCGTCTACCTGATCAATTATATCTTCAAGGGCGGTCCGGAACCGGTGGAGGATTGTTGTCCGTAAGGCGGGAAAAACTACGCGATCCAAGCGCCTCTAAGCGACATTCACGTGATGATCGTTTTGTTGATTACCGACGACTTACGCATAATAGCAGTTTCGCACGTATGGAACGCCTTGCACTCGTTTACAGCCGTTGTAACTCATTGCGGCACAATAGGGATTTTGGGCGATTTTGGTGTATTCGTGTCTTGTGTGATTAATTGGGCCAAACATGGCCTCAGATTGCGAGTCTGAATGTCGGGCCCTGCGGCAGTTACCGTGGTAACCGATTTCTACTCGCGATTTTTAATAATCCGCCTGACGATAGCCCAAGAACATGCGAAAGCTAACCCGAACGCTACCCCGAAGCCTGTTATTTGCATCCAGCTTCCCATACCGAACCTCCACGTAAATATCCCTCTGAGACTACGGATTTGTGTGTGGTCAAGTTTCGTCTAACGCCTGTGAGCCCCGATTCCTCCTTGACAAACCGACCTGTGCGGCTATATCGATTTTATGGCAGGCATCGGGAGGCCGCCAAAGAGGCGGCAAGGCAGTTCAGGCGATTCAGACATATATTCTGATCCAAATGGAGGGGATCATGCGCTATTCGGGCATTGTATTCGGTCTTTTCCTCACGGCCAATATCTGTATAGCCGCAACAATTCACGTCCCCGCCGATCAGCCGACGATTCAGGCGGGGATTGATGCTACTGGCGCGGGTGATACGATAATTGTCGCTCCAGGAACTTATTATGAGCATTTGCTTGTTGATCACTCAATATTTCTATTTGGGGCAGAGGGAGCCGAAAATACATTTATCGACGGACAAGCCCAAACTATGGGCCAGAACTCGAGCATAGTTACGCTATTGGATGCTGGTTATGTCAAGATAAATGGCATTACGATCACAGGTGGGCGCGGATATCATACGACGCAGGGCGACTCTCTATTTGGAGGGTTCTCCAAAGAGGGGAAGATCATGGAAGGAATCGCCTTACCTGCTCACGGGATTGATCAAATGCGTCAATTGCGGGTATAGCTATCATGGGCATGTCCATAGGCGGAATGGGGTCTCATATCACTACTATGAGGATAGCGGTTTCGGTCTGCATGGAAAATCGGTTTGTAGCCAGAGCATGATCCCCAAGGATAGCATTGAATCATTCATCAAGGGACAAATTCTTCAACACATTCTTCCAACTTTGGATATAAATAGGCTCCGCCATGAAATAGAAGTCCGATTATCGTCGGAATCAGACTGTCATAATGAGAAACAGGACTTGAAGCGGCAGATCGGGGATGTGGAACGAAAGCTCGAAAATATTCGCAATGCCGTCGCCGAGGGCATCGATCCCAAATTCTTCAAGGCAAAAATCGACTCTCTTAATCACCAGAGGGCGGCACTGGAGAAAGAATTAAAGGTGTTCCAGAAAGCCGATCAGCAGGAAACCCGCCCAGATGAGATTGTTGACGCGATTATGAATATCGCCAGAAATCTCCCTGACGTTCTTGATACAGCCAGCCCTAAGAAGATCAAGGAATTATTCAAGCATTTTGTGGATCGTATCGAGGTAGACGGAAAGCAGCGAATCGCGACATGCTATCTTTACAAAATACCAAATGTCAATGGGAAGTCCCGCACTTTTACCGGTAAAAGAATGCCGGAGGTCGGACTCGAACCGACATGGTGTTGCCACCGGGGGATTTTGAGTCCCCTGCGTCTACCACTTTCACCACTCCGGCATAGGGCTATTTCGGGCGGTATAATACGCCCATTGCAGGCGCGTTGTCAAGACCTTTCATCCCGGAATAATAAAGTCCCGCATCCCTGGACAGGAATGCGGGAAGAACGATCTGGAATAGTGAAATGCTGAATCAGCCGCGCTTGAGACGGGACATCGCGAAGCGAAAAAATCTCTCCTAAAACCGGATTGCGTCGGCGGTGTCGGACGGCGCCTTCTTGCGGTCGTCGGATGAGAACACACCCCGCCCGGTATGAATATCGCAACTGTCCTTCGGCAACGTGGCGGCCGTGAAAACTTCTTTCGTCACATCCTTGCAATACTTGGTCGCCAGTTTGCCGCTTTCGACGCAGACGTCGGCCGTGATAATTCCCGGCGGAACGGTGAAATCCTCGACCGGCTTGTCCTGATGCGCGGCCAGCATGATTTGGGTCCAGATCGGCAAAGCGTTGGCTGAACCGGTCATGTTATACCCGATCGACGTGTTATCGTCGAACCCGACCCAGACGCCGGTCGTGATCTGCGGTGTAAAGCCCATGAACCAATTGTCGCGGAAATCATCCGATGTCCCGGTCTTGCCCCCCGCCGGGCGGGTGAATCCACGCCAGCGCGCGCCGTAGCCGGTACCCCCCGGCTCCATAACCGACTGGAGCATATTGACCATGATATAGGCTGTCTCGGCACCGAGCACCTCCTCTTTCTGGATGGCGCTGTTATCCTCAAGGATATTATCGTAGCGGTCGACGATTTTGAGGATATGCCGAGCCGGAATTCGAATACCGCCATTGGGAAAGACGGTATACGCCGACACAAGCTCCTCCAATGTCACTTCGCTGGTGCCGATCGCCAGAGAGGGGACCGCTCGCAACGGACTGGTGATCCCCATCTGCTGGGCATAGAACACCGCCAATTCGGGCCGGATTTTCAATATTAGTTTAATGGCGATCATGTTCCGGGACTTTTTCAGCCCCTCCCGCATGGTCATTTTGCCGAGGTATTTATCGTCGAAATTATGCGGCCGCCAGTCCTCGCTGCCGGGGATATCGAGCACAATCGAATTGTCGTAGAGAATCGAATCCGGCGTCCAGCCGTTGTCAATCGCCGCCGTGTACACGAAAGGTTTGAACGACGATCCCGGTTGCCTCGGCGCCTGCACGGCGCGGTTGAATTGGGTCTTGTCGAAATCGCGTCCGCCGACCATGGCCAGCACGTTTCCGTTGCTGTTGTCGATGACGACCGCCGCCCCTTGAATTTGCTTATAGGCGCGGATGCTGTCGCCGTGCTCATCGACCGTATCCGGCAACACGCGGGTATATTTGGGATCGGTTGGACGGTGACGGGCATCGAGCCGCGCCTGGAGCGAATCCAGGTGCGCCGCTACGGCCGAGTCGGCTGCCTGCTGAATGTCCCAGTCGAGCGTCGTATAGACTTTCAGTCCACCGTTGTACAACTGATCCACGCCGTATTTGTTTTCGATATACTGCCGGATATATTCCGTGAAATACGGCGCCCGGCCCGGTTCCTCTTCGGGCGGATTGATTTCCAGCGGAGTTGCCCGCAACGAATCATACACCTCCTTGGTCAGGCCGTCAGACTTGTAGTAGGCGTACAACACACGATTGCGGGCAGTCAGGGATTTATCGGGATTATTGAAAGGCGAATTTATCACCGGCCCCTTGAGCATCCCCAGCAAAATGGCGCAATCGCTGACATTCAGTTCCTGGACTTTTTTATTGAAAAAGGCGTGCGCCGCCGCCGATATGCCATAGGCCCGGTGAAAATAGTACAAGTTCAGATACATTTCCAGAATTTCGTTCTTGGAATAAGTGCGTTCGAGCTTGATTGCGGTAAGGGCCTCCTTGAATTTCCGGTCGAAAGTCTGCTTACGGGTCAAAAAAAGCATTCTCGCCAACTGCTGGGTGATGGTCGAGGCGCCGGCTTCGATTTGCATATGCAACAGGTTGTTCGCGGCCACGATAAATACCCGCCGCGGATTCAGACCCCAGTGGTTGTAAAATTGTTGATCCTCGACGGCTATCAGCATCTTGACCATATGATCGGGAATTTCCGCATACGGCGTCAGGGCGCGGTTCTGGTTATAGAATTCCTGGAGGAGGGTGCCGTCGGCGGCGTAAATCTTGGTTTTCAACGGCGGTTCAATATTGTAAACTTCCTCGATGGAGGGAAGCTCATAGTTATATATGTGATAGACGCGATGACCGCCCCAGATCACGAGGGGGACAATGACCGCAACTGCCCACCAGACCGGCCGGGCATACCATTTTTTCGGCGTCCGTCGTTTCGTTTCCGGTACAGCATTCTTCATATGTCGAAACCTATATCCCAGTCACACCCGGCGCAAGGAAAAACATTGCCATTCGATTATACTTTTCGTATAGTCTAACGTTCATGAATATTGTGGAAAGATAGACAAAAAAGCCGAAAACGAGAGTATGGTAGATAAAGAACTTGAACGCCAACTGGCCGCCATTCGAAAAGGTACGGTTGAAATCCTTCCGGAAGACGAATTTCTCGAAAAGCTCAAGAATTCGATCGCGACCGATACCCCTCTACGGGTTAAGCAAGGATTCGATCCGACCGCGCCCGATATCCATCTCGGACACACGGTCGGGCTGCGTAAGTTACGGCAGTTCCAAGACTTGGGCCATCAGGTGGTATTGATTATCGGGGACTACACCGGCATGGTCGGCGACCCGTCGGAACGCTCGGCCACCCGTCCTCAGTTGTCCTATGAAGAGCTGATGAAGAATGCCGAAACGTATCAACAGCAGTTCTTTAAAATCATGGACAAGTCCAAGACCGAGGTACATTTCAACGGCGAATGGTTCGAGAAATTGCATCTCAAGGAGATTATGGCCCTGGCGTCACGGTTCACTATCGCCCGTATGCTGGAGCGAGATGATTTCGAGAGGCGGTACAAAGAGGGTCTCCCGATCGCGATGCACGAGTTTTTCTACCCGCTGATGCAGGCGTATGATTCGGTCATGATCAAAGCCGACGTGGAAATCGGGGCCACCGAGCAAAAATTCAACCTCGTGGCCGGACGGCATATCCAGGAATCATACGGGCAGAAACCGCAGTGTATCCTAACCCTGCCGGTGCTCGTCGGGCTCGATGGCGTCAACCGCATGAGCAAATCGCTGGGCAATTATATCGGGATCGAAGAACCGCCCGACGAAATATTCGGCAAGGTGATGTCAATCGGCGATAATATGATTTATCAATATTTCGAGCTCGTGACCGATGTCAACGGCGATAAATTGGACGAGGTCAAAGCTAAACTCGCCTCGTCAGAATATAACCCTCGCGACCTGAAGATGGAGTTGGGGGAGACGCTGGTCTCCATGTACCATGACCGAGAAAAGGCGCAGGAGGCCAGGAGAGAATGGGAACGGGTGTTTTCGGAACGTAAACTTCCCTCCGATATGCCCGAGTTTTCGATATCCTCGTTGGGTAAGAAAATCTGGGTCGTGAAACTGCTGACCGAAACCAATATGGTAAAATCCGGGGGAGAGGCGCGCCGTCTGATCAAAGGCGGCGGGCTTTATCTCAACAATGAGCGGATCGCCGATGACTCCTTGGAAATCGATTTGTCCGAAGGGATGATATTCAAGGCCGGCAAAAGGCGATTTTTCCGGATCGGTAAATAATTTTGGAAACCACTGCCATTTGGAGCGTTATATAGATAGATGAAACACGAACATATCTCCATAGCGATAAAACTGGGCGCGATTACCTCTTTGCTGTTTCTGGTTGTTGCCGGATGCGGCGGCAAAGGGCATATGAAGGTGGCGACCAGCGAAACGGCGCCGCGCCGGCAGACCGAAATATCGGGGACCGGATACAATCATTTCGTCAACGCCAATCTGCTCGAATTGTTCGGCGTATACACCGAGGCGGCCGACGAATACCAAGGCGCGCTGAAGTATTTCCCGGAATCGGCCACGATCCGGACCGACTACGCCCGGCTGCTATTCCGCATGAGCCGGTTTTCGGAGGCTCTGGATCAGGCTCAGCTGATCGAGCCGAAATCGTCCGAAGTCTGCCTGTTGATCGGTGATTGCTATCGCCTGACGGGACGCATGGAGGCCGCCGTAAAATATTATGGCCGGGCGGTGGATCTCGATCCGGACAATATCAATGCCTACTGGTATCTGGCCGGCTATTACCGGCAGACGGATAAGGTCGACTCCGCCATAACCGTCCATTACGAACTGGCGCGGCTGTCCGATACCTATCGCATCTGGCACGAATTGGGCGCCATGCTCGGCAGCGCCGGCCGCTATGAGGAAGCGCTGAAAGCGTTCAAGCGATCCATCGAGATAAATCCCGACGTTAACAATCTCAACGCCTACATCGGTCTGGCGACGACGTATAACGCCCTCGATTCGCTACCGAAAGCGGAAGAGGTCTTTCAGCAGGCGATCGATCTGGCTCCGGACGAAGTCCGCACCTACCGCCAGATGCTCGATATCTATATGGATCGGGAAGATATCAAAAATTCCATTCGCGTCTCGGAAAAGCTGATCGAGTTGGTTCCCTCCGACTGGATCGCGCAGCGCCGCCACGGCGTGCTTCTGCTGAGTGACGACCGCTTCGATGAAGCCGATTCGTTATTTGCCAGCCGGATCGAATTCGGTGACGACAACGCCCTTAATTATTTCTATCGGGGCGTAATTGCGATGGAACAGAAGCGATACGGCGACGCCGTCCCCTTCTTCGACAGCGTGACCCAAAAGGAACCGGAGTTTGCAGATGGATGGTTGAATCTGGGCATGGCGTATGCCCAGCAGGAAAGTTTTGACAGCGCCATCGCCAATTACCGCAGGGGCCTCGAATTCTGCACCCAAGCCCAGGACAGTATCCGCATGACCTTCGCTCTGGGAGCGGCCCTGGAGCGGAACGGTCAATTCTATGATGCCGTCGATACGTTTAAGGGGTTGCTGGAAGTCGACAGCAATCATGCTGCGACACTGAATTATCTGGGGTATATGCTCGCCGACCGGGGGGAGCAATTGAAATATGCCCTGCAGTTGATCGAACGGGCCCTGAAAATCGCCCCGGATAACGCCGCCTATATCGACAGCTACGCCTGGGTGCAATTCAAACTCGGCAATTACGAATTGGCCCTCAGTGAATTGAAAAAAGCGGTTGACCTTCTCAATAATGATGCCGTTTTATACGAACATCTTGGTGACGTATATAATGCGATGGGAAATCGCGCCGAGGCCGAACGGAATTACCGCCGGGCGTTGGAGATAAACCCCGGCAGCATCAATATTGAGGAGAAGTTGAAATAGTGAACGCCCTGCGGAAGTCGCTCCCGCCCCTGCGATTCTTCCTGCTTTGGTTTCTGATCATCCTCGTTTCGGGCTGCGCCAAATCGGTGGCGCCTCCCGGCGGTCCCATTGACCGCACCCCGCCCGAAGTGCTGACCATGTCGCCGAAATCGGGCTCGGTCGACGTTCCCCTTGATTCTCGTGTCATTATCAAATTCTCCGAGGGAATCGACCGCACGACGGTCGAAAACGCCCTGTTTATTTCACCGGAGCCGGAAGAGCCGCCGAAGATCAAGGTCAAGAATGACGAAGTCGAAATCATCCCGCGGGAGAATCTGAAACCGGATCGGACGTATATTATCACTCTCGGCACCGACCTGAAGGATGCCCATAACGTCAATCTGGCGCAATCCGCCACGGTCGCCTTTTCCACCGGCGCGACCATCGATTCAGGCTCGGTCGCCGGAGTTGTTTACAAAGACGGCAAAACCGCGCCCGGCATCAGCGTCGCGCTGTTCGGTCAGGATCCCGGCTCCTCGACCCTGCCGATCGATTCCATCATCCCCGATTATCAAACCCAGAGTGGGGAAGGGGGCGCCTACAAGCTCGATTACCTCCCACCGGACAGTTTCTTTCTGGTTGCATACGACGACAAAAACAAAAATCGCCGCATCGATTTCGGTAGCGAAATGATCGGCCTGCCATTCGTCATGGCGCGGAATACTTCCGCCGAGCCGTCGCAGACCGGCGTCGATATGCGGATGCAAGCCTCGGATACGTCACATGTCGGATTTCGCACGGTGTCAATGAATTCCGACGGGTTGGTGAAGATTCGTCTGACCCAGCCGCTCGACCGGGCCCAAACCGAAACACTTTATGCAACTCTCGCCATAAAACCGAATACGGATACTCTCGTCTCGGTGGCTATCGAGCAATATCTTCCCCTCACCAATTATCCCGCGTCCGACTTTCTCGTGCTGAGCGGGCCGCTCATCGCCGATTCGACCTATGATCTTTCGTTCGATCGGGCGTCGTTATACCCCGCGATTGAAGATACACTGCGAGTTATCACCTACGGTTTCAAGGCGACTTCCGAGGAAGACAAAACCTCACCGACATTGCTTGAGGTCGCCCCCCCGGCCCAGGCTGTCAATGTCAGTCCCGACTCGCAATTCGTTCTGCATTTTTCGGAACCGATTAAGATTACGACGTCGGATCCCTGGGTATGGCTGACCACCGCCGCCAGCGACACCCTTCCCACTCCCATGGGGTCCATCGATAAATTCGATTATTCGGGCCGCCCGGCGGGAGGCCTTGATTTTGGTCAGAATTATGGCTGGTTTATCCTCGGCAGCCTGGTTCAAGACCGGGCCGGCAATCTCCTCAGCGATTCCATCGTGACGTATACGTTTTCCACCATCGGTCAGGATACCCTGGGATCGATGAGCGGCGAGATCAGGCTGAAACATGCCGACGATTCCGTATACCCGATCATGATGACCTTCAATCCTTCGAAGGATGGGGTGAGGGCAAGCACGCGAATCGCGCCGGGGGTCGATAGTTTCCTGGTTG
Source organism: uncultured Ignavibacteriales bacterium (assembly GCA_964549765.1). GTDB lineage: Bacteria > Zixibacteria > MSB-5A5 > GN15 > JAAZOE01 > CAZJWR01. Next base: position 20,054 of record CAZJWR010000022.1, read on the forward strand.
AGCTTCTGCCCGGGAATTATACGATTTCCGCGTTCATCGACCGAAATGATAACGGCGTGTATGATCATGGTTCTTTACGGCCGTATCGGCTGTCTGAACCGTTCACCGCGCAGTCCGATACGATCCGGGTCCGGACGCGGTTCGAATCGGCCGGGGTAATTGTCGAATTCTGAGATCGCTTTCCCTATAGAACAGCCAAAAAAAAGCCGCCGATTTCGAGATCGACGGCTTGAAATTGTTTCCTGTCAGGGTTACTGCTGCGGCCTACCCCAAATACGCATGTGAACCTTGCGCTGCTTGGCGTAGGAAGTATTTCCCTCGTTGGTCGGCACGGCTTTGCGCTTCCCATAGCTGATATCGAAGAAGCGATACAGATTCAAGCCGAAGTTATCGACCAGATAGTATTTCGCGGCCTGGGAACGCTTCATGCCCAATTCCATGTTATAAGCGTCCGATCCGGTGGGATCGCAATACCCGGCCAGATCCATGATAGACCCCTTGCTGGTGGTCATCTTGTCGCCGGCCTGATCCAACGTCGCCTGCGCTTCCGTGGTGATCTTGGCGGAGTTGAAATTGAAATAAACATCGCCTTCCCAGACGATCTGGTAATTCTCGTATCCCTTGGCCTCGTTGATAGCCATGTCGGCTTTCTTTTCGATCTGCTGGGCCAGCGATTTCAGGCGCTCGATTTCGGCGGCATTGGCGTCCACCTTGGTCGAGACGTTACTCAGGGCAGCTTCATTGCGCGCCCGTTCTTCGCCTACAGCCTGATCGACGTATTTCTTCGAGGCGCCGCATCCCGCTGCCAGAATGATTATAAATAAACCGATCACCGGCAGCAATATTGACAATCTCTTATTCACCATAACCCTCCTTGAATGGTTTTGGAATTTGCCGTTTAAAATATATATACGGAGTGGGTTGTCAACCATTTTATGAAAAAATGATCACTTTTTACTGCTTGAACGCCCCCGCCGTTATTCCGGCGATGATTTGTCTTTGGAAAACCAAAAAGACCGCCAGAATGGGAATAACGGCTACCACTGACCCGGCCATAAGCTGATGCCAGTCTATCGATTGATACCCTAGGAGAAGCGCCAGTGCGACCGGCAGCGTGCGGTGACTTTCCGACGACGTCAGAATGAACGGAAAGAGAAAACTGTTCCAATTGGTCAAAAACACCTGAATGGCCAGAATCGCCAGCGCGGGGCGACAGAGCGGCATGACGATCCGGAACAGGATGCGAAATTCGCCGGCGCCGTCGATCCGGGCGGCCTCTTCAAGCGACACGGGCAGGGTCGAGACATACTGCCTGACGAGGAAAATCCCGATGGGATTGACCAGCCAGGGCAGAATCAGCGCCCCGTAACTGTCATAAAGGCCGATTTTGTTCATCAAAATGTAGATGGGGATAATGATGATATGCACCGGAACCATAAGAACCATCAGGATGGTGTACAGCCAAAGCCGGCTGCCGGGTATCTTCCGTCGCGCCAGGGCGTAGCCCGCCATGAAACAGAAAATGACGTTACCGACCGTCACGGCGACGGCGACAAGCGACGAATTGAACAGGTACCGTCCGAATCGATTGGCCGAGAAAATATAGGCGAAATTTTCGAACGTAAAACGACCCGCAACCGATGACACACTCAGAGCCAACATCCAAAACAGCGGAAAGACCATGATCAGAAAGATCAGTCCAAGCAGCGTATATTTTAGGATCGTGCGAGTATCCATTACGGGGCCCAACCCGTTTTGAGCATTTTAAACTGGATAACCGATGCCAGGGCGATGATCGCGAATAACACATAGGCCGCCGCCGACGCATACCCGAAATCGAATTGCCGCAGGCCCGTTTCATAGACGAAATAGACGCCGGTGAAGGTCGCATTCAACGGTCCGCCCTTGGTCATGACGAATATCTCGACGAACACCTGAAATGACTTGATACTGTTTATGACGATAATAAACAGCGTCACCGGTTTCAGCATCGGCAGGGTGATATACCGGAACCGTTGCCACGGGGACGCCCCCGATATCCGCGCCACCTCGTATAGTTCGGTCGGAATCGTCTGCAGCCCGCCCAAGAAAAGGAGCATATAGTATCCCGATGCCATCCAGACATCCATCGCCATGATCGCCGCCAGGGCGGTTTTGGTGGATAGCAAAAAACCGTTTTCGGGCGGATGCAGTCCGGCCATCTGAGCCAGAAGATGAATGTATCCCCCGCGCGCGTACAGATTGGAAAAGATCAGTGCGATGACAACCATGGCGGTAATCGACGGCATAAAGTAAGCTGCCCGGAAGAATGTCCGTCCGCGGAATTTATCGTTAAGGAGCAGGGCCAGCCCCAACGAGAAAGCGGTCGTGAAGGGGATAGTCCCGATGACGAATATGAAGCTGTTCTTCAACGCAATCAGGAAATCGGGATCGGAAAATAGCTTGATATAGTTGGCAAAACCGGTCCATTCGACCTGTCGGGCCAGAAGGCGATAATCGGTCAGACTCAGAATAAAAGAATAGACGAGGGGGAAAAGCCAGAAAATCGCAAACGTGAGAATCCAGGGAGAAAACAATAGCCAGCCGTCAAGCCTGCGGCGACCGCTCATTGCGCCAGCAACTCCTCGATTCCCTTGTTGGCGTCGCTCAATGCCCGCCCGGCCGTCTTTGTCCCGTACAGAGCTTCTTCGATGGCCCGTTCCAGTTTTTCCTCGATATAGACCCATTGCGGCGTCGCCGGCGACGTGCGGCTCGTCTTCAATTGCTCTATGAAAGTGTCGAAATAAGGCTGGGCCAGCAGTGTCGAATCGGCGGCGGCGTTAACCGATGACGGCGTTGGGGTGCGGTTTTGGAGGCAGAACCGCAGTTGATTTTTGGGAGAACAAATATAGCGAACAAGCGCATAGGCCAGATCCGCGTGTGGTGATTGCGCGTTTATGGCCAGGTATTCGCCGCCGGCAAAGGAGATTGATGAATCTCCAAGTTTCGGTGGCGGAATAAGTTGCGTGGTGAAGTTAAAGTCCTGCTTTTCATTTTCGATACGTTTGAGCAGCCAGTCGCCGGAAATCACAAAACCGACTTTATCATCGAGAAAGGCATCTTCAAGCCGCCGCTGGGTGTCGGTCAAGCCGGTCTTGCACAGTTTGAGGTAGTATTCCAGCGCCACCATGGCTTCCGGAGAATCGAGCGTACAATGGCGGGAGTCTTCGGTCAGAACTGAACCGCCGTTCGACCACAGGAACGGGAGAAACTTCTTATACAGTCGATGCCGCTCGGCCGAATTTGATCCAAAACCGTACGCTCCGGGGACCTTTTGGCTGATTGCCCGGGATGCCCTCAACAGTTGATCCCAATTAGCCGGCAGATAGAGTGAATCGAACCCGGCCCGCCGCATGAGATCGCTGTTGACAAACAGTACCCGCGTGCCGAGGATCCAGGGGAAGGCGTAAACGCTGTCCCTGTACAGGGCCGGCTCCCACATCAGGTATTCGGAACGGATCGAATCGACTCGCTCGGTGATATTGAGTAGATGGCCCGTCGAAGAAAATTCGGGGATCCAGTCGGACCCCAATTCGACCACGTCGGGCGCCGATCCGGATGAAAAGGCAATGGCGATCTTATCATGGCCGTCGGCCCAGGTCAAATCGACAAGTTCGACCGTAACGCCGGGATGTGCCGTCTCGAATTCCTTGACGAGTTGCTCGACCGTGGGACGAATATTGGCGTCGGTCCAGAAATGCCACCATGAAATCGTCACCGGCTGGGGCTTTTCTCCGCCGCACGAGATGATCAGACAGGAGAGCAGGCAGATGATGAGTGTGAGGTATTTCATGGCGGGACGATAGGTCGGCTGAACGGCAAAGTCAAGATTAAACTTTTCCTTGGAATGCGCCCCGGAAAATCGTAAATAAGTGATATGTATTGCCGCCGCTGCAAGATCAAGATGAAAGAACAAAAGCGGACGTATCATAAGAAGCGAAAATGGATCTGCCCCCGCTGCGGCGCGGTGCGCATGCAGACGGTCGGAAGCAAGAAGAAATAGGCGGTAA
>CAZJWR010000022.1:24202-56044 GCA_964549765.1 uncultured Ignavibacteriales bacterium
GGAGCGGCGGAGATGGAGATAAGAATCGGCACCTCCGGCTACAGTTTCGAGGATTGGCGGGGCGTGTTCTATCCCGGCCAGATCGACAAAGGGAAAATGCTGGATTATTACCAGAATTATTTCGACACGGTCGAAATCAACTCGACTTATTACCGCATCCCGCATCCGGCGGTGCTTTATAACATGGCCAAAAAGACCAAACCCGAATTCGAATTTATCGTCAAGGCCAACCAAAACCTGACGCATCAGCGCAAGCAAATCGAAACACCCATCGCCGAGTTCAAGGAATCGATCCGGCCGCTGGTCGACCGCGGTCAGCTGAAGGGTATCCTGGCGCAGTTTCCCTGGTCGTTTAAATATTCCTCGACCAATCTGGCCTACCTGACGACGTGTCGGGAATTACTCCGACCGTACCCTTTCTATGTGGAATTTCGCAACGACAGCTGGATGCGGAAGGATACTTACGAGACAATGAAAAATAACAACATCCGGTACGTCTCGGTCGATGGGCCGCGCCTGCGGGGATTGTTGCCGCCGGAATTGATCACTATCGGCGATACCGCCTACGTCCGATTGCACGGCCGCAACGCCGATCATTGGTGGGGCGGCGGAAACCTCCGATACGATTACCTGTATGATGAATCCGAATTGCAGGAATGGAAGGACCAGCTTGACCGGATAAAAGGGGAGACCAGGAAAGCTTTCATCTTCTTTAACAATTGCCACCTCGGGCAGGCGGTCAGAAACGCCCGGCAGTTGATGCGTATGCTGGACCTATAATTTTTGTTGACTAACTTTTGACAATCAAATAAGTTCTGCGGCGATGGATGAATATTTGCAGCTGAAGCAAATCACGAAACGGTATGGATCGACCGTAGCCGTCAATGCTCTTGACCTGGACGTGCCCAAGGGGCGGATATTCGGGATAATCGGTCCCAATGGCGCCGGCAAGACGACCACCATCCGGATGATCATGAATATTATCGCGCCGGATTCCGGCGAGATACTGCTTGAGGGCAAACCCGTCGATAGCTCCTTCAAGAATATCGTCGGATACCTCCCGGAAGAGCGCGGTCTGTACAAGAAGATGACCCTGCGCGAAGTCATCCTCTATCTGGGACGGCTGAAAACAACTCCCCGGAAAAAAATCGAAGCGAACACGGATGGCTGGTTGAAGCGAATGGATCTGCTGGACTATAAGAACCGCCGGGTCGAGGAATTGTCCAAAGGGATGCAGCAGAAGCTGCAGTTCATCACTACCCTGATTCACGAACCCAGTATTATCATTCTCGATGAGATTTTCTCCGGTCTCGATCCGCTGAATGTCGAACTGATAAAAAACGTACTTCTCGAATTACGCAGCGAGGGCCGCACGACTCTCTTTTCGACGCATGTGATGGAGCAGGCCGAAAAGCTGTGCGACTATATCTGTATGATCAACCACGGCACGAAGGTGCTCTATGGGACGCTCAGCCATATAAAAAGCGCCTATGGGAAAAATAGTGTTCATCTCGAAATTGAAGGCGACGGGTCCTTCCTCGAATCTCTCCCGGGAATCGATGCCGTGACACAATTCACGAATTATTACGAGTTGACCTTGAGCGATGTCTCGAAATCGAATGACGTCTTGAAGGCCGTATCCGAGCGGGTGACCGTGCTGCGCTTTGAGCGGATAACGCCGTCGCTGTACAATATCTTCATTCAAGAAGCCGGGGAGAAGAAGACGGATCGGGAGGCGGCCGATGCGTAAATTCTGGACGATAGTCACGGCCGAATACACTCAGGTGGTAAAGAAGAAATCCTTCATCGTCGGGATTATCCTCACGCCCGCCTTTATGCTTCTCGTCACCGTATTGCCGGCGCTCCTGGCCGACCGTGGCGTATCTCAGCAGGTGCGGTACGCCGTCATCGACATTGACGGTCAGGGAATAGGACAGCGCTTCGCGCAGGCGTTGACGAGATATAAACTCGACGATGATTCTACGACCGATGCCTATAGCCTGGCGCGGCTGTATTCGATGACGGGCGCGTCGGCCGACCAGGTCGATTCCTTGAGAAGCGCTCTCGATACGGCCATCGCGGACGGTCAATTGAAATATTACATGGTGATATTTCACAACGTCGTCAACAACGACTCGGCGCTGCTGGTTTCCAAGTCAATCAATTTTCGGACGTCGGCCCGTTTCGACGCTCGAATCTCGGCAATCCTCGCCGAAATGCGGCTCGAACATTCCAATATTAACCTCCCGATCGACTCCGTCATGGCCATGACCCGTCGCGTCGAAATGCTGGAGGCGTCGCCCGGCGGCAAGAAGCGCGATTTCATGACGGTTTATTTCGGCGCCTTTATCTTCATCATGATCATTTTTATGTCGGTCATCGGCTTCGGACAGATTCTGATGCGGTCGGTCATCGAAGAGAAAAATTCCCGCATCATGGAAGTGTTGGTGTCGTCGGTGTCGCCGTTTCAATTGATGCTGGGCAAAGTGGTCGGGCTGGGCGCGGCCAATCTGACCCAGATCGCCATATGGGTGGGAATCGGCATAGTGTTGTTCTCGTATCGGGCGGCCCTCAGCGTGCCGGCCGAAGTGGCCGATATCGTTTTCAATCCCGTCCTGATCGTCTTTTTCGTTCTGTTCCTGATTATCGCCTATGTCATGTACGCCTCGATCTTCGCCTTCATCGGTTCCATCTGCAACAGCGACAAGGAAGCCCAGAATTTCATGTTTCCCATCATCATATCGCTGATGCTGCCGATTCTGCTCCTGATGTACATCATCCAGGAACCGGATTCGACGCTTTCGGTCGTTTTGTCCATGATTCCCATCCTGACGCCGACTATGATGGTCGCGCGGCTTAATATTGCCGCTCCCGAAACCTTCAATCTTGCCGATCCAATAATACTGGAGGCGGTGATCGGCGTCGTCATCGCGCTGGCCTTCACCGTCTTTCTGGTATGGGTCACGGCCAGGGTGTTCCGCATCGGCATTCTCATGTACGGCAAGCGGCCGACCCTGCCGGAAATCATCAAATGGGTGCGTTACGCATGACGAGAAAAATCAAAGCATACGGCGTTCTCTTCGTCGTCCTGATTTTGGTAACGCTTGCGGTCTATGGCACCGGCTCGGACAAACAGCCGCCGGTCGTCTATAGCTACCCGACGCTTGCCGAAATCTCAGGCGATCCCGAACCGCCGACGTCGCGGCGTATGGCCATTAATGCCCGGTCCGTACTGCTCGTGGACAACAGCACCGGCGCGTGGCTGTATACCAAGAAGGCATTGGACACCCGCCCCATCGCCTCGCTTACCAAGCTGCTGACCGCGATGGTCTATCTCGATACCCATCCCAACCTCGATACGGTCGTCTATATTTCCGGACGGGACTGCTACAAGTCGGCCAAATCGCATCTGAGAGAAGGGGAGGGGTACAAAGCATCCGAGCTTCTGTCGATCGCCTTGATGGCGTCCGATAACCGCGCTGCTCGCGCCCTCGCAACGGCCTCGGAACTACCGCGCCAGGCGTTTATCGACCGCATGAACGCCAAGGCTCGCGAATTGGGCATGATGAATACCAAAATATTTGAGGTCACCGGGCTGGATGAGCGAAATATTTCCACGGCGGCCGATATTGCAACCATGGTGAATGCCGCGATGAAATACCCCCAGATCAAGAAGGTCAGCTCCACCTATCGGCTTCGTATCAAGGTTCAGAACAAGAAACGATACAAAAATTTCGTCAACACCAATCGTCTGGTGCTTTCCAAATGGCATGTCCTGCTGGGCAAGACCGGTTTTATCCGCGAGTCCGACTATTGTCTCGGGACCATTCTCAAAAGCAAATCCGGCCAGGAAATCACCGTCGTCGTGCTGGGGTCGCCGACCAACAGCACCCGTTTCCGGGTGGCCCGCAAACTGGCCGATTTCGGCTTCAAATATGCCGGGAGGATTAAAAATGACGCGCATGAAATCGCCGGTCGATGAACTCGTCGACGGTCTCGATGCCATCGGGTCAATCCTCGATGAAAACCTGCCGCTGATCAAGGCCCGCCTGTCGGATATCAGCGAGCAGCAAGCAGCCAATACAGGCGATATTAACGACATACGCCGGTCGGTCAAAATAGCCGACGAAGCCAACGCGGAATTGAACAAAGCCGTCACCAATCTCGATATCCGCATCGAGGAAATCCTCGGTACGATAGGCGCGCTGGGGCGGCGTCTGGACCAGTTGCAGAAATCCATGCTGGATCTCATGGAAGCCCTAGATCAACGCCGCGGCGAAACCGAGCTGGCCGATACCGTCAAGAGCCTTGAGGATAGGCTGAAACGGCTGGAGGGCGGAACAAACCGCCTTCGTGATTTCCCCGAGCGCCTTTAGCCGTCCGATCTCGACCGTCCGCTATCATCGTCTATTGCCACCAAACCGCTCGATTTTCTCTTGACAATTCTATTGAATTGCCGTCATTATACTATAGACGGGAGGCGGCTATGGCAAAGGCATATCTTTTCCTGATTACTGTGATCTGCATCGTGACTGGCGTCGGCGACGCATTTGGCGGCTCGATTAATTTCGATGAAGTCCTTTCTTTTTCCGTCCCCGGGTTGGGGACAATCCAGAAATATGATTTTGGTGACATCAATTTTGACGGGAATCCCGAAATTCTCGCCAGCGACGGGGATATGGCTGTCTTATACTCATACACACTCGATTCCGTCCTTTTCGAATTTTCGCTGGATTCGCTGGGGGCACAGAACGACTGGTTCACGTATGGGTTGGTGCTGTCGGATATCAACCGTGATTATTTCCCGGATATCATTATCGGCGGCTACTCCACACAAGATCTCCAATTTCCGGCGCTTCGCCTGTATTTCTACAGCGGGACCGGATTTTGGGGAGAACCGGATTCGCTGTACATGGAATTCCCCTCTTCAACATCGTGGCTCGTAGCTGGAGATGGACTCGACCTCATTGATGCAGTCGATTTCAACAACGACGGATATGCCGAATTTGTATTTTCCTGCGATTCGGGCATAGGCGGGGGACAAATATATCCCGATGTATTATACGGCATTACCAATGTTTATTACTCATTCCCCGATTCGATCGCGTTCCATGACAACATTATCCATTCTCGCCCAATGACATTGCCTGATCCATACGCCGATTTTACGGCTATGCAAAATCGCCAGGATAGTTACCAGGAACTCCCCGGGTATTGGAGAATCAGCCACGTGAACTCGATGCACATTTTTGAGAATATGGTTGATCGCGGCCTGGTGTCGTCCTCGTATTCGCCCGCACCCAAATTGCCCTGCAACGAACAATCCATCTCCAGTAATTTCGCCGTCGCGGCTGTGGGAGATATCGATCTGGATGTGGCGGGAGTGGAGATGATTATTGGTCGGGGCTCGAATAGTTGCTGTTATGATGGTCCGGAACCGATATGCACATCATCGGGAGGAACGGGGCTCTATCACTTCGTCCCGCCCAATCAAGTCGAAAAACTCTATGATATCCTTCCGGGAAGCATTTCGGGGAGTCCGGTTTACCTGCCGCAGTATCCAGGGTCGTTTTTCAGTCTTTCTGATGACTCCATTTATCAATATGAGGGCAGCGATGGATCCTTTATTCAGTCCTCGGCGGTTTCGCTGACCGGCAACAGGAAGTGGACAGACCCTTTCGACGATGATGATCTCTATTTGGTGACGACACAATCCAACTCAGTCACCGTATTCGCTCCGAAGGTTATCACTGACGCGGATGGGGGAGAGACCCCGGCGCCGCTGCCCACCACGCTCAGCCTGGGCAAGCCCTACCCCAACCCGTTCAACGCTGAGCAGACTATTCCGGTTACGGTTAAGACAGGAAGTCATCTGACGGTTGACGTGTATGACATCCTCGGCCGAAAAATCGAACGGCTGTTCGATGGTGTCGCCGATAAGAGCGTATTCAATCTGACGTGGAATGCGGGGGCGTATGCCACCGGAATATATTTCGTCCGTGCCGCATCGGAGAACGAAACGGCCGTCGTGTGTTCGATCCTGTTGAAATGACAGGAGAGGAAGAAGAATGAAACAGATTATTTCATGGTCCTTTGCAAGGCGGGGCATGATTTTGGTCGCAATCGGTATCCTATTGCTGTTTCAGCATGCTCGAGCCGGCCGCGTCGAATTGACGGAAGTGTATTCTTTCGACGTCCCTTGTGTCACGGCAATATACGATTATTCGATCAGCGACATCGACTACGACGGTGTTCCCGAGATCCTCATGCGTGGAAACGACAGCGTCTGGCTGTATTCGCCGGCCGCAGATTCCGTATATTTCAGCACCCGGTGTCAGTCGTACCCGTCTCAGGATATCCTTCTGGCCGACGTGAATCGCGATTCCGTTGCTGACGTTGTCATTGGTTACTATAATCAGGGATATGACTATACTGACAGCGCCGCGATCATTGACGTGTATGACGGCGCCGCCGGATGGGCTTGCCATAGATATTATCACCCGACGCCTCCCTATATATCATATTGGGGTTGGGACAACGAATATTACCACTATTTCGCCGGCCCACCTTTTACCAGTTTCTGCGCCTACGATCTGAACAACGACGGCTTCAATGAGTTCTTTTTCTCGTACGGATACGAGGTATATGAAATCCATCCGGGAGGGCTTGAATATGTCCGTCGAATCGGAGGGACCGCCTATTTGTATTACGCGTACCCCGATTCGCTGGCATGGAATTCCAATGTACTGGTATCAAATTCAACCATTCGGTATTTCAACGACCGAAGCCTTATGACTGCCACCGTCAAAGACACTGTCGAACATACCGGCAACGGCCCGGATTATGTTATATCCTCGACCCGAGTGACTCTGGTGACGTCGGCGGGTTTCAGGTACCTTCGGCTTCTGGATCCCGAACCGTCTCCGTCAGCCGAAAAGACTCTTCTGGATTATAAGCAAGTCTCAGGCGCCTTTTGCCAAGCGTACGGACAGATCGAGGCTGACAATCCCGATCCCGACTTCCTTATCTTCTACTACACCGATAATTATAATTACAACACCGGGGAAGGTTCGTCAACCTACGAAAATCGCCTATATAGAGCCATCGCGCCGGATTCGGGCCAATTAATCTGGAAAAAAACAGGGACTCCGCTTCGAAACGCTGTCTGCCTTCCACAATTCGCCGGTTCGTATTTCGCCGCGCTCGGCAGCTGTTTCTATCGATTCTCCGGAGACACCCGAGAACAGGTCGATTCCGTCGGGTGCGCGCCGTCGGGAAATTGCAGATGGGACTATCCATTCGAACCATATCAGCCCTATTTGATCGTCACTTCGGGCGGACATGTCGCGATATATACATTTACGGAAGTCACCGACGCCGATGACGACACCCCGCTGCCACTTCCGAAAACCCTCAGCCTGGGCAAGCCCTATCCCAACCCGTTCAACGCTGAGCAAACTATTCCGGTTACGGTCAAGACAGGAAGTCATCTGACGGTTGACGTGTATGACATCCTCGGTCGGAAGATCGAACGACTGTTCGACGGTATCGCCGATAAGAGCGAATTCAATCTAACGTGGAATGCGGGGGCCCATGCCTCCGGCGTTTATTTCGTGAAAGCAGCCTCCGGTGATCAAACAACGGTGGTCAGGTCGATTTTGATAAAGTGAGAAGGAAATAGCAGTTGAAGGGGAGGAAAACCATAATGCGGTCGTTTACATTTTTTTGTATTGCTCTGATCGTAATCGGGGCACCGGCCATATCCGTCGGTCAATCCATCGGCTTCAGCCTGGAACGGGCGTATTTCATTGCGGGGCTCGACGGAGTTGACGAGGCCGAATTGGATGATATCGATCACGACGGTTTGCCTGAAATTCTTGTCCGCAGAAACAATCATATACTTCTCTACTCGGCGAAGAACGACAGCGTTCTCTTCGAACGATTCCTGGACACGGCGGCCGTTGCCTACAGGATTGAGTTGGGCGATATCAATCGTGATGCTGTGGCGGATATCGTCGCGGCCTGCATATATCCGATTTCAAAATGGGACGGCTATACCGATTCGGCGTATGCGATCGACTTTTTCGATGGAGCTCTGGATTATCAGCCGTCACGGCAATATAATTCGAATTGGGATCATGGATACTCATATTCCATCTTTAACACTTTCTATCTATCCACCGGCATCGCCAGTTTCGACATACTCGATATCAATTCGGACGGATACGGAGAGTTGCTTGTTTCATATTGCAACAAGGTAACTGACTCTTCCTATTTGAATCAAGTATGGCATGCCGTCTATCCCAGTTATACCCGGGGTTTTTATTCATATCCCGATTCCCTCTTATGGTCACAATACTTTTACCTGACCGATCCCCGTGCCGTCCATGTCGACGATGCACATTTTCTTGCAGGTAATTATCTCTATCGGGAGGGCTTCGGCGATTGGAACGGGGACGAGTCGTATACACGGCGGTCGATCATACTGTTCGATTCATCGAGTTTATCGGCGTACGATCATGCCGAGGAGGCGAATCTGTCGTGCGCCGAGCACGGAGAGTTGCGAACGCGTAGCGATATCCTGGATCAGGCCTGCATCGGTGACCTTGATGAGTCGGTTCCCGGGCTGGAGATGGCGGCCCGATATTCATATGAACTGGATTGTGTGCACACGGATCTTTCGTTTGAACGCATCTACGGCCGCGATCAGCGCCTATACCACATAAAATCGCCGAATTCGCTCGAATTACTATGGAAAATCGATGGAATCGGATTTGATCAGCCGGTCTATTTGCCTGAATATCCGGGGTATTTTTTCGCATTTGCCGGTGGTCGCTTTGTCCAAATTTCCGGTGCCGACGGTTCCGAAGTACAGTCGACGACGGATATCCCCGCGGGCGACAAATGGTGGGATTATCCATACCATACAGATCAACCGTATCTCGTGGTGGTCAGCGGGAATACCGTTTCATTGTATCGGCCGGGGATATCCACTGACAGCAACGATTCACCGCCGCCGCTGCCGTCGACACTGAGCCTCGGCAAACCGTACCCCAATCCGTTCAACGCCGCGCAGACAGTCCCGGTGACGATTGTACCGGGCCATGACCTGACCGTCGACGTCTTTAATCTCCTCGGTCAAAAGGTCGAGACCATCTACACCGGCCGACCGTCGACGGCGACGCTGAATCTGACCTGGCGCGCCGACAACTTGCCATCCGGGGTCTATTTCGTCCGAGCGGCCGGCGACGGTAATATCGCCGTCGTGCGATCAATTCTCTTGAAATAACCGCCGGTTCTCGCTATTTTGGCGGTTGAAATGGTCGGTATCCCGTGACAAATCGATAGGGGAGACGTATGAAACGCCTCGTATATGTGATGGCTTTCGTCATTATCGTTTTTGCCGTGACCAAAATCGTCATAGGATTTTCCCATATTTCCTCGCAACTCGATACGATGGCGGCTCAATACGCACACGTGACTCCCGCCGCCGACAGTGTGGCCTCTTCGGATGGCGTCATGATCTATTACGACGTCAGGGGAAAGGGCTCTCCGGCGCTGGTTTTTGTTCATTGCTGGTCCTGTGACCGTTCGTACTGGCGCGAACAGGTCGATGAGTTTGCCCGCGAGAATACTGTCGTCACCATCGATCTTGCCGGGCACGGGCAATCGGGACAAAATCGTCAGGAATGGACCATGCCCGCTTTCGGCGCCGACGTCGCAGCCGTGGTCAACAAGCTGCGCGTCGACAGCGTCATTCTCATCGGCCATTCCATGGGTGGGATGGCCATCGTCGAAGCGGCGCGGCGGCTTCCCGGTAAGGTCATCGCCCTGATCGGCATCGATTGCTATAACGATATCGGCGCGACCTATTCCGACGAGGATATCGAAGAATATCTCGAACCATTTGGGAAGGATTTCAAAACGGCCGCGTATGAGAAAATCGCGGCTTTGTTTCCAGAAAACGCGGATTCGGCCCTGAGAAACAGCATTGCCGAGGATATTAGTTCCGCGCCGCCGGAAATCGCCATACCGTCCTATATGGCGACCATGAAATATATAGTCACCGATCCAATCAAGCTTATCGCCGGGTTGAAAGAAGTGCAACTGCCGGTGCGAGGCATAAACTGCGATCTTTTCCCGTTGAACGACGACGGCATGAAAGCCGCGGTGCCATCCTTCAGTGTTAAAGTCATGACCGGCGTCGGCCATTTTCTGCATCTGGAAGATCCGGAGAACGTCAACCGGTTGTTGCATGAAACGATAGCGGAACTGACGCCGGCATCGAGCGCGGAATAATCCAACATGGCCATCAACAACGTTCTGCTGATAGACAATTACGACAGTTTCACCCGCAACCTTGAACACCTGCTGGCCGATCGCCTGCGTGTTGCGCCCTGCGTCGTCCGCTATGATGAAATCTCGCGGCTTGACCTGAACGACCATGACCTGATCGTCATATCGCCCGGCCCGGGCCGACCGTCCGAGTATCCCGAATACCGGCGGCTGCTTTCGTGCGAAACGCCGGTAATCGGCGTTTGCCTGGGGATGCAAATACTCAACGAATTATATGGAGGGACGACGGATCGACTCGAAACCTGTGTCCACGGGAAAACCGATCATATCAGATTCGACGGTCGCAGATTCGAGGTTGCGCGATATCATTCGCTTTATGTAAGCCAGATAGCCGATTGCTTTGACGTAATGGCTCGAAACGACGACGGCATCCCGATGGCGATCCGCCACAAGTCGAAACCGCAGATCGGTTATCAATTTCACCCGGAATCGTTTATGACCGTCGAAGGCGGCTATTTTATCGACTATGCAGTGCATTTATTCACAAACGTTACCGCTTGCTGAATTCCGCGGCCTCGTGGAGTATTTTGTCCGCAGCGGGAGGGCAGACCTATTTCTTTCCGGCCCCGGCTATCCGGGCGAATATATGAACTATATCGGCCTCGATATCGACAGCGAATTGACGCTGACGGGGGAGACCACAAGGGAGGAAATATCCCGATTTGTTTTTTCGACAAAGGAACCGGTCTTCGGTTTCTTAAATTATCCGCTGGGATTCGCCTATCATCGCCTGACATCTTCAAAAACGTCATCATTCCCTTCATGCGTGATGCGCAAGTATAAGTACTACTTGAACTACGATTCGCAAGCAGCCAATTTGAATGTCTTTACAGGCGATGATGGTAGTGCGTTGCCGAACGAGATTTTGTCTCATTCGCAGCCTTCGCAATCGCAAAATGCGGTTCCGCCGCCTCGAATCGATGAAACACCTCGCCAATCGTTGAGCCGTGACGAATATATAAGGAGAGTCGGGAAAACCCTCAGCTATATACGCGACGGCTACATCTATCAACTCAATCTTTCGATTAAGTACACCGTCCCGGCGGTAAATTATGACACCGCCGGATTATTTTTATATCTCTGGCAAACCTATCCCGCGCCATTCTATGTCTGGTTTGATCTGGGACGATATCAGGTGTTTTCGACCTCGCCGGAACGGTTTCTCCGCGTCGATGGCGGCAATGTCCGGTCTGAACCAATCAAGGGAACGCTGGCCTTCGAAACCCTGACGCCTGACTTAAAGCGTTACTTGAGGGAATCGCCGAAGGAATCGGCCGAGCTGTCGATGATTGTCGATATGATTCGCAACGATATTTCGATTAATTGCGATTACGGCAGCGTTAAGGTCCATAATCATAAGTCGATATTCGCCGTCGACAATCTGCTCCAGATGTACTCGACCGTCACCGGGAAGCTGAAAATGGGAAGAACGTGCCTGGATCTGCTTCTGGACGCGTTTCCCGGTGGCTCGATCACCGGCTGTCCCAAGCGAAAGGCAATTGAAATTATCGATCACTTAGAACCGCACGTACGGGACAGCTATTGCGGGAGTTTCTTCAGGATGGACGGCGCTAGCTTGATGGATTCGTCAATTACTATCCGAACGGGCTATTATGATAAGCAGGAAACTGAGTTGAGTTTTTTTGCCGGTAGCGGGATAGTCGCCGATTCGGACCCGGAGAGGGAGTACGAGGAGACCACCGCCAAGGCCGGGAAATTCTTAAAAGCGCTTGGCTAAATCCCGCCCACCATGTCCCATAAGATATATTATGTCTACTATCGTATGCCAGAACATATGTCCCGTGGCGTTTCCTAGGATTCTGCATCGCTACTGCAACCATCTAATTGGAGTCTATTACCTGACCGCTGCCTGTAATAACCGTGTTTATCGTCGGATACCCTTTGTAATAGACCGAACCGCTGCCCGATATGGTCACGTCCAGCCGACGAAACGCGGTCACTTCTGCATTTCCGGCGCCTTCAAGGATAATCACGGTCGTGTCCGTAAGGAAATTAAACGACGAAATAAACGCGTCCGCTTCCATCGTGCAGGTGTGTTTTCCGGCCGACCCCGTCAGTACCATACTGAATACACCGTTTCCCGTCGATGTCAACCTGCCAACGTTAAGATCCAGATTGACGCTGCCTACACCGTCGACGGATACACTCACATCGTCGGCGACGAATTGATTTAACGACGTCACCGTTCCGACGCCGTTGAGATCGATTGCCTCAAGGTCAGTCATCGTCAATTTGACCGTCAGATCGTAATCCGTTAGTGAAACGTCATGTGGCCGGAAAATAACGAGGCGATTTCCGGATACCGAGGTCTGAATATATTGCAGGATATTATCGTCTACGGTCAACGAGCAGATATTGGAGGCGCCGGAAGTTATCGTAATCTGACCGACCATATTCATTTCTACGGAATTGAAATCACCGACACTGCGATACGCCGTCGTCATAACCCCGGATCCCTTAACTGTTGAAATTGAGGTCGGGCCGTCATCGTCATCGTCGCAGCCTGTAAATGGAAGTACTGTCAACACGAAGAGCGCCCAAATCAGATTACGAATCATGTTGAGCCTCCTGGTATCATTGTGTGTCTCTGCTGTGATATTGTAATAATATGGGGCTAAACAGGGTATGACAAGTCAAAAAATAGCCCGAAGGGGGCGCGATTGTCACTCCTCCGGGCCTTTTGGGCATTTGTTTCAGGAATTTACTTCACGACCAAATTGACCAGCCTACCCGGAACATATATCTCCTTTACAACCTGCTTTGCCGACAGATGCGGCATGACCTTGCGGTCGTTTTTGGCCGTTTCGATGATCATTTCCTTGTCCGCCTCGGCCGAAACCACGATCTCGCCGCGTAATTTACCGTTTACCTGCACAGCGATCATGATCGTGTCGGCTATTATCGCCTCCGGATCGAATTTCGGCCACGCCGAATTGAATATCGAGTACGCCTGCCCGGCGATTCCCCACATTTCCTCGGCCAGACACGGCGCCATCGGCGAAATCAGTTGCACCAGCTTCAATATACAATAATCGACCAGTTTCGGTTTGAGCTTTTCGACGTCGAATTCGTTTATGAATTTCATGAGCGCCGCAATGACAGTGTGAAACTGCATCCGTTCAATGTCATACGTGGCCGATTTAATTGTCTGGTTTAATCGGACATAGGCCCGAAACTCATCCAGGTCCAAATCGTCTTTCTTAAAGTAACGCTTTAAATCAACCCGTTCGCCGGAAATTAAATCGACCAGCGGGAAAAAGCGGTTGGCGACGAACCGAGTCATGGTTTCGATCATATCGTGAGTCCAGTTGAGCGCCACGTTCGACGGCCCCTTGAAAAACATCGCCAGCCGGCTGATATCGCCTCCGTCGTTTTCGATCAGGCCGATCGGGCTGATCACGTTGCCGATCCGTTTGGACATTTTTCGGCCTTGCTCGTCGTTGACCATGCCATGATTGAACAGCCGCTCGGCTGGTTCCTCGACTCCGAGCAAACCGATATCCTTGAGGAATTTCGTGAAAAACCGGAAATAGATCAGATGGCCGACGGCGTGCTCGGCGCCGCCGATATACATATCGATCGGCAGCCAGGCATCGGCGGCCTGGCGGCTGAACGGCAAATGCTCATTGTGCGGGTCGAGATACCGCAGGAAATACCACGAGGAACAAATGAACGTATCCATCGTATCGGCATCCCGAACGGCCTCTCCCCCGCATTTGGGGCAGATTACGTTCATAAATTCAGGGACATCCGCCAGCGGCGACCTTCCCTTCGGCAGATAGTTTTTCACCTCCGGCAAAATAACCGGCAGATCGTCGTCGGGAACCCGAACCGGCCCGCAGGATGGGCAGTGAATAATCGGAATCGGCGTGCCCCAGTATCTTTGGCGCGAAATCAGCCAGTCGCGCAAACGATAATTGATCCGCGCCCGCCCGATACCTTCGCTTTCGGCATATTTTATCGTTTCCGGGATGGCCTTATCGGCGGGCGTGCCGTCAAATCGTTCCGAATTCACCATCTCGCCCGGATCGATATACGCTTCGGTCATCTCGTCCGGCTTTAGTTCGACCCCGTCGGCCGTTCTTATTACAACCTTGATGGGCAACGCGTATTTCCGCGCGAACTCAAAGTCCCGTTGGTCATGGGCCGGCACCGCCATGACGACGCCGGTGCCGTAGCCAGCCAGGACATAACCAGCGACCCAGAGCTGCACTTTCTCGCCGTTAAATGGGTTTACCGCATAGCACCCAGTGAAAACGCCGTCTTTTTCCTCGCCTGCAGCCCGCTCCACTTCGGTCTTTTTCTTGGCTTTTTCGATATATGCGTCGACATCGGCGCGACGATCTTCGGGAATATTGAGTTTTTTCAGTACATCAGATTCCGGTGCGAGCGCCATATAGGTCACGCCGTACACCGTATCCGGCCGGGTGGTGAAGATCGGCAGTTTCTCGCCGCTGTCCTCGATTGTAAAGTCGATCTCACAGCCCTTACTGCGGCCGATCCATTCGCGCTGTATCGCCTTGATCGAATCCGGCCATCCCGGCATATCGTCGAGGGAATCGACCAGGCGGTCGGCGAAGTCGGTGATTTTCAGGAACCACTGCTCCAGTTCGCGGATTTCCACCAGCGAATCGTCCCGCTCGCATCGGCCGTCGATCACCTGCTCGTTGGCCAGGACGGTATTGCACTGATTGCACCAATTGACTTTCGCCTTTTTACGGTAGGCCAGGCCGCGGTCGAACATCTGGAGGAAAATCCACTGCGACCAGCGGTAATAATCAGGCTGACACGAAATGACCTCGCGGCTCCAGTCGAACGAAATCCCGACTTTTTTCAAAGTGCTCCGCGAGATCTCGATGTTGTGCAGCGTCCATTCCTTCGGTGGCTTGCTATGGTTGATGGCGGCGTTTTCCGCCGGGAGGCCGAAGGCGTCCCAGCCGAAGGGGTGCAACACCTGGTGGCCGTTCATCATTTTGTATCGGACGACGGCGTCACCGATAGTGTAGTTGCGGAAATGCCCCATGTGAATATCGCCCGAGGGATAGGCGAACATCACCAGGATATAATATTTCCTTTCGGGATTATCGGGCGCGCGGAAAATATTCGTTTCATCCCATTTCGCGCGCCATTTATCCTCAATCGTCTTGAAATCGTAGGCGATCGGCTTTTGGCCCGATTTCTTTTCCATGGCAAACCTCCAATCAGGGATACAGTCTTGTAATCAATCTCGGGAACGGAATAGTCTCCCGGAGATGGTGGATACCGCAAATCCAGGTAATTGTCCGTTCGATGCCAAGACCGAAGCCGGCATGAGGTACGGAACCGTATTTTCTCAGATCGAGATACCATCCGTAGGTCTCTTCCGGCAGGTTTTCCTCCCTGATTCGATTCAGGAGTTTGTCATAATCGTCTTCGCGCTGCGAACCGCCGATAATCTCACCGTACCCTTCCGGCGCCAGTAAATCGGCGCACAGCACCGTCTCCGGATTATCGGGGTTTTCCTTCATGTAGAACGCCTTGGCGTGCTTGGGGTAATTGACAACGAATACCGGCCGGTCGTATCGGTTGGACAGTATCGTCTCATCCTCAGCGCCCAGATCTTCGCCCCATTTGATTTCCGATCCGTTTTCCTGCAGAATCTTTATTGCCTCGCCATAATCCAGGCGCGGAAACGGCGTTTTGATCGCCTCCAATCTGGACAAATCGCGTTCGAGCTTTTCCAGATGCTCTTTGCATGTTTCCAACACCCAATGCACGACGAACGCGAGCATATCTTCCTGTATCTTCAGGCTGCAATCGTGATCGCAATACGCCATTTCGCCTTCGATCATCCAGAATTCGGTCAGGTGCCGCCGCGTCATCGATTTCTCGGCCCGGAAGGTCGGCCCGAAACAAAAGACATTGCGCAACGCCATGCAAGCGGCTTCGAGGTATAACTGGCCGGTTTGCGCCAGGTACGCCTTACCCATCTTGAAATACTCGGTGGAAAAAAGCGTCCCGGCCTCTTCCCCGATCGAACCGGTCAATATCGGCGAATCGATCAGCACAAAAGTGCGATCATAGAAAAACTTCCGGATCGCCCAGATAATCTGGTTGCGGATGTGCATGATCGCATACTGCCGGGACGACCGCAGCCATAGGTGCCGGTTGTTGAGTAGAAAATCGACGCCGTGCTCTTTTTTGGTAATCGGATATTCATCGGCGATCTGCACGATCTCGATATTCGTCACCGTCAATTCATATCCGCCCGGCGCGCGGGAATCTTCGCGGACCGTCCCGGTTACATACAGCGAACTCTCCTGGGTCAGGTTATCATAGAGGGCGAATACTGCCTCGGGGACTTCCTTTTTGACCACGACGGCCTGTACGATACCGGTGCCGTCGCGCACCAGCACAAAATGGATTTTCCCGCCGGACCGTTTGTTGTAAAGCCATCCCGACAGGCGTACTTCCTGCCCGACATAATCTTTGAGCTGACTAATCGTCGTATCAATCATGTTGCGCTCCTGTGCGATCCCTTAAAACCGGCATAATAGGAAAAACCAACGTTTATATCAAGAGTTTTCGGTGGCGGCGGATTTTATTTGAGCCGTCCGCGAACGATAATCGTCCCGGCCGCCAGCATATTAATAATACGATCTTTCAATCGCTCCCGCGAGGACTCTCCGCGCAGTTTTCCCCTGAGTGAAAAATAATTGTCGGCGCTGTAAATCGGTACCCGAGAAACGATGAATGCGTCCGCGTCGGGCACCGCATCCGCTGTGCCCCCCAGCGTGAAGCCCCGCCTGTAGCCGCATGCGCGGGCGATTTCATTCACGCGTCGGTCGGTGCGTCCGAAAGGAAAGCTGATCATATCCACCGGACGCCCGGTGATATCTTCCAGTTCCGCTTTCGATTCGGTAAATTCGCGCCGCAACATATCGTCCGGCATGAATGTAAACGCACCATGACTGACGCCATGGGAGCCGATGGTCACGCCATTGTCGGCGAGTCGTCTGATCTGGATGCGATCGAGATGCCACGCCGGGAATAATCTCGATGAGTACTCCCAATAGTTTTTTTTACCGATATAGCCGGTCGGGACAAACACTGCCGGAGTACTCCCGCGCTCGATCAAATCTTCAATAGCCCGAATATTGTCCACATAGCCATCATCGAAGGAGATTATAACCGCCGCATCGTTTTGCGGCCGGTCAAACGCCGAGAAATCGTGACCGGTAAACCCCCAGCTTTCGATAAGATCGATAATATGCCGGAAATCGCGGCTTCTGATGTTATTGATGCCGGGGAAGAATTTCCCCGATGTTTGATGAAAGGCGACTATCCGGCATCGGCGGCGCATCCGCCTTACAACGCCGACCAGCGAATATGCTGGAGATCCATCAACCGGGTCGGGCCCAGCGAACAGACCGTCAGCCGGTCACGATTGAAGATTTGATTGGCAATATCCCGAATATGCCGGCTCGTGATCGTATCGATGATTCGCGAATGCCGTTCGAGATCGATGTATGATTCCAGGAGCAGCTCCTGCTGCGCGATGCGGTTCATCCGGTTGTACATCGATTCCTGGGACAGCATCAGGCTGCCTTTCATCTGTTCCTTGATCTTGGCCATTTCGGCCCGCCCCAGAAGGGTCTCCTTGAGCCGTCGCAGTTCTTTCATGATAATGCGCAGGGCGCTGATGACATATTTGGTGTCGGCGCCGAAATAAACACAGAAGAAACCGCTGTCGCGGAACAGTTCCTGATAGCTGTAGATATTATAGCAGTACCCGGCTTCCTCGCGCACCTTCTGGAACAACCGCGCCGACATGCCGCTGGAAAGATATGTGTTGAGCGCTCCCAATGCGTAGCGGCGCGCATCGGAAAACCCGAACGAGGGAAACCCCAGACAGACATGCGACTGCTTGCTGCGCTTGTTCACGGCGGCAATATGGCGGCCCGGCATATGCGGCGAAGCGCCGTCTTCGATGGCGTTGCCATTCGGCCAGGGAAAATACTTTTTGGTTATCTCCACCAGCGCCTGGTGCGATACACCGCCCGTACCGGCCATGACGATATTGGGGCTGGTATAATGCGCGGCCAGAAAATCGAGCACGGCCGGACGCCGCATCGATTTGACCGTATCCGCCGTGCCGAGAATCGGCTGCCCCAGCGGATGACTGGCCCACATCTTTTCGACGAACAAGTCGTGCACGTATTCGCTCGGCGAATCGATGGTGTCCTTGATTTCCTCGAGGATCACCTGCCGTTCCTTGCGCAGATCGGGCGACGCCATGGATGGATGGTTGATGATATCTGAAAGAACCTCCATGGCGCGGGCCAGATGATTGCCCAATATGCGCACGTAGTAGCAGGTGTATTCGCGGGAAGTAAAGGCGTTGATGGAGCCGCCGAGCGATTCCAGCGCCCGGGCTATCTCAAGGGCAGACCGTTTATCGGTGCCCTTGAACAGCATATGTTCGATGAAATGAGATATGCCGCTGACGCCCGCCGGCTCGTCGCGCGAACCGACATGAACCCATATCCCGACCGACACGGAGTTGACGGCCGGGACACGTTCTGATATCACCCGAATGCCGCTCGGGAGTACCGTCTTGTGGTAGTTCATCGCCGTATATTATCGTTTCGGGCGCCGGCTGTTGGAACGGCCGCGCGGATTGCGGCTATGGCGATGCCCTCCGGGACCTGAATCTGAACCGTACCCGGAACCCGAACCGGATCCCGATCCGGACCTGGAATAACCGTTCCCGCCGCCTTCCGGCGCTGGCAAAAGCGCTTTACGGGACAACCGCACCTTGCCGTCGGAATCGATATTGATGACTTTCACTTCGACAGTATCGCCGACATGGAGAATATCCTCGACCCGGTTAACCCGTTCATGGGCCAGCTCCGAGATGTGGATGAGTCCGTCCGTGCCGGGGAGAATCTCCACGAAAGCGCCAAAATCAGTAATTCGGCGCACGACACCGGTATAGTCCCTGCCCAGCTCCGGCTCCTCGACGATGGCCAGAACCCGGTCGCGAGCGGCCAGCCCGGCTTCGCTTTCGACCGCGGCGATGACGACCGTGCCGTCGTCCTCGATATCGATCTTGGCGCCGGTTTCCTCGACGATGGCCCGGATGATTTTGCCGCCGGGGCCGATGACCTCGCCGATTTTCTCCGGATTGATCTTGATGGTGATGATCCGAGGGGCGTAGCGGGAGATTTCCTCGCGCGGCTTATCGATCGCCTTGGCCATCTCACCGAGAACATGCAGACGGGCCGTCCTGGCTTTCTCCATGGCCATCCGCATGATTTCCAGATCAATACCCTTGATCTTGATATCCATCTGAAGAGCGGTGATGCCCTCGGCGGAACCGGTCACCTTGAAATCCATGTCGCCGAAATGATCCTCGTCGCCGAGTATATCGGTCAGGACGATCACTTTGTCCTCTTCTTTAATCAGTCCCATGGCGATACCGGCGATCGGCGTTTTGATCGGAACGCCGCAATCCATCAGGGCCAGCGACCCGCCGCACACCGACGCCATCGATGACGACCCGTTGGATTCAAGAATATCGGAGACGATCCGGATCGTGTAAGGGAAACGATCTCCCACCGGAATAACCGGATTCAGCGCCCGTTCCGCCAACGCGCCATGCCCCACCTCGCGACGCCCGACGCCGCGTATGGGCCGGACCTCGCCTACGGAAAAGGGCGGGAAATTATAATGCAGCATATAGGACTTGGTCGACTCGCCTTCGAGTTCGTCGAGCCGCTGCTCATCGATTTTCGTCCCCAGCGTCACCGTCACCAGCGCCTGAGTCTGTCCGCGAGTAAACAGCGCCGAACCATGCGTTCGAGGCAGTACCGACACATCGCACGTGATCGGGCGGACTTCATCGAAGCCGCGGCCGTCGAGACGTTCGCCGTCCTCGACGATCTTGCGTCGCATCTCGGCGGAATCCTTGTCATGAATCAGGCCGCCGATGTCCATTTCGATTTCCGGAAATTCTTCTTCGAGCGCCGTCATAATCTCATCTTCGAGACTGCGTTTGAATTCCCGCCGCGCCTCCTTGTCGGCGATCTTATTGGCCTCCATCAGCCGGTCGCCCAAGAGACCCTCGACCTTGGTAACCACTTCCTCGTCCTTTTTCGGCGGGACGAACTCCCACTTTTCCTTGCCGCACGCCTGAACGAGTTCCTGAATCTTCTCAATAATTCGCTTGATATGCCCGTGCCCGAATTCGAGGGCTTGCAGCATGTCGTCTTCGCTCACCTCAAAGGAACCGCCTTCGACCATGGTGATCGATTCGGCCGTGCCGGCGATGGCGATATTCAGGTCGCCCGTCTCCACCTGTTCGATAGTGGGGTTGACGACCAATTCACCGTCGACTCGTCCCACGCGGACGCCGGCGATCGGCTCGGGAAACGGGATGTCGGAGATGGCCAGTGAAGCGCCGGCGCCGATAATACCCAATATGTCCGGCTCGCTTTCACGGTCGTGCGACAGGATCAGGTTGATGATCTGGGTGTCGTGCCGATATCCTTCCGGAAACATGGGACGTATGGGGCGGTCGATAATGCGACACGCCAGGATTTCCTTTTCCGAAGGACGTCCCTCGCGTTTGAAAAAGCCGCCGGGGATTTTCCCCGCGGCGTACGATCGCTCGCGGTACTCGACCGAGAGGGGCAGGAAATCCCGTCCCTCGAGCGGCTCGCGGGTCGCGCAGACGGTCGTTAGTATCATGGTGTCGCCGTGGCGCACCGTGACGGCTCCGTTTGCCTGTTTGGCGACCCGCCCTGTTTCGATTGTCAACGTTCGGCCGCCGATGTCAAGTTCTACCGTGTGTACCATTCAAAACCTCTCTTTTAGCGTCTCAGACCAAGCTCTGCGATAATCTGCCGGTAGCTTTCAATATCCGTTTTCATCAGATAATCGAGCAAGCGGCGGCGCTGTCCTACCATTTTCAACAGCCCACGACGAGAATGAAAATCCTTCTTGTGGACCTTGAGATGTTCCGTCAGATGGTTGATCCGTTCCGACAGCAAGGCGATTTGCACCTCCGGTGATCCGGTGTCTGTCTCGTGCAGACGATGCTGCGAAATGATTTCCTGTTTGTTCTCTCTGCTCGTTGACACGTTTGTTACTCCTCGTATTAGTTTAGTAAATCCAAAATTTTTCGCTTGTCGCGCGCGATCTGCGCCGCCAGAAGATCGGCCGAGTCGAACCGCGCATTGGGACGAACAAAGTGCCTCGGGTACAGCGTTGCCTCTTTTTCGTAGACACTGCGATCGAAGTCAAACAGATTCGCCTCCACCGAAACCGTATTTTCCGGATTGAGCATATTGACCCCGATGAACATCATTCCCTTATACGAATCGCCGTTAACCGACGCCGTGCATGAATAGACGCCTTCCTTCGGCAGCAACTTGCGTTTTTCCCACTCGAGATTTATCGTTGGCCAGCCCATCTTGCGGCCTTGTCCCAGGCCGCGCGTCACGACCCCATGAATCGGATAGGGATGGCCGAGCATGGCGACGGCGTCCTCCCATTCCCCATCGTGGATGGCCCGCCGGATGCGGCTGGACGAAATCGGCGTGTCCTTGTACTTCACCGGCCCGACAACCTCCACGCCAAAGCCCCGCTGTTCGCCGATCTTATGCAATTGATCGGCCGTGCCGGTACGGTTGTGGCCGAAACTGTGATTGAACCCGACCACCAGCGCCCGGATGCCGAAACGTCCGACGAGGACATCCTCGGCGAATTGCTCGGCCGACATCTCCCGCAGGTTTTCATCGAAGCGCAAGAGCACCAGAGAACCGTCGAATCGGTCCCGGAGTATTTCTATTTTTTCCTCCGGGGTCGTTAAAAGCAGCGGTGGACTGTCCGGCGTCACGATCACCCGCGGATGCGGATGAAACGTAATCGCCACCTGGGGCAGACCCAGATTATGGGCCTGCCGGCCAAGGGCATTGAAAATGGACCGATGGCCCAGATGGAATCCGTCGAACGTACCCAGCGTCGCCACGCAGGGGCCGCCCTGCTCGCGGGCGAATTCATCCGCCGATCTGTATACTCGCAGGCTCAGATCAATACCCTCACGTATGAAAAAAATTCCCGGCCCTTCTGCGCTTGTGCGCTGGCCGTATCGCATCGGGATTTCCCGATGGCCATTATCTGTCCCGATTCGTCGACAACGCTGATCAGGTCGCCCGGCAAAAATTCGCCGCGCCAGTCGAGAATATCGCTCTCCCCCGGGATACCGCCGTGCCGAATCGTTTCCCGCGCTTCTTCGCGCAGTTTCACGTACGGAAAATCGACCACCTGCTCCATCGGCGCCACCGCCGATTCCAGCGTCCCGTCAAGGTGCCGCTCCCTGATCTCATCGATGGTAAGGGCCGAATCCACTTCGAAACGCCCGACGGCCAGTCGTTCCAGAGACGACAAATGCCCGCCGCATCCCAGCTCCCGGCCGATATCGTCGGCCAGCGCCCGGATATACGTCCCCTTGGAGCAAGACACTTCGACTGTCAGTCGGGGCCGATCATAAGCGCGCAGAACCAGCGATTTTATCTCCACGGTTCGTTCCGGCGCCTCGAATGATTTTCCTCGTCTGGCCATTTTATATAACCGCCGTCCGCCCTGTTTGACCGCGGAATACGCTGGAACTTTCTGCGAAATCACACCCGTGAATTTCTCCAGCACCGCGACAATATCCGCTTCGGTCAATTCCGGAACCGGCCCGCCTTCGGTAAGCTCGCCGTCGGCATCCAGGGTGTCTGAGATCATTCCCAAAGTCACCTCAGCGAGGTATCGTTTATCCCAACCGGACAGAAACTGAGTCAATTTCGTCGCCGGACCCAGGCATAGCAGCAACAACCCTGACGCCATCGGGTCCAACGTCCCCGTGTGACCCACCTTGGCCTCACCCGTCATGGTGCGCACGCGGTGGACAACGTCGTGGCTGGTCATGCCGGGCTTTTTCCGCACCGGCAGGATGCCGCTATACCGATCCATTCAGCCGCTCCTTGATATATGTAACAATCCTTTCCTTGGCGCGTTCCAGCGGCAGCTCTATGATGCAACCGGAGGCGTTGAGATGGCCGCCGCCGCCGTAATGGGCAGCGATAACGGCCACGTCGATGTCGTTCTGGGATCGGAGCGAAACCTTCGTCCGATTATTTTCGACTTCCGTAAACAATACGCCGACATCGACTCCCTTGGAATACATGGAATAATTGACAATACCCTCCGTATCGCCGTCCCCGGCGTCCGTCGCCTTCATCATCGCCCGGTCGATCGTCAGAACGCACAGGCGGCCCTCCAGCATAAGCTCCATACTGGCTACCGCCATGCCGGTCAAGCGCACCACCTGCGGCCGGAGATTGTAATAAATTCTTTCCGTTATTTCCACCGGGTCAGCGCCGAAACTCAGGAGTTCCGCCGCCACCTGCAGGCAATACGGCGTCGTGCTGCTATAATGAAACCGCCCCGTATCGGTCAGAATGGCGGCGTACAGATTGGTCGCCATAGCGGCGTCGAATTTGGCCGGCACCTGACGCAAAATATCGAAAATCATCTCCCCCGCGGCGGCGGCGTTGGTATCCGTAAAATTAATGCCCCCAAAAGATACATTGTCCTGGTGATGATCGATATTGATAATGACCGTCTTGTCATCGATAAGCCGCCGAACATCGCCGATCCGCTCCAGATTGGAGCATTCGATGACGACCGCCGTGTCGAACGGTTTTTCGACCGGCTCAATCTCCGATATATCACGAATCATCTTTATGCCGGGGAGAAAGTGATATTTATCCGGAATCTCGCCCTGATTGACGATCATGAACGGGATATGGCGTTTATCGAGAAATCCGGCCAAGCCCAGTTGTGATCCGATGGAATCGCCGTCAGGACTGCGATGGGCGGTGATCAGGATATGGTTGGATTGAAGCAACCGATCGATAATTTCCTGTCTAATCTTCTTGTTCATCCTCTTTGTCCGTTTTTTCCGTCAATTCATCGATCAGCGACACCACCCGCATTCCCTCGATCAGGGATTTATCGTACACCAGCGAAATTTCCGGCATCCGGCGCAATCTTATCCGATGCCCCAATTCGACTTGAATATGCCGTGTGGCGCGTTCGAAAATTTTGGCAACTTCGTTGATTTTCTCCTCATTGCCGAGCACGGTATAAAATATCTTCGCGTAGCGCAGGTCGTCGGTGACTTCGACCGCACTTATCGTCACGATCAAGTCCGGCCGATCGGGCAATACATCGGCGATCACGACAGACACATCGCGCTTGATCTGATCGGCCACCCGTTGTGATCGCTTAAATGATCTCATCAGTCAATCTCTATATCGTAATCGACCAGAACGATCGCCTGGTCGCGCTCAACCGCCTTCACCACCGCCGTCAACTGGCTGTTGGCATGGTCGCTTCGGTTCGATACGACCGCCACGCCGAGATGGCATAGTTGCCACTTGTCGTTTTCGCCGACTTCCGCCACGGCTGCGTTGTGATGATTGCGGAGGCGTGAAATCAACGACTTGACCACACGCCGCTTATCCTTCAACGATTGCGCCGCCGGGATATTCAAAGTCAGATTCAACCTACCGACTATCACTCTGCAGCTTTCGTTCCGTGGCGATTACGTCGTACGCTTCAATCAGGTCCCCGGCCTTCAGGTCCTCGAACTTCTCCAGCCCGATACCGCATTCGAGACCCGTCGTGACCTCCTTGACATCATCCTTGAACCGTCTCAGCGAATTGATGCGGCCCTCGTGAATAACGACGCCGTCGCGGCTGACACGGATGAGATCGCCGCGATGGATACGGCCGGACTGGATATACGATCCCGAAATCGTCCCCGCTTTGGGGACGCGGAACGTCTGTCTGACTTCGGCGGTGCCCATCCATTTCTCGACCATTTCCGGCTTGAGCAGGCCCTCAATCGCTTTTGTAATATCCTCTTTGACTTCGTAAATGATCGCGTAGGTCCGGATATCTACTTTCTCCCGGTTGGCCATCTCGCGCGCCCGGGGCTCGGCCGTCACATGGAAGCCGACGACGATGGCGTCCGAGGCGGCGGCCAGAAGAACGTCGGACTCGGTGATGGCGCCGACGCCGGAGCGGATGATATTCACGCGCACCTCTTCGTTGCCAATGCTGCTCAGCGTCTCCGTGAGCGCTTCGACCGACCCGGCCACGTCGCCCTTGACGATAATCTTCAGATCGGTGATCTGCCCGTCCTTGATTTTGGCATAGACCGATTCCAGCGTGGTCGGCGTATCGACCCGGCGCAGCTCATGTTCGCGTTTGATCTGCTGCCGCTTGAGCGATATCTCGCGGGCATCGGATTCGCCGGCGGTGACGATAAACGTCTCGCCGGCCAACGGCACGCCGCCGGAAATGCCCATCACTTGGACGGGCGTCGACGGCCCGGCTTCGGTGAGATCGCCGCCCCGGTCGTCGACCATCGCCCGGACGCGGCCGTAATAACTGCCGGCTACGAAGGGATCGCTGACATGCAATGTTCCGCGCTGCACCAGTACCGTTGTCACCGTACCTCGGCCTTTTTCCAATCGCGCTTCAATCACGGTTCCGTGCGCCTTAATATCGGGATCGGCCTTCAATTCCATCATTTCCGATTGCAGCAGGATCATTTCCATCAATTTGTCGACCCCCGTGCCCTTCTTGGCCGATAATTCGACCATGATCGTTTTGCCGCCCCAAGCCTCATCCAGAAGGTTGTGGCTGGCCAACTGTTGCCGGACGGCATCGGGATTGGCGGCGGGAAGATCCATTTTATTTATGGCGACGATAATCGGCACGGCCGCCGCGCGCGCATGATCGATCGCTTCCAACGTCTGCGGCATGACCGATTCCGTGGCCGACACCACCAGAATGACGATATCCGTTACCTGCGCCCCTCGGGCTCGCATTGCCGAAAACGCTTCGTGGCCGGGGGTGTCGAGAAACGTGATATCGCCGCCCGGCGTGCGGACGGAATAGGCGCCAATATGCTGAGTGATTTCGCCCGCCTCACCCGAAACGATTTTGGACTTCCGGATATGATCCAGAAGCGTTGTCTTACCGTGGTCAACGTGCCCCATGATGGTCACCACCGGGGAGCGCGGCTGAAGATTGACTTCTTCTTCGAATTCGGCGATCAGTTCGGCCGGTTCCTCGACCGGCTTGACGTTTACCTCGAACTCCAGGGCCAGCGTCTCGATGGTATCCATGTCCAGCCGCTGATTGATCGAGGCCATCATGCCCATTTCCATCAGTTTGGCGATCACCTCGGCCGGTTTCCTATCGAACAGGTTGGCCAGTTCGGATACGGTCATAAATGCCGTAACTTCGACGTACTGGGTCTCTTCACCGATTGAATCGGCGTCCTGCGGACGCCTTCTATATTTTTTGACTTTCTTTCCACCTTCAATATTAGCCATGGTCTGTTTGAACGAAATCTGAACGGCGGCTTTATCGACTCTGTGCGCTCCCCGGGATTTCTTTCCACGGTCGCGTTTCTTTCGTTTGCGCTCCGCCTTGGTCGTCGCCACACTCTGCTGAAGCTTTTTCTGTATCTGCTTGGCAGCTTCAGGAGACACGGTCACACCGGCCTGAACGCCGGTTTCTTTCCTGCGGGACGGCCGAGCCGGCTTGTCTTTCCGTAGTTTGGCACGCGCTTCGGGTTTTGCCTGCGGTCGTGACACAGGGGCCTTTTCCCGGCCGGGCACGGGAGCAGCCGGCTTCGGCTCCGGTCTCGGTTTGGACTTCGGCTCGGGTTTTTTGGCGCTCTTCTCCCTGGCAACGACTGGCGGCAATTCCTTGGGCGGTGCCGGCTTGGCGGCCTCGGGTTTGGCGACTTCTTTGAGCTTCTCCGGTTTTTCTTTCTTCAGCTTTTCCAGCTCGCGAGCGGCGCGTTCCTTCGCTTTTTCTTCCGCCAGCGCCTTCTTCCTGCGGGCGATTTTCTCCGCCTTCCGGCGGCGGGCCGCTTTCTCCGCCTCTTCGCGCCGCTTTTTGGCCTCGATTTCCTGAAGACGTTTCTTCCGGGCCTCATCGTCCTTCTTGGTCGCCTCGATTTCCTTCTTGAACTTGTCTTCAATCGCCTCCAGCATATCATCGGAGGCGACCGACATGTGCGACTTGATCGTGAAGCCAAGACCGCGCAATACCTTTAGCAGAGCATCGCTGGAAATGTTATATTCCTTGGCAATGTCGTAAATGCGCTGTTTGGTCTTTCTCTTATCCAAAATTCTCCTCCAGGCAGTCATTCATAGGGACACCACGCCGTTTGTCACCGTCCCTACTCTGCCTTGTCAACTTCGCTCTCTTCCCCGTCCTCGTCCGAGGCCTCGTCCGTGATCTCAGAAGATTTTTCATCTTCCGCCTCGGCATCCTCTTCTTCTTCGCCTTCTTCTTCCGGCCGGTCTTCAGTGTCAGCATCGATTTCAGCTTCGGTTTCTTCTTCACCCTCAGCTTCAGCTTCAGCCTCAGCTTCCGCCAATTCGGCTGCTTCTCTCTGCCGCCGTTCTTCCTCCATCTCAGCCATGTATTCACTGGCGCGCTCGATTAACTGGGTCGCCGATTTCTCGCCGATACCCTCGATTTGAATCAATTCCTCGACCGTGCTGTCCGCCAATTCCTGGACCGTATTGATATCCGCACCGACCAATCGCTCTTCGAGCACGTCACCGACGCCGCTCAGCTTGCCGATCGGAACCATCATCTCGGCCTCGCGACGCTTCATCTCATTGTAGTCCGAATCGGACATGATATTGATCTTCCACCCGGTCAAACGCGAAGCCAGGCGGGCGTTCTGGCCGTTTTTGCCGATGGCCAGCGACAACTTATCGTCCTCAACCGCCACCGTCATGCCCTTCTCGTCATCAAAAACATCTATGGTAACGACCTTGGCCGGCGCCAGGGCCCGGGTTACGAAGACTTCCGGATTCGTCGCAAAAGCTACGATATCGATCCGCTCGTTGTTTAACTCCCGCACGATCGATTGGACGCGAACGCCCTTGATCCCGACGCAGGCGCCGACCGGGTCGATCCGCTCGTCAGCCGAATACACGGCCAGTTTGGTGCGGTCGCCGGGCTCGCGCGCGATAGCTCTGATCTCGATAATCCGCTCAAAAACCTCCGGGACTTCCAGTTCGAACAGGCGCAGGATGAAATCGGTGCTGGCCCGCGACAAGACGATCTGCGGGCCTTTTAGCGATTTCTCGACGTTCAGGATAATCGCCCGGATGCGGTCTCCCTGTCGATATTTCTCGCGCGATATCTGTTCCCGGGTCGGCATGATCGCTTCGGCCCGGCCCAGATTGACGATAACGTTGCCTTTGTCGATCTGCTGCACCGTCCCCGACACCAACTGCCCGACGCGGCCGATATATTCGTCATAGATCCGATCCCGCTCCGCCTCCCGGATGCGCTGTATCAATATCTGCTTGGCCGAGGCGATTGCGTTGCGGCCGAATTCCTCCACCGGGTCGATGTATATTTCCATTTGGTCATCGAGCTCCGCCTCCGGGTCCAGCTCCCGCGCTTCATCCAGCGTTATTTCCGTATATGGGTCGGTTACCTTATCCACCACGGTGCGCAGCGAGATCATGGTCAACTCACCCTCGCCCGAATCGAACTTGAACGACAGGTTATCGATATAGCCGTATTTTTTCCGCGCCGCCGCCAGAAGACCGGCCTCGACCGTCTCGATCACCAGATCGATATCGATATTTTTTTCGCGCGCGATCAGTGTCATCGCTTCTAGAGTATCAAACCCCATCAGTTTCTCTCCGTCATAGAATTATTTTGCCCTGCCGCACACGCGACAGCACAATTTTTTCCTCGCCGTCCTCACCATTAAGAATGAGCACATCGTTTTCGACGCCTGTCAATGTTCCTTTCACCGTTCGCTCGCGACCGTCTTCGATCACGTCGACCGCCATGGCTTCACCGATTTTTCGTTTGAAATCACGATCGCTGTGGAGCGGGCGATCAAGTCCGGGAGAGGAAATCTCCAGGATGTACCTACTCTGTATAACATCGGACGTATCCAGTGCGGTTCCCACCAAACGCGATAAAAACGCGCACTCGTCAATCGTGATCCCGTGGTCGGAATCGGCGAAAATTTGGAGCCGGTAATTCTTTTTGAAGCGGGAAAGCTTCATGTCGACCAGATCAAACCCTTCCTGGACCAAAATCGGCTCGACTACCTTCTCTATCTCTGTCTTCATATCTCTCAACATAACTTGCTGCTTCTTCTCCGAACGACCGCCTGTCACCAATTCACCCCACCGCCGGGGGCCGATAAAAATGAGTCGCCTTTTTGCATACACGACCCACCTGGCTTTTTGCCCCCGCAGCGGGCAAAACCCATTAAAACCTAATAATTTAACAAATTACGGGGAAAGCGCAATGAAAAAATGACTAAATCGCCCGTTTTAACATTTCCCTGGATTTTTCGGCTACGGCCTCGATTTTGACTGTCTCGACCTCTTCCTTGCAGCGCAGCTTCAATTCCACCATGCCCTGCGCCAGCGACCGGTCGCCGATGGCCACCCGCAGCGGAATCCCGATCAGGTCGGCGTCGTTGAGCTTGACTCCGGCCCGCTCGGTGCGGTCGTCATACAGGATTTCGAAGCCAGCCCCGGTCAATTCCGCGTACAATTTCTCGGCCGCCGCCTGCTGTTCTTCCTTGGTCAGGTTGAGTGGCGTCAAGACGATTTGGTACGGCGCGATCGCTTTGGGCCAGATTATTCCCTTGTCATCGTGATATTTCTCAATCGCGGCCTGAGCCGTGCGGGTGATGCCGATGCCGTACGAACCCATGATATATGGCCGCTCCTTGCCCTCGGCGTCGAGAAATTTACCACCCAGAGGCGATGAGTATTTCGTCCCCAGCATGAAGGTATTTCCGACTTCGATGGCTCTGGACTCCTGCAATTTTCCATCGCAGTTGGGGCAGCCCTCTCCTTGCGGAGCATTCTTGATATCAACCGTCGCCGTCGGCGTGAAATCCCGACCGACGTTGACATTCAGTAGATGCGTGTCGGCCTTATTCGCGCCAGTCACGAAATTCACCAGCGCCGCCACTTCCGGGTCGACGACAATCGGGATTTTGAGCCCCACCGGCCCGGCGAATCCGACCGGAGCGTTCGTCAACTTTGTCACCAGTTCGGCATCGGCCATCTCCAAATCGAGGCAATCCAGATGATTGCCGAGTTTGATTTCGTTAATCTGACGGTCACCTCTTATCATGGCCGCCACCGGCTTGCTGTCGGCTTTGTACAAAAGCGTTTTGGCCAGTCGATGCGCCGGCAATTTCAAAAACGCCGTGACTTCTTCAATCGTGGTCACATTCGGAGTGGACGCCTCCTCAAGCGGCTTTTGGTCTTTATCCTGTTTGGGAGGATTTAATTCGCGGAATGTCGCCTTCTCGATATTGGCAGCATAGTCGCATTTATCACAGAAGAGAATAATGCATTCGCCGCCGTCGGTATTGACCAGCACCATGAATTCATGCGCGGCGGTGCCGCCCATCGCGCCGGTATCCGATTCGACCTTCTTGGCCGGAAGCCCGCACCGTTCGAAGACTTTGTAATAGGCGTCGACCATCTTCTGATAGGCGATTTTATGCCCCGCCTCGTCGGCGTCGAACGAATAGGCATCCTTCATCAAAAATTCGCGACCCCGCATCAGGCCGAACCGGGGGCGGATTTCATCGCGGAATTTGGTTTGAATCTGGTACATATTCAACGGAAGCTGCTTGTAGCTTTTCAATTCGCCCGCGACCAGGCTGGTGATGACTTCCTCGTGCGTCGGACCCAAAGTCAGGTCGTGTTCGTGGCGGTCTTTCATCCGCATTAATTCCTTACCATATTTATCCCATCGGCCTGATTTCTGCCACAGTTCGCCCGGTTGAAGCACCGGCATCAGGATTTCGATAGCTCCGGCGGCGTTCATTTCCTCTCGCACGATGGTTGAAATCTTTTCGATAACCCGTTGCATGAGTGGGAGAT
This sequence comes from uncultured Ignavibacteriales bacterium, assembly GCA_964549765.1. GTDB lineage: Bacteria > Zixibacteria > MSB-5A5 > GN15 > JAAZOE01 > CAZJWR01. The sequence continues at coordinate 55,597 of CAZJWR010000022.1, forward strand.
AATTGTACACGCCAGCTGCGAGCCGCCGCATGAACCCGGCCCGGAGAAGCATCTGATGCGATATCAATTCGGCCTCGGCCGGCACTTCCCGCAGGGTGGGAATATATGTCTTGGTCCAACGCATATCTGTAAGCCTCGTGCTTTTCTCGTTTGGCTCGATAGAAACACCAAAATACGCACACGGTCTTTTTTGTCAACGTTTAATTTGTCCCATAATGCGCGCAGAATTGAAGTAATCCTTTGCATGTTGCGTCAGGTCTTGAATCGTTCGGCCTCACCGGAGGATTTGTGACCTGACGCTTTCCACTCCGCCAAAATAGTTGACAACGCCCCCGTAATTACGTACCATTGATGCCGCTGGGTATCCCGTCGGAAACGGCGGGAGACACGACATGCCCCCGTAGCGTAACGGATAGCGCGGCAGCCTCCGGAGCTGTTCGTCCAGGTT
>CAZJWR010000023.1:0-51821 GCA_964549765.1 uncultured Ignavibacteriales bacterium
CTCTTTATTTAGCCAAAATCACCTAAAATTTACACACAAGAATTTACACAACCCGGATTTTATATTGCCAAAATGCCCGTCCCATGGTTATTTTGGCCCATTATGACAAAGAAGATCAAGGAAGCGATCAAGGCGACCGCCGCTATCGTCATCGTGGTGGTTTTGGTGCTGGGGCTTTGGATATACCCCCTCAATCAGGCCGGGAAAATGGTTACTCCGCCGGTTTCAGACTCGACCGCGTTGAACCTGGCTGAATACGGGCTGGTCGGAGACACGGTTCATTTTGTCACCGAGGACAACCTGAATCTGAGGGGAATGGTTTTCCCCCCCGATTCGACTTACGCCGACGGTATTCGCGGGACGTTTATTCTCGTCCACGGGCTGACCGCCGGGATATCGTCGCAGTTGGCCAAGGCGGCGGTGCTGACTCATGTCGGCTACCTCGTCGTCGCCTATGACCAGCGCGGTTACGGCCAAAGCGACGGCAAATATTATTCGGGTGGCTTTTTCGAGGGCAATGATCTGCAATCGGTGGTGTCGCGGCTGGCGCTTGAGGATCGTATTATCCGCCCGCTGATTGTCTGGGGCGTGGATCAGGGCGCGACGGCGGCGATACGTATCTGGGGCCGCGAAAAGCGGATCGACGATGTCATCGCCGAAAATCCCATCGTCAACGGCCGCGACTGGGAAAGGCGCGTCAAGAAGGAAAAAGAGCTGAGTGTGCCGAGTTTCATGATGGGGCTGGTCTGGTGGTGGATGAAGCAAAAATCCGGCTATGAAATTCCCATCGAGGAAACCGATATCAGCGACGCCTACGGCACGGCGCTTGTGGATCATCCGACGCATTTGATGGCGATCGCCTGCGGCGCCGACGGAGTACCGAGCAACCCCTATCTGGCGGAATTGATGTCATTCGGAACCGCCGACTGGCTGGTGTTATCCTGCAGTGATGACAGCACGATGTTTCAGATGCATCGGGATACGATATTGCAGGCGGTGGAGAAGTTGGTGCAGTAAAGCGGGCAGCATGCCCGGACTTCGGTATTATATTTCAAAGGCAGCAGGGTCAAATCGCTTCGCCCAGCCGTTTAGGTTGGGTACCGTCAATCATCGATGATATCCCAAACAGGAATTGGTATTCCTCCGTAGCTCACCAGGCCGTTAACGGTGGAAAGCAAATTAACAACTGAATCGACAGTAATATTGGGATCGAATCTAAAATCGTAATGCCACGACAAATCCGGTAATTTATCCATTTTTTGCGTGACCGGATTCCAACGCAGTGTGTCTCCGGGAATCACATGGCTGAATGATCGAGCCAGCCTGAACACATGGACCTGCTGAATCACGCTTTGGAGTTTTGACGATTCTATCGAAATTCCCTGCATCTGCTCGGCGCTGGTGACAGGTCGCGTTGAATCCTCATAGATTATGCTGTCAATCAGTAAATCTCCCAGGAATCGATAAGATGGAAGGGTGTCCCTGCATTGGCCGCAATCCGATGTATCGATGATAATACCGTGTACAGATGCGGGCATCGCAACTATTGATGGAGGCGCCTTGAAACCCGCTTGCCCTTGGTAGTAAGTATTCCTAACTTGTGTCTGTCCTGTCCCAAATGAGACAAGCAATAATAACATGATGCATGAAAAAGATTTGCGCATATAGCCTCCCTTGTAGCTATGAATATGCTTCAGCGAGCTTATTTCCCAGCACCACGAGTAATATATCTCTTTTAAATATGAAAGCAATGAAATTTCGTGGTTAGGAAGGGATGCGTTTTGCCGGGAGCGCGGCTGTTGAGGGAATCAGCTAGGTGGGGATGCCACGGATTGCTTCGCCCGCAAGGCGGGCTCGCAATGACAGCGAAGATGGCAAAAGTCGGGGACTTCTGACCCACGCGTTTGCAGGGCACTCTGCCCTCCCAAGGCGCATAGATTTGTAAACCAATACTGATTCCACAGGCCAGCCGTCTCTATAAGACGTATAGATTTGTGAACCCAAATACCGGCAGTTTCGTATATTCACGGAGATGAACAATGTCAATGACAAGCAGGCAGATAACAAATGAGCAGATGGAATACAAGCAAATAACGAATAAACGGGAGAATGGCAGTATGAAACGCATCGGCGGTTTTATCGTCACGGCAGCGATTATGCTCTTGTGCGCATCGATCGCGCAGGCGGAAGTAACCAACCCCTATACAATCCTCAACAAATATTATGACGCCATCGGCGGTCTCGAATCCCTCAAAGCGAAGAAGACAACGCACGTTACGGGGAATATCGAAATTGTCGGCACGGGACTGAAGGGAACATTCGAGGAATGGGACGAGGGGCCGGTCAAGAAACGCCAGAACGTTGACCTAGGGATATTCAAACAGCAATCGGGCGACAACGGCGAATATCCGTGGACGGTGGATCACAACGGAAAACTTCAGATTGTCCGCGATGAATCGCGGCTGAAACAACGCACCGTCGACAGCCTGATGGGCGAATTCGAACAGCTCAAGCCCGATTCCAAGTATTTCACGGTCACCTATGAGGGGATCGATACCGCAGGCGGCAAAGATTGTTACGAGGTTCAGATTACCAACAGTATCAATACTCAGGTTCTCCGGCAGTATATCGACACGACCAGTTTCCTGATGATCAAACAGATTACGATCACCCCCAGCGGCGACGAACAGCACACCATATTCAGCGACTATCGGCCGGTGGACGGCATGCAGATGTCGTTCAAGCAGGAGAGCCGCATGGTTCCCACCGGTATGGTGCAGATTTCGGAAATGACCTCGGCCGACGTCGATGTACCTATCGACGAGGGTCTATTCGAGCCGCCGGCGTCGGATGTGCGCGACTTTCATTTTACCAACGGCAAGAGCGCCGAGGATATCCCGTTTCAATTCATCGAAAACCATATTTATTTCCCGGTGGAAATGGGCGGCCATGTGCGCCTGTGGGTGCTGGATACGGGGGCGTCGATCAGCGTCGTCATGACGCGGTTCGCCAAGGAACTCGGCCTCAAGGCCGAAGGCAAACTCAAGGGTCAGGGAGCGGGGAATCTGGTGGATGTATCGTTCACGGACATGCCTGCCTTCAAACTCCCCGGCGTCGCATTCGATGCGCAAAAAGCCGCCATTGTCGATATCAACTGGCTGTTCGATGAGTGGATCGGCCAAGATGTGGCCGGGATACTGGGGTATGATTTTCTTTCGCGGATGACTATCAAAGTCGATTACGCCCATGAGAAGATATCGTTTTTCGATCCCGACAGTTTCTCCTACGATGGGCCGGGGGTTGTCCTCAATGCGCCGCTCAACGCCTCAGGGTCGTTCAATCTGCCGGTGACGATCGACGGCAAATACGGCGGCGAATGGTTCCTGGATCTCGGCGCGGGCGGCATGGCGTTCCATTATCCGTTTGCCGAGGCCAACGGCATTGTGGACCGGCCGGGGATACAAAGTCTGGGGTTCGGCGCGGGGGGGTCGCACGATTTTAAAAGCGTCCGGTTCAAAACGATCGAGTTTGCCGGATTCACATTGCCGAAACCGATCGTATCAATTCCCGCCGGCGAGGTGACCGGGGCCTTTTCGAACGAAGAGACCACCGGCAATATCGGCAATACGCTGCTGCGGCATTTCGTCGTCTATCTCGATTACAAGCACGGCAAGGTCATCGTCGAGAAGGGCGCCGACTTCGATCGTGATTTTCCCGAGGACAACAGCGGCCTGCAGGTGATAAACAACAAGGACGGCAAGCTGGAGGTGTTATTCATATCGCCCAACACACCGGCGGAGCGGGCCGGTTTTCAGGTCGGAGATATAATCAGCGCGGTCAACGGCATTCGGGCCGATTACCTGGGCGGCATCGTGGCATTGAAGAAAATGTTGCGGGAAGCGCCGGGAACCAAATATGAAATCTCCGTCATTCGTGACGGCGCGACCAAGACACATAGTCTCGTGTTGAAGGATTTGTACGCGCAGTTTAAAGAATGATGGGGGGATGATGTCGGCTATCCCATAGGAGTATTTATCGATCCAGCCCCGCCTTCCGGCGGGGCCTTGCTGTCTGCGATATCGGGTGATTAGAATATTGCGCTGAATATTTCATCCTTTCACCATGATGGCGGATTGTTTCCGTTCTGACCGCTCAAACGAAAGATAATAAATCGTCGGGATTATCATCCTGAAAAACAGCCGCCGGATCGTATCATATTCATCGACAGAGGGGAAAAAGGACGGACCGGACGGAGTCATGCGGAGATAAGACGATGAATGAATTCGATACCTTTTACGATAGAGCGGAATTTTCATTCGGGGCGGAGCCGACGCGGGAAATACGGGAGTTCGTGGAATCGACCAAACAGCGGGGAAAGGCGCTGGATATCGGCGCCGGGGACGGGCGGAACGCGTTGTATTTGGCGCGCGCGGGGTACGATGTGACCGCTGTCGATTCATCCTGCGTCGGCCTGGCGAAACTGGAATGGTTTGCCCGGCGCGATGAATTGACATCGAGAATCCAGATGATATGCGCCGACGCTCGGAATGCCGCCTACGAAGAATCGACATATGATCTGGTCGTGGCCGTCACGTTGTTCGATCATCTTCCGGGAAAGGATATCGGCGGTCTGTTCGACAGGATCGTCGGGAGTCTTCGGATCGGCGGGACGTTGTTTGTCAAAGTTCACACTGTTACCGATCCCGGGTTCAAGAAGAACGGGCAGCCGGCCAGCGAGTTGTCGCGGATGATTCGTCATTATTTTGAACCGAAGGAGTTGCTGCACCTGATGAACGGCAACCTTGACATCGTGACGTATGATGAGTGCACTGAGCGGGACGCCAGCCATGGGGCGCCGCATATGCACGGCTTCGCGACCATGCTGGCGACAAAGACGGGCGGCTGAGCATCGCCGACGGATAGAGTTGGTGCAGGGGAGGCATGGACAACATCGAACAATCGAGAAAATTCGCCCCGGAACAGCGATATTTCAATATTTCCGTTCTCTGGATATTTTATTTCCGGGCGGTACTCCGGCTATTGTATCGGCTGCGGGTTCCGCACGAGGCGGTGACGCTTCTGGCCATCGCTATCGGTCTGCTGGCGGCCTATTTATTTTATAATGGATACCTTATCGCGGCGGCGGTCGCGCTCCATTTCAAGGATATTTTCGACGCCTGCGACGGCGCCCTGGCGCGCCTGACCGGACGGGGGCATCTGATCGGGAGGTATCTCGATTCGGTCGGAGATTTTGCGGTCTTGACAGCGGTGCTGGCCGCGATCACCGTTCGTGCGGCGGCAAACGGATCGGATATATATATCCTGTGGGGAATTCTGGCGTGGCTCTCGCTGTTCATCCAATGTTCGTTTTTCAATTATTATCAGCTGGCCTATGCCGAGCAGACCGGGGGGAAACGGTTGTCATCGGAACGGGACGAACGCTCGCGAAATAATATCGATGCTTTGGCCGGATCAGCCGGGCGGAAATTTGTCCTGGGGATTCTTCGTATTCTGTACATCGTCATCTATAGCTGGCAGGATAGTTTTGTGACGAGCGTCGACCGGCGGCTGCGGAAACGAAGCGGGTGCCGTTCGGATTGGGATTGGTACGGAGACAAAGCGCTGATGACGTTGCAATCGCCGTTATGTTTTGGGACTCATATTTTCGTGATTATTATTTTGGCTGTTCTCGGCGAGCCTCGCTATGCGTTGCCGTTCATCGCCGTTATCATGAATATCTATTTATTCTGGGTGTTACTATTCCGCATGCGGCGCGGCGCGCGATATGCCGGCGACGGCGACATAGCCGGATAGCCATGCCGCCGGCGCGTGATTGGGAATTCCGGACCCCGACGCCCGTAGCGAAGGGGCGTTTCCTCAGTGATACTTGATGAATAGGGCCTCGATTTTCTTTTTCTCCGATACATTGGTCGTGCTCGTCGCACTCGTCACCGTCTTCGTCCCGTCCTTTTTTTCCTTGGTTTCGGTGGTTTCGTTGTACTGCTGCGATTCACCCGACTGATAGCGGTCCAGGCCGAGTATCACGACTCCGTCGGCGCCCTTCTTTTTCGCCTCCTCCATGATCTTCTTCTGCATTTTGCCCGAACTGACATAATCATCGGCAGTTGCGATCATGCGCCCCATGATCTTGTATTCGAGGCGGATATCGGCTTCAGAAAAATACATGTCGACCTGATCGGTGGGAGGATATTCTTCACCGACGTAATCGATTTTGGTGCACGCCGCCAGCGACAGCAGCAAAACGATCGATAGCAGAGCCTGTCTCATCTGCATCCCCCGTCGTTTCTGGGTGTCTTTACGTTGTACAATATATCGTCGTTTATAGGTTCCTGTAAAGTGGAGACTTTTCTGAAAATACAGAGGGATGCCATCAGGGACATGATGGTTCAGGGCCGCTGGCGAAGACATAATTGATCAGGAATACGGCGTCGGCGATATTGACTCGGGCGTCGCAATTGGCGTCGCCGGATTCGACCGGGTCGGGCGAGGGGCCGGTTCTGAAGATGTAGGTGATCAAATATACAACGTCGGTGATGTTGATCCTATCGTCCCGATTGGGGTCACCGTACTGCCAGTCGCACACATCGCCGATATTGTCCCCGTCGGAATCGGCCTGATCGGGATTGAAGTCACCGGGGCAGTTGTCATCCCAGTTCGGAAACCCGTCGCCGTCCGGATCGTTGAGCGTGACCGTCACGTGAAAGAGGCAATCCGACCCATTGCCCGCTGCGTCCTCGGCGGTGACGACGACCTCATGTTCGCCGATGTCAAAGAAGGAACCCGATGAGGGAACCGAATTGAACGCAACGTCCGGGCAATTGTCGTCGGCGGATGGGGAATAGAAAACAACCGCACCATACGCCCCGGAATCATTCATAACCGCGATATCGCCGGGGCACGTCACCGTTGGACTTGTCGTATCCACTACAATCAACGTGAATGTCGCCGTATCGACATTGCCGGAATTGTCGGCTGCGATGCAGACAATCGGGCTGGCGCCGACCGGGAAATATGAATGCGACGGCGGCTGACAGCTTATGGTCGCCTCGCCGCAATTATCCACGACGGCGGCGTCATAGGATACTATCGTCCCGCATTCATCGGGATCGTTGGCGAAGACGGTATCCGAGGGAGGGCTAATCACGGGCGGCTGAGTGTCGACGACGGTTACCGGAAAAGAGACCGTATCGGTGTTGCCGGCGGAATCGACGGCGGTGCACACGACGTTCGAACTTCCCGACGGGAATAACGATCCGGACGGAGGTTGGCATAGGACTTCCGGCTCAGAACAGTTATCGATGGCGGTCACATCATACGATACTATTGCCGCGCAGACGCCTGTATCCGAGGCGGCCGTTATTGCTTCGGGATAGTCGAGGACAGGAGGGGTGGTATCGATGACGGTGATCACGAACGATCCCGTATCGGCGTTGCCGAAGACGTCGACGGCGACACAGGAAATTTCATTATCGCCGAGAGTGAAAAATGATCCCGACGGCGGACTGCACGCAACCGAGGCCGCCGAGCAATAATCGATCGCGGTCGCTTGAAAGTTAACGTTCGCTCCGCAGAGATCGGAATCGTTGGGGACGGTCATATTCGCGGGTAATTGCAGACGCGGCGGTTCGGTGTCGATGACGGTGACGGTAAATCCGCACGTGTCGGTATTTCCGGATGCATCCACGGCTGTGCATGTCACCGGCGTAATCCCGACCGGAAAATACGTCAGCGGCGGGAAGTCGCAGGTTATGGTCGTGCCGGGGCAGTTATCCGTCACGGAAACGCTATATGTTAATGACACATTACACACCAGCGGGTCGGCGACAAGTGAGAAATCGCCGGGACATTCGATGACGGGTGGTTCGGTATCGACGACGGTGACGTCAAACGAGCAGGTGTCGGCGTTCTCCATAGCATCGACCGCGATGCAAATGACGCCGGTCGTGCCGATGGGGAAGAACGACCCTGATGCGGGCAGGCACGAGACGGTGGCGCCGGGATAATTGTCACTGACATGAGCGGTGTATAGAACTACTGCTCCGCATTGGCCGGAATCGGCGTCGACGGTCGTATCGGGCGGGCAGATCGCAGTCGGCGGGAGGGGATCATCGGTGATGAAGTGCACGCCGCCGTTGTGGAAGTCGATCGCGCGGGGAATGGGCAGGCAGATATTAGGCGCGCCATAGAACGTCGGGAAGGCGGTATCCTTCGTTATCACCATTTCACGGATGCCGTTGAATCCGTATACGTCATCGGAAATAAACATGGTATCGCCGCTGACCGACGATAGAGCGTTATCGCCGCAGTCATACCATACCCAGCGGACGGGGAAAAAATCGTATCCGGCCGACGGCGATGTCGTCACGATAAACATAATATCGGCCAGAACGCCCGAGGCGTCGCAATAGCACGAGGGATGCGCAGCGCCGTTATTGATATCGGCCATCCCCACCAATCGCAATTTGGTCGAATCGTCGATGCGGTAGGTGAAATATTCCCATTGACAACCGCCGGGCAGCGAGCCCATCGTTACCGATTGAAATTCGAGCCGTGAGTCGAAGGCGAGGTACAGGTCAAATCCGCCAATCGCCGTCGCGGGGGCGGGATTGTCGAAGCGGATCGGCACCGTCACCGAGCCGCCGGGGGTGGTACACACCGGCCGCCCGACACTTAGCGCCATGTCCGCTCCAGCCGTGACGCCGTGCAAAACGACCAGGAGCAACAGACCAATAAAATACTTCATGCGATCACGCAAAAATGTTTCAATCAAGAGTCCGCTCGGATCGCGTCGCCAGGAAGCCTGATTCGTCGCCGGTAAATGCTAGGTTTCGGTAGAGGGGTCGCACTGGATTGTTCCGGCGTCATTCCGCCCGATCTGCAAGGGTGCTCTTTTTTTCTTCCGTTCCCGTGCCGACACGCCTTATCTTCTTATTCGACACGACAATAGATCCGTATAACCCAAAATAGCCGGTCGTCATGAATCATACAAGGCTTTTTCTATTGCAGGATGCGGCGGCGATTTAGGGAACTTTGCCGAGAAAGTCGCGTAAGTGCTTACATAAATGCGGGACGTCGTGTTGTACTCCGGTACACTGAAAATTGAGGAGGATATATGAGCGGTTCGAGAAAAGCTTTTTGCGCTGCAATCCTGGCGCTGTTTTTGGCTCCACTGACCGTTACGGCTCAGCAATCTCAAATCCAGGTTCCGGATACTCCCGCCGGGGCCATGCTCTCCAAGCTTGTAGAAACGTTCAATTCCGGTGAGGAGGGGAATTGGAAGCAATTCATCGAGCAGCAGTGGGTGCCCACCGAAAAGGAGGGCGCCATGGAGCGGCGGATGATGTTTTTTCAGCGGGTGTACGCCGACATGGGTGGCCTTGACATCTACAGGATCGAGGACTCAAAAGAGCTGGAGATCTCGGCGCTGACTCACGCCAAGAACCCGGGAAGTTCGTTGGAGTGGATGCTTCTGGCCGTCAATGTCGATTCGTTGCCTCCTCACAAGGTATTCAGGCTGTCAGCGAGACCGGCCGACGATCCTACCATCGAATACCCGGAAGGCCCGCTTACCGACGCGAAAATATCGTCGTTCGTGGACGGCTATGTGAAAGGTTTGGTCGCCAAGGATAAATTTTCCGGAACGGTGCTGGTGGCCAAAGACGGCAAGCCGATTTATAAAGGCGTCTACGGGGAAGCCTGCAAGCGTTATAACGTTCCGAACAAGATCGACACCCGGTTCAACCTCGGTTCGATGAATAAGATGTTCACCGGCGTGGCGATTATGCAACTGGTGGAACAGGGGAAGGTCAAACTTGATGACCCGGTCGGGGTGTACCTGCCCGATTTGCCCCGCAAGGATATCGCCGAGAAGGTGACCATCGATGAGCTGCTCAGCCATCGGTCGGGTATGCAGGATTATTGGGAGGAACTGTTCGATACCACGTTTTGGGAGATCAAGACAGTCGACGGTTTGGCGTCACTGGTGTTCAAGGATTCCCTGTTGTTCGAGCCGGGCACGGATTTTCATTACAGCAATTCCGGCCCGATCGTGCTGGGGATGGTCATCGAAAAAGTCACCGGGCAAGACTATTACAGCTATGTGCTGGATCATATTTGCAAACCGGCGGGGATGATCAACACCGATTGCTACGAGGTCGACCGCCCGGAACCCAACGTGGCGATTGGCTATACCAAGATGAACTATGACGAGAATGTCGATCCCAACGGCGGTTGGCGGAACAACTTCTTCATGCATGCCGTCAAGGGCGGCCCGGCGGGCGGCGGCTATTCCACGGTCGAGGATTTGCTGGCGTTCGATGTCGCTTTGCGGCAAAACAAACTCATCAGCAAAGAATCGTTCGATGAGATGATCACGCCGAAATCGGAGATGGGGCCGGATTTCGGATACGGATATCTATTCGGGAACCGCACGGTCGAAGGTCAGCGTATCGTCGGCCACAATGGCGGCGCGCCGGGGATAAACGCCGTCCTCGATATGTATCTCGATTCGGGATATACCGTGGCCGTGATGGCCAATTATGACGAAGCTGCCAGCAACGTCGCGACTGTCATCGAGCATCTCTTAACACGGCAATAATCGCTGTTTACACCGGGAGCCCGTCCGGGCTCCCGGTTATTTCGAAGCATCCGACGCATCCGTCTCTCTGCCCGCCTTTCAGGGTCGAAATGTCGACATTGCAAGGGAAAAAGCGAATCCAAGTAAGGCGGGAAATCGAAAATAAAAAACCGAAATAATAGGGTTCCCAGCGTATAATATAATGTTTATGACACGATATTGTCGATCATTAAAAGCATACATCGATGAAGAAAAGGCGATTCACGATGGCAGGAAATAATACATCCTTCAGACTCCTGCTGGCGACCGATGGCAGGCTTCTCAACGTTTGCCTGTTGCTGCTGCGATGCACGGCGGGGGTTATTTTATTCGTGGTCGGAGCCGGCAAGGCCTTGGGCTGGTTCGGGGGGCGGGGGATGGAAACGACCCTCCAGAATTTCGCCGAACGAGGTTTTGCGCCGTTTCTTGTCTATCTCAGCTGTTATACGGAATTTATCGGCGGTCTTCTGCTTGCCATCGGCCTTTTTGCCCGTCCTGCAGCCTTGGCAATTGCGATCAACATGCTCGTCGCGACAATCGTCAGCATGCCTAGCGGCTTTTTCTTCGGCCGGGCCGCTTACCCGTTTACAATTATGGTGATCGCCATCGTGGTGCTTCTGGCCGGACCGATGGCGTACAGCATCGATTCCATGATGTCAAGATCCGGGGAGGTCATGCAAGAAATGCCGGAGCAGGCAGATCCTGAAATTCCCCCGAGCCAATAAAACGTCTGCGTCGGTACCCTGGAATTATCGGGGTTATCGTTCTCCAGTTCACAGCTATGGCCGATCGTTGACTTTGCCAACGATCGGCCTGTCGGACTGCTCTTCGTCGGTCCGGAAGCTTCGACTATTGGTTAAACCCCGGAGTAGTTCTCACTCCTCGCCGCCCGTCTTTTGTTCCATCTTGGCCATCTCTTCCGTCCAGCGGCGGCCGTAGGCCTTGATCTTCTTCATGACAGCGGGATCATCCGATGTGACGAGCACGATATCCCCGAACTTGGTCGGGATGTGTTCTATAATCGCTCCCGACATCAACAAGTTGCCGTAGGCTTCGCAGCTGCCGCACATGTAGACTTTGGTCGGATCGATTTTTCCCTGGGCCATATCCATACCGATCTGTTCCATGGCCTTCTGCGCCTCGACATAGGCCGGCCGGAATTCGGGATCGACGACAGTTGCCATCAGATGGCCGTTGGAAATCTCATGATGTTCGCAGGTCATATGGTCGAGCAGTCCGTCGTGCTTGGTGAGCTGCTGGCAAAAGACACACTTATCCAGATCAATCCAGGGCTTTTCGTCGCCGACAGCGGTGACGGCAATGAGAAGCATTACTGCTAACATGAGATACAAAGGGGATGATTTCATGATAAACCTCCTGTGCTTGTTCGAAAGATATTGAGCCGTCCCGAAAAAAGCAATAACTCCGGAACGATTTGTGATATGATGTAAGAAAAGCCGGAATGATTTCATCCCGGCTTTCGATTGAATGCCTTATTCCACACGCTTAGGAGCGATTACGGGCAGCAGCCGGCATCGGGAGGCGGACCTCCCTTGAAAATGTAATTTATGACGTACACGGCGTCTGCGATATTGACGGCGTCGTCGTTGTCGACATCACCGGCGCAGAGCGGATCGGGTGCGGGGCCGCCTTTGAAAATGTAACTTATGAGATAAACGGCGTCGGCGATGTTGATTGCGGCGTCACTATTGGCATCGCCGCATTCGTAGTAATCTAATACTTCGATCGTGAGCAGCATTTCGTCGGCGCTCCCGACCGCGTCCTCGGCCCGGGCGGTGAACGAAATCGTGCCGGTATCGACCGGCGTCCCCGACAGCAGACCTGTTCCTGATAGGGTTAGTCCGACACCGGTGAGATCGCCGTTCATATCCGACCAGGATATCGCCCCGGTTCCTCCGGTGCTTGCCAATTGCCGGAAATACGGCTGCGCCACGGAAGCATAATCGACCGGATCGGAGGTGATCTCCACGGCCGGATTGATCGTGAATGTAAGCGGCTGTTCATCGCTGCCGGATTCCTCGTCGGTTACGAGGGCCGTAAACGATATCGATCCGGCCGATGCCGGTGTACCCGAAAGGACGCCCGATGCCGACAGGGATAATCCGGTGCCGGACAGGTCGCCGTCCTTATCGCTCCACGTGCGGACACCAATTCCTCCCGTCGCGAGCATTTGCTGGGAATACGGATGGCCCGCCGTCCAGTCGGGGACGGATTCGGTGATGATCTGCAGCGGCGCGGGCCCGCTTTCACAGACATTGCCGAGGACTTCGACGTTGTCGATATTCCAGCCGCAGAACGTCCAAGCCACGTCGGTGACACCCATCGTGAAGCGCACATAGACGGCCGGCTGCCAGTCGGCGATTTCGGAGAGGTCATATTCCTGCTGGCTCCAGGTCTGGTCGGCGACTTCCACCGTGTTTTGCCAGACCGTCGTCCAGTTTACACCGTCGTTGCTGACGCGGACATAGGCATGATCGTAACGGGGTTGTTCCACCCCCAGCCAACGCATGAATCTGACCTTCACGCTGCTGAGATTACTGCAATCGATGGCCGGGCTGGTCAGGTGATACTCGGGAATACTATTGGCGTAATCGCCGCTCAGGTTGTAGCCATAGCAATTCGCGCTGTTATAGCCGCCGACCGGGTCCGGCCCGCCGTACGCACCGCCGTCGCCGGTGGGCGATCCCCGCTGCCATTGTCCGTCGGAAATCGTCCAGCCCAAATCCTGTTCGAAATTATCATAAAACACCGTCGATTCCCCGGTAACGGGCGTCGCGCTGAAGGGACTGGCGGGGCCGGGGCTGTAAAAGTACCCGCTGTCGACTTCCTCGGCGCCGAAATAAAATTGAATCGTCTCGCCGCAGGCCAAACCGGGCAGCACCGCCTGGTAGACGTCGGGAGTCGATTCGGTCATCGTCTCTTCCACAAAACCGCCTCCGTCGATGGAGTAGTACATTCGTCCCGAACCCGGCACGGGGACGCCGTCGTTGATACCCACAACGGAAACACGAAATGTATACGGCGTTTCCGGGGTCAGGGTCGACGGCACGCCGTCGGGATACTCAAAACGCAATTCCGGTCCGGGGATATACGTCTCGCTGACGGTATAGGCGGTCGCCAGCGCGGCCTTGACCATCTTGGTCATGTAGGGGAAACTCATGTAGCTGGAGCTGTCCCGGTAGGAATGATAGACCGTGGAGAAGATGTATTCGTGCAGGAAGGTCGCTTCGTAGCCGTTCTGGATGAAGGGGTAATGATCCGAGCCGCCGGAACTTCCCGAAAGTACGGCGTTGATTCCCAGCAAGGAATCGGCCAGATCCCGGAGCAGTTCGGTGTATGTCAGGACGGTGCCGTGAAACAGTTTGGCGTCGCTCGAATTTTCATAATACGCGATCATATCCATGTTGAGCATGTAGACGATGCTGTCGCCTCTGGCCGCAGCCTCGCCGGCGTAATGGGACGAACCGTACAATCCCTGCTCCTCGGCGCCGAACAGGGCAAAGATAAACGTCAGGTCGGTGGGGATATTTTTCAGCACGCGGGCGATTTCCAGCACTGCCGCCGCTCCCGAACCATTGTCGTCGGCTCCCGGCGATGCGGAGACGGCGTCGCGATGACCGCCGACGATGACGTAATGTTCCGGCAGGGCGGTTCCGACCTTAACCGCCAGCACATTCTGGCACTGGGTCGGCGTTCCGCTGACGGTGGCGACAAAACTGTCGATGAGGATCGAATCGTACCCGAATTCCGCGAACTTGTCGGCCAGCCAGTCGCGCGAAAGATTGCTGGAGGTCGTCCCCGAGTAGCGATTGCCGAACGCCTGGAGCGCCTCGGTGTATGACTGCAGCGAATCCTGCACGACCAGATCGATAAGGCCCTGCAGGTCGTCGATCCGGCTCAGTCGGGTTTTATCGAATTGCTGTCGGGGGTGATAGGATATCTTGAGGAAATCGTTTTGTATCGGCATGAGTGATTGATCGGCGAAAGCTTTGGCGGCCGATTGGGCGTCGACCCGGTAAAGGCGCAGGCCGTTTTCCTCAAAGACAAGGTCGTATCGGCTCTTGTTTTGATGGTCGAGCCGCAAATCCAGTGCCAGATCGTCTTTGCCGACGCCGGCGGCGATCAGATCCATCCTGATTCCGGCGGCTTCCAATTGGTTGTGAACGGCCGGTTCGGCCAAAACCAGATAACCATTCTGGACGGCTGTCACCGGTTCGACTCCGGCTTCATTGAGCCGATCGGCGATATCGGCGTTGGTGATACTGACACGGTACAAATCGGCGCTTAGGGCCGGCGCCGAGGCGGCGATGACGGCGAGAAGACAGACGATAAGTATGGTGCGCATGGAGACTCCCTCGGTCGCTGTAATGTTCGACGTACGGCGGTATATGTAAGATACCGTTATTGTAGAATTTGTAAAGTGAATTCGCTCCGAGCGGCGTTAATGGGGATGTGTTCCCGGTCTATTACCCCCGGCATCGAGTCGCCCGCCGGGCAGACGAGGACCCGCCGCGGCGGGCCGCGCACAAACCGGCCTTGAATGAGAATGTCGAAATCCTGAGAGGGTTTCGACCTGCGCAACTGCAAAAGCAAATGTTATGGCCATACATATGGGGTGGTTTCCGGGCGGACTACCCGAAGGGCAAAAATCGGGATTTAACCTGTTTTCTCGCTTGATTTTTTTGGGATTTCTATTATTTTACGCGGCTGCTATGGCGGAATCTCAAGATCGGTCTGCCTTTCGAGGCAAAATCATCGCCATCGACGGGCCCGCCGGGTCGGGGAAGTCGACCACCGCGCGGCTATTGGCGCAGCGGCTGGGATTCACCTATCTCGACACGGGAGCCATGTATCGGGCGGTGGCGCTGGCGGCGCTGCACAAAGGCGTGTCATTTGACGACGCCGAGGTGCTGACCGGTATTGCCGCCGAAGCGGATATCGAATTTCGAAACGACCCCCAACGGGGTCAACTGATCTTTCTCAACAGAAAAGACGTAACGGACGCCATCCGGACGCCGGAAGCGACGCATGGATCATCGGCGGTGGCGGTTCATCCGGGCGTGCGCCGGGAAATGGTCCGCCGCCAGAAGCGGATGGGTCAGGCCGGCAGCCTGGTCGCCGAAGGCCGCGACACCACGTCGGTGGTATTTGTCGACGCCGATTTGAAGGTGTATTTGGACGCGGACTTGGAGACGCGGGCTAAACGCCGATATCTCGAAGCCAGACAGCGCGGCGAGGAAACATCGGTCGAAGACCAGAAACGGCTGCTGATCGCCCGGGACAAGAACGATACCGCGCGCCGGGAATCGCCCCTGACGAAAGTGCCCGATGCGGTGGTGGTCGATACGACCGGCCTGAGCATCGAGCAGCAGGTGGATCGCATCATCGAGCTGGCGCGTAAGGCGTTTGCGAGCAAGCCATGATTAGCTTGTATCGATTGGGCTGGCTGTTGTCGCGGTCGCTGCCGTGGCTGTTGTACGGATTCCGGCCGATCGGCGCGGATCGCGTGCCGGCGGAGGGCCCGCTGATTATCGCGGCCAATCATCAGTCGTATTTCGATCCGCCGTTGGTCGGAGCCGGTATCCGCCGGCCATGCCATTTTTTCGCCAAGCGCGAGTTGTTCGACGTGCCCATACTGGGGCCGCTCATCACGCGGGTGCATTCAATTCCGGTGCGGCGCGGGATTTATGATCCGGCGTCGTTGTCGCGGGTAAGCGAGCTGCTGGCCGAAGGGGGAGCTTTGGTGCTGTTTCCCGAGGGAACGCGCGGCAACGGGGTCGAGTTTTTGCCCCCCAAGCCGGGGGTCGGGATGATCGCCCGGCAGAATCGGGTACCGATCGTACCGGCGTATTTGCGGGAAACGAAAAATTTGTGGCGGGCGTTGCGTTTGAGAAGCATGCGAGTATATTACGGCGATCCGATCCCGCTCGAAGAGATCGACCGGTTTCCCGATACCAAGGAAGGGTATCGTTCGCTGGCGGCATACGTCATGGAACATATCGGTCGGCTGAAGGTTGTAGCGGAGGGATGAAACGCCGAGATACGTTCCGATACGTGAATATATCCGCGCTTTGCGCCGAGAATAAAGACATTGCCTCCGGCTCCGGCCGGAGAGTATCGATAGACTGGAGGAACTTTTAGTATGGCTGATGCCGAAACCAAAAAAACGAACGAATCCGAGCAGACGGGAGGTGAGACGGTCAAGCTGAGTAAGACCAAGCAAACGTCGGGAAAAAAGACCAAGTCGACCAAGACTAAGATCGTCAAAAAATCCCAGCGTGAGGAGCCTGAAGACCGCGGTCACCAGGAACAAACCGAGGTCAGGAAAGTGGAAACCTCCCGCCGGAAGCGGATTTCCGAACGGGCCAGGGCTCGCGAAAGCGCGCCGCCGCCGGAACCGCCGCCGACGGTCAATGCCATGAAATTGACCGAACTGGACGCCGCCGAGTACGATGATACCGAGTACCGGCAGATGATGGAGATGTACGAGGGGACGATCCAGGACATCAAAGAAGGCGAGATCGTCACCGGTACGGTGATCGGGGTGACCCGCGACGACGTCATCGTCGACGTCGGCTTCAAATCCGAGGGAATTATCCCGATGGGCGAATTCACCGGCGAGGTCAACATCAAGGTCGGCGATCAGATCGACGTTTACCTCGAAGCGGTCGAGGACCAAAACGGCCAGTTGGTGTTATCCAAGCAGAAGGCCGATTTCATGCGGGTCTGGGACCGGATTCGCGATGCGCACGACGCCGGCGAACTGGTGCCGGGGACCATCAAGCGCCGCATCAAAGGCGGCGTCGTGGTCGATGTCATGGGCGTGGACGCTTTTTTGCCCGGTTCGCAGATAGCGCTCCGCCAGGTTCCCGATTTCGATGCGCTGATCGGCGAGGATATGGACGTCAAGATTATCAAGCTCAACAAGAGCCGCCGTAACATCGTCGTGTCCCGCCGCGTCGTTCTGGAGGAAGAGCGCGAGCGGATGCGCAGCGAATTGCTGGAAGAAATTCAGGTCAGCCAGGTTCGCGAGGGCGTCGTCAAGAACATCACCGACTTCGGCGTTTTCATCGACCTGGGCGGCGTGGACGGCCTGCTGCATATTACGGATATGTCATGGGGCCGGATGCGCCATCCCTCCGAGATGGTACAACTGGGCGATACGCTCGAGGTCAAGATTCTCGATTACGACGAAAAGACGTCGCGGATTTCACTCGGCCTAAAGCAGTTGACGCCCTACCCGTGGGAGGATATCGAAGAAAAGTATCCCATCGGGAAAGTGGTCAAGGGCAAGGTCGTGTCCATCACTGATTACGGTGCGTTCGTGGAGCTGGAGAAAGGCATCGAGGGATTGATTCATATCTCCGAGATGTCCTGGACGCAGCATATCAAACATCCGTCGAAGATCATGAACGTCGGCGACACGGTCGAGGCCAAGGTGCTTTCGGTGGATAAGGAAAACGAGAAAATCTCGCTGGGGATCAAGCAAATGGAGCCCGATCCCTGGACCACCATCCACGAGAAGTACCCGGTGGGATCGATCGTCGCGGGCAAGGTGCGTAACCTGACCGCGTTCGGCGCTTTCGTCGAAATCGAAGAGGGCGTGGACGGTCTGGTGCACATTTCCGACATGTCGTGGACGAAGCGGATTCAGCATCCGTCCGAAATCATGAAGAAGGGCGATACGATCGACGTCAAGGTTTTGCGAATCGACACCGAGAACCGGCGGGTATCGTTGGGCATCAAACAGCTCAAGGAAGACCCGTGGCCGGAATACGCCAAGAAGTATGGCGTCGGCAACGAGGTCCTGGGTTCCGTGATCCGCGTGATCGATCGCGGTCTGGTGGTCGAGCTTGACGATGAGGTCGAAGGATTTGCGCCTTCCAATCAGCTCGGCAAGGAAGGGATGGAAAAACCCGACCGGATTTTCAACGAGGGCGACAAAATCCCCTTGAAGGTGATCGAGTTCGACCGTCCCGGCCGGAAGATCGTCCTTTCGCTGACGGCCTATTTCGAGAAGCGCGACCGCGAGGAATACGAAAACTTTTTGTCGGAGCGCGCGACGCAGAGCGTTTCGATGGGTGAGGCAATCGGCGAGCCGCCGGTTACCGCCGGCGAGGACGTCGAGCGGAAACTGGAGGCGGCCAAAGAGCAGACCAAAACCATCGAGGACACTCCGCCCAAGGCGGGCGAAACCGTCCCGGTGGAGGCGACCGAGGAAACGTCACCGCCAATCGATACCGTGACTGCCGAGGAGACGTCCGAATCGACCCCGTCGACGGATACTCCCGACGAGGCCGCGGAAACCGACGCGAATGCGAACTCAGATGAAGAACCCAAGACCGGCGAGTGAATCGGCATCGGTCATAGCAACAGTATAGAGCGAAAAGGCCCGGTCGATCCGGGCCTTTTTGTTATGATCATCGAATCCGGGAAAACGGCTATTTCAGAACATTCTGATGTGCCCGATCGAATACATGCCGTCGCCGGGTATCGGAAGGAACCGTATCCGGTCGAAGCCGCGCCGTGCTGCCTCGGCGGGAACGGTGACGATGGACGTGGACAGCCCCCCCTCAGGAATCGAATACGGCGCGATGATCTGTTCGGCGACGGCGGTATCGCCGAGCATATAGACGGCACGCAATGAATCGTTGTTGTCCCGGCTGATCTCCAGAGAGTCGGAATGGTAGACGTCTTCGAGATAAACCAACACGCCGACGCTGTCGAAGATGATATTCGTCGGATAATTCCACATGGTCCCCTGTTTCTTCGGTTCCGTGAAATCCCGGAGCGAGGCATTGACGATATAGTGATCGATGTAGGATCGCTTGTATTTATCATAGCGGCCCAGATTAAAGTCGATAATATCCTTGATGCGATCCCAGTTGAATAACGGTCCGGTGATAATATGTCGTAGTTTTCCGTAGTATACAGCCAGGTTACTGTCGGCGATGGCGTCCCTGCCCTCGCGGACGCTCTGCTCGTATCCGGCGGGTGTCGGGCGATAATAATGCCCCGGCTTATATCGAACATGAGGTCGGACGGGTAATCTGGCCAGGAGCGGATCGGCCAGCCCCATGGGATCGATGATATGCTTGTCGGGGCCGTATCCATAGCCATCCATACCTACTTCGCCGTTGATTTCTACCGTCATAGGTGACGGAGCAGAGACTCCTCCCGATTCGCGCCATCCCGGGGCCGGCCACGTGGTATCCGCCGATCGATAATGCAACAGACCGGTTTGGGGATACCACCAGAGTCGTTCGTCGACGGTGTTTTGATACAGGTAGGCTTGAGAGTGCATTTCGGCTGTTTCGCCGCCGCCGTAGGCGGGGGAATGGGAAGTCGTCAGTCCTGCGACCAGAACCGCTGCCGCGATGAATCTGAGGCTGCGCAGTCTGAATGCGGAAATATGCCTCCCGAGTATGATCACCGCGACCAGCAGCGGCGCAGCCAGCAGGCGGCCGGACATGAAATCGCCGCCGATTTTGATGATGTACAAAATCGTCAGCAGAATGCCGAGTGCGGCGGGGATGGTCCTTTTTCTGCGCACTATGAACGGCAGGATAAGCCCGGCGAGGATGACGAGTACCGTCAGGTAATCGATCTTCAGCGAATTGCGGATATAGTACCAGCCCTGCCTCATCAACGTATAGCTGTCTATTCCCATACCGAGTTTGGCGTAGGCGGTATTTGGAAAGGGGAAGCCGTAGTAGAAGAGTGAAAAAAGCTCCCAGAGGACAAAAGGCGAGAGGCCGGCGGCGAGTGCGACAAACGCTTTGCGGCTTCGGATTTTCCAGAACGCGTACACCAGCGCCGGGAAACAGAGCAGAATCACATCCATGCGGTTGATCAATACCAGCGACACCGTGAGGGCCAGGTAAAACAACGATCTGATCCCGATTTCCCGTTCGAAGAAGATATAAAAGAAAATCACCAGCAGCAGGAAGCTGAGGGGATTTTCAAGACCGGAGGTGGAATAATCAATAAACGCATCCGAGAGGGTCAGCACCAAAACGCCTACCGCCGCCATGGCCGCGGGACGGAGGATCTTGAACGCCATCCAGGAGACCGCGCCGACGGAACATAGTAAAGAGACGATCATGGCAATCGGATAAATCTGGCGGAAGGGAATGTAGAATATCGTCAGCACGAACAGCCACAGGGGGTGGGTGTACGTCTGGACGCGCTCGTCGACGTTCCAGGTCAGGCCGTAGCCGTGGACGAAATTTTCAATTGTGCGGAAAGTGATATAGGCATCGTCCGATATCCAGGCGTTCTTAACGACAATAACGGCATAGATGACGAGCAGTACGATCAGTACGGTTCTCATCGAATCGGGACGACGCGTCATGCTTGTTCACGACCCCTTGGTTACAGCGTGCTGGAATGGATAATACAAAACGGCGGGCGATGCGTCAAGAAAGTTGGTTTGCACCACCCGCCGGAAACCGGGGATCGAAAGCCGCTCGAATCCGTCTACGGGCAACAGGGTTCGGTCGGCGGGAGGCCGCCTTTGAAAATGTAATTGATCAGATACACGGCGTCGGCGATATTGACGGCGTCGTCGCCATCAGTGTCCCCGAGGCAGAGCGGATCGGGCGCGGGGCCGCCTTTGAAGATGTAACTTATAAGATAGACCGCGTCGGAGATATTGACGGCGTCATCGCCGCTGGCGTCGCCGCACAGGTAGAGGACGGGGGTTTCGACCGTGAATTGCGCTCTCGGAGAAAAGGCCGTGGCGATTTTGCTGTCGGGCGAGGCCTTGACGCGCCAGTAATACGTGCCGTCTTCGAACGGCTGGGCAAAGGCGGTGCTGTTGGAAGGCACGGTGGTTTCCCGGATGATATTAGTGAATTCGAAATCGGTCGCAACCTGGATCGTATAGCTGACCGCGCCGGGCGAGGCCGTCCACATGAACATCGCCGGAGATTCGGAGTTGGTATCACCGTCGGGAGGCATCGTCGTGATCGGGACGTCGATGTTCGTATTGGTTAGAATCCATTCACACCACGCCGTCAGGAGCCGTGTCAGCGAGGAATCATCCAGTCGTTCGACGCCGAACGTCGCCATAGTAGTCGCGTAACTGCCGATCTGAGGCGTCGCGGGATACCCGATCATAACATCGCTGCCCATGCCCTCATCCTTGACCAGCACCGGCGCACCGACATGCGACAACATACGGTCGGTGTAGTCGTAATACGACCATTCCTTGAAGAAGTAATCCGAGCCGGTCACGAACGGCCCGGTCATGCCGGTCAGAGATGGCGAACTGCCGATGTTTTGAATGGCGCTGGACAGATGCAGGTAATCGGCGGTGAAGGAATTGTACCCTACGTCATAAAGGTAATGCTGACTGAACAGCCCCATGCGGCCGTTGTTATCGAGATATTGCTGGAGCACAGCTATTTCGCCGGACGTCAGACAGTACTCGAGGTCGGGGATATAATAGGAGTTGCGCTTCCCGAAATAGGACGCGGTCGTCCACAGGATGGCGTGATACGGGATAAGGTCGTCGTAAGTGATTCGGGTGGAGGGATATGAGTAGAGCGTGTCAAACGAATAGCCGGTCGCGTGCATGGCTTCAACCAGATTGTCCGACCAATGGCTGTTATTGTTGTCGAGCACCACCAGCACCTTCGGCCGGTTGATATTCATGCGGAAGGGAACGTCAACGGCTCCGTTGTCGGCTTCGAGGTGCAGGGTAAAAGTGACGGCCGAATCGGCGTCGGCGGATTCAACGGCTACCCGGAACGGCGACGCTTCATTGGAAGTGAGATCGTCGTGCGTCGACGGCGCGAAGTCGGCCTCACTGTCGAGTATCGTGACCCGGGGATCGGTGGTTGTGACCGTCCCGATGAGATTCGGCGACCCGGCGCCGTCGCAGGCGAGTGTCACAACCACATCGGCCGCTTCGCCGGAATCGGCTTCATGATCGAAATCGGATGGATAACCTTCGACGTCGTCGTCTATGGCGAATCCGTGAAAACGATAGATGGGATTCGACGGATCGGGGAGTACGGAGACGATCATGGAGTCACCGTTCTGGATAATGTCCTCAATCGTGGCGAACGCTGTGGTTCCATTATAGTCATAACTGCTGGGGCTCGACGAGAAACTAAACCAGGTATTTGCCGTCGCACCCGGATACAGATCACCGGCATCGCCCCGGTTGGTGTGTGGGTCGTTGTTGCCGCCGCCCACATCGCGCATGAGGTCGTAATTGCCGTCGGCCTGCTCCAGGGCGATATAGGGATGCGTCTCGTCATGCTGATAGTACTTTCGGGAAAGATCCACGTGCCAGATGGCAAGGCCGCCGTCGCCGCGAAACAGGGAATCAAAACCGACTTTGGCCCGGTTTTCGATCAGGAAATACTGGCCGGTATCGCTCGGATGGGAGATCTTATAACACACCGGGTTTGTTTCGACGGGCGGGATATACAGATCATAGAGATTGCCGGTGACTTTCGTGGGAGTTATCCAGCCAAGCCGCATTTTCATTTCAGCGCACAGATGCGTGGGGCGCTCCGGCGTAAACGGCAGGGCTCCCCAGGAACCACCGGACATCAGGCAGTAGACGCCGATGCCCTCGGAGGTCTTGTCGCCGTCGTAAAGGTCGGGGAGGCCGAGGACGTGGCCGTATTCGTGGCAGAAGACGCCGATGGCGATCATGCTGCCGTCCATGAATTCTTCGGGTTCGACGGAATAGCGCCCGGTGGAAACCCTGTCATCCGTCAACACTTCATAGGACCCGGCATGTGACCAGATGTCCATGTAATAGCCGGTTTCTTCGGCCCCGGGGCCGGCGTGCACCAGAGAGATGGCATCGGCGTAGCCGTCGCCGTTATTGTCGAATTGAGAAAAATCGAGGTCCGGATCGAGGATATTGACACAGTCCTCCAGAAGGCCCTGTGAATTGTGTGGATAATCACCCAAGCCGTTACCGTTTGCGTAATAGGAATAATCGTGTGGGGCCATAATCCAGACCGTCGTTGTCCCTGCCGGGGAAAACGCCCCGTAGGACACTTCCTCATAATACTCGCGCAATGAGCCGGTGGGGATAACGCCCTCCGAAAACATGAGGTCCTGGTAGGCTTCCCACGGATGGCTCCACTGCTCGGCGTAATGATCGGGGAATTCGACGAGTATGATAAGCAAATTATCGGTATTATTGGGCCGCTTCTCCGCGGCGACCCTAAGGCTCTCGTTCCATTCGGGCGGGATAGTGGGGAATACTTTGCCGTAACCTTCCGGAATCGGCATTTTGAGACGCTGCTGGTACCATTCCGTCGGCGGTGGCGGCATAATTGCCAACGCCTGAGACGCCAGGATAATAATCAATCCGAGACAAATTGAGAGGGTAATTTTGTGGGCCGTGTTCATGTGGATTTCCTCCCTTCGATGTTGTCCAAACGACTCCGGCGGTGCGATGCAGGTACTTCCATTGTGCCCTTGCGCGTGAGGTGATAACATTACTAATATACAAGATTATAATATTCTGTCAATTCATTTTCCGGGACGATGGCCCCGGAAAACGCCCGGCGGCGAAAAAATCGCTTTGCGGGCGGCGGTGTTTTCGTATTTTGGGAAGTATGAAAAGAGTGGCGCTGGAAACGGTAGGCTGCCGGCTCAATCAGTACGAAACGGAGCGGCTGGCGGAAAAGCTGATCGGGTTGGGTCTGCAACGGATCAGTTATAAGGAAAAGGCCGACCTGTATGTGTTGAACACGTGCACGGTGACGGGGCGGGCCGATGCCGACTGCCGCAAATTGATCAATCGGGCGCGCCGTCTCAACGACGGCGCGGTGATTGTCGTGGCCGGATGTTATGCTGTTTCACAGCCCGATGAATTAGCTGGCCTGAGCGGGATCGATTTAATCATCGGGAATGACCGGAAGATGCGGATTCCAGAAATCCTGCAGGAACGGTTTCCAGCACTTTTTGAGAACGGGTCGGCCGTGGCGCTGCCGGGTGGGATGAAGCCGCGGACCGGCGAGCATCTGATGACCAACCGGGCGATGATCAAGATCGGCGACGGGTGCAATCAATTTTGCTCGTACTGCATCGTGCCCCGGGTGCGGGGCGGGCTGGTGTCATTCGATTCCAATATCATCATTGACGAAATCCGGGGTCTGACCGCCAGAGGATTTCACGAAGTGGTCCTGACGGCGGTGCATATCGGGAGGTATCGGCACGACGATTTGAATTTGCACGGTTTGGTCAAACGGATACTCGATGAAACGGACCTGCCGCGGTTGCGGCTGTCATCGCTGGAACCGAATGAACTGGATGAACATCTGCTGACAATGGTCGCCGAAAATCCGCGTGTCTGCCGGCATCTGCATTTGCCGCTTCAGTCCGGTTCGGATCGTATCCTGAAACTCATGCGGCGGCCGTATCGGCGGGATGATTATCTGACTCTGGTGCGTGAAATCAAAACAGCCAACCCGGATATAACCGTCGGTTGCGATCTGATTGTCGGTTTTCCCGGCGAGACCGAGGATGATTTTGCGGCGTCGCTCAACGTGCTCGATTCAGGATATGTCGATTACGGCCATATTTTTTCCTATTCCGACCGGCCGGGAACCGCGTCGTCGGAATTTCCCGATAAAATCGAGCCGTCGGTAATCAAGGAGCGCAATCGGCGGGCGCGCGAGGTGTGCGCGAGGCGTCGCCGCAATCAAATGAGAAGCCAGATCGGCAAGGAGCTGGGGGTAATATCCGAGCGAACGCCCAATAAAAGCGGCGGGTTCAATGGGATCAGCGACAATTATTTGAAAGTACGTTTGCCGGCTCCGATGGGAGGCGCAAAAATCATTGTCACATTCAAGCCGACGGGATTGAAGAGCGATCATCTGGAGGGAGAGGTCATCCGCCCTTAACCGACTTCGCCTGCTCGCACGGCAGTTCCCACCGTTCGCATTCTTCCTGAAATAATTTCCTTCACGACCGGGGTATTTTTTCCTCTTTTGTATTTCACCGACCGCCGCCGGCTGTGTGAAACCATCTCTAATCTCTTGTAAATGAGCAGCTTATGCCGCCCCATGCGACTTGGGCACACCCCTTGCAACAGGCGCTGCCGGAGAACTTGTATTTACGAGGGATGAGTATGCCTGATTTGGAAAAATCGGCTCAGGAAGGCGCACAGGACGAGGCGCAAAATACGGCGGCGAAACTGAAACTGCCGCTCAAGATGATCATCATTGCCGCAGGGGTGTTTCTGGTCGCCATCGGCGCATTTTCATTCACCATGGGCGTTTTCTCAACGGCTCCGGTGGAAAAAACGGAGACGGCCAAGGATGCGACCGTCGCGCAGAGCGAATCGACAGCCGATTCGGCTGCAGGCGATACGATCAACATGGATGAAATCGCCAAGCTGGAAAGAAAAATTTTCGGCGAAAAGAAAGCCGTGAAAGCCGCGGATAAGGTCAAAAATGTGGACGAGACCGCACCCAAAGTCGCCGAAGATAAGCCCGCCCCGGTCGTGAAGGATTCGACCGAATCGCCCGCATGGCTGAAGGCCGAGAAGGAGAAACTCGATGCGGAACGGGCGGAACTGGATGCGCTTAAGAAGGAGCTGGACGCCAAGGAAGCCCATATCAAGAAATTTCTTTCCCAGGTCGAAGATATGGAATCATCTCGCATAAATGCCCTGGCAAAACTTTACGACGGCATGCAGGAAAATCAGGTCGTGCCGTTGATCAATAAACTCACCGACGAGCAGGCGGTGCAAATCCTGATGAAGATGAAGCCGACCAATGCGGCCCGGATTCTGGGCGCGCTCAGCCCTGATTTCGCAGCCCGCATCTCGGAAAAAATGATAACCTTAACGAAGGAGTAGTGCATGAAGAAACCACGTGCGTATGCGACCCCCCACCGTCCGCGAGGCGCTTATGAATAGCAGCGTGCAGATGGCGGCGGTCGATCCGCTGGCGTTGCTTCTCGGGCTCGGCGGTCAGAAAATACCGTCCAACCCGGAGGGAATGCCCGGTTTCGGCGAGCTGCTGAATCTGGCGCCGCTGCCGACGGCGGCGGGCGGGGAGCCGTCCACCATTGTCCCAAACTCCGGGACGGATGCCGACCCGCGGCCGGATGATATGATTCCGATCGTGATCCCCGGCGACGTGTTGTCGCTGTTGGGTCTGGCGGCGATGCCGATCCCCGATTCCGGCGCGATGAACGATACGCCGCAATTTTCCCATGGGCCGATCATGGCCCGGGCGGAATTGCTGTCGCCGGACGACGGGACGGGGGACATGATCTATGTCCGCATCCAAACCCCGGAGAAAACGGATTCGGTTTTGCCGGAAACGCCGGAAAACGACGGTGGACGGCAGGAAATGATTCTACCAATGTGTCTTCGGACGGTCGAGCATCGCGACGGGCGGATTATCGCCGACGGCGAGATGCTGACAGCGACCGGGAAGGACGTACCGATTCGGCTGCAACTACAGGTGGCCGAGAATATGATGCCGGAACTGCGGGCTGATTCGCCCGCGATGCAGGCGCCGGCGGTGAAAGCCGATGCCGGCAGTCCTATGATGGCGCGGATGCTTGCGAACTTGAATGCCGAAATGATCGTCGTCGAACCGGCGGTCGCCGAAACGACACCGATGCCCCGGATGCCGTTCGCGGATATCATGGGACGGCCGGAGCGCACCGTCAAGACCGGTGACGCCGCGCCATCGCCGATTGCGCTCGATGCGGTGAAAGCCTCGGCCAGACCCATCGGGACGCAGGCGCCGACGCCGGTCCTGCCCACCATATCCCAGGCTCCGACGATGTCAGCCGTTTCGGATATGTTATCGGCCGCATCGCCGGATATTCCGGCGGCGGATCAGGATGTCCCGGACATGGTCGATCAGATCGTCGGCCGTGACGGGTCTTCGCCGACCGCGGCCAAAGCTGACGGCGGTATGACCCCGGCGGCGTCCATGTTAACGGCAATATCCGACGCCGGCAGCATCGACAACACATCCCCGCAGTCATCCGGCGCGACCCAGGTGCGGTTCTATGATCTCGATCATAAGCTGGATCAATTGAAGCAGAATCCCGGTCAGCGGATCAAGATCCAACTGGTGCCGTCGAATCTGGGCAAGATGGAGCTGTCGATCGTTTCCCATCGCGGTCTGGTGACCGTCAATCTGGCGGTGGAATCGACCCAGGCCAGGCAGGCGGTGGAAAGAAACCTGCCGCAGCTGCAACAGCGTTTGGCATCATCCGGAATCAAGGTTGACGCGGTGCAGCTTCAGGTCAATCATCCGACGCGCGGGACGATGTTCGCCAACACTCATCAGCACTATTATCAGGGTGGATATGGCGGGCACGGCGGGCGCGGTTCGCAGCAGTCGCCGTATCGATCAACCCGCCAATATCGGATGCAGACGCCGGACACCGGTTTCAAACAAGAACTGGTTGACTGTCTGGCATAGAAGGAGCCGAAGATGGATATACCGAATGTAACATTTTTGTCCGACACCGGTGGATCGTCTCAGACCGAGGCGGCCAGCAAGTTGCTGGACAAGGACGCTTTTATGAAGCTATTGGTGGCCAAGTTGTCCAACCAGGATCCGCTCAATCCGATGGCCGACGAGGCATTCGTGGCCCAGCTGGCGCAATTTTCGTCGCTGGAACAACTGCAGAACATGAACACCAACCTGCAGCAGGATATCCAGTGGAATTACCTGCTGTCGCAGACGATTTCCAACACCATGGCGACGTCGCTGATCGGGCGGACGGTCCGCGCCGATTCATCGGCGCTGTATATCAAGGACGGCGGATCGGCTAATGTCGTCATGACTCTCGATCGCCCCGTCACCGACCTAACCGTCACCATCCATGACGAAAACGGAAGGGTGGTGCGGACGTTCAGTCAGCAGGATACCGCGGCCGGTGACGTCGTAATCAATTGGGACGGCACCGACGATACCGGTTCGCAGTGTGCGGCCGGGACGTACACGGTCGAAGTCTCCGCCACCGACGTCAATGGCAACTCGTATACACCGGATCAGTTTCTCGAGGGCGTGGTGAGCGGGGTGACGTACCGCGACGGTATCGCTTTGCTCAATGTCGACGGACAGCAATTGCCTCTGGCGAGTGTGCTCGAGGTCAAAGAGGGATAAGCCATGCTGAAGATCGCCGCATATCAGAACGTGAACCTTCCCGGAAAGACGCAGCGTCCGGTGGTGACGCCGTCGAAACCGAACGGACGCCCGACACAGGCGACCGGCGCCGATTTCAAAACGGCGCTGAATACCGTCCTGGAGAAATCGGCGGGGGTTCAGTTTTCGGCGCACGCCAAGGCCCGGCTGCATTCGCGCGGGGTGGTTCTGAATCAGGATAAGCTCGACGCCCTGTCGCGGGCGATTGATAAGGCCGAAGCCAAGGGCGCGCGGGAATCGCTGGTGTTGTCCGACGAGGCGGCCTATGTCGTGTCGGTCAAAAACCGCACCGTCATCACCGCCTTCGACCGGGATAATCTTCGGGATGGAGTATTCACGGCCATCGACAGTGCCGTGATCTTATAAGGTGAAAAACAACATGAAACAGATGGAAAAGAAAGTCAACGTGTACGGCTGGACTCCGCCTGGGCGGAGGGGCCGGAACGTGCGTAAGGAGGAAGTACTCGTATGATGAGTTCACTTTTTGCCGGTGTCTCCGGCCTGCGCAATCATCAGGTGAAGATGAACGTGATCGGCAACAACATCGCCAACGTCAACACGGTCGGATTCAAAGGCGGCCGGGCGACGTTTCAGGAAGCCCTAGTACAGACCATGCGTGGGGCGGGACGGCCGACGGCCATTTCCGGCGGCACCAACCCGGTGCAGATCGGTTTGGGCATGACGGTCGCCGCCGTCGATACGATTTTCCAGCAGGGCGGATTGGAAACCACGGGACAGATCACCGATCTGGCGATTCAGGGTTCCGGATTTTTCGTCCTGTCCGACGGCCGCGGCGAATTTTACACCCGCAACGGCGCCTTCGGATTCGATGCCAACAGCTATCTGGTCGATCCGGCCAGCGGCTTCAAGGTGCAAGGTAAGATGGCCGACCAGTTCGGCAATATCCCGGCTATATCGACCATCGGCGACATCCGTCTGCCGTTCGGTCAGCAGGACCCGGCCAATGCGACCACTGAGATAACACTGGCCAACAACCTGGACAGCTCGGCCACCGATTCGGTGGGGTCGCTGACCTCGGCCGGTACGACCGGTGTTGATCAGGTCTCGGGGACGGCCGTCAATGGCGCCGGGGGAACGCACTCGATCGTTATCACCGGCAATCAGGCGGTGCAATCGAGTTTCACCGGTCTCAACCTGAACGCGGCCATGTCAGGCAACACGACGCTGGGCGACCTAGGTGTTGATGATGTTACCGGATTTTCGGTCACGGTGGATGGAACGATCACGACCGATATTACCGGTCTGACGCTTCAATCAACAGTGAACGACGTCGTTCGCCAGATCAATGAAATCGCGGGTGTCAACTGCTACCTGGATACGACCGATCCGGCCAATGCTCAGATCGTGGTTGAACGATCGCGGGCGGGCAACAACTCCACATATAATGTCACGACGTCCTCCGGTGTGGCCACCGACCCGACCGCGGGCAATATCGTCAACCGTCTTTTCGGCCTGGATGGCACCGGTGTGGCGACAGTGGGCGGTCTTGACCATACCTTCACGGCCATAGACACCTTCACTCCGACCGGCAAGCCGGCTGAGGCGGCCCGACCGCTGACCATCGACGTCGATGATACGACGGGCTTGGCGTTGGGGATCGAGGATCTCGGCGGTGGCGGCGTGACGGTGAGAGCGTCGCAGGGTCTGACGGCGGGTACGCTGGTCGTAGACACGGCCGAAACCCAGCACTCGACGTCGATCACGGCGTACGACGCCCAAGGCGGCCGGCACACGGTCATCATGACCTTCACCAAGACGACCACGCCCAATTTGTGGGATTGGAATATAACCCTTCCCAATCAGGAAACGATATTGGAAGGCGGTTCGGGTTCGGTGCGGTTCAATCCTGACGGATCGCTTTTGTCATTCGCATATAATGGCGGCGCATCGTCGCTGCGGTTCGATCCCGGCAACGGATCATCGGTGGTTGATGTTCAGTTGAACGCCGGCGATACCGGGCAGTTCAACGGGTTGACCGGATTCGCCTCGCCCTTTACCGCCTCGGCCATCCATCAGGACGGTTACGGCATGGGCATTCTGGAAAAGATTGCCATTGATCCCGCGGGGACGATTACCGGCATATTCAGCAACGGCATATCGCGGACGCTGGCCCAGATCATCCTGGCCGATTTCAGCAACCAGGGCGGTCTGCGCCGGGCCGGCAACAGCCTGTACCAGACGTCGGCCAACTCGGGGACGCCGGTACACGGCGTGGCCGGGGAAACGGTGGCCGGAAGTATCAGCTCCGGCGCGCTGGAATCGTCCAACGTCGATATCGCCAACGAGTTTACCAGCATGATCACGGCGCAGCGCGGTTTTCAGGCCAACGCCCGGGTGATCACCACGTCGGACACGATGCTCGAAGAGCTCGTGAATCTGAAACGGTAGGGACTTGAGTCATGATTAAGGTGACGAGATTAAACGGAAGCGAACTGGTGATCAACGCCGATCTGATCGAATTCGTCGAGGCGATCCCCGATACGATCGTGTCGCTCGTCACCGGAAAAAAGATCATGATCAAGGAAACGACCGACGACGTGATACGCAAGGTAGCGGAATTCAAACGGCTGTCTTCGGGACCATCGGTTCCGAAGATGGCCTGAGATAGTCAGGGAGAAGACTATGGCTGACGAAAAAAAACCGAACGGCGAGCAGGAACAGCCGGAAGAGTCCACGCCCAAATCGTCGCGATTTCCGATCAAGAAGTATGGCGTATATGGTGCCGTGGTGCTGTTCATCATCGCCGCCGCCTATTTCGTGACGCTCAAAGTGGTCAAGCCGATGATGTCGGGAGGAACCGCGACGGAGGAAACGACGAATGATTCGCACGCGAAAGCGGAGAAGAAAAACGATGATGAATCCTCCGGCGGGCACGGATCCTCGGAGGAGTCGGGCGCGAGCGATATCCATATGATCGAAAGCATCATCGTCAATCCGGCCGGCACGGGAGGGCGGCGGTTTCTGTCAGCTTCAATCGGTTTTGAGTTGGCGTCGCCTGAGGCGAACAGCCTGTTCGATGAGCGGGAGGCGGTGATCCGCGACGCCTTGATAACGATCCTTTCATCGCAGTCTATTCCGGAATTGAGCGATTTCAAACAACGGGAGAAACTGCGGCAGGTAATCAAACTCCGGGTGGAAAAACTGCTGGATACACGGGAAGTGGAAGCGGTCTATTTCACCGAATTCGTGCTTCAGTAACGAGGACAAGACGTGGCCAAGATATTATCACAGAATGAAATCGACGCCCTGCTGTCGACCGTGTCGGAAGGAGAGGAACCGCGAAAGGCGGAAGCATCGGTCGTGACCGACGATGGCCGCTCGATCGTCGTGTATGATTTCAAGCACCCCAACCGGGTCTCCAAGGATCAGCTGCGGACGCTGGAAAATATGCACGACAATCTTGCCGGGCATATCGGATCGGTGCTGTCGAATATGATGCGGGCGATGCTCGACGTCGATCTGGTGTCGGTCGATCAGATCACGTATTCCGAATTCATCATGTCCCTGATGTCGCCCTCGTGCACGTTCACGTTCACGGCGGAGCCGCTGGAAGGGGCATGCATCGTCGACTTCAATCCGACTCTGACCTATGCCTTCGTGGAGCGGATGTTCGGCGGCAGCGGCAAAGTGCTCGATACCGGGCGGGAACTGACGGGGATCGAAAAGACACTGATGAACCGTATCGTCAACGTGGTCTACAAGGAGATGGAGGACGCCTGGGAGCACATCTGCCCGATTAAGGTCAAGCAGATCAGCCTGGAGACCAATCCGCAATTCGTGCAAATCGTACCGCCGAGTGAAACGGTGATTGTGGTGTCGTTCCAGATGAAGCTCCTGCAATCGACCGGGTTGATGACGATATGCTTTCCATACGTGGCGCTGGAAGGCATCATGACCAAGCTGTCGGCGCAGAACTGGATCGATGCGACGAAGAAAAAGACACAGGATGCCAATACCGAAATCAATAAAGACAATCTCATGCACTTGGCTGTGCCGATAGATGTCATCCTGGCGTCGACCGATGTCAGTATCGGCGAATTTCTTAATCTGAAAATCGGCGACGTCATCACGACCGACAACAGAATCAACCGGGAAGTGCAGATCTATATCAGAAATCGGAAAAAATTCTCGGGCCGCCCCGGCCTGGTCGGCAGGAAGCGCGGCCTGGTCGTGACCAGGGTTCACGAGGAATTGGGAAAGGAGTAAACGACTCATGCCGGATGAAATCAAACGGGATGTTGTAGCAGAAGAACAGTCGCAGGTGGAGGCGTCGGACGCCGAAGTCGCCGATGCGGCTGCATCCGAGGCTCCGGCTCAGGAGGATAAACAGGCGGATCAACCACAGGTTGAGGCGGGGCAGGATGTTCTCGACAAACCCGGTGCGGATGCGGCAGGGGAAAATTTGGAAGGAGACGAGGCCGGCGGTCTGGAATCGCGTCAGGACCTCGAAGACGAGTTTCCCGATCTGAGCAGCGTCAAAGTCGAAGAAACAATGGCGCATCCGGCCGAATTTCAACAGCTCAGCGTTTCGGCGTCGGATCGCCGGTCAGCGGGTAATATCGATCTGCTGATGGACGTCAAGATGCCGATTGCAATCGAACTCGGCCGGACGGAAATGGCAATATCGGAAATATTGACGCTGGGTCCGGGGTCGGTGGTCGAATTGGACAAACTGGCCGGCGAACCGGTCGACCTGCTGGTCAACGGCAAGATCGTGGCGCGCGGCGAGGTGGTCGTCGTCGATGAGAATTTCGGCGTTCGTATCACCATGCTTATGTCGCCGCAGGAGCGCCTGAAAAGCCTGGCGCAGTAGCCTTTTTACAAGGATGAGAAGGATGAATAGGAATCATCGTATCGCATGGTTTCTGGCGGCGATACTCATCATGGTCGGTGTCGGGGTGGTGTACGGAAACAAGTCCGATACCTCGGCGGTGGTAACGCCGAATGAGCAGGCCGCGGTTTCCGGGGAACAGCAGGAGGCTATTCCCTCGTTGACCGAATCGGTTGTGCCGTCATTGACCCGTATTGCCCTCACGCTTTGCGTGGTCGTGGCAATTATCTATCTGACCGTATTTTTGCTGAAGAAGTTGTCCGGCAGCCGGGCCGGAGGAACCGGTCGCGGCAAGACGGTGCAGGTAATCGAACAAACGTACCTGGCGCCGAAAAAATCGGTCTGCCTGCTAAAGCTAGCCGACCGGGCGGTGCTGGTCGGTATCACCGACACCAGTATCAACCTCCTGACCGAATTCGACTGGGAATCGCTTCCCAGCGACGTTATCGAACGGGCCGGGCGGGCGCAGGCCGGATTTCCGGGAATACTTAACGAGGCGGCCGGGAGATTATTCGGCGGACGGAAAGACAGAGGGGTGGGGCATGGACCGACGTCGTAGAATGAGACTCATCGGGATGGCTGCGGCGGCGGTGGTGCTGGCGGTCGTCGTGTTCGGCGTCATCGGTCACGCCACTGCGCAGGCGCAGTCGCTGCCGAAAATATCGCTCGGCGTGGAGCCGTCGGATGGACCCAAGGATTTGTCGGTGGCGCTGCAGATCGTGCTCCTGTTGACCGTGCTGACACTGGCGCCGTCGATACTGGTTATGATGACGTCGTTTATCCGGATCGCGGTCGTGCTGTCGTTCTTGAGGCAGGCGATCGGCAGCAACCAGATGCCGCCGAATCAACTGATTATCGCGCTGGCGTTGATTCTGACGTTTTTCATCATGGCGCCGGTGGCCAATCAGGCCTACGACCAGGGGCTGAAGCCGTATATGGACGGCAAAATATCCCAGCAGGAGGCGTTCGATCTGGGGATGCAGCCGGTCCGCGCCTTCATGCTCAAGCAGGTCCGCGAAAAAGACCTGGCGCTGTTTGTCAAATTGTCGGGGATGGAACAGCCGCAGAACAAGGACGATATCCCGACCCGGCTGCTGGTTCCGGGGTTCGTGCTGTCGGAGCTGCGAACGGCATTCCAGATCGCGTTCGTGGTGTTTATTCCCTTCCTGATTATCGACATGGTCGTGGCATCGGTGCTGATGTCGATGGGGATGTTGATGCTGCCACCTGTCATGGTGGCGCTGCCGTTCAAGATACTCCTGTTCGTGCTGGTGGATGGATGGTATTTGATTGTCAAAGCGTTGGTCGAATCTTTCAGGTGAGGAAAAAGAATCATGACTCCCCAATATGTACTGGCCCTGGGCCGCGAAGCGATTATGATGACACTGATGGTGTCGGCGCCGATGCTGGGGTTCGGACTTGTCGTCGGGCTGTTGATTTCGATTCTACAGGCGGTGACGCAGATTCATGAAATGACGCTGACGTTCATCCCCAAGATCGTCGCCGTGGCAGCGGCGCTGTTGATCTTCCTGCCGTGGATGATCAACATGCTCGTCGATTTCACCACCCGGTTGCTGGTTTCGATCCCCACCCTGACGGGATAGAAAAATATTCCGCCGGGCCGGGAAATATGTTCCAATGCTCAGGCATTGAACAGCCCCGCCGATTCTCTCTCCGATTTTATCCGGTTGCGATTCAATGAGATAGCTCCTCGCAAAGAGGGGTTTCATTCCGGCACAAGGCTTGCAAGACGGGCAGAGCAATAACTCATAATGCAGGTGAGGAAGAGTGCTGGACATAGTCAATTACGGTGCGGAAAAGCTTCAATTGTTTCTGCTCTTGATGATGCGGACCGGCGGCATCCTGATGACGGCGCCGGTGTTTTCGCACCGTTCGATTCCCAAACGGATTTCCATATCGATGAGCCTGGGGCTGACAGTGGTTCTTATGCCGTTGATGATAAATACGCCGCTGCCGCAAACACAGAGTGTGATCGAACTGATCATCCTCTGTCTCAAAGAGGTTCTCGTCGGGGTTCTGATCGGGCTGGTGTTTACGATTATTTTCCTCGCCATCAGGATGGCCGGAGCAATCGTCGGGTACCAGATCGGGTTCGCCATGGTCAACGTGGTCGATCCCAATTCAGCCGATCAGGTATCGGTCCTCGGCGAATTCTGGTTCCTGTTGGCGACGCTGATTTTTCTGTCGATCAACGGCCATCATGTGGTGATTAGCGGTCTGGTCGATTCCTTCAAGATTATACCGCTGGGGATGGCGACGCCCTCGGGTCAGGTGGGGGAATGGTTGATGAAATATTCCTCCTTTGTGTTCGTCCTGGCCGTCAAATTCGCGGCGCCGGTCATTATGACGGTCTTCCTTACCGAGGTGGCGATGGGCGTGTTGGCCCGCACCATGCCGCAGATGAACATTTTCATCGTTGGTTTTCCGCTAAAAATTTTCGTCGGCGTGCTGCTGGTAGGGCTGTCGCTCCCGGCGTTCAGTTTCGTGCTCACAAAAGTCTGCGCCGGGCTTGATCGAGAGATGGTCTACCTGATGAAACTGTACAGCATCGGCGGAGTGAGGTGATATGCCGGATACCGCACAAGAAAAAACGGAAAAAGCAACACCACGAAAGATACGGCGGGCGCGTCGCGAAGGGCAGGTGGCCCGGTCGACCGAAATGAATTCGGTGGTCGTAATCAGTTTCGGTTTTCTGACCAT
The DNA here is from genome assembly GCA_964549765.1 of uncultured Ignavibacteriales bacterium. Lineage (GTDB taxonomy): Bacteria > Zixibacteria > MSB-5A5 > GN15 > JAAZOE01 > CAZJWR01. The sequence goes on from CAZJWR010000023.1 coordinate 36,392, forward strand.
CTATCTGCTGGGGCCGATCCTGTTCAACGATATCATCTCGCTCATGCGGGAATCATTCGTACAGGCGCCGATGGCCACGCTCAGCCCGAGCAGCCTTCCGGTGCTGTTTACGAACAGAATATTTACCTTCGCCGCCATCGTCGGGCCGATGCTTCTGTCGCTGGCGGTGTTTGCCTACGCCATCAATGTATCCCAGACGGGATTCATGTTCTCGATAAAATCGATCGAACCGAAGATGGAACGTTTCGATATCGTCAAAGGACTCAAGCGGCTGGTATCCAAGCGATCCATGGTCGAGATGATCCGCGACGTCATCAAAATCATCCTCATCAGCATCATCGCCTACTATACCGTATCGGGCTGGTTGCCCCGGCTGATGATGCTCGGCGACGCCGGCATCGGCGACGTCGCCGCCATGCTGGGAAAGCTGTCGCTGATTCTGGCGATCAAAATCTCGGTGGCATTCCTGATCGTAGCGGTCTTTGACCTGGCCTTCCAGCGCTACGACTACGCCAAGAATTTGAAAATGACCAAGCAAGAGGTTCGCGAAGAGTTGAAAGAAACCGAGGGGAATCCGCAACTCAAGGGTCGCATCCGGCAGGTGCAGCGTGAAATGGCGCGCCAGCGGATGATGACGGAAATCCCGAAAGCCGACGTGGTTGTCACCAACCCGACCCATCTCGCGGTAGCCCTGCGGTACGATCCCCGGGAGATGGCGGCGCCGATGGTGGTAGCCAAAGGTCAGCGCCTGATTGCCCAAAAAATCAAGGAAATCGCCCACGAAAACAATGTCCCGGTCGTGGAAAACCGGCCGTTGGCGCAGTCGTTGTTCAAACTGGTCGACGTCGGCAATTATATCCCCAATACGCTGTATCGGGCGGTGGCCGAGGTGCTGGCCTACGTGTACCGGTTGCATGAAACGGGAGGGGTAGATCGTGGCTAAGGGCAAGCAGACGCTCCTCGAGGCGATCGCGGCCCGGTCCGACATCGCTATGGCGGTGCTGGTGATCGGGATCATCGGCGTGCTGGTTCTGCCGATTCCGCCCCGGCTGCTCGATTTCGCGCTGGCGTTCAATATCGCTTTCTCGATCGTCATTCTGATCGCCACGCTGTATATCACGAGCCCACTGGATTTGTCGGTATTTCCCGGCATGCTGTTGATCGTGACGCTCGTCCGGCTGTCGCTCAACGTCGCCTCGACGCGGTTGATTCTGGGCGAAGCGTATGCCGGCGAGGTGATCAATTCATTCGGAAACTTTGTCGTCAAAGGCAATTATATCGTCGGCTTCATCATCTTCCTGATTCTGGTCATCATTCAATTTGTCGTTATCACCAAGGGCGCCACACGCATATCCGAAGTGGCTGCACGGTTTACGTTGGACGCCATGCCCGGCAAGCAGATGGCTATCGACGCCGATCTTAACGCCGGGTTGATTACTGACGCCGAGGCTCGCGACCGGCGCAGCAGGATCGCCCGCGAGGCCGACTTTTATGGCGCCATGGACGGTGCCTCCAAGTTTGTTCGCGGCGACGCCATCGCCGGTATTCTCATCACCGGAATTAATGTCATCGGCGGTTTCATCATGGGCATTGTCATGCAGGGTATGACGGTGCAGGAATCGCTCAAGACGTATACGCTGCTGTCGGTGGGCGACGGCCTGGTGACCCAGATCCCCGCCCTGATTGTCTCGACCGCCTCGGGTATTATCGTCACCCGGGCCGCGGCCGATTCCAACATGGGTTCCGATCTGGCCCGGCAACTAGCGGTGCAGCCGAGGGCGATAATGGTGGCGGCGGGGGTGGTTCTCATATTCGGCGTGGTTCCGGGGATGCCGACGGTGCCGTTTTTGGCGCTTGGTACGATTCTCGGGACAGTTGCCTTTTTTATCGAAAAAACCAATAAGAAAGAGGCCGAGGAAAAACAGCGGGCCGAGTTCGAGGCCGAACATCAACCGCTCGAAGAGCGAACCGAGGACCTGCTGAAGGTTGATACGCTCGAAGTCGAAATCGGCTACGGCCTGATCCCGATCGTCGATTCCAATCAGGGCGGCGATCTGCTGGATCGCATCACGGTGATCCGCAAGCAACTGGCTGTCGATATGGGGATTATCGTCCCGCCCATCCGGATTCGCGACAACGTGCAGCTTCAGCCGAACGAGTACGCGGTCAAGATCAAAGGGCTGCGCGTGGCCGGCGGCGAACTCATGCTCGATCACCTGATGGCCATCAATCCCGGATATATCGACGACGAAATCGAAGGCTTTGAGACGGCCGAGCCGGCGTTCAATCTCAGAGCCCGCTGGATCGTGCCCAATCTCAAGGAAACCGCCGAAGCCAAGGGATACACCGTGGTGGAACCGTCGGCGGTGCTGGCGACCCATCTGACCGAAATCATCCGCAGCAACGGCGCCGAAATCATTTCGCGGCAGGATATCCAGCATCTGCTGGATACGCTCAAGGAAGACCAGCCGGCGCTGGTGGACGGCGTTATTCCGGAACTGGTCAGTCTGGGGACAGTGCACAAAATTATCCAATTGCTTTTGGCCGAACGGGTGCCCGTCCGCGACATGGGGACGATCATGGAGATGATTTCGGATTACGCCACGGCGACCAAGGATCCCGAGGTGCTGGCCGAATACTGCCGGATATCCCTGCGGCGGCAGATATCGGACATGCTCAAAGACGACCAGTGCAGAATTTATTGTTTCACGCTTTCACCGCAGACGGAGCAGACGCTGACGGAAGCGGTGCAGAATACCAAGCAGGGGATAATGGTCGTGCTGGCTCCCGAGGTAACCGAAAAGCTTACGCAGGCGACCATGCGCCAGGTCGACAACATGGCCACCGGCGGTCATCACCCGGTGTGCCTCTGCTCGCCCAATGTGCGGCTGGCGTTCCGGCGGCTGATGGAGCCGAGCCTGCCACAACTGACAGTAGTGTCTTATAACGAAATCCATCGAGATGTCGAAGTATTATCGACCGGAATGGTGGAGATGCAACATGATAGTGAAGTCGTTCATAGCTGATTCGGTCGCGGGCGCGCTGAAGATGGTCCGCAGCGAGCTGGGCGGCGACGCGGTCATCCTCAAGACGCGCAAGCTCGATCCCATCCAGCAGCGCGCTGCCGGCGGCAGGATCGAGCTCACGGCCTGTATCGATCAATCGCCGGCGCCGCATTTGGCGCACGCGTCGACGACGACGGCCGCACCGGCGGCGCCAAAGCCGACCCCGGCCGTAATCGACCGCGTGCCGGCCGAGGCGATTGCACAGAAGCTCGATTTTTTGATCGACGTTTTCCAATCGCCGCTCCGCCGGACGGCTTTCGGCGGCGTCGTGTCGCACCTGTTTTCGGCGCTTCTTCAGGCCGATATGCCGGAAGTGCTGGCGCATGATATCGCGGAAAAGCTGGCCGGCCGATTCGACGGCGAGGATAATTATCGGACAGTGGCGCTCAGTGCCGTCGATATGATCATTGACCAATTGCCGAAGCACCGGCCCGATCAGAATTTCCGGCACGGCCAGAAAGTTGTCCTGGTCGGGCCTCCCGGAGCGGGCAAGACCTCGCTTATGGGACGGCTGGCGGGCTATATGGTCGCCGAGCAGAAGCTCACGGTGTGCCTGACGTCGTTGGATCGGGTCAAGGTGTCTGCGCCCGAGGAATTGCAATCCTATGCCTCGCTACTGGATATCGATCATTTCGAAATGCCCCATCAGATAGATGCGGGGCTTCTGGATCGCCATGGAAAAGACAAGATTACGCTAATCGATACCCCGGCGATGAATCCGAAAAATCGCGATCCGCTGAAAATCTATACCGAAAAGCTTAACCGGATCAAGCCGGATCGGGTCATCGGCGTTTTTTCGGCGCTGTACCGCACCGATGACCTGTTGGATATCATCCGCGCTTTCAAGCCGTTCAAGCTGACCGAACTGGCTTTCACCATGACCGATCAGACCTGCCGCCTGGGAGGGGTGCTGGCCGCCTCGATCCTGACCGGCGTGCCGATATCAATATTGGGGACGGGGCAGGGCGCCGGAGCGGTCAACCTTTCGCCTGACTTCGAAGACATTGCCCGGATTAGCCTGGGCTTGAATAAGGAGGGGGACGATGAATAACCATCATGACCCGATTGTGCGGCGGATGGGAATGGATGCGCCCCGGGTGATTGCCGTCGCGTCGGGAAAAGGCGGCGTCGGCAAGTCGATCATCGCCTACAACCTGGCCGATATGATGGCCAAAAAAGCACGGGTGCTTCTGGTCGACGCCGATTTCACCATGGGCAATCTGCATCTTTTGGCCAATGTCGCCCCGGCCTGCGGCTGGCAGTCCTGCTGCGGTGGCGGCGTCGAAATCGCCGACGCCGTGACGCCGATCAGCGCCAATTTGAATCTGCTGTCATCGTCGGTCAGCCGGCAGGACCGGCTTTTCCCGGAGATGAACGATCTAGCGGCATTTCTGAAGAATCTGCGCCAGAGGAGGGATTACGACGTGATCGTGATCGATACGGCGTCAGGACTTCTTCCGCATACGAATCTTGTTCTTGGCTCGGCCGATGAAATCATCCTGGTTGCCACGCCGGAGCTGACGGCGATTTCCGACGCCTATGCGCTTTACAAAATTCTGATATCGAACGACCGGGAAACGAAGGTGTCGCTCGTCGTCAACCGCGGAAACGGCGTGGAAGACGCGGATTATATCTACCGGAAATTCGTGACCGTCACCGACCAGTTTTTGGGCCGGGCGCCGGGCTACCTGGGCCGTCTGGCGGACGACCCGGCGGTGACCGATTCTGTAGCCCGCCAGAGGGCTTTGTCGGCTTTTTGTCCTGAAAACGAAATTACCGGGCAGTTTGCCCGGCTGATAGAGAGTCTTTTCGACCGTCGGCGAACGGTCAATCGAGTTGAGGAAACTACTAATTTAAACCCCGCTGGGGCCGATATAAGGGAATAGCAGACATATGATTAGCACAATCAAAGAGAAGAAGCGAAGCAAGCGTTCTGTGACAACCTTGGTTCAGTCCATGTCGACTGAGACGATTCGGCAGCGCGCCAAAGTCAAGCGCGAAGCATTGATCCGCCGCGAATGGGAGCGATATCTGAAGGATCGCGATCCTGATGCGCGGCGCAAACTGCTCGACCGCTATTTAGCGCTGGTGCGCAACGTCGCCGGGCGAATGGCGATAAACTTTCCGCGTTCCGTCGAATTGTGCGACCTCATCAACACCGGTGTTATCGGGTTGATCGAGGCGTTCCGCAATTTCGATCCCGAGCGGGGCGTGAAATTCGAAACCTACGCCGTGCCCCGCATTCGCGGCGCGATTCTCGACGAATTGCGGTCGCTCGACTGGGTGCCCCGTTCGACGCGGGCCAAGGCGCGCGAAATCGAGCGGGCTCTGCTGAAGTTCGAAAACAAGTATGGCCGGCCGCCGTCGGATGACGAACTGGCCAAGGCTCTTAATTTGTCGGTCGATGAGCTTCATCTTTCGCTGGAGGACGTCTCCAAGACGACCCTGTTGTCTCTGGATGAAATGATATTCCGCGAGGAGGACAACCGGCAGGTGCCGCGTATCGAGACGGTCGCGGATGAGGGCGCCAATATCATCCTGCGCGACCTCGAACGCAGCGAACTTCAGGCGTTTCTGGTGATCGCCATCGAGCACCTGACGGAACAGGAAAAGCTGGTGATCGCCCTGTACTACTACGAGGAATTGACGCTGAAGGAGATCGGCGAAGTGATGAAGATATCGGAATCGCGGGTGTCGCAGATTCATACCAAGGCGGTGCTGAAACTGCGGGGCATGGTCCGGGAGAAATTCGGCCTCTCGTAGTCGCACGCGGCGCCGCCGTCGGAGGAAATATGGTACGTCCTATCGACCTGCAGGACAACCTGTCCAAAACGCAGGCCGCCGAACGGATGAACCAGATCCAGAAGGCGCATGGCGAGATGGGACAGCGGCAGGTTGCCGACGCGCTCAAGGAAAAGGCCCTGGAAGACCTCAAAAGGGCCAAGGCGAGCGAAAAAAGCGATATGGTGGTCATACGGAAGGATCAGGAACGTGAGAAACGGGAACAGGCGCACAAAGAAAAACGGGACGGCAAGAAGGACGACGAGGGAAAGGGTAACGATGACGACTCGTCCCGGCGTCTGGATCTCAAAGGATAAATGGGAAAGGGTGAAAAATGGATTTTTCATCGGATGTACTGATTGATGTCGGTCTGAATCTGGCCGGCTACCTGGTCGCGGCGCTACTGATTTATCTGATTGTAAAAAAACGGCCTGTCGACAATTGTGCAGTTCATAAGAAATCATCGGCTGCGAAGCCGGGAGCGGCGGCGTCCGTTCCCGGCGCACCGTCGTCCCCGAAAGCGGCGGCGGCCTTCGAACCGGAATTTGTTTCCCTGTCAGATATACGACTTGCCCCTACCGGGGCCGGTCGGCGCGCGCCCGGGTCATCCCCGTCCGCGAGCGCGGACGCTCCGGTGTCCGGGGAATGGCGGCGGCAGAATCGCCGGGCGATTTACGCCGAGGCCCGGCGGCTTTTGGCCCGGGGCGACTCTCCGAGCGACCTCATGTCAAAACTGCCTGTGACGGAATCCGAACTGGATATGCTGACGGTGACGGGCAGGGCATAAGCCAACGAACAGCATGGAGTGAAAGGAAAGATCATGACACTCGAATCCCCGTTGTTTTTGACCAAAGTTGAATGTCCGGTATGCGGGACGATCAACGAGCACGAGACTATTCGCGTCGGGGCCTACATCGAGGGAGAGCGGGAGACGGATTTTTGCCCGTCGGTGATCAAGTGGCGGAATCCGAAATATCAGCGATATCACCCGTTGCTGTTCTTCACGGCGACCTGCTCGCAATGCTTTTTCACCCGCGAATTCAACAATCGGTTCAAGGAGTGGAAGAAGGATAACAACTTCCGCGCCTATCGGCAGAAGTCGATAAAGGAAAATCATCTCAGTCAATTGGCCGTGGAGCATTCCTTCATCAAGCTGGTCGGCGAATTGCTGGATAATGAGCAGTACCCCGACGAAACGGCCATCCTGAAGCTTATCCTGGCGGTATACGACGAGTTGCTGTTCGATCATCCGTCACATCTGGATCTGGGCCGGTTTTATCTTCGCATCGCCTGGCTGTTTCGCCAATACGGCGGCGGCGTCGAGGGCGGAACCCCTATAACGGCCATGCCGAAATCGTTGCGCGATATCGAACGGGCCGTTTCCGATCTCCAAACATGGTCCGCGGGAGTGGGACGGAATGTCGATTATCTTCGGGAAGCGGTCGCGGCCTATTTCGCGCAGACACCCGAGGACGCCGACGATCCGGCCGACGAGGACGCGGCGCATCAAAAATTTACCGAGGCGATCGGGCGGCTGGAGCATGTGCAAAGCGATTGCTCATCGGTCATGGCCGATCTGGAATCGGCTCTGGCGACCACCCATCCGGCGGCCGAAGGAGCCGGAATTGCGATGGGCGAGGGGCCCTTCTATAATCACGCTACGTTCGGCGATTTTCTGGTCGGCCTGGCCCATACCTGGGACGGCGTACCCCGGTCCGAAGCCGATGCCCTGCGATTCGCGGCGCGTCATTACATCAAGTCGTTCGAGCTGGGTAAGGAAATCGGCCAGGGAAATCAATCCATTCAGGCGTCGTATCTGATCGCCGAATTGTCGCGGCGGATCAGGGACTATGACGTCGCCCGCCAGTATTTCAACACGACCATCAAAATGGGGCAGGAATATATCAACGAAATTCGCGGTGATCGGACCCGCACAGCGCTGACACGGAAGCTGCTGGAAATGGCGCTGGCGCAGGGCAAGAAGAATCTGGCGGAGGCCAAGGAAGCGTAATCCATGCCGACGACTCAGGCGAAAACAGGGGCATTCACGTTCCAAATCTGGGAACGGCTGCGGTTGCGGGTCGGTGATGACAACAATGCCGGGATGTATTCATGCCGGATATCGGACATCGCCGATGATCATCTGGTTATCAGCCGTCCCTATTTCGAGGGAGGCAGATCGCTGCTGGCCGACAGCCGGATTATCACGGCCTACTGCGCGCGCGCCGACGCCGCCTATTCCTTCAATGCCCGCATCAAGGAAACCGAGCCGAAATCGGCCGACACGATGTATCTGCTGGACCTCGGACCGGTAACCCGTTCGCAACGACGCCGGTTCGTTCGTCTGGATATCGTCATGCAGCTCAAATACCGCCACATCCCCCGCCCGGTTTCAGGTCCGGTGCTGCTGGCGACGCACGATATGACCGAATCTCATTCGATAAATCTTTCGGCCGGGGGAATGCTGATCGGAGTATCGGAAGGCATCAAGACCGACGATCTCCTCACCCTGGCCGTGGAATCAAATCAGTTCGCACACCTTCCCCGATGGCTCCTGGCAGCCTGCCGTCATGTGTCGGTCCGGGAAAACGGAGAACGGGTGGCCGGCATCGAGATAATTCTGCGAGAGGATTTGCCGCGATACCTGACCAATGCCGAAGCGCGGCACGTGCCTGATAATTTGACTCTGTTCGACGACAAGATGCAAAATGGATTCGTGAGCGAGCTGTTCGCGGAACAACTGCTCATGCGCCAGAAAGGTATTCTATAATGGATACACATCATTCCGCGGCGGCTTCGTCGGTACATCGCCTCGCGGCAAAACTGCCGGCGCTGATCCAGCAGGAGATAACGATGCATTCTCCCGATCAGGCGAACGGCGAGGTCTATACCGCCCGGGTCCTGAGCGTGGATCATATCCGTCTCAAAATCAGCCTGCCCCGATGCCTCGCTGGCAGCGGTTATCTCAGGGAATCGACCCCGGTCATCGTGAATTTCGTCATCGGAAAGACCCTGTACGAGGCGTACGGAAAATACTGCGCCAATGATCGGCATATCCGCGAAGTGGTCATCGACGGTGATATCGCTCCGACGTCTCGGCGGATGCACGACCGCGCGACGTTGCAAATTCAGGCCACGGTCGTCCCGGTGTCCAATTTACGGCTATCACGCGGCCAGTTTGCCGATCTTTCATGGAAACGATGCCGCACGATGGATATCTCCGCAGGCGGCGCGCTTGTGCAGATACCGTTTCAGTCGCCGACCAAGGCGCATTTTTTGCTCAATTTGGACGTGCCCGGTTTTGACGGGCCGCTGTTTATATTCGCGCAAGTGCAATGGGGCAATACCTGCGATTATGACCGGACGCAATACCTGTGCGGCCTCCATTTCATCGTCCGCGAAGATCTGGAAAAGCATTTTTCGAATCGGGCCGTTACCGAACTGCCCGGTTTGATGCTGACCTTCGATAAGAAGAAACAAAATGAGCTGGACGCGTTTCTGAAAGAACGCGACGGCGTTTCCAAGCAAGGAGATAAAGATGACCGTCAACAAAACGAGCGGTAAAGGAATGCCGTCGACTGCGGCCGTGGATTTTCAGGTCAAGCCGCCATTCAAGATCATGGAAGACAATCGACGCCGGTTCATCCGGATCGATATCGACGCTCCCATCACGTTTTGCACCATCAAGTCGGTCGAGGGGACCTTCTGGGCCGAGTGCGACGGGCCGTCCGGTTCGGGGGAAATTCTCAATATTTCAGCCGGGGGAATCCTGCTGTTCACGCCGCAGCCGATCATGGAAGGCACTGTCCTTTCGATGTCGCTGGGTCTGGAAGGATGCGACACCATCGACCATATTCTCGGCATAGTCAAGCGGACCGAACTGGATTCGGGCGGATATCTGGTGGGCATCGAATCGGTCACCCGCGAACGCCTCGGCGATGTGCTCAGTGAAGAGGAAATCCAGCAGCTGCCGGACAGCCTGGCGTCGTTCACGGAACGCCTGCGGTCGCTGCTGAATCAGTATATCTATGCCCGAAAGCTCGGTGAAGAGGTCAATGAATAGAAGAATCGTATACGGCATGGCGGCGCTGGCGGTCTGCCTGCTGACCGTCGTCGCCCTGGCGCAGAATCAAACCCGGGAAGTGGCGCTGATCCTGGAACGACCACGGCAGGAAATCCCGGATTTCGACCTGGTCGGCCGGTTGGTGGATCGGCTTTCCCGCGCCAACGGCTATAGCATTTTGGTCCCCGGCGAGGATACCACCTACCCGGCCTCGCCCGACAGCAGATTCGATCTTCAGCGCCTGCTCGCCTGGGGCAAGGAGACCGGCTGCCGCTATATCATCTATCTGCAGATCGATGACCGCCGGATCGAAACCAAAAAACAGATTTCGATTCCGTTGCTGGTTTCCCATTACGTGGTCGAGGGCTGTCTCGAAGGCATGTATACGCTGGTCGACATGCGGCGGGGGAAGACCGTCATGAACAAATATATCCGGACGTACGTGACCGGACCGCATCAATGGCAGATATTCGAGGACAACCGGGACGATCCCGATCTGCATATTCCGGCGCCGGAGAAGCTGGTTTTTCTGCAGCGCCTGGAGGAAAAGGCGGCCCAGGAGATATTCGAATCCGTGCTCCCGCACCTGAGAGGACAATAAGCATGATCGATAGGATGGAACAATCGACGAACCCGACATGGGAACGAGGCGGAGCCGCGGCCGCTGCGCGCGAGGCCCTGGCCACAACCGATGGCGTGGGACCGGAGGCACACGAGACGCTGGACAGTTCGCTATCGTCGATAATCGGCAACGCGCGGATGATCGCGCTGGACGCCGGCGTCCCGGGACGAGAACTGGCGCGGCGCCTGGCGGCGATAATCGACAGCGCCCAAAAAATTTCGCTGATCGTGCATCAACAGTTCGGAGTTGAGCATCCGGCGGATGCACATGATGACGCCGGTAATTCGCAACCGGGGGAGCGGATGGAAGACGGGGCAGGAGAGGGCCCATGCTGGACATAGGCTATCATGAACGGTTAATGCCGTCGCTGCGCGACGGCGTTCACGCTTACTTTCGCTCCAATCCGGTGGGCGTGTTCGTAATCGATACCGAGGGCTGTCTGCGCGACGTCAACGACCGCGCCTGCGAGATTTTCGGATTCGGCTCGCCGCAGGAAGCCGAGGGGAAATCGCTGACGTCTCTCGAATTCTTCTTTTCGTATCCCATCGTCGACCGCATCAATGGCCTGATGACGAACGAAGAATCGTTCAAAATTCATTGTTTCCCCGGCACCAACCTTCGCGGGCATTTCGCCTATTATTGTCTCTCGTGCAACCGCGCCGTGGACGACGCCGGTGACGCCGTGAGCATTTTCGGGATTATCGAGGATGTCACGGATCAAGTCCGGCGGCAGGAGGATTTGAAGAACCGGGTCGATGAGCTGTCGATCCTGTCGCAGATTTCACAGGAAGTTTCGTCGGCGATCGATACCGAAGAGGTGCTCAAGGTCATCTTGACCGGCGTGACCGCACGCCAGGGACTCGGTTTCAATCGCGCTTTCTTGTTTTTGCTCGATGAGGAGTCCCGGATGCTGGTCGGGCGACTGGCCATCGGGCCGACCGACGCCGCCGAAGCGGGGAAAATCTGGAGCTCATTGGAAAAAGTCGATCGCTCGCTGACCGAGATTCTATCGCTGTACCAGGAGGAATCGGAGCGCAGCAACCGCTGCCTGACCGATATTATCCGTGATATGCGCATCGATGTTACCAACGGATCGATTTTTGCGCGGGCGATTCAGGATCGGGCGCCGCTGGTGACCGATTACGGCCAGCCGCTGGATCATGTAAGCGAGAAGATACTTCAACGGCTCGGCGAGCGCCGCGTCGCTATGACCCCGCTGGTGGTGCGGGACCGGCCGATCGGCCTCCTGTTAGTGGACAACAACATCACCCATAAAGAGATCACCGATCACGACCGGCAGTTCCTCAAACTGATTGCCGACCAGACCGCTGCCGCCGTCGAACGATCCTATCTCTACCGCGACCTCCGGGAACGGGCGGTGGAGCTGGAGCGGATCAACCGCAAGCTGGCGGAAACGCAAAACCAGATTATCGAGGCGGAAAAGATGTCGGTTATCGGTGAAATCACCTCGGCGGTAGCCCATGAGCTGCGCAACCCGCTGACAATTATCGGCGGCTTTGCCAACCTGATGCACAAGAATCTCGAACCGGGATCATCCGACGCGGAATATCTCAATATCATCATTTCGGAAACGCAGCGCGCCGAATCGGTGCTGACCGATGTCCTCGATTTTTCCAAAGCCTCCAAGGTCAAAGACCGTCGCTTGAATCTCAATGAGATTGTCCGGCAGGCGCACGATATGCTGAGCGTTCGGCTGGGCAACGGCCGCAGCCGCATGAGCCTGTCCTTGTCCGAACGGGAGCTGCCCATCTGGGGCAATCCCGATCAGATGCTGCACGCCTGCTACCAGATTCTTTCGACGATTATTCAAGACCTGCTGGCGGACGTTTCGCCCCGGGTATGCACCTACGGTTTGCCCGACGCCGTCCGCCTGGAGGTGTGCTGTCCTCAGGCCGGGAGACAGCAGGAGAAAGTGGAGCAAACCCTGGCGCAGTATTTCGGCGCCGGCAATAGCACCAAGCGGCTGTCGCTTCTAGTCAGCGAGGAAACCCTGAAACATCACGGAGGAATACTGGGAGTGGAATCGAATCCGGAAGAGGGACCGGTCTTGTATGTCCAGCTACCCGCATATAAGGAGACGACCGATGCCTAGACTACTGGTGGTTGACGATGAAACCTTCATCCGTATGCTGTACAAGAAGGAGTTCGAAAGCGAGGGATATACGGTGCTGACGGCGGCGACCCCGGATGAGGCAATGGCCATTCTGAAATCCGACCGCCCCGACGTGGTCATACTGGATATCGAGCTGGGCGACGAAAACGGGTTGACCATGCTGAATCGGATGCGCCGGGAATATCGCGACTGCGCCGTCATCCTAAACACGGCCTATTCCACGTACAAATCCGATTTTCAAACCTGGCTGGCCGACGCCTACCTGATGAAATCGTCGGACATGAGGCCCCTCAAAAACCAGGTCCGGCTGTTGCTGGAAAAGGGATACTGTGACCAAAAGCAATAACCAATCGACGGGGAGCAGCGCCGAACAGTTTGCCGCCGAGGTCGAACATCTGGCCGAGGAAGTGAAGTTGTTGTCGATTAATCTGGCCATAACCCTGGCCCGAGTGCAAACCGAGCATCGAGCATTGAAGGATATGGAACCGGAATTCACGGAATTGATCCGGCGGGCCCACGATACTTCCCGGCAGGTGACCGATGTGCTTCAGGCCTTCCGGAACCAACTACGATCTCAATACGGCCTGCCGGCGTCATCCGAAATCGTCGCCAAACGCGGCGCTTATGACGCCGTCGAAGCCCGGCTCAACCGGGTCTATGACCTGAGCCGGGACCTTATTGCCAAAATCACTAATTTGAAACGACAAGAACAAGTGGGATGATCATGCCGTCAGAGAGAGAAACAGGGAAAATTCATAACATACCCCGGACCGACAAAGCCAAACGAGCCTCTTCGCAGAAGAAGAGCAAAACGCGCCGGCAGTCCGCCGCGGACCTGCACGTCCGGCAGCTTATCCGGTTCTCCATAGATGCTGTCGAATTCGGAGTGGATATCGGTCAGGTTCGGGAAATCAGACGGGCCACGGATATGACCGTCAAAACCGCCGAATCGTCCGACGTTATCGGCGTGATCGCCGGGTCAGAAGACGTTATCGAAGTTGTCGATTTGGGACGGCGCCTTGGATATCGGCCCCGGACAGTATGCCCGACTTCGCGAATCATCATATTTCAAGGCAATGATCGGCTACAGGGAGCGCTGGTCGACGAAGTGACCGAAGTCCTGCGGCTGGAACATACCGTCGAAGACAGGACCGGCGGACCTGGTCTCCCGATCGAGCCGGGACTGATCAAGGAAACATTGGTGGTCGATGAACAGAAAATCATGGTGCTCGATTGGCCGCGGATTTTGGGGCTGTAACGGCAGCCGCCCCCGGCGGCGAAGCGCGGATGATAAGATGAAATCGTAAGATTGAATACGCGATCTTTTTTGAGTAGGAGCAAGATACATGCAAGCCGAGATTCAAAGTTTGTTGAAGGACCGGCACGGCCGGCCGTTCCAGATACTCATTGTCGACGACGAGGAAAACGTCCGCAACGTTTTCCGCGATTTCTGTCTCTCGTCGCCGCTGTTTCATGTCCTGACCGCATCCAGCGGCCAGCAGGCGATCGAGATGGCTCTGGCGAACGCCGTCGATATCGTCACCATGGACCTGATTATGCCGGAGGTGTCAGGGCTGGAGGCGATGGAAACCATCAAGCGGGAAAAACCGCATCTGCCGGTGGTCATCGTCACCGGGAACGCCACCGATAATCTAATCCGCCAGGCGGGACAGCTGGGCGGTTGCCGGGTAATGCTCAAGCCGGTCAGCCTCGACCAGTTTTTGCAGGAATTGATCGATCTGGCCGGGGAAAAGTATGGCAGGGGAACGCCAGGCGATTAATCTTTTGGGGATATTTCCGAAACAGGAAGTAACCGGACAGACCGGCGACGGAGATAATTTTATATGAAAAATGGTATTTCAATTTTGATTGTCGACGATGAACCGATTTTGCGCGAGCTCCTGACGAAAATTTTGACCCGGGAGGGATTTCGGGTCGACGTCGCCGCTGACGGCGAAGAGGCGATGGAAAAAATGGGCCGGGAGAATTACCCTCTGGTGGTTTCCGACATTGAGATGCCCCGGGTGAACGGTTTCGAACTGCTCAAAACGATCAAACGGGACTACCCGGATACGGCTGTCATCATGATGACGGCTTTCGGCGATTCCTACGCCGTCAAGGATTGCCTGGTTTTGGGGGCCGACGAGTATATCACCAAACCGTTTAAGAGCTTCGAAATCAATCTGGTGGTGGAGCGAGCCTACTGGCGGTTGATGTCGTCGCGCAAGAATTCCCCCGTACCATGATGAGTCTATTGTCTTGTCGACAGCCCTGACTTTGGCCTGTCCGGCCGTATAGACCGCACATCCATCATTCAGAGTATCTACATGGAGCTGGTGATCAAGCCGGCTTTGCCGTATCGATCCGGACAGGGGGGATTGCGTCATACCACGTATGATCATCTCGATCAATCCATGAAATGGCGCCACACCGGATCGCCGTGATTGCGGGAACAGCGAGAACCATCGCCGGGAAAGTCGATTTCGGGGTCGGGCCAAGGCGGTCGGTCGCAATTTATCCTGAGAAAACAGTTGAAAACAGGAAAAATCCGTATATATTGGCGGATTGACGCGGAGAGGTGGCCGAGCGGCTGAAGGCAGCTGCCTGCTAAGCAGTTGATCCTGTTAAAGGGATCCCTGGGTTCGAATCCCAGCCTCTCCGCCAGAAAAATAGCGCCTATCGCAATTTTATTATTGACAATCAATTACAATTCCCTATATTGAAAATGAATCATACATGTGCCAAATATGTGCCAATTTATGGAG
>CAZJWR010000024.1:0-49240 GCA_964549765.1 uncultured Ignavibacteriales bacterium
CCTCTTTATTTAGCCAAAATCACCTAAAATTTACACACAAGAATTTACACAACCAACAGATTCGGAAATCAGCCACGGGGAAGCGAAGGCGACGGCGGCGTCTTTTTTATCGCAGGCGGGGCGCCGTCGGTATCTGATCGAGATAGGTCATGATCGGCGCTTTCATTTTGCGGGTCGCGCGTCTCCCCCATAGCCGCACGAGCAGAGTGATGGCGCCGCTGGTAACGCCTCGCCAGAAAGTTCGCAGGTGTCCTCCGAGAAGATTCATGCCGACCCGGAAGCTGATGCGGGTCGATATTCTAAAGGTTTGCAGCAGGCCGTACAGCTTGGGCATGGCATCGAGCATCACCGCCACCTGCAATTCGCGGGCGGTCATTCCTTTGGGATGGAAATTGACATGATGCCCGTCGTATTGCGACCAATCCCAGTTGAAGATACGATTGTCGCGTTTCAGACGCTCGTACAACTCCGATCCGGGAATCGGAACGAGGATCAGGAATTGGGTGGTATCTATCCGCCATTTCATACAGGCCCGGATGGTTTGTTTTACCGTATCGGTGGTATCACCGTCGAACCCCAGAACCCACATGGCGTGGACCAGAATTTTGTGCTTATGGAATACCTTGGTTAAATCTTCCATCTCCGAACTTCCCAGCCCCTTGTGCATGGCCTCAAGGCTTTCAGGATTGATCGATTCATAGCCGATATAGGCCCGCTGGAACCCGGCCCGGCTCATCAACTTCAGAGTATCCGGGTGCTTGGCCAGATCGAGTCTGACCTGCCCGTGAAAGCTGCGAACAAGCCGGGAGTCGATGATATGCTGGCACAGCCGTTCCAATCGCCTCCGGTTGGCGCCGAGGTTGTCGTCGGCGAAAAAGACTGATATTTTACCGTACTGGCGGTCGTAGTATTCGATATCCTGCAGGACTTTCTCCTCGGATCGGAAGCGATAATTGCGGCCGAACATGGCGATCTCGGAGCAGAATTCACACGACCAGGGACATCCCCGGCTGGTGATGATCGGGATGGTCGGGGGATGGTCAAATCCCTCTATCAGACAGAGATTGGGTGTCGGCAAGCTATCGAGATCGACCTGCGGGGGCGGCGGGGCATGAAAGTATCCATCGCCCATTTTGAATGACAGCCCCGGAATGGCCATCAGATCTTCGGGTCTCCGGCCGGAGGTCAGCCAGTCCAGAAAAAGCATAAAACTGACATCGGCTTCATGCCGGAAGACATAATCGGCGCCGTTTTCGAGCGCCTCTTCAGGAAGAAACGTGACATGGGGGCCGCCCATCAGGATCGGCGCGGAGGGGTTGATTTCCCGGATTTTCCTGGCAAGCATATACGCACGGGGAATTGTTGATGTGATCGATGACAAGAGGATCAAATCGGCCTGCTTAACGCTATTCCAGGAAATGGAAGTAATTTCTTCGCAGAATATTTCGCATTCGTGGCCCCGGAGAGAAGCCTGGGTTAACAATTGGGGCAAGCCGAGACGGGGAAGATAAAACTTTCCGAAGATATGGAGGCCCGGCGCTTTGGGTTCGATTCCGATGAGGTGCAAAATTCCGCCTTCCGAAGATAATACTCAACACAATTGCACGTGTCTTATTAAGGCAACTCCCTTTGCCCAAAATAATAATCAAGAAATATCGATCGATGCAAATATAAAAGACTCATCGACCGGAACGGAACCCCTGCCAGCCGTTCCGCGTGTTCGCGTCCGACTTCCGCCCAAAGAAGAAAGCCGCCCGCAAACACCCCCATCTTATGGATAAAGGAGACCGGGACGCCCCGGTCTCCTCGATAATTCGTGCGGCTGCCTGAAACGGCAGCCCGATCAAAAGATGTTTTCTACCAGGAGCGTCCGCCGCCACCACCGCGCGGGTTTTTGCGAAAGCCGCCCCGGCCGCCACCACCGCCGCCTCGGTCTTCGCGTGCGCGCGCTTCGTTGACATTCAGGGTACGACCGTTGAAATCACGGCCGTTCAGTCCCTCGATCGCCGCCGTCGCCGAATCCTTTTCGGGCATCTCGACAAAACCGAACCCTCTGGCTTTCCCGGTAAATTTGTCGGTGATGATATTGACGCGTGACACCTCGCCAAATTCCTCGAACGCCTGACGCAACTGATCCTCTGTCGTGTCAAACGACAGATTGCCCACATAGATATTCATCCTCAACTCCAGTCCTGTTTATCCCCGAATGAACCCCTCTCCTGTCCGGGTAGCTCCTCATGGGATAAACACATTAAAGCGCACTATTGCGCATCGGTCCTCACGTCCAGCTTTTGAGGAGATTCGACAGGTAGCCTACAGCCCGATCTCAAGCAGTGACGGAAACCATTTCTGACTGCTAAGTATACGATTTCTTGAACGAAAAGTCCAATTGTTTAATCAATTATTTTTCGGTTAACCGCCCCAAACCGCCGTCCCATAGGCGGATAAAAAATGGCCTTGCGTATCTCCGTATTCCTACCGTACATAGTGAAAATGGCGGTAAGCTATTTGCAGGAGCGCGGTGGGGGTCTGTCCGCAACTACCGACTCGAACGCCGAATAACGAGGATAATCATATGACCATCAATAGGGAATTTGACAAGCAGGCTCAGGAAATCGAGTTCGAAAACCAGGAGTGGCTCGAATCGCTGGATTATGTCCTTCAGAACGAAGGCCCGGAACGCGTCTGCGAGCTGCTGCGGCTGTTGCAGACACGATCCCATCGGCATTGCGTCGATTTCGCTTTCACGGCCAATACGCCGTATATCAATACCATCCCCCGCGACGAACAGCCGGCCTTTCCCGGAAGCCGCGAAATCGAACGCCGGATCAAAAGCATCGTGCGCTGGAACGCTATGGCTATGGTCGTCCGCGCCAATCGGCAGGAAAGCGGGATCGGCGGACATATTTCGACCTATGCCTCTGCCGCAACTTTGTTGGAAGTCGGGTTCAACCATTTTTTCCGGGCCAACAACAAGGATCAGCACGGCGATCTGATCTATTTTCAGGGGCATGCATCGCCGGGGGTGTACGCCCGGGCCTATCTCGAAGGGCGCATATCCAAAAAACACCTGGAGAATTTCCGGCGCGAACTGAAGCCGGGTGGCGGGCTGTCGTCGTACCCTCATCCCCGCTTGATGCCGGAATTTTGGGAATTTCCGACGGTGTCGATGGGATTGACGCCGATTATGGCCATCTATCAGGCACGGTTCAGCCGATATATGGAAGATCGCGGGCTTCAGGATACGTCCAAACAGAAAATATGGGCCATGCTCGGCGACGGGGAACTCGACGAACCGGAATCGCTGGGCGCGATCACCCTGGCGTCGCGGGAGAAACTCGATAATCTCATCTTCGTGGTCAACTGCAACCTGCAGCGTCTCGACGGTCCGGTGCGCGGCAACGGCAAGATCATCCAGGAACTCGAAGCCGCCTTCCGCGGCGCCGGATGGCGTGTCATAAAGGTCATTTGGGGCGACGACTGGGACCCGCTGCTGGCGGCGGACAAGGACGGTATGCTGGTGAAACGCATGGAGGAAGTTCCCGACGGACAATATCAAAAGTATGTGGTGGCGGATGGCGCATATATCCGGCAGGATTTCTTCGGCAAATATCCGCAGCTGTTGGAAATGGTGCGGAATTATTCGGACGAGCAATTGCAGCGCCTGCGGCGGGGCGGCCACGATCCCGAAAAAGTGTATGCCGCGTACAAAGCCGCCGTCGAGCACGAGGGTTCGCCGGTGGTCGTCCTGGCCAAAACGATCAAGGGGTACGGCCTGGGCGAGGCGGGCGAAGGCCGGAACGTGACGCATCAGCAAAAGAAACTGAACGAAGAAGAACTGCGGTATTTCCGGAGCCGGTTCGGTATTCCGATTTCTGATGAACAGATCGCCGAGGCGCCGTTTTATAAGCCGGCCAAGGACAGCGAGGAGATGAAATATCTGCTCGAACGGCGGCGGGAACTGGGTGGCTTCATCCCCAACCGGACGGTCGTAACGCCCAAAATCGAACTGCCCAAGGATGATCTTTTTGCGGAGTTTTACCAGAGCAGCGGCGAACGAACCGTGGCGACGACCATGACTTTCGTGCATCTCCTCGCCAAGCTCCTCGAAGACAAAAAAATCGGCAAATACATCGTGCCCATTGTCCCCGACGAGGCGCGCACGTTCGGCATGGAGGCCCTCTTTCGTAAAGTCGGCATCTATTCGCACGTCGGGCAAAGATACGAACCGGTGGATAGGGAAAGCCTGCTATACTATAAAGAAATCACCGAAGGTCAGATTCTGGAGGAGGGCATAACCGAGGCCGGATCGATGTCGTCGTTTTTGGCCGCCGGAACATCATACGCCAATCATCGCCTCAACATGATCCCGTTTTTCATTTTCTATTCCATGTTTGGATTTCAGCGCATCGGCGACCTGATATGGGCAGCGGGTGATCTTCGCGCCCGAGGATTTCTGATCGGCGGGACGGCGGGACGGACGACCTTGGCCGGCGAGGGCCTGCAGCATCAGGACGGCCATAGTCAATTGCTGGCGTATGCGCCGCCGAATATCCACGCCTACGACCCGGCGTTCGGATACGAGGTCGCCGCCATCGTCAAAGACGGTATCGAGCGCATGTTTCACCGGCATGAAGATGTGATCTATTATATAACGGTGATGAACGAATTTTACAGGATGCCGTCAAAGCCGAAAGATGTGAAGGAAGAGCAGATTCTTCGGGGAATCTACAAGTACAAAGCATCGGCCAAAAAGCAGGCCAAATTCAAGGCGCATTTATTCGGCAGCGGATGTATCCTGAACGAAGCCCTGGCGGCGCAGGAAATCCTGGAAGAAAAGTACGGCGTGGCTGCCGATGTCTATAGCGTCACCAGCTACAAGGAATTATATTGCGATGCGACCGACGCCGAACGGCGCAACCTGTTGAATATCGGAAAGAAGCCGGAGACGTCATATATCGAAAAAACCATGGCGAATGAAAAAGGTATTTTTGTGGCGGCGTCCGACTACATCAAGGCGCTGCCGTGCTCCATTGCCAAATGGCTGCCGGGGCCGCTGACGGTATTGGGAACCGACGGCTGGGGACGGAGTGAATCCCGGGCAGCGCTGCGGGATTTCTTTGAGGTCGATGCCCGACATATCGCCTTTGCCGCGTTGGCAGCGATGGCCCGAGAAAAGAAAATCGATGCGAAAGTGGTGAAAAAGGCCGCCGAAGAACTTGATATCGATCCTGAAAAATCGAATCCGATGTATTCCTGATGCGAGGGGCATGAAATGATCAAAGACATTACCATACCGGATATCGGCGAGACCGTCGAAACCGGAGTCGTCGCGGGCATACTGGTATCGGTCGGTGATACGGTCGAAGTTGATCAGGCCATTATCGAGGTGGAGACCGACAAGGCCGTCGTCGAAATCCCGACCAAATACAGCGGCAAAATCACCGAGATCACGGTCAAAGCGGATGATGAGGTCAAGATAGGCGATATTATTGCGAAGATCGATACCCAGGACGAGGGCGAGGAAAAAATCCCGGCCGAACCCAAGGAAGTAAAAGAGAAACCATCCGAGAAAGAAAAAGCCGAGGAAAAACCGAAGAAGAAAGAGCCTGAAAAGGAAGCGCAACCGGCGGAAGCCGAAAAAGAACCTAAAGAGGAAACCGCTCCTCCCGAGAAGGAGAAGAAAGAGGAACCGGAGCCTGTCAAGATTGAAGCGGAAAAGGCCGTCGAGCATCAAGCTCCGGCGGCTCCATCCATCCGGCGGCTGGCTCGGGAGCTTGGCGCGGATATAAATCGCGTACCGGGCAGCGGGCCCGGCGGCCGCATCACGCAGAGCGATGTCAAAGCGTATGTGAAGAAGCATATGACCGGCGTGGAGACCGGCGGCGGGATAATCCCGTCTCAACGGCCCCTCCCCGATTTCAGCAAATGGGGCGAAATATCGCGAAATCCGATGACGAAAGTGCGCGAACTTACCGCAGTTTCCATGGCGCATTCCTGGTCGGTCATTCCGTTGGTGACGCAGTTCGACGAAGCCGATATCACCGAGGCAGAAAAATTCCGCGAGAAATATCATGACGAAGCGGAAAAGGCCGGCGCCAGGCTGACCATTACCGCCATCCTGATGAAAATCGTGGCCGCCGCATTGCAGCGTTTCCCGCGATTCAATGCCAGCATCGACGTCGCCAACAAAGAGATTATCTATAAGAAATATTATCATATCGCCATGGCCGTCGATACCGAACGCGGGCTGGTGGTACCGGTTATCCGAGACGTGAACAAGAAAAGCATCGTTGAACTGGCGGTAGCATTAACCGACCTCGGAGAACGCACCCGGAATAAGAAAGTCAAGCCGGATGAGCTTGAAGGCGGCACCTTCACCATTTCCAATCAAGGCAGTATCGGTGGGACGAATTTTACGCCCCTCGTCTACTGGCCGCAATCGGCGATTCTCGGCGTCAGCCGGGCGTCGACCCAGCCCCGGTATATCGACGGGAAATTCGAACCGCGCATCATTCTACCGTTCACGCTGTCGTACGATCATCGTATCATTGACGGCGCCGACGCGGCGCGTTTCCTCCGCTGGGTGGTGGAGGCTTTGGAACATCCTCTGTTGTTGAATCTTGAATCGTGATGAAGAGTCGAATGTGAAATATAGAAAAGAAAGGACGGAATAGAATCACATGGCCGAGACAAAGAAATCGACTACGCTGGCCGTCATCGGCGGTGGACCGGGCGGATACGCCGCGGCGTTCATGGCTGCCGACCTGGGCCTTCAGGTAACCCTGATCGATCCCGAGGAGAACCCCGGCGGGGTTTGTCTTTATCGCGGATGTATCCCCTCCAAAGCGCTTCTTCACGTCGCCAAGCTGATTTCCGAATCCCGTGACGCCGCCGACTGGGGGATAACATTCACCCAGCCGAAAATCGACGTCAAAAAACTGCGCGCCTGGAAAGACGGCGTCGTCGAACGCCTCACCGGGGGTGTCGGGCAGTTGGCCAAACAGCGCAAAGTCGAATTTATCCGCGGGATGGCGAAGTTTGTCGATGCAAAGACATTGGAGGTCAAGGCCCAGGACGGTGGCAATATCAGACTATCGTTTGAGCATGCCATCATCGCCACCGGATCGCGGCCGACGGTGATTCCAAAACTCGCCCCCGATTCCCCTCGCGTAATAAATTCCACCGGCGCGCTCAACATCAAAGACATACCCAAATCAATGCTTGTTGTCGGCGGCGGATACATCGGATTGGAGATGGGCACGGTGTACGCCACCTTGGGCGCAAAAGTCACCGTGGTTGAAATGCTGTCCGGCCTGTTGCCGGGAGTTGATCGCGACCTGGTGTCCGTGCTGTCGAAACGGCTCGACGGCCTATTCGACAAGATCATACTGAATACGACTGTATCCAAAATGAAAGAGCAGAAGAACGGCATCAAGGTGACGCTGGAAAGCAAGGACGGCGAGACACAGGAAAAGCTGTTCGACAAGGTGCTCATTTCGGTCGGGCGAAGACCGAATTCGGAAAATCTCGGTCTGGAGAATACCAAGGTCAAAGTCACCGAGAAGGGATTTATCGAGGTAAACCTGCAACGGAAGACGGCGGAGCCGACCATCTATGCCATCGGCGACGTCGCCGGCGAACCGATGCTGGCGCATAAGGCGTCGCACGAGGGCCGGGTGGCGGCGGAGGCCATTTCCGGCAAGAAAGTCGCTTTCGAGCCGCAGGCTATTCCGGTGGTGGTGTTCACCGATCCGGAGGTCGCCTGGTGCGGGCTGACCCAGACTCAGGCCAAAGAGCAGGGACTCGATGTCGAAGTCATCCGTTTTCCGTGGGCAGCCTCAGGGCGGTCATTGACCCTCGGTCGCACCGACGGCGTGACCAAGCTGGTCATCGACAAGAAAACCGAACGTGTGCTGGGCGTCGGCATCACGGGGCCCAATGCGGGTGATCTGATTGCCGAGGGCGTATTGGCGGTGGAGATGGGCGCGGTGGCGGCCGATGTCGGGTTGACAATTCATCCGCATCCGACGTTATCGGAGACGCTGATGGAAGCGGCTGATATTTTCTATGGCACGAGCACGCACTACTATCGGCCGAAAAAGAGGTAGCAAGACGTCCACAACAGTTGAACGACACCATGAGGACGTTTGCAAATTAAAAGGCGCCGTTGATGCAACGACGCGCCTGATGTTTATCCGAACGATCGGTCCTATGCCCGCGTTTCGTGCTTCTTGCGGAAATAATTGATCATGCCGCCGGAAAGCATCACCTCCACCTGACGATCCGACATGCTGTGCCGGGCCTTGTAGGTTTGATTCTTCGTCTTGTTCGTCACGGTGATATCGTGCCCTTTCTTGATCGCCGAACGGACGCCTCTGAGCGTCAACACATCTCCCTGATCGATCTTATCCCAGTCTTTCGGATCGGCAAACAGCAAGGGCAGGATGCCGAAATTGACCAGATTCTGGGCGTGGATACGTGCGAATCCTTTAGCTAAAACAACGTGTAATCCCAGATAGCGCGGCGCAAGAGCGGCATGTTCGCGGCTGGAGCCCTGACCGTAGTTTTTTCCGCCGACAACCAAAAATCCCTTGTCCTGATATTTCATCGCCCGTTCCGGAAAGCTTTCATCCACCTGCGTAAACACGAACCGACTGATTTCCTGGATGTTGCTCCGGAACGGCAGAACCCGGCTTCCCGCCGGCATGATCTCATCGGTAGAAATGTCGTCGCCGACCTTGAGCAGCACCGGGCCTTCGACGGCGTCGGATAATTCGTCGAATATCGGCAGGCTATGGATATTCGGACCTTTCTCCAATTCGTACACGGTGGCATCGTCAGACGGCGGGGGAGGAACCAGCATGTCCTTGTTGATGATAACCCGTTCCGGTTCGACGAATATGGGATAATCCGTATCGAGCGTGCGGGGATCGGTTATGACGCCGGTGAGGGCCGACGCCGTCGCCGTCTCGGGACTGCACAGGTAAACCGAATCCTCTTTCGTGCCGGATCGCCCGGGGAAATTGCGCGGGACGGTGCGCAGGCTGATGCGGCCGGTGGCGGGCGCCTGCCCCATGCCGATGCAGCCGTTGCATCCGGCCTGATGGATGCGTCCTCCGGCGTGCAGCAGTTTTCCCAGCAGTTTCATCTCCACCAGGTTTTCCTCGATCTGCCGTGAACTGGGATTGATGTCAAACGACACCCGGTCGTGCACCTGCTTTCCGGCAACCATCAAAGCCGGAATCGCGAAGTCCCGAATGCCGGGATTGGCCGACGATCCGATCATAGCCTGATAGATTTCCCTGCCGGCGACGTCGCGGACGGGGACGACGTTGCCGGGACTGCTGGGAAGTGCAATCAACGGTTCGAGCTTGGACAAGTCGATCTCATCGTGCTCATCATACTCGGCGTCATCATCGGCGGAGAGTTCGACGAAGGCATCGTCGCGGGATTGCTGATGAAGAAACGCCAGCACGGCATGGTCCGACGGGAATACCGACGCCGTCGCGCCCAGCTCTGCGCCCATATTGGCGATGACATGACGATCCATCGCCGTCAGATGCTCCAAGCCGGGGCCGAAATACTCGATGATCTTGCCGATGCCGCCGCTGACGGTGTGGCGGCGGAGCATCTCCAGAATGATATCTTTGGCGCTGACCCAATCCGGCAACGATCCGGTCAGGCGCACGCCCATGATCTTCGGCATGTTCACATAGAACGGCTCACCCGCCATCGCCCGCGCAACTTCCAAGCCGCCGGCGCCCATCGCCAGCATACCCAGCGACCCGGCGGCGCAGGTATGGCTGTCGGAACCGAGCAGCGTCTTGCCGGGGATGCCGAATCGCTCCATATGCACCGGATGGCTGACCCCATTGCCCGGCTTGCTGTACCAGAGGCCGAACCGTTTGCAGGCACTCCGCAGGAACAAATGATCGTCGGCGTTTTTGAAATCGGCCTGGATCAGGTTATGATCCACATATTGCGTCGATACTTCGGTTTTGACGCGTTTCAGATCCATCGCCTCCAGTTCCAGCATAACCATCGTACCGGTGGCGTCCTGCGTGAGCGTTTGATCTATTTTCAGCCCGATTTCTTCGCCCGTCTGCATATTTCCGGACACCAGGTGGCTTTCGATCAGTTTCTCCGCGACGTTCTTTCCCATCATTGCACCAGCGCCTTCCCGGGGACCGCAACGTGTGTCGCAATCCCCCTATCGTATCCATGCTTTATTGTATAATGTACGGAATACGGCCACCCATTATTAATGATTTCGGAGGGGCGGCAGGGCGCAATTACTCAGTTTGGGGAATTGCGCGGACATCGGCAATCAGCCATTTGACGATGACAATAAACAAACCGGTGAATACCAGATTCAGCGCCAACGAAAGCATGGCGACGGTCAGGGGTGCGCCGCTGATCCCGTACGACAGGCTTATCGCCAGCACACCGGCCCCGACCTCGCCGCGGGGGAACATAGCGACGGCCACGGCCAGTCGCTCCCGCCAGCCCGCCTCTGCTCGATAGCAAAAGGCGGGAAACATCTTGCCGATATTGGATATCACCGTGACAATAACAACGTGCAGAGCGATGGTCGACCAACCGACATGCTGCCCGCCGGATTTCAACGAGATCACCGGCAGCGACAACCCTACGAGAATCATGAAGACAGCCGATACTCCGCTCGAAATCCTCTGCTCGGAAGGGTCCTCCGGCCCCTCTTGATGCCCGGGCCGAGCGTCGTCGACGTGCGGATTATGTCCGGGAGGACGCGCCAGCATACATCCCATCACAAAGGCCGGGAGAAGCACTTCAATATGAATGGGAACGACCTCGTCGAACGGAATACCGCCCATCACCAGCGGTAGATGTTTGCTGGCCAGGTATATGCCGTGCGAGACGATTGTCACCACGGCAGCGTATAGCATGACCCACGGCCATGAAACGGGAAGCCGCCATGCATGCAGGTACCTCCATGCCAGCCAGAGCATGATAATCATGACGATGATGATCACCCAGAGCTGCCAGCGGAAGCCGACAATCAGAATTTTCAACGGTATCATCAGCAGCACCGTGTCAAAATCATCGAAGATCGCCAAAACACGGGCTTTCCTAAATACCCATGTTGCCGAAAGGCCGCCCGCTGCGAGCATCGAGAAGAGGACGCCGGCCGAAGTCGGCGCGGCGAAACGGGATGCCAGAAGCGACTCTTTCCAAACGTCCCATGATCCCGCCGCACCCGACGGCCCGAGGACGAAGACAAAATACAGGGCGCAAAATATCCAGGGAAAACCGGCAGCCGTCGCCGCCACCACATAGTCCCAGCCATACTTCCGGGGATTCCTCTTGTCAATTTCAAATTCATAGCCGACATGGATCATGATGAACGAAAGGCAGAACATGGTGAGCAGTTGAATGCCCGGACGAGCCGCCTCATAGCCGGATAGGAAGCCGGGCAGAAATTGGGAGCCGACCAGTCCCAGGATAAGGAGCACCGAATATACAATAATTGCACGCATGTTCGACAATGCAACATAGAGAATATATAGTTACGGCGGAATTTAAATCAGGGCCGTTCTGAGAGCAAGCTTCTTTTAAGCTTCGGCCATCCTCATTTTATTCAGCCCCGGCGCGGGTGACGATTCCGCGCAGGAGACGGCCCAGGATGTCGGCGCCCGTAATTATCTGCCGATGTTCTTTATCCCATAGTAGAATGATATCTTTGTCGATCACATCATCGGCCGGATGGACGGGTTTGACCTCGAGCTTCCAGACGATCTCGCCCAACTGCGTCTGCCCGTCATAGATGATCAGGGGTCGGTGGCAGTAGTCATACGGATTGAGGTGGCCGGGTTCAAAAAGCGCCTCGCGCAGGAATCCGTCGGCGTCCAGAATGAATTGCGGGGCACCCTCCGGATCGGTTATGATGACCCATTTTTTCCGTGAAGCCTGCACCTGTTGACAAAACCGGTCGGACGGGCCAGGTGTAATCGCGGGGAATACCGGACGATCGTTTTCGATCGGCAGCGCGATGATGCTGCGGGGATCGACCGGCTCGCCTTCCTGGGAAATCGGCAGGTCATCCAGAGACAGAAAATTCAGCGCCCCCAATCCTTCGAAACGGTCGACATCGCTTTCGGCCGCTTCGACATGCCGGCGGATCACTTCGCGAAAATCCCGTTCCCGAAAATATTGGATACCTTCGCCCCCAAGCCACCAGTCGAGGATTTTAGCCGCCGGTTTGGCAACCGGGTATAGGATAAACTGATACAATCGGAGCATCGGTGTCAACTTCGAGGCCATTCGGAGCGCATGTCGCGAAAAATACGCCTGAGGAAATATCTCGCCCACGAATGTGATCACCACCGTGGCGAAAACAAAGGCGCTCACTCCGGCCAGCACGGAATTGGCCAGAATGGCCAGGAGGGTGTTGACCGCCACGTTGCCCCATAAGATCGTCGTCAGGAGGAAATGAGGGTCGCGACGCAGCGCCAAAACTCTGGCAGCGTCGCCGTTTCCTGACCCGGCCCCGATTTCCAGACGCAACCGGGTGACACCGAAAACAGCCAGATTGAGGCCGGAGAACATCGCCGATTGCGTGAGGCAGAAAACAATTCCAATCCACGTTAAGGCTTCCATAGCGCACCTATTCCCTTTACTCCGATTTGCCGAGGTACCGTTCAAGGATGGTATGCCAGATCGGTTCCGATGTGATATCCAGCAGGGAGCGATTGAGCGGCTCCTGCAGGTTACTGCCCTGCGGCAGGCCGATGGCATAATCCTGACGGCCGAACGTCCGGGGGAGGACATATATCCGGCCCTTGAAGTCGGTCTCGGCCATATACTGCAGGATGGGCGCATCATAGACGACCGCATCGATACCGTCCTCGGCGACGGCGTCCAACGCTCCGGCAAGTGTATTATATCCTTCATAGCGGATGTGCCGTTCATCGAGATATCCGGCGCTGGTCGTTCCCGCAACCGTCCCGACGCGAACCTGGGGCAGGTCGGCCGGTCCACTGATCTTGGATTCCAGCGTCGTCAGGGTCAACGTGGTCGTGATCGCAGCCGTGAAGCTGGAAATGATGATGATCCCGGCGAACATCCAGATAAGGCCCAGCACCCGGCCCAAAAACGTCCGGGGCGCCTTGTCGCCGTATCCGACCGTCGTCATCGTCACCGCCGACCACCAAAACCCGGACCCGATACCGGAGGCTGCGCTGCCGCCGAATTGATTCGGATTACGCTTCCGTTCCACCAACCAGACCAGCACGCCGACGATGAAAAGCAGCAGCGCCAGCGATCCCGCCACACGAAGAAACTGCGGCGACACGAATCGTTTCAGGGCGTAGACCCAATTCTTGCGGTTTGAGGGAGATGCGGCGATGCTCAGGCCCGTGCTATAGAACGGCTGGGTGAAATCGATCACCTTTTCGCGATCGGCGGTGACGGTGATGGCGGCCACGGCCAGGTCAAGGCTGCCGTCCTGCAGTCCCGTCAGCAATTCACTCAGGTCACGCTCCTCGAATCGATACGTATAGTGAAGCTCCTCGGCCATCCGCCGCCACAGGTCGATGCTGATGCCGCTGTATTTACCGGCGGCCGACTTGATGACGAAAGGCGGGGTCGATTTTGTCCCCACGATCAGCGTTTTGTTTTTTGCCTCGGGCGCACCCTGCACATGAGCATAAGACATGAATATCATGCCCAGAACCGATGCAATAATGCATGTTATCCGCCGCATAACTGCCTCACTTTATCCCGCATATTCCTCCACTCCCACATTCATCGCTCTGACACCGCGATACCGTATGGTTGAAAGCATCAGCCTGCCGACGCATCGTCGTTCCGTTCCGTGGCAACATGCAGCGGGGGCGCCTGGCCGGCTTTGTCCTGACCCATATAGACGGTCATATGCGGGAAGGGGATTTCGATATTCCGTTCGTCGAACGCCTTCTTGAGACGCCGGTTGAATTCACGTCCTATCCGCCATTGTGTGATCGGTTTGGTCTTGATCCGGGCCTTGATGATGACAGCCGAGTCGGCGAACTGATCGAGACCGAGCATTTCGATATCATCCAGTATATCGTCGGCGTAGTCGGGGTCCTTGCGGATATCGGCCCCAACGGCTTTGACAACATCCATCACCTCATCGACGTCCTCGCGATAGGCGACGCCGATGTCAAAGACATACTGCGAATATTCCTTGGTCATATTGGTGACGACGTCGATGTGGCCGTTGCGGATATAGTGGACGCTGCCGGCGAGGTCACGCAGGACTACCATGCGAAGGTTGACCTTTTCCACGACGCCCCCTTTCCCGGCCACGTTGATCACGTCGCCGACGCGGATCTGGTCTTCGAGGAGAATGAAAAAACCGCTGATGATGTCCTGCACCAGCTGCTGCGAGCCGAAACCGACGGCGACCCCGACGATCCCGGCGGCAGCCAGAATCGGGCCGATTTGTATACCGAATTCCCCCAGAATCATGATGATCGCGACCAGCAGGATGGTGATACTACTGATGTACCGGATAAGCGAGCTGAGGGTGTCGGCCCGTTTCTGCATCTCGACTTCCTTGATTCCCTTCCTGACCGTCCCGAAGACCCGATCAGATAGCATCCGGGCGATTTTCAGGGCCGCGAACGTCAGAATGATAATGACGAGGAGTTTCGGGCCGTGATCGACCAGCCATTGCAGCACCGGCCGGGTAATCGATTGGATATCCATTAATACCTCCCTGAATGTTCCAGTTCCATGAATCCTCGTGGGAAACAGGTCAGAACGCCTGCCCCATGCTGAAATATAGTTTCATACGCGATTCGCCGGGAAGCTTGTCGAGATTGACGCCGAGGTCGAGCCGCAGGATCCCCAGCGGCGTGTTGACGCGGAAACCGGCGCCCGATGCCGACCGGATATCGGTGAACACGAAATCGGTTATGTTCGGCCAGATGTTTCCGGCGTCGACGAATACGACGCCGCCGAACATCTTGTAGATCGTCTGGCGAAGTTCGACGACATGCCAGACGATTTTGAATTTTCCTCCGATGGGATCGCCGTCGGTGTCCAATGGGCCGAGCAGTTGATAACCATATCCCCGCACAGAACCCGGCCCGCCGGCGTAGAACCGCTCATTGAGGGGAATTTCTTTGGAGCCGCCGAAATAATCCATCCAGCCGAACTCGAAGGCGAAGGCGAGAATGGTATGGCGGGTCCATGGATAAAAGTATTTCCAATTGAAGAGCGTGCGAGCGAACGTGTTGCTTCCTTTCAAAAACGCGCCGGCCAACTCGTTGCTCTCCTCGACATACATGCCCCGGGTCGGATTGAAGAGATCGTCCCGGGTGTCGTTTATGAATGAAAACGTAAGACTGCGGATATCGGCCTTAAAATCCTTGATCGGTTCCTGCACCTTCACCCGGCTTAACACGTCGTGTTCCACTCGCAGTGTCACCTGGGCCGTGGCATGCCTGCGAATCGTGCGCCCGACGGTGAGTCGCCCGCCCATGCTGCTCAGGTTGTATCCCGGTTCATTGAGGAACTCATACATGACGTTCAGGTCGGTTCGCCAGCGCGATCCGAACGTCCGCGGCTCGGTAAACGAAGCCTCGATCGCGCGCCGGATAAAACTCCCGCTGACGGTGCCGCCGACCTGCCGCCCCGTTCCGGCCAGGTTACGAGTAAAAAGTGCAATTGAACCGCGCAATTTATCCACCGAGCCGTATCCCACGGCGAGGTTGAATTCGCTGTTGAGTTTTTCCTTGAGGTCGACGAGGATGTCGCGGCCGGTCGAGTCGGCCGTTGTACCGGCCACGGGGCGGATGAAGACGCTTTCGAACAACCCGGTCTGATACAGCCGCCGTTGCGATTCCAGCAGCTTCGAATAGTGCACGATTTCACCACGCGTGAAAAGCAATTCGCGTGTCACAACGTTGCGGTGGGTCTTGTCCAGACCCGTCATCCGGATACTATCGATGTGTGCCTGGTATCGCTCGGTAACGGTGAAATCGATCATGGCCAGATGTGTCTCCGTGTTGATCTTGATACCCGGGGCGACGGCGGCGTCAAGATAGCCGCGCTCGGCGTACATGCCGAGCATCTCCAGCATACCGTTCTCCACGGCGTTTCGTTTGAATGGATCGCCGATATTAAGTTTGACCTTCGACAATAGAGCCGAGTCGGAAAAGACGGTGTTGTTGAATACCGTCATACCCTCGACACGGGTGACCTCTCCCTCCTTGATCCCGATGGAGATATTCACGCTGTTGGCGGCAGTGTCAATGCTGATCGAGGTATCGGTTATCGCCGCCTCGAGATATCCGTTCTGCTTGTAGAATCCGACCAAATTATTAAGATCGTCGTCGAAAACGCTGCGGAAGAACCGATGTGTCCGAAGAAATCCGGACGCGCGGGTAACCATGACGCCTTTCAACCGGTCGGCGCTGAAGGCATGATTGCCGGTAATAATAATGCTTTTCGCCTCGGGCCTTTGGTCGTTATCCGCTCGTGCCGGGATGCACGTCAGGAAAACGAGAATCGCCACCCGAATAATTGTAAAAACGCGTCGAGTCATCGGAATAGCAACCTATATTTGAGATCCAGCGAGGAGCTGCCGGCCCGATCGGTCTGCCCCTCGAGAAAAAACCGCCGGGATAGCTGGTATCCTACCTGGATGCTCTCCTCATTCAAATGACCGACGGTTGTGGAATAAGTCAGTTTGATCCTTTTCGACAGCATTTTGGAGGCAGTTATCTGCGGCCCATTATCCCCCCGAAGATTGAACAGGTTGCCTTGGACCGAGACCTGGTCCAGACCCAGAAGCGATCCGATTTTACCGGACACATACCCGGTCACCTGATTGCTGGTCAATGCTTCCGCCCGCCGAGTGAGGACCCCCTGCACCCCTCCCTCCTCGGATCCGTTTTTGCCCGCCAGCTGTTCGCGCGTCGCGCCCAGAGTCAGCAACGAGACGATATCGGCTTTATCCAGAACAGGATCCGATGTCAGATCGATGAGAAGATCATCAAGCGGCCCCTGGGCCGCGATGGTGATGGTATATGCAGTCGAGGATAACGCCTGATAGGTCGTGACCGTCGTCGCCGCTTGAAAATCGATCTCCGGATTGAAATGGTTCGGATCGACGAAATACGCCGATCCGGTCGATATCTTGAACTTGCGGTCCAGATACAGCAGGTATCCCTCTTCAACGGTGATCTGTCCGGACAAATTCGGCTGGGGAGCGCTGCCGATCACGGCCAGTTCGCTGTGGAGGCGAAGCTTGGCGAGATTATTATCCACCCAGAGGTTCTGGCTCTCCCGAACGCGCACATTCAGGCGCGTCTTTTGCAGCAGCGGCGGATATTCCGTCGAAATCTGCTCGACCGACTGCGCCCACGGAAGGATGGATTGAAACGGGAAGTTCATCGTCAAACGCGAATCTCCCAGTTGTACGTCGCCGTCCAGCAGATAGTAATCGTTCTGCCTGGCGTATGTTAGCCGGGCCCTTTCGACCGCGAGGATAAATTCCTTCGGTTGCGAAACCTTGACGCTGTCGGCGGACAGCTTCAGGTTGACATCGGTGATTTCGCCGGCATCCTGGGTCAGCGTCCCCGATATCGTCACCGGGCCGCCGCCGAAACGGGCATAAACGGTGTCGATGGTTACCAGATTCTTATCAAAGGAAATCTTTATGACCCCGCCCGTAACCGGCGTTGAAATCATCGACGGCAGGACGACAAGATCGCTGATATCGACGTTTCCGAACAGGCGAAAGTCCTCGGGCGTGCCTCGAATGTCTATCCGGCAGGCCAGGGTTCCCGACAGGGAATCCACATCGGGGACAAAAGGCTCCAGCAAACCCAGTTCCAGTCGATCGATTCTGGCCGTCAGATCAATCGAATCGGCGGCGAATTCTCCGGTAAGCGCGACCGTTCCCAGACGTTTGAGGACAATATCGACGTTGGCCGCAAATCGTTTCAACTGCCGGGCAGTGACGTCACCGTGCATGGTGAACGGCTCCCGCAGCAGAATCCCCGAGGCGGAGTTGATCGTCAATGTCGAATCCTCAAGCGAGCCCCGCAGTGTGACATTATAAACGGAATCGATGCCCTCCGCCGTGATCACCGTGAATCTGTCGAGCGTCACGGCGCCGATCACATGAGGTTCCTCCACGGTTCCGTTCCAGGTCATCCGCATCCCCGCGCGTCCCCTCATGGATGCCGTTTCGGCCAGAAACGGATCAAATGCCGTCAGGTCGATACTGTCGGCCTGGATTTGCCCTCTGGTCTTGCTTGTTCGCGTGATGACCGGGGCACCGGTCGAATCGCGGCTGAGATTTATCGAACCATGAGCCGTCATGTGACGTCCGGGACCATAAGATGCGAATCTATTTACGAGCACGACACCGGTATCGATACTCACATCCGCTGTCAGTGAATCGAGAGTGTATCCATCATAGTGTGGTTTGGTCGCGACCACATCCAACGAGCCTTCCGGTGCGGTCGTGGTTCCGGACAGGTCGGCGCGGAAACTGAGCATGCCGCCAACATTGAGGCTATCGGAAAACATCGCCGTCATCCGACCGATATCGATGCCCTCCCCAACCGCCTTGATCCGCATCGAGGACGTGTCCGACAGATCGAAGGTCGCATGCAGCGAACCGAAGGTCGGTCTTATGGCTCGCGATGTCGAATCAGCCTGCCGGGTAGTGTCCTCCGTTGACATATGCGAAAGATCGAACATAGCCAGAGCCGCACTTCCCGCCATCTGATCTATATTGAAGCGGCCGTCGGCTTTCATATAATCCGAATCCCGAAAGGCCCACGCGCTATCGACGAAAATGTCCCGGCCGGCAACATGCGCCGCGACGCCAGCCGAATCGACGGCATATTCCCGGTATCGAGCGCGAGTGACAGCGACTGACGCGTCACCGATCAGGCTATCCAGGGCGCCGCTGATCTTTCCGCGATAGGAAAATCCTCCCGCGACCGAATCGATATGGAACGGCGGATGCTGGGGATCGATGGCCTGTATATCACCTTCGAAACTCAGCTTATTGATCGTGAGCATGCTGTCCTTATATGTGAGCGATCCCGTTAATGAATCCACGGGAAAATTCTCGAATCGAAGATTGGTCGCATCGACGTCAGCATCCAGAGATGGATTTTCTATCGTACCATCAAACCCGCCGGAAGCGGAAACGCTTCCGCTGAGTTCATGAAAGTCGAAAAACTCCGCCAACGGTTCAAGCCGATGAATATCGACAGTATAGCTGCCGTCGATCCTGCCGTCGTAATATTTCCCATTCGCGGTAATGGTAAAATCATCCTGCTCGATTCGAATCCGGCCCGATCCGCCGGACAATGCAATCGTTGTCGAAAAATCGGGGAACGGCTGGGATCTATACGTGGCCCGCGTCGCCCGTAGGGCGGCGTCGACGTTCCATCCGGCAAAATCACCGCCCCTCCCCACAATCGACATCGTTCCCTGCAACTGTCCGGTATAAGGCGACGGCTCATGATAGAGATACTTCCAGAGGGAGGAGATATCGATGTCGTTAAGCGCCAGTTCGGCCTGCGCCCGCGGGATAGTATCGAGGATCACCTCCGCCGTTCCGTACACCGTTCCTCCGAATCCATTGAGATACAGAGAATCGACCCGGATCGAATCGGCATGCCATTGCATCGCCACAACGCCACGGTTCAAACGGGCGCCGGAAACATCGGTTTTTGGAATATCCAGCGTTGCCGACACCTCCAGCGCTTCGGCGGAACCCGAGATATCGGCCCGCAAAGAAAAATCGTCGTGGAGATTTACGTCGGGAAGATCGAACCTGCGGCTTATCCGGCGCAGCAGTGAATCCGGTCGGCCGGCCAATTCGAGATGCCCGGATACGACCCCGGTACTATCGAGGGGCACTTCTCCCGAGGCCTCCAGCCGCATACGCTCGGCCTGCGCGCGCATGGAATCGATATGGATGACGGCATCGGTATAAGATCCATCCGCAGTAAATTCCGCGGCCAGGACAGAAATGCTGTCGTAAACGGCGTCGATCGGCCCCAGGGAAAGCCTGAAGGTATGGCCGCCCGCGCTGTCGAGCATCAATTCAAAACGACCGTCATGGATATCGACCACCGCAGGAAGAGATGCATCATCGTAGGTGGCGGAGAGATATCCGAGACGCACCGATCCCAGCGACACCGTGAACGACGAGGACGATGTATCATTCGATGATGTCGTCGTGTCGTTCAGAATGGCAAGATTATATTCGCCCCTCGCATCACGGCGAAGATTCACGTCGAGCGAATCGATGGTTATATCTGTGATCGTCAGTTCTTTATGAAGCAGCGGCCAGATGTTGTAATTGACGCGCAAATCATGCACCGTCAGTATAGCCGCTCCGCTGTCGGATGGGGCGCCGGAGATACGGATATCTTTCAGGACCAGCCGCGATGTAATGTTGGTCTCGAGACTTCCGATGATAACCGGTTGTCCCAGAGACGCCGACAGCCGATCTTCAAGGATACCTTTCAGTATTTTCTCGCCGGGAGACAGCGAAAAAAATACTAGCGCCAGGGCGGTCAAGCCGACCAGCGCCGCGACAACGATCACGAACCATCGTATCGTTTTTTTCACTATGGAGCGGGCATGACTCATATCTTTAGAGGTTATACGGACAAACCGCCTGCCGCCTCAAGACCACTTCCAAAATTGTGCGCGGCGCGGGTTATACCCATCCTTTGCGCTTGAAATACACGAACAACCCGACGCCGACGGCGAGCGCGACAATCCAGAAACCGATGTACCCGTAGGCAAAGCCCAGTTCCGGCATATTGAAATGCCCGGCGCCGGTGTCGAAATTCATGCCGTAAACCCCGGCCAGAAAACTCAACGGAATGAATATCGTTGCGATCACCGTCAGCATCTTCATGACCTCGTTCATCTTGTTGCTGACGCTCGACAGGTACATGTCGATCAATCCGGAAACCATATCGCGGAACGTCTCGACCGTGTCGATAACCTGGATGATGTGCTCATAGAGGTCGCGGATATACGGGTCGGTGTAA
Source organism: uncultured Ignavibacteriales bacterium (assembly GCA_964549765.1). Taxonomy (GTDB): domain Bacteria; phylum Zixibacteria; class MSB-5A5; order GN15; family JAAZOE01; genus CAZJWR01. The sequence goes on from CAZJWR010000024.1 coordinate 21,066, forward strand.
TCGTGGATCAGTTTCGATTCGCTTCGCGACAGCGCGCCGACGACCTCGCGCAGCGGCCAGATTCGTTTGCGCATCAGGATCAGCTCGCGCTTCATGTCATGGATCGTTTCCAGATTATGGGGGCTGGGCTGGTTGATCAGCACGTCCTCCATCGACTCGATCCCCTCCCCCAGATGCTCCAGGACGGTGAAATAATTGTCGACCACGGCATCGATCAGAGCATAGGCGAGATAATCCGGTCCCAGCATGCGAGTGCGCGGAATCGTCTTGCGAATCCGTTCACGCACGGGATCGAAAACATCGCCCTCCTTTTCCTGAAAGGAAATGACAAAATTATCGCCGAAAATGATACTGACCTGTTCCGATGAAAAGTAATCTTTGTCTTTCTCGATGTAGATCATTTTCAGGGTGATATAAAAGTAATCGTCGTTCTCCTCCAGTTTGGGCCGCTGCCCGGTGTTGAGAATATCCTCCTGGACCAGCGGATGAAGACCGAAATGACGGCCGATTTTTTCCACGATGGACACATCATGAATGCCGGAAATATTGATCCAGGTAACCGTCGGTGTGTCCTTGAAAGGGAAACAATCCTCGATGTGAGCGACTTCCTTTTCCTGAAGATTGTCTGCGTCGTAATCCATGACGGTGATCTTGATTTCCTCCGCACGCTTCTCGCCGATAAATGTCAGCGAGCCGGGAGCCAGGCCGATCTTTTTAGACATCCGTTTGATCAAGCGCGTCATGACGAACCTCCCTTGTTTTCATCGTGATTTTTATGGTGACGGGCCTTTTCCGCGGGCGTCTCATCGCCGGCGTCGGGATCATCGACGATACTGATGAGGACATCGCCCGTTTTCGGGTCAGGCGGGCCATCGGCGCTGCATACGTGAAGTTTCTTGGCCTCGGTGATGATGAACATCGGAATCGCCGAATCGCCGTATCGTTCCCGGAATTGCTCGTAGGTGTATTCCTCGGACAGATGCGATTTCTTGACCCCGGCCCCCGCCCGGAAACGGCCGGTGAGTGAGGCATACGTGGCGGCCTCGTCGAACAGGTATCGTCCGCGCAGATGCTGCGGGACAAACGCCCGCCTCTCGGCGCTGCTCTTTTTCACCGGGGACAATTGATAGACCTCGGATCGTCCGAAGATATCGACAAAATGCAGGGCGCTCAAGGCGTTCACCTCGTCGTTGGGCGTCATCGCCAGGATACGCCCGATGCCGTCAAGATGAATGTCGTGCATCAAATTTTCCGAAAGGATGTCGGCATAATATGCCGTCAGACCTTCTGTCCGGGCCGCCGTTATGTTGCCCCAGTTGGTATCGACCAGGACAACCGGGAATCCCTGCTCTCGGAGCAGCGCCGCGATCGACCGCACCCACGGCGGGGCCCCGGCGAAGAGAACCCCCTGGGGGTCCGGCGTGGACAGCTTCAAATAGCGGGCCAGAAACGGCGCGGTGAGGCCGTACAGCGCCACCGTCCCGATGATGACCTGAAAGGTCAAAGGGACGAGACATTCACAATTGTGGAGACCGAGATCGGACAATTCGATGGCAAAGACCGACGCCACCGCTGCCGCCACGATCCCCCGCGGCGCCATCCAGGCCACAAAAAGCCGTTCTTTCCAGTTCAGCGATGAGCCGCGCGTCGACAGAGCCACCGCCACCGGCCGCACGATGACGATCAGGAAGGCTACGAAAAGCCAGTTGACGGCGTCGAACAGGGCCAACTGCTCGCCGGTCAACCGAGCCGCCAGGATGACAAACAGGCTTGATATAAGAAGCACCCGCAGATTCTCTTTGAATTCGACGATATGGTGAATGGATACATAGCGCTGATTGGCCAGGATGATGCCCATCACCGTTACCGCCACGAGACCGGATTCCCCCTGGATGGCGTTGGACCCCACGTAGGCGGTGATAACCACCATCAACGAAACCGGATTCTGAAGAAAATCGGGTATCAGGTATCGCTTCAGCAGCAGGATGATGGCCACCGCACCCACGATGCCGAATATCACGCCGAAAAAGACCGCCTGAAACACTCCCGATACAACCTGCCACGTCCCCTCGCCCATGCCGCGCGAAATCATCGCCTCAAACACCAATACTGCCAGCACCGCCCCAACCGGATCGTTGACGATTCCCTCCCACTTGACGATGGCCCCGACGTTGCCGGACGGCCGAATATGCCGCAGGAGTGGGATGATCACCGTCGGACCGGAAACAACCAGAATCGCGCCAAGAAGAACGGCCGGCGCCCAATCCACACCGGCGATGACATGCGCGCCAAGAGCCGCCAGCACCCAGGTGACCAATATGCCGATGGTGATGAGATTGCGGACGGTGCGGCCGATCTGGCGCAATTCGTCCAGCCGGAGACTCAGCCCTCCCTCGAAAAGAATAATGGCCACCGATACCGACACCAGCGGAAAGAGCAGATTGCCGAACAACTCATCCGGATGCAAAATTCCCAGCGCCGGCCCGGCCAGCATACCGAACACGAGCAACAGGAGAATCGACGGCAGATGAATCCGCCACGCCAGCCATTGGGCGAGTATGCCCAGCACGATAATGCTGGCCAGTCCGAATAACATCTGCTCGCTCATGCAATTTCCTCGTATGCTGCAGTTGTGCCTTGGTCGCAGGCAAATCGATCACCCTCGCACCGCAATGGTAACGATTTCAATACGGTGAGTCAACCGGGGGATTGAGTGCGGAACGACGCGGATAAGGCCGCCACTTCATGTTATTTCTCATAGAAAAAACCCGGCGGCGCATCACGGCGCCACCGGGTCTTCCTCCTTTTTCCACTCACGTGGGGTCTCCCCCTTGGACCAAACGGTTATTTCATCAAAAGCATCCGTTTGGTCTTGACGAAATCATCGGTCGTCAGACGATAGAGATAGATGCCGCTGGCGACGCCGGAAGCGTCCCAGTCATACGAATACCAGCCGGCCGAAAAATGCCCGTCGGCCAGGGTTACCACCCGCTGCCCGAGGATATTGAATATATCGAGACGGACATACGATTCCTTCGGCAGCGCGAACTCGATGGTCGTCATCGGATTGAACGGATTGGGCCGGTTGGACAGACTGAATTCCATCGGCGTCCGGGACGGGCGTCCCAAACTATACACCGGGCCGCTCTCGCAGGCGCGCGTGACGACATTGGCGGCAGGATCGTAGGTGTAAGTCGCATGAGTCACATCGGTGATCTCAAAACACCACTCCGTCGCCGGCTTTTTGAACGGAGCGGTCTCAAAATAAACCGTCCCATCGGCCAGCGTGACGCCGCTGAGATTGCCCGAATTCGGACCATCATAGGATACGTAGACCGTCGCATCGGACAGCGGTGCGTTATCCTGATCGACAATCGTGACCGTGCAGGTGCCCTTGGTATTGGGTCCGGCCCGGACGTGGCCGACCACCATGTTGCCTACGTGCGAGAAGGTCTGTCCCGGTTCGTTGACGGTTATATACCCAACCTTGGTCTGCGTATCTGAACCGTAGGCATTCGTGGCCGTCAACGAGACGGTGTACGTTCCCGCATTCGGATAGGTATAACTCGGGTTCTGGGCCGTCGATGTTCCCACACCGTCGCCGAAATCCCAGCTCCAAGACGTCGGATTGCCCGTCGACAGATCGGTGAATTGCACCGCCAGTGGTACGAAGCCGGATGTCGGCGTTCCGACAAAATCGGCTACCGGTGGCCCAGGCTGACTGCTGAATTCGATATACATCTCGTCGATATAAACCGGATCCAGCGACTCATTGCCCCAGCTGCGGTCGGTATCCAAAACGCGAATATATACCGTCCCGGTCAGACCTGCAGGCAGCGAGGCCGAGTATACCTGATCGGTGGCATTTGCGACAGTCACCATATTGGTAAAAGTCACGTTGTCGGGCGAATACGAGAAGACGAAATTGTCCCCGTCGGTGTTGTTCGGACGAGAGGCCTCGACATAGAATGTCATGGCGGAACCGCCGCCGCCGACGTCGATCGCCCATCTATGTTCAAGATAGCTGTACCGTTTCTTGGGATGGCCAGTGTAGAGCGCCTCGGTGATCGTCTCATAAACGTCATCGCTCGCCAGAGTATTGGCAAAACTGCCCGATACTGTCCCAATTACCGGAATGTCCGTCTGCGCGTAGGCCCGATCCGGACCGCAGGGATCGGCGCAAACATAGTCTACCTTGGTCGTCGCATCGGAACCGCAGCCGTTGGCGACCGTCAGCGTCACCGTATAGCAGCCGACGCTCGCGTAGGAATGACTCGGGTTTTGTGCCGTGGAACTGCCCCCGTCGCCGAAATTCCAGTCCCAACTGGTCGGATTGCCGGTGGATAAATCGCTGAAATCCACCGTCAACGGCGCGCAGCCGGTCGTAGGCGAACCGCTGAAATCGGCCACCGGAGAGACACACGGACTCACGGTGATGTAGTCGATCTTTTGCGCTATATCGGAGCCGCAGGCGTTCGTCGCCGTCAGCGTTACCGTCCAAGTGCCGACGTTATAGGTGTGCGATGGATTCTGTGCAGACGAACTGCCGCCGTCGCCAAAATCCCACGACCAGCCGGTCGCGCCGGTCGATAGGTTAGTGAAATTCACTGTCAACGGCTCGGTTCCCGAGGTCGGACTACCCGAGAAATCGGCGGTCGGGCCGCCGTTAACTGTGATATACCCGGTCTTGGTCTGGGTATCATTGCACCCCTGGCTGCTGCTCGATGCCGTCAGCGAAACCGTGTATGTTCCCGGGTTGGCGTATTGATGGCTCGGGTTTTGCACGTTCGACGTACCGCCGTCGCCGAACGTCCACGACCAGCCGTCGATACCGGTCCCGGTCGACAGATCGGTAAAAGTCACTGTCAACGGAGCGCAGCCCGAGCTCGGACCGCCCGAAAAATCGGCCGCCACGTCGCAGCCACCACCGGCCGCATCGAGACAGCGCCGGGCGTCTACGATGCCCGGACCGACATTCTTGGTCATGTTGTACGGCTTCATGTTGGCCGGATTGGTTATGATATCATACTTCTCCTGGCGGGTCAGGGCCGGATTGTACGATTCCAATAAGCCCACCACCGCCGTCACGTGCGGGCAGGACATCGACGTCCCGTCCATGAGGGCGATATAGTCATTGGCCGGATCGCTGGGGTTGTGATACGTGCTCAATATCTGTACCCCGGGAGCCGCCACATCCACCCAACTGCCGTAATTGGAGAAGCTGGCCGGGTTGCCGCTCTGGTCGGTGGCGCCCACGTCGATGCAGTCACCCCGGCTGGCCAGATAATCCTGCGACGAGGAATTATCGTTGCCGGCCGCCACCACCAATTGCACGTCGCGAGCCTTGACAGCGTTCACCGCCGCCGCGATCAGGCTTGACGATCCCCAGGAACAGTTCACGGCCGTGATGTTGTACCCTTTATCCACCATGGTCGCGACATAGTACAATGCCTCAGAAACGTAGTCCATGCCGACGTAGCCGCCCAACGGACTGCTCCACCCGACCCGCAGGCACATAATCTTGACACCGTTGGCCGGAACACCGGTCGTGCCGTCGTTCCACCCCCCGGCAATACCGGCTACGCCCCAGGTCGCGTCGTTGTTCGTAATGGCCGCGATCGTCCCCGACACATGCGTCCCGTGACCCATCCCATCCATGGGGTCGTTATCCGGCGTACTGCAATCGGCATCGTTGCACTGAGACGCACTGGCGACGAAGTCCCAGCCAATAACGTCGTCAACATAGCCATTGTTGTCGTCGTCGATGCCGTTGCCCGGAATCTCGCCGTCGTTCACCCAAATATTGCCGTTGGTCGAATTGTCGTTCGGACCCGGCGGATTGGTACCACCCAACTCATAATGGGTATACCGCACGCCGCCGTCGATCACCGCCACGATCACGTTGGGATCACCCGTCTCGACATCCCACGCCGAATCGGCGTTGATGCCGTAGGTGTCCCAGTAGTGCCATTGGTCGTACGGAAATGACGTCGAGCCGCCTTCATAGTAGTAGTCGTTCGGCGTCGCCGACAAGCGATAGATGCCCACCGGCTCGACCCGTTCCACGAACGGCAGCCGGCTATATGCCGCCATCACTTTTTCCAGGTTCCCCTCGGGAAAATGAGCTTTGTAGTACCGCGTCAACGGTTCGTCGGCCGCCTTTGATGCCTTGGCGGTGGGGAATTCATGGGCGAAACGTCCCACCTGAAAATTCTGGGCGATGGCCGCCAATGCCTGATCGTCGGCTTGAGTCCCCTGCTTGAAAATGACCACGCAGCGGTCCTGGGCGTAGCCGACGAACGACGGCCCGAAATCGCGCTCCACCTTGACCACGTTGGCCGCGAAGGCTCCGCCGGCCAGGACGAGAACGGCAAGGGCAAGCGTCAGAACAATATTCTTCATGATTCCTCCGATGAGATTGTGAAGGGTTCCAATCCTACAAAATATGCCTTTCCGCGAAAGCTGTTTTCACCTCCTTCCGCACGGACAGGTACACGTATGAGACAAACGTATGAAACTCATTAATACCGGGGCAGCCATACGATCGGATTGATCGCCGGAGGACAATACGATAGAAATTTTGAGTGCAGCGCTGTAAGAAGGCATCGATGACAACCCCTCGTTGTCTTCACGTGAGGTTTAACGTTGCCAACGTAAAGAATTTTTGAGATTTTTTCAACCGAAATTTTGGATACGGAAGGGCCGCGCTTAAGACCCAACCGATGGCAGGAATTGATAAAAAAGCGCCCGGCAGGGAGAGCACGAACCCTGCCAGGCTGCTGTGCCCATTCAGCCTTTGATCGACTGAGGGGCCCCTCGGACGACTTAATCCGATACAGTCGGTACTGAATCCCGGCCAAATGAAACGAGCGCCGGGATGTCCTACACCCTGTTAAAAAGATCCTGTGACCGCCTGTCCCTGAATCGCATGGGGGATTGCGAGTGTGGTTATTTATTTGTCTCTAATCGATAGCCGTACTCCTGCCTGTATCTCCTGTGCACCGACCCCCTTTTGCCATCAACCTAATCTCTATTCGGGCATAACGCACTATGTCGGATCACACCAACTTATTTCCGGGACCCGTCCTTTCGGTCCGGGCCCCGACAAACCGGAATAGGCTCCCCCTAAGCCACAGTCGTCCGGCATTAGAGCCCCGCACTTGTCAGCAGTAAATATATGTCTAACAAATTCAATGCCGATTCCAATGTCCGCGATCCATTGCCGAGAATTTTCTGCAACATATTGACTGTTAATAACTTGCGGGAAGGGAACGGCCCCGCGTACGAATCGTAGGCAGGAGAGATATCGGATAGAAGCGTCTATTTTTTTGGACGACAACGGCGCGCCATCTTCTCCGTTGTCGTATAGAACTGAGGAAACTAAGGTTACGTGAAAATACCCGGCGTCCATGATGTGGACGGAGCGTCTTGGGTGTGGACGGGACTTCCGGTTAATAGCGACGGCCTTTAATCCCCGTCGGAAAAATCCCCCGAAGGTGGTGTGATGTTGTATTTCTTGATTTTATTGTAGAGCGTCTGTTTGCTGCCGTACCCGAGTATCTCGTGGGCCCGGGTCTTGTTCCAATTCACCATGTTCAGGACTTTTATGATCTCCCGCCGTTCCGTTTCTTGAACCGTTGAGATGTCGTCCTCGCCCTTGTCCGGGCCAGGCCGTCGTATACGTTCCGGAAGGTCGAAGCTGAAGACGATCTCTTTACTTCGAGCCGCGAGTTCTTTTATCAATTCCCGCAGTTCCCTGATATTGCCCGGCCAATCATAGTCGATCAGCATCCGCATAGCCCCGTGCGAGACTGCCCGGAGTCTTGTCTGCATTTGATCTATGAAGAAATACGTCAGGATCGGGATATCCCCCTTGCGTTCCTTCAACGGCGGCAACTTGATCTGCCGGCCGAATCTCAGCAAAAGATCATTCCGAAACTCGCCCTCTGCGACCGCCCGATCAAGATCGATATTGGTGGCGGCTATCACCTTGACGTCAATGTATTCCTCCGAAGCCGACCCGACCGGGGCGATTTGTTTCTCCTCCACCGCCCGTCTCAGCTTCATTTGGATATCATGACTGATGTCGCCGATCTCGTCGAGATAAATTGTTCCGCCTTCGGCTTTGTGAAACGCCCCCTCGGAGCTCTGGTCGGCGCCGGTATAGCTGCCTTTCTTCCAGCCGAACAGGACGCTTGAAACCATCCCCTTGTCCAGATTGGACAATTCCACGGTAATAAACGGCCCGGTGGCCCGGGCCGACCGGGCATGAATCGTCCTCGCGGTTATCTCCTTGCCCGTACCGGTCGAGCCGCGCAACAAAATATTGCTGGCGATATCGGTGCATTGGTCGATGGCGGCGACAATTTCTTTCATTTCGGGGCTTTTGGCCACCATGTCGACGTCCCAATCGAAACGCTCATCGGCCCTGGGGCCGATTTCCCCGTTGGTGTGCCTGCGTTGATGGAGAGCTTCCGGCAAACGCCGACAAAGCAGATCGAGAAAGACGCGGTTCTCGTCGGAAAAACACCGCCCCCGGTCGCATTCGAGATAAATAATCCCTCTCCGGTCGGCATCCAGCGATAACGGAGAACACAAGATCGCCGTCCCGGCGAAGAAGGCGACGACGGCGTTCCCGTCGGAAAGAACCTGCTGAACATATTCGGCGGCAACGCCCAGTTGTTCTCCGTGATCGATATCGATTCCGTAGATCGCTTTGGGCGCTATCGCGAACGGGACCTCTACGCCGGCGATGATCCCCCGCCTGGCGTCCACCGCCGATGCCACGCAAGTCAGCAGTTCGTCATACATGTTTTCATCGTCCGACAACAGCCGCAGTCGCTGCAAAATGTCATGCAGGATTTGCCGGGTACCGTCCGAAATCTGATCCGACTGATCCGCCGAAATATCTTCCAGGGCTGTTTTTTCCGACTTCTCGCGTCCCGCGGGCGCCGCCATCATGATCCTTACAGCCTGCGACAAATCGGCGGTCACGTGTTCCCTTTCGCAGTACCGAAGTTCGAAATCCCCGATACCGATCCGGTCCAAATCGTGTAGCGGTCGGCCGTAAACAAGGCGGCCGTTGACGAAGGTGCCGTTGGCGCTGGCCAGGTCGCGAATGAAATAATGCCCCTGTTTATCCTTGACGATCACCGCGTGATACCGCGAGACCCGGCGGGACGCATCACGGAGCGGCAAATCCGATCCGCCGTAGGCGTCGAGACTATCCCGTCCGATGGTAATAATATCTCCATTAAACGAGAACCGCCTCAATTCTTTCCCGTGCTTTTTTACCTGCAAAAGCGGCATAGATCCCCTGTCCGACGTGTTGTTTTAAATGACATAACCCCGATCCTGGACGTTATTTCACACGGCTTTGATAAGCGTCTCAATCTAAACGAATTGTCTGATCCTGTCAACTGCCAATTTCCTTCGTATATATCTTCTATTCTTGACTATTGACTTGTAGGTTCAAGGGTTTATATTACTTTTACCATTGACGTAACGTCGGGACAATTTCAACATATCGCCGATATCGGGAAGGGCGCACTATGAGACCTCTGCATCGTGGCGGTATCGCCATCGTTTCTTTTCTCTTTATCTGTCTTCTGCCGGCAAATTCATTTTCAATATCCGCTGCCGACTTTGGCGCGGGCGCACTATTTCCACACATCGTGGCGGCGGCCACGCCGGTTTCCGCGGGTCACGGCCCGCTGGGGGGAACGCTGATCGCTTCGATTAACGGCCTCTTGCCGCCGACTATTGTCGACCATTCGCCGCCGAGCAACGGTCTTGATGTGGATCGGACGGCGACCATCAGCGTCACGTTCGACAGCGACATGGACGGCTCCAGCATCAATGCCTCCACTTTCGTCGTCAACGGGGCCATCTCGGGCCGCCACAGCGGCGTCATTGCATACGATGCTCCCACCCGCACGGCCGAGTTTACTCCACAGATACCGTTTGCCATCGGGGAGGTCGTGTCGGTAACGCTCACCGTCGGGATTCGTTCCGGCGGAGCCGAACCGCTTGCTTCGCCCTATGTCTGGCAGTTCACGGCCCGCGCTGAAGGAGGAACCGGGAAATTCGATTTCGGCCCTGCTGTACCTTCAATGGGAAGCCCCATCTGCCTTGCCGTTGGCGAATTCAACGACGATGAGTATCTTGACATTGTCACCACTGACTATGACTCAAGCAGGATAAGCGTCCTTTTCAACAACGGTGACAGCACCCTGACCCGTGACTCCACATATGCCGCCGGAACGTCTACGATAGGTGTGTGCGCGGGCGATTTCAACGCCGACGGGTTTATGGATATCGCCGCCGTTGGTAATGCTTCCAACGATATGATAGTATTCCTCAATGTCGGCGACGGCACGTTTTCGCCCCAAACGCCAGTTGCCGCGGGGACCGCACCGCGAAGCATAATCTCCTTTGATGTTGACGGTGACGGGGATCTTGACCTGGCTGCCGCCAATACCGCCTCGAAGGACATATCCATTTTCCTCAATGACGGCACCGGCATTTTCGTGCAGGATTCTCTCTATCCGGTCGCGGCGACACTTTTTTATATCAGCTCCGCTGACCTCGATCGTAACGGAAGCTTGGACCTCGTCATTGCCGGGAGCAATACCAACCAGGTTTATGCCATACTCAACCGGGGCGATGGGACTTTTTCCGACCCGGTTCCATATGCGACTGCCAATCATCCCCGGGGAACGGCCACAGCGGATTACAACGGCGACGGCTTCGCTGACATTTCGACGGCGGACGATTGGACGTTCAATATATCGATATTCCTTAACCAAGGTGACAGCACGTTCGGCGAAAATAGCATCTACTCGACGGGCGTCGACGGACCATTCCTGGATGCCAACGGCGATCTGGACGCCGACGGTGATATCGATATCATCACCGCCAACGGCGGTTACGGTAGCGCATCGATCATGATCAACGCCGGAGACGGCACCTTTGCGCTCGACCGCGCCTATCAGATAGGCGCAGCCAACACTTTTGGCGTTGTCCCGGCGGACATGGATGGTGACGGAGATATGGATGTTGTGATGTCTTCTATGAGCCCGTCTCAGATTCAGATCATTTTCAACAAAGACCGGCAGGCGGTGGATTCCACACATCCGCGAGCCGAGGAGACATTCATTTCTCTCACCGACAGTATTGTCGTTTTCTTCGGAGCGCCGATCAATCAGGCAACGATGACCGACAGTGCTTTTGTTGTGCGATCCCGAGCCGCCGGGAAGGTCTCCGGCACAATCGACTATATCGGATCGACAATTGCTGTTTTCAGGCCTGATCAGCCGTTCCTACCGGGTGACGAAATTTCCGCGACCGTTACCGATAAAGTGGATGTTATCAGCAGCGACCGCCTCGTCAAATCATATTCGTGGACATTCTCGACCGCCGTGCAGGGCGGCATCGGCGCCTTTCAGCCATCCCGCCAGTTTGCCGTAGATCTCCATCCGCGGTCGTTATGCGCCGCCGACCTCAATAACGATGGATTACTCGACTTGGCCGTCCCTTCGAGCTCCAAAAATCTGATTTCGCTCCTCATCAATAACGGCGACAGCACATTTACCTTCGATACCGCCGGACTGGTCGAGCGCATCCCCTATGACATCGCGGCCGCCGACCTCGATGGTGACGGTGATCTCGACCTCATCACCGCTTGTCTCGGCGACAGTTCGGTGGTCATCTGCTACAACGACGGCACCGGACGATGCGGATCGACCTCGCGATTTGCCGAAGGGGTAAAGACGACTTCCCTGGCGATAGCGGATTTCAACAAGGACGGGCATCCTGATATCGCGGCGGCAAAAGTATATTCGAAAAGCGTCTATGTCTATTTCAATGACGGCCAAGGCGGTTTTTCGGCCCCGGGCGTCCCCTGCGATATGCGATATATGCCCTACAGCATCGTTGCCGTCGATCTTGACAGCGACGGCGATGAAGACCTCGCCTCCTCAATATTCTGCGATTCCCATTATGTCGGCGTCATGTACAACAACGGCTATGGAGAATTCTTCCAGCAGGAGGTCATGTCGGTGTACCCGTCCGAAGATGGTACGTTTCAGGATTCGACCCATTCGGTGTATGCCGGCGATTTGAACAACGACGGGTTCGCCGATCTGGCCGTGGGCAATGTCCGGGTTAATAACGTGTCGGTTCTGCTGAACGACCGCTTCGGATCGTTTACATCGCCGGTTACCTATGATGTCACGGCGCGGCCACATTCCATCTTCGGCGGCGATTTCGACGGAGACGGCGACGTCGATCTGGCGACCGCCGACCAGTCCATCCCCGGGTACGTGACTGTCATGGAAAACCTGGGTGACGGGACCTTCGGCGATCAGCATGATTATCCGGTCGGTGACAGCACTCATGCCGTCATCGGCGCCGATATCGACGGCGACGGCGACTTGGATATTCTGGCCGCCAACGGTGATTCCCATAATATATCGGTGCTCCTCAATCGGGACAGTGCCTACGTCGAGCCGTTGCCTATTCCTGATACGGTCGCCCGAGGCGATAGCTGCCTGATGCAGGTCAAAGTGCTCGGCGATCCGGACGACGTCATCCTTCATTATCGTCTAGGCGGAGAAGCCGTCTGGACGGATACGATCCTGCAATCGTCCGATACTGTCTATCAGTGCAAAATTGCGACCGATTTCACCGGCCTGCGCAGCACCGGCTATTTCTTCGAGATCAACCAGCTGGAGGTGACCAAAACCCTGCCGACAACCGACGCCGCCATCAAGCCTTACTATATTCGCAGTGAATTGTCCGACGTTTTGACGCCTGATCTGCAGGATAGTGTGTATCTGAATATCGGGTTCCCCTTCGATATCGATCCCGGCCAGCCGGCGGCGGTTTTCGAGGACGATTTCGGAGCGTACGATATATTGAAGTGGCGACTGGGTCGATGGAATCCCGACAAGACCCCTCCCGGCTACGACGAATACCCGGCCCTCGATTCGATACGCCGCCGCGACGGCTATTGGCTGCACAACCGGACCGGGGCGCATCTCGACGCCAGCGGCTTTTCGGCCCTGCCGGATACGGTAATCGTCGATACGGCCTACGCCCGCATCGACCTCCGACCCGGTTGGAACCAGATCGCGACGCCGTTCGATTTTCCGGTTTCATGGAACCACCGGCGTCTCAACAATGAAATCGACGCCGTCATCAATGCCTATATCGCTACCGACACCGGCAGTTACTATTACGCCACCGATACGCTACTGCCGTTCCATGGCTATTTTCTGTACAGCAATGCTACCGAGACGACTCCACTCTTCCTGCCCTATATCCGTGCGAACCTCCTGCCCAAAATCGCGCTGTTGCCGGTCGCGCCCCGGCATGACTTCTGGCAGGCCCAGCTCAGCCTGGAAGCGGACGGCGCGGGGGATATGACCAATATTTTTGGCGTCCGGCCGCGGGCGGCGGACGGGCGCGATGAATTCGATCTGCATGAACCGCCCCTGCCGCCCGGCAAATATGTATCGCTCTGTTTTGAGCGAGCCGGCGATGACGGCAAGACTGAATTGTTGAGCGGTGATTTCCGCGAACCGGGCCGGGGATGGATGTTCAATCTCCTGGTTCGGGGCAACTCCGGCGGTGCGGCGCGTTTGCGATTGACCGACACCCTGCTTCTGCCGCCTGATTATGCCGTTATGCTCGTGGATATCATCGCCGGCGCCAGATACTCGATTCCCCGCGCCGGCGTCCTGAATCTGCCGCGTGTACCCACCGTCGAGGGCGTGCATTATCGGTTGATTGTCGGGGATGAGGCCTATGTCGATTCACACAGCGGATCGAACCCCGCCATACCGGAACGATTCCGTCTGTACCAGAATCATCCCAATCCGTTCAACCCGGCCACGACGATCAGGTTCGATCTTCCGGCACCAGCGCACGCCCGGCTCGACATCTTTAATATCCTCGGTCAGCGCGTGACGACGCTGCTCGACCGCGATATGCCGGCAGGGTCACATGCGGTGCGATGGGACGGCCGGGACGGTAACGGACGGGCGGTCGCCAGCGGCGTCTATTTTTATCGCCTGAATGCCGGAACGGACGTGGACAAACGAAAGATGATCCTGCTGAAGTGATCGGTTACACACGCAACCAGCGAGATAGTGGACGATAAGAGATTTATGTCCGAAACGACCAACACCGACAACTGGCGCCCGGAATCTGAGGACAATCAGCCGGACCCGCTGGCGCTTCTCGGCCAGATAATCGCCGGGAAATACCGCATCGAATCGTTTATCGGCGAGGGCGGCTTCGGTAAGGTCTATACCGGCATCAATATCAACCTGGTGGAGCAGAAGGTCGTTATCAAATTCTTCACGCAGGCCAAGCTGCGGGACCGTTTCGACAAGGAAGCGCAAATTCTCTGCAAGCTGGATCATCCGGCCATCTGCAGTCTGATCGATTACCTTCCCGCGGAACGCGCCCTGGTTATCCCCTTTATCGACGGCGTCGATCTTCGCCGGCAACTCAAGGAGACGGGGCCGCTCCCGCCGGATCAATTCATGACCGTCGTCTGGTCGGTGCTTGATGCGATCGAGTTCGCGCACAACAAATCCATCGCCCATCGCGATATCAAGCCAAGCAACATCATGATCGACAAGAACGACAACGTCTGTATCATCGACTTCGGCATCGCCAAGGAGATAAAAGAGACTTCCACCAAAACCAGCTTTTTCGTGGGCACGCCCGATTTTGCCGCCCCCGAACGCCGGCAGGACAATCCCGGATACAACCCTTTCATCAGCGATATATACGAGCTGGGTATGACGTTCTATTACCTGGCCACCAACCGTCACCTGTATCAGGACCGAAACGATCCCGACTACGGCGATTGGGATTTGCCCGCGACGGATAAGCTGTCTTCCCGGATGAAACGCGTCCTCAAGAAAGCCACCCATCCGGATCCCGCCCGGCGCTATCAATCGATCGGCGAGATGATCCGGGATTTCGATAAGGTCGTCTATCCGTATCGCCGGAAATTCGTAGCGCTGCGATCAATCGGCGCAGCCGCTGCCATAGCGGTTATCGTCGTCGGAGCCGACGCCGCCAATCAGCGTTATCATTTCGCGGACATCCCCCCGCTCATCCGCTGGTCGTCCGCCCCATCCGAAACGACCCTCGGCGCGAATATCAAATCGGACCCGGGGACATTTCCGTTCGCGATCACAAACGAGACGCCCCCGGGTGATACCGAAACGGTGTCAGTCATTCCCCCACCGGCCGAAACCGTGGACAAACCGCCCACGCGGCCGCAAATGAAAATCGACGTCCTGCCGCCCGGATATACGGGTATGGAGGTCGACGGCCGATCCGAGTCCATCGGCCAGTATTTCGGAACGACTCCCGGCCAGCATGAGATACTGATCGAGCACGGCGATTTTCCCGTTTTCCGCACCTTCGCCCTGGTATCTCCATCCGATACCGCCCGATTGTCGTTCGACCTCAGAGATCGTTTTCCGTCGCTGGATTCGGCCAAAATGATGGTGCTTATTCTTCCCCGCATCGATGGGTACGGATTTGACCTGTATTGCAACGGAAAACCGCATCGATTCGACAAATCGCGTGAATACGATTTTTACTTGAAGAACGGCACGTGGAGGGTCTCCGCCGACGTCAGGCAGCTTACCCCCGGCGGCGCCGGCAGGCCGCAGGTGGATTCCATTGTGATCGGCGTTGTCGGTAAAACCATGACGCGCCACATCGCCGGCAACACCGGTTTGCTCAATGTCAGCTCCGGCCCGGCCGGAGATCAAATGATGAAACTGCTGATATATTGGTCCGAAATACAAGGAAACGCCCGGAGGTAACCGATATATGAAATCCAATCATCCCTTGTTCGCTCTGGCGTCGCTCGCGGCGCTGGGAAGCATGATGTTTTCCCTTTTCCTGCCCTGTCCCGGCCACGCGGCCACGCTGGACTGTGACTACGACGCGGAGAATCCCTCTCTCGATCATGCCGTCACGGCCTTTATGGACCCGGCCATGTTCGAATGCGCCGAGTTGGAAATCCGTGATGTCGTAACCGTGACGCCGCTGAGTGACCGTCAGACAATCGCTCGAGCCGATTTTTTGCTGGCCGGGGCGTTGTTCGGAAGGCAACTCAGCGCCGATATCCCCGATTCGGCGATTATCGAATATCTGGTCAAAGGGTTCGTGGCGTATCCGGACTGGACCGGGGAATGGTATTTCCGGGACATGCCGAACTTTATGGATATGGTCGCGGTCGCCCGCCCGCAAGCCGACGCTCTCTTGACCTGTCCTTTCGATCCGGAGCAGCCATCTCTGGAACATGCCCGCGAAATGATGGCCCGTTATGATCTGTACGATTGCGCTGTTAATGAAACCTCGGCCGCCATCAATATATTCGAATCGGCTGAGACACCCGACAGCGGCGCCATCGCCAACGCGTATTTTCTTCTTGGCCAAGCATATTACGGTCAAAACCTGATCGCCGGCTATTCCGATTCGGCCATCGTTCAGAACCTGGCCATGGGGTTTGTGTACAATCCGGGACGGCAGGGCGACTGGCTGTTCGCCAATCGCAGCGATTTCATGAACCTGATCCCCATCGCCGAAGCGGAAGCGGAAGCGATACGCGGCCCTGAGCACAAAACCCCCACATGGAAACGGATTTTGCTTTTCGGCGGCATTGGCGCCGCCGTCGCCGGCGTATTGGTGGCCGTTATCGGCAGCGATTCCGGGAAGGCCACGCCGGTGGACAGCACTATCCCGTACTTCCCGCAGCCGCCGCAGAAGAAATAGCGGAAATTGTTTACGCGTCACGGGGATGAGTGGTTAGATTTCGTTACGCAGGATTTCGAAAAATCTATTTCGGGCGTTTCTTTCGATCCACGGGTAATGGCCGCATCGGGGCAACAGGTAAAATCGCACATGAGGTAGACAATTTTCCAAAAATGGGCGTATACCCTCGATCGGATGCGGATCGTAATTCCCGTGAATTACGACCGTGGGCGCTTTGATTTTCAAAAATTCCCCCATGAGATATCCGGGCCGGTCCCGGAGCGCGACAAAATCCGACCAGACTCCGGCAAAAATATCGTTCTGAATCTCGATGATTTCCAGATTCACCGTCGTGGGATCATAGACGTCGGTATCGAACAGCATCTCCCCCCATTCGCTCATGAGCCGCTGCCGATCCTTGGCCGATGCCGTCTCGATTTCTGTCATGATTTCAGCGTATCGCTTGCGCCTCCCGTCGTCCAATCGCCCCATGCGGATACCCTCTATGCGGGAAGAATTTTCGGCATCGTAGACGGCGCTGCCTATCAAAATCAACTTGCGCACCAGATGAGGCGTTCGTGCCGCGAGAAAAAGAGCCAGGACTGCGCCCCATGACGATCCGATCAATGTCACCGGGATATCGGCGGATGTCGTCAATTGTCCCTGCAGTTCCTCGATCTGCCCGTCGAGCGAGTCTTTCGTTTGAAGCGGTTCGAGGACGCCCATTGTCCGCGACAGTTCTCGTGCGACCGGCGCCATATATCCCGGCGCTCCCGGCCCACCGTGAAGGATAGCGACTCTAAACGGTGCTTCGCCGTAAACTCGTACGTTCATGTTTATGGCCTCATGAGTCGTCGGGTCATGGATGGCATACTAGAGAAAGCTCAACTGAGCAAATGTCGATAATAGATGAGGCTGGATAGAAGCATGGCCAGGCCGATGGCGGCGTAGATCGGCATGATATACATTTTCGAGATCGGCAGGTGGCGCAGCGTGTACCCCATCGCCATCATGACGATGACGATCGCATAACTGCGGGCGTTCTGAAAGGCGAATAAACAGACCCGGTCTTTTCCCGGCGCCTGCGCGAAAATCCTCGCGATATTCACTTTCACCAGCCGCGAAAAACCGAACCGGAAAATCACCACGCCCGCCGCCACGCCGGCGATTATCCAGGGAAGTTCGACATCACGATACGGAAGAATCCAGTACGTCGCGGCGATCATCAGACCGATCCCGACCGCTGACCAGACTATCCCCGCCAGTAGTACCAGAGTTTTTCTTTTTGCCGCCGGAGCTTTCATATCAATTCATTATACTTGTATGGATGGCCTGTTTACCAGTCATATTTTCGGTAATAATAATCTGTCCATTGTTTCGAATCTTATTCCGCGGCGGGACATTCGGCCTATGGGCATGTTGACGCTAAATCGTCTGTGAGAAGGTGGGACGTTTGCCCTCCTGCGGGAAATCGAGATAGGCATCGAACGTCATGGCGATATTCCGCACGAATGTCCGTCCCAGAGGCGTGATGTCCAGCCCGCTGTCGGATACGGTAATAAAGCCATCCTCGATAAACGGCGCCAGTTTCACATGTTGCTGCGGGAAATACTGGTCATAATCGACATTGAACCGCTTCCGCAATGCATCGAACCGCAGTCGGAAATTGCACATCAACGATGCTATGACATACTGCCGGACGAGATCGTCGTGCGACAACGTCATCCCCCGGTACACCGCCAGGCCGGCATCGACAACGGCCTGCTTGTACTCGTCCAGTTTCGAATGATTCTGGAAAAAGCCGTTTTCCACATAACCGATCGCTGACATCCCGAAACCGATCATATCCTCCGCCGCATGAACCGTATATCCCATGAAATTGCGGTGCAGCCGCCCATCGTCCTGCGCCAGCGACAATTCGTCCTCGGGCAGGGCGAAATGATCCATGCCGATCTGCCGATACCCGGCGTCGGTGAATTTTTCGATACTCTGCGCAAACAACCGGTACTTGCTCTCGGTCGACGGCAGCGCCTCGGGGCTGATCAAATGCTGATGCGATTTCAAGTTCGGCAGATAGGCAAAGGAATATACGGCGACCCGGTCGGGCCGCATCGCGATCACCTTGTCGATCGTTTTCGCGAATCCTTCCACGGTCTGATTCGGCAGACCGTAGATGAGATCGAAATTGATTCCCTTGAACCCCAGCCGCCGGCAGTGATCGTATATCTCTTTGACCCGTGCTTCCGGCTGTATCCGCCCGGCAGCCTCCTGCACTAAAGGGTCGAAATCCTGCACACCCAGAGACGCCCGGTTGAATCCGCGCGATACCAGGAACTCCAGCTGTTCGACGGTCGTCACGCGCGGATCGAGTTCGATCGATTTCTCAAAGCCGTCGGTAAAGGTGAAATGCTTTTCGAAGGCGCCGATTATTTTTTCCAGCCCGGCGATATCAAGAAAGGTTGGGGTGCCGCCGCCGAAATGGAGCTGGCTGACCGTCCGGCGTTCGCCGAGCAGATTCGCCACCGTTTCGATTTCATGAATCAACCGATCCAGATATTCGTCGGCGCGCGCCTGAGAATTGGACACATACGTATTGCATCCGCAATAGAAGCATCGCTTGCGGCAAAAGGGAATATGGCAATAAATCGCCAGCGGCTTATCTGAATGAACCGAGGCCGCTTTCAGCGTCCCGCGATATGTCCCGGAATCCACTTCGCCGTTCCATATCGGGGCGGTCGGATAACTGGTGTAGCGCGGGCCGGGGCGGTCGTATTTGCGCAGCAGATCGATGGGAATCGAAGTAACGTCGGCGTTTCGTTTGCTCATGATGTCCGGTATCCGTGAACGGTTTTAACCAGGGCATGCACTGACTCCAACGGCGTGGCCGGAAGTATCCCGTGGCCGAGATTAAAAATGAATCGATCGTGATCGCCGACGCTGTCGAGAATGCGACGCGTGCAATCGGCGACGTGCTCGGGGGAACCGAAAAGTGCAGCAGGATCAAGGTTGCCCTGGATGGCCTTGCCGGGAAGCGCCGCGGCAGCCTCGGCTAGGTCGACACGATAATCGACGCCGACTACCTCACAATCGATGTCGCGAACGATGGACAGATACGGCGCGATATTATTGACGAACAATATACGCGGAACGCCCTTATCCTTCAGCGATGCGAATATCCGGCTTACCGGATCGGCCGACCGGCGAAGGAAATCATTCTGGGATAAAATACCGCCCCAGCTTTCGAATATCTTTACCGCATCCGCCCCGGCGTCAACCTGTGCAGTCAGATATTTCGCGGTGATATCGCTCAGCAGATCGATCAGTTTTTCCGACGCCTGCGGATATCGATGCAGAAAACTCTTGGCCTTGTTGAAATGCTTGGAGCCTTGTCCCTCGATGAGGTAACAGGCGAGGGTGAACGGCGAACCGGCGAAGCCGATGAGCGGCTTGTCGGGGATATTTTTTTTGATTTCCCGGATGCCGTCGAAAACGAATGGCAGCTCGCGGACAACGTCATAATCGCGCAGGCGATCCACGTCTTCAGGACCCGATATCACCGGCGAAATAACCGGCCCGCCCTCGGGGAAATCGATGGAAACGCCCATCGGCGGCAGCACCGTCAGGATATCCGAAAACAAAATGGCGGCGTCGAGATCGAAGCGAACCATCGGTTGACGGACGACTTCGGCGATCAATTGCGGCGAACGGCACAGTTCGAGAAACGACGCTTTCTCGCGCACCGAACGATATTCGGGAAGGTACCGTCCGGCCTGCCGCATGATCCATACCGGGATGGTTCCTTTGTTGCGGGCATAGCAGGCATCTATGAAATTGCTGCCGTTCAGGCCCATTCGTGCGCTTCCTTCTTGATGGCCTCCGCCAATATCTCGACCGCATCGTCCAGCATTTCGTCGGTATGGGCGTTCGAGATGAAGCAGACTTCGTATCCGGACGGCGGCAAATACACACCGCGATTTAGGACACTTTCGTGCATGCGGTTGTAATGCGAGACGCCGTCTTTGTCGATGGCCGACGCCGAACGCGGTAGGTCGCGCTGGAAAACGATCCAGAATATCGACGCCACCCCGGCGATATTCACCGCGCTGCCGTTGACGCGGTTCAATAATTCCGTGACAAACCGCCGGTTCTTTTGTTCCAGCCGGGCATGGATGCGGCCGTCGGCCAGTTTCTTCAGCGTCGCCAGTCCGGCCGTCATCGCCACCGGATTTCCCGACAACGTGCCCGCCTGATATACCGGTCCCAGTGGAGAGAGAACATTCATCACATCGCGCCGTCCCCCGAAGGCCCCCACCGGCATGCCCCCACCGATGATTTTTCCATACGTTACCAGATCGGGGCGGATACCGTAATAATCGGCCGCGCCGCCCATGCCCAGACGGAAGCCGGTGATGACCTCATCCAATATCAGCAGGGCCCCGTGCCGCTCGGTCAGGGCGCGAAGCAGCCGCATATAATCATGCCGTTGAATCAGCAGTCCGTTGTTGGCCGGAATCCCCTCGACGATAACCGCCGCCAGTTCGTCGCCGTGCTTTTTGAAAAATTCCTCGAGGGCTTCCTCGTCGTCCAGCGGCAACACCGCCGTATGCTTGGTGAACTCGGCGGGGACGCCCGCCGAAGAGGGCTGCCCGAACGTTGCCAGCCCCGACCCGGCCTGTACCAGCAGATAGTCGCAATGCCCGTGATAGCAGCCGTCGAATTTTAAAATCATATCGCGACCGGTAAACCCGCGCGCCACCCGTATCGCCGACATAACCGCTTCGGTTCCCGACGATACAAACCGGATGCTCTCCACGGCGTCGATCTGGCTGACGATAAAATCGGCCAATTGATATTCCAATTCCGTCGTCGCGCCGTAGGTCATGCCGCGGTCCACCTGTTCCTTGACCGCCGCTATGACGTCGGGATCGGCATGTCCCAGAATCAACGGTCCCCAGGAGGAGCAAAAGTCGAGATAGCGATTGCCGTCGACGTCGAATAGATATGCCCCCTCGCCTTTGGCGATAAACCGGGGCTTGCCGCCGACCGCTTTGAACGCCCGCACCGGCGAATTGACGCCGCCGGGCATGACTTTTTCGGCCTGTTCCTTCAATAGTTCCGATTTGGTCGTGATAAACGCCTTGTCTTCGGTCTTTTTCTTGGTCGAATCGTCCATTGGATTAATCCGCAATTTTGAGTCGATTGTCCTTCTTCATGATACGCCGTTAATTATCGCAACAATGGCATTTCCGGGCAATATGAATCATCGAAAATCACTACTGAATTGAAACGGTGGAAAACATCGATCGGTTCCGACGCGCCGCAGGTTAAACCGCCTCGCGAAAATTTTGCGCCGGATTGGGTAGATTCAACTCCTGGCCCTTCTCGACCAGTTGCTGCGACAATCGCCGCACCGGCCCGAATGTTGACTGGCCGATGAGCTTGGTGACAACACGGAGGACGGCTTCCTGATCCTCTGTCGCCAGAGACGTAACCCTTTTACTGAACAGCTCGCCCAGCGCTTTTTCGGCCGTCTCCAATGTTTCCCGGTAGGTGTCTTGGAATATCGGTTTGAGCGACACTTCGATTTGATTGGACAAATATTTATTGACCGCGTTACGGACGATCTCGTTGGCTTTGCCGGCTTCGACGAATTTCTGCCGGAGGCTTCCCTGACTTTTGGCCTTCAGCGCCGGGATATCTATCAGCGAAACGCGGTCGTCGCCGACAAAATCGAGGCAGAAATCGCGCGGCACGGCCAAATCGATACAGACGACGCGCCGGCCATGTCCGGCCAGACGATCCAGAAATTCGCCGTCGAATATCGGCTCTACCGAAGCCGTGGCGGAAACAATGGCGTCTATCGCGGGCGGCGTTTGCAGGAATTGGTCCAACCGCATCGCCTCGCCGCCGAATTCGTCGGCCAAATCCTCGGCCTTGGAAAACGTCCTGTTCACGAATAGCAATTTCCCGCCCAGCGATTCCCGGACGAACCTGGCCAGCTTGACCTGCATCTTGCCCGATCCGATCAGCGCCACCAGCGGATTTTCGGCCGAGTTCAGCCCGGCGCGTAATTCATTGCCCGCCAGCGACGCCATCGACAACGCCCCCTCGCCGAGGCTCGTCTGCGATTTGACCTTGCGCGCCACATTGAGCGCCTCTTGAATCAAGCTGTCCAATACCGGCCCGGTCAGCCCGGCTTCGGACGCATCCAGATGGGCTTGTTTGAACTGGCCGGCTATTTGATTTTCGCCCAGAACCAGAGATTCCAAAGACGACGCCGTCCGAAACAGATGGGTGATGGCATCTTTTCCTTCGAAATGATAAAAATCGTTGGGGAAAAAACTGATATCGCGGCGCTCGCTGAAGAAAGTATCTATCAGTCGGTGCATAATGCGAGCGCCGCGATTCGGTCTGGAGGTCACATAAATGAATTCGACCCGATTACATGTGGCCAGGTAAACAAGTTCGTCAAGATCGAGTATGGCTTTGATTTCAGTGAGAGTATCGTTCTTTTGGTCGCGATCGAGCGTCAATTTTTCCAGAAGAGGCATGTTTTGCTGCCAGATCGAGGTGCCGATGATTCCGAGTTCCATTCGACTCCGTTTCCCTTTATCCCATAATTCGTGAATCTTTTTACATCATTTCGCCCCAAAATAGCCGACACCGTGAACTGAATGTCACGGTTTTGTCATAAAAGGAAAAAAAGTGGAGGAAAAACCGTGAAATTTATCCCGAAAAAATCACCTCCTGCCGAAAGTGCCGGACACGGATGTTTCGGTTTCCAAAGGGACCCAACCATAGCGGGATATCCGGCGAAAAGCCGACCCCATAAGCGTTAAATCGGCTGAGAACCCTTGACATAAATATAGTTGGGCCGCACGTAGGCCGTCTCGAACCCAAATCGTCGCATATTCCGATAGGAGGACGCGGAATGCCCCGGTTTTTCTTCGGCAGTTTCCACTACCAGCCGCCTGCAACCCAATTCCGCGGCGTCGCGAATACGCTGCTCCACCAGAGCTCCCTGCGCGCCGCGACCTCGAAATTCGGGGAGCGTACTGGCAAAATCGATCCAGCCGTTCTCGCCGTCTATGTACAAAGCCGCCGTCGCCGCCGGCGCCTCGCGGTCGAACGCCATATAATGCCGCCACCCGGGCCGGCCGATCATTTGAGTGACCCACGATTCCAACGGCCGGGGCCAGTTGAAACTGGTCACCAGAATCCGGGCGAAAGACGCCGCGTGCGTTTTTCCGATCCGGCGCACGCGCAAGTCGGTATCCACGGGCTGGCAAGGCTCGACCCCGCGCCACAGTTTGACCCAGTTGTTGTAATATGTGAATCCCCGCTTTTCCAGCCACGCCGGGAGTTTGGCCGGGCTCGCCGCGGGACAAACTTGGACGAAAAATCGTTTGACCTTCCGCCGCTGATAATACGATACCAGCTCGTCAAGATGCTCCTCCGTGGCCGGCTCCGACATCCCCAGGCCGACCACCCGGTTAAAGGCAAGGACATCGACTTTTGAAGCGGCCGACGCGCTGACCGAATCGTCGTCCGCCAGCCCGATGCCGCAGACCGCGACCGTTTCTCGGGTGGCGGCCCGGCAGAAATCGCTCCATGCCGCCGCCTCGGCCCGCTCCAGATGCACGGCCAGATCTACTCCTATTTTGGAGACATTTGTGCTCACCTGAAATCCTCCGTAAAATTTCAATTGCCTGTATATACTATTACGGACCTATTGCATCCATGATTTATATTAATAAGCGCTTTTCCGCCGCCTCTCAATGAAACTCCGGCAACAGTCGGCGGACCCAAAATTGGGGCCGAGCTATTGACAATTGCTGAAAATGAGTCAATTATATTCTTGGAATGGAGTTTGAAAATGCCCTATACGCTCACTTACGATCCCGAAGCGGATTGCATTATGGCCGCAATAGCAGGGGATTACGACCTGGCGGTGGTCAAGGAATTTCTTGAGGCGATGGCCGCCCTTGCGAAAAAAAAACACTGCAACCGGGTTCTTACCGACTTGCGTACCGCCAAACCCCGGTTATCCGTTCTCGAGATTGACGACCTTCCCCGATTTGCCGTCGAAGCAGGCTTGGACATCTCCATGCGGCGGGCGCTGGTGGTCGCCGCCGATTTCGACGATTACGCCTTTTACCGGGCCTCCTCAGCGATACGAGGACAAAACGTCCGCATTTTCAAGGATATCGACGCCGCCAAAGAGTGGTTGTACGAAGACGATTCCGATCGGTCGTAAATCCAGTTACGGCGGTCGCATCTCGGGTATAGTTTCCGGAAATCGTTCACTTCCCTGGCAATCGACTGCCGTGAGAATCGGGGATGATACACCGAAATGGTTTGTGTGTGCTCAATAGGACGTTGCATATATCCCCGCTCCCAAATCTTGATCATCACCGATATGATCGCAGGGGCCGTCACCATACGACAAGGCGCATGAAACAGAGCCAACTGAATATCCGACCGGCGTCATATCCATCATCAGTATCGTTTCCGCCGTATATGAATCGACGGAATTGTAACGCAATTGCCGATACGAAACTCGCCGTACTCGGCGGTTGCCGCCCGCGTGGAAAACCTGAAAACGGAGTGACGTATGAAATTGTCGGTTTGTCTGGCGATAATATTCTGCTTCGCAACCCTGGCACGAGGGGAAATAATGACAAAGGACGTGGATTACAATGACGGCGCAGTCCAACTGCAAGGATTCTTAGCCTGGGATAATGCCATCGAGGGCCCGAGGCCGGGCGTGCTGGTCGTGCACGAATGGACCGGGCTGAACGACTACGCTAAGATGCGCTGCCGGATGCTGGCGGAACTGGGATATGTCGCCTTCGCGGTGGATATGTACGGCAAGGGCATCCATCCTCAGACTCCCGAAGAAGCCGCCAAACAGGCCGGCATTTACCGCAACGACCGTCAGCTGATGCGTCGGCGCGTGAATGCCGGGCTGGATGTGCTCGTTAACGACGAATTATGCGACCGCAATCGGGTGGCCGCCATCGGCTATTGCTTCGGCGGCGGGACGGTTCTGGAGCTGGCCCGGTCCGGCGCGGGCATCGTCGGCGTGGTCAGTTTCCATGGCAATCTCGACACGCCCGATCCGAACGATGCCAAAAACATCCGCTGCAAAATCCTCGTCTGCCACGGGGCTGATGATCCGCATGTGACCTGGGATCAGGTACTGGCATTCGTCGACGAGATGCGCGCCGCCAAGGTGGATTATCAGTTCATTGCCTACAGCGGAGCGGTGCATTCGTTCACCAATCCCAATTCCGGCGACGATCCGTCGCGGGGCGTGGCCTACAACGCCGAGGCCGACCATCGCTCCTGGGCACACATGAAGCTTTTCTTCGACGAACTGTTCAAATAATCTGAAGATAGGCGAACGAAGGAAGCTTCTGGGTAATTGATCTATCGTTCCGCAGGGTCCTGTTTCGACCCTGCGGAATTTCTATATCAGCAAATGACCCTCCAAATCAAACACGATCAAAGAATCTCTCGATACCCGGCTTTGCGGTAATCGATCTCGCCCAGACCTTGCTCGGCCGCCAGCGTTACGTGGCGGATACGGCGGGCGGTCATTCCCAGAAATTCGCACGCGCGCGAATCCGCCGCGACTTGATCGGTGGCGCAGATCACCGAATCGCATATCCTTACGTCGCCGGTCGCGCCTCCCGCCGGGCCGTTGCGCATCAAGACCCGCGTGGCATCCACCACGGTGAGAGTCGGGCGGAAATACGAAGCCAGATCGACGATCGCTTGATCGAGCCGCTCATGCAGCCTATCGCGTTCGCCGCCGATGGCGCCGAAAAAATTCTTCATCGACGCCGTCCCCCATACCAATCCGTGATGCTTTGCGATCGGCATATTGACCAGACGATCGATTTCGAAAATATATTTCAGGGCCGGCCAGGCTTTGATGAACTTACGACCGAAATCGTCCTCCACAAAATCGCCTTCATCCAAAAGAAGAAGCTTCCCGCCGTTCTGTTCGACTGCCGCCTGAATCCCCGAGCGCGAAAACGTCCGGTATGGATCATGAGAGCCGTAATCGGTCACGAGCACTTCCGAGGCGCCTGAAACCACGCACTGACGCACCATCTCGCCGACCAAGACGGGGTTGGTATTGACGGCTTGCTCCGGTCCCCGGTCAAAGGCGACGTTCGGCTTGAGCAGAACCCGTTCTCCTTTGCGGACGAACCGTCCGATGCCGCCGATGGCATCCAATGCCGCGTGGAGAGCTTCGGCGTGATCTTCGTTTCTGGCCAGAGTGATATTGGGTAGCTGGGGATCGTACGGCACTTCGAAATCGGGTTTGACCGCATTCGTTATAGGATAAGTCTGCGACCCGCATCCGGCCGTCAAAATGGCGGCGTCGCCGGCGACCGCCGCCAAAGCGATCGCCTTTCCGGTCTTCTCGATGAATTCACGTCGTTTCATGGCGATGATCCCGATATTTCCGAGAACCGGAGTCCGTTCCTTTGACGGCCACCTGACGGGATCAAAAACTCCACTTGACTCTGATTCCCGGCGTCATCTTTCCCTCAACCGAAAGATTGGCAAGCCCGATGGCAAGATTATCATCGATCAACGGCAGTGATGTCCATCCGTTTTTCCGATTGATCCTGGACGCACTCATTGGAGCATCGATGACAGACCATATCCATGCGCCAAGGAACATAAACACCCCCAATGTCCCTTCGGGGTGGGATTCCTCGTCGTTCCAATCCACAATTTCTTCTGTCAACGCGGCCATCATCAGCGTCGCGCCTATTGCGGAGGCCCCGAGCATGATAGCCCCCTTGCCCACCTCGCCGTTATAAAATTGCCCCAGCCCGGGCAGAAAGATCGATAGCGCACAGGCAACAACCGGTTCCTTCCTCGACTTGGTCGGTATAGGAGGTAAACTGGTTACCGGTTTTTCTTTTCTGATTCGCTCGATCTCGCTCATCTGATACACAAAGACACTGCCGTCGGCAGTACGGATTTTGAGGCTTTGTTCGGGTATTTGCTCGATAATGACGCCGCGAATGATGCTGCCGTTCTTGAGGTACACGACATCTTGAAGCGCCGCTTCCTGCGAAAAACAAAATGACGGCATAATTGAGCTGAGAAAGGTCAACAGGGCAACCAGAGCAATGCTCTTGCGATACATAGTCCCACATCCCTCCATAATCTCCCTGACTGCAATGAACCGTCTGCCATTCGGTTTTTGCTCTTACAAATGAAATGGATCGGCATGTACAAATTACATCGCCATCGCCCTACTGGCAAGTGCAAAATCCCGGGAGGAGGTTTTACCGGAGGGACGGTTGTGTAAATTCTTGTGTGTAAATTTTAGGTGATTTTGGCTAAATAAAGAG